>DASPLX010000093.1:0-16660 GCA_035627375.1 Paucimonas sp. | reverse complement strand
ATGACCGTGCAAGAGGATGAACGGCGTCCGGACCAGTTCAGGCTGGGGAGCGCCGGGCAGGTATTCGTAGAACGTCTCGAAGACTTTGATGAGGCGTGGTGGGCGAAGCGCCGGACTGGCGGCGTTGACGGAAGTGATCATACGGATCTCCTGTGCAAAGTTAATCCGCGCCTTACTGTCAAATAAGGGTGGCGGAACTGGACAGGGTTGACAGACCGGTGCACAGCCCGGCGAGCCTTGCGGCTCCCCCGCCCAGCCCGCCATAGGGGCGTACAAAGGCGGAGCGAAACGCCGCGAAGCGGCAAATCGCTTGTGCTAACCAGGCTGTCAAACCCACTCACCTTTTTCTCGGTGAGGGTTGAAGACTATTCGAAATGGAAGGGGAGCGTCAAGAACGAGCCCGGGTGTTAGGAACGCGGGAAGCATGCCGAGCGTCGCGCGATATCGAATGAATGATCGACGTGTCGAAGCGATACCGACCGCGATCTCTGTAAAAATTCCCTCAATTTCCTCAAGGCTCCCATAGTCATGGGATTGTCCGGACCGACTTGCCTCCGGTAGTCTTCGCGTCCGCGGTTCTTGTTTTGAGTTTTCACTTCCACTGCACCCGGCAAGAAGAGTAAGCGCCAACAGCCAAAACATCTTTGCCACGTGCATCCACCGACTCCCTGTTTCCCGCTCGGTCAAAAGGTAGCGATCTTACCGTACCGCCTTGCCGACATGGCTAATTCGATAATCGAATTAGAATCATCGATTCGGACACGCAATTCTTGACGAACTTCTTCGGGAAAACACACCGGACTCATGAGCATGTCACTCGCATTGGTCGCGCCGCACGTCCGCTACCGGAAATCCTATCTGTCGCTGGTCGAAGAATTCGACGAACGGGGCGAGCCGCCCATTCCTTTCACGATCGGCTTCGACTGCGGCGACTTTGATGCTTTTCTTGCCCGTCTGGCGAACTGCGCGCAAGGAATGGATTTGCCGGAGGGCTTTGTCCCGCACTCGACTTTCTGGTTGTTGGAAAACGGGCGCGAGGTGGTCGGCGTCGCGAATATCCGGCATCGCCTGAACGATAAGCTGCGTCGCTGCGGCGGGCATATCGGCTACGGCATACGGCCCAGCGCCCGCGGACGCGGCCTGGGCATCGAGATTCTTCGGCACGCTCTGATACGCGCGGCCGAACTAGGAGTGAACCAGGCGCTAGTCACGGTGGACAAAATCAATACGGCGTCGGCCCGCGTGATTCTCGCCAACGGCGGCGCGCTCGATAGCGAAGAATTCCTGCCGGAGCAGCATGGCATCGTTCAACGCTACTGGATCGCGCGCAACGCCGGATAGCCGCTTCCTCAGAACGCCCTTCGGATTTCGTCGACGTCGAACTGGAGCTTGGCGAACACTTCGCTGGCGCGCGAGGGCGCTGCCGCGCCGAGCGTGGAGCGGCTCGCGCCCAGGTACAGCACCGTGCCGGCGGAGCGGCGCCAGGTGTAGGTGAGCGAAGCCACCCTGCTCCGATCGCGTTCCTCGTCGACGCCGGGCTCGGGCAGGCGGTCGAGCGTCGTGCGTTGCACGATCAAGCGCAGGTTTTGCTCGGCATTGAAGAACCAGATGCCTTTCAACTGCGCCACCGCCTCGCGATAGCTTCGCAACCCGTCGCGCCGCAGGCCGGCCCAGGACAGGCTCGGCTCCAGCTCCAACTGCGGCAGCGCCCGCATGCGCGCCATCAGGTTGAAACGCGCGCCGGGCCGCACCGCATCGGCGACCACGTCGGCCAGACGGCCGGCGCTGAACGACGCCTCGACCAGCGGGAACCAGATCGCCGGCGTGGTCGAATAACTGCCGTACACGTATTTCTCGCGCAGCATGCGTCCGCCCGGCGCCGCGCGCTGCGCGGTGAAGCCGTGCAGCGCGAGCTCCGCCTCGGTATTGCCGGGAGACGAGAACCAGAGGGAGGGAATGAACTCGGTCTTGATCGTCTCGCCGGTCGCGCGGTCGCGCGCATGGTTCAGATCGAGGTTGATCCAGAGCTCGTTGAACGGGCCGCGGTTGCGCCAGCCCTTGCCGTAATGCGTCTCGGCCAGGCGCACGCCGGCCTGGTTGACGAACCCGCTGTCGTGGCGAAAGCCGCGGTCGATGTCGTCGATCGTGATGTCGGCTTGCTCGGTGTCGGCCTGGTGCACCGCGCGAAAGTAGACGCGGTCGCCGTCGGCGGCGCGGCCGCGCGCCAGATCGCCGTGGCCGTCGGGTTGGGCCGTGGTGTGCGAATGCAGCCATTGCGCGCGCAGACGCAGCCGGTCGCTCGCCTGCCACGCCAGGTCGGGGCCGAGCACGACGTTGTCGCCGCGCCCGCGGTCGTAGCGGCGCGCGGCGAGAATGCCGCCGACCTGGAACCTGCCGTGGTCGCTGAGCTGGCGCACGGCCAGCGTGCGCGACGCCGGCTGATCGGCATACTCGGTGCCGTAGGCGCCTGGCAGCAGGACCAAGCCGCCGCCGCGATCGTCGGCGGCGATGGCCGTACCGGCGTGGACCTGGCCGCGCCAGGTGGCGCGCAAGCCCCATTTCGGCGCGGTGAAGCTGCGCGTATAGAGCGCGTCGGTGGGCGAGCGCAGCAGGTCGCTGGCCTCGAAAAAGAAGGGCCGCTTCTCGGGATAGTAAAGCGCGTAGCGGCTGTTGCCGCCGAGCTGGGGCACGTCGAGGTCGATTTGCGAAAAGTCCGGTTTGAGCGTGCCGTCGATCACCAGCTCCGGCAGCGGCCGCCATTTCAGGTCGAGCGTGGGCCGGATGTCGACGGAATCGTGGCGCGCGGCGCCGGCTTCTTGCGCGCTCTCCCGCCGCAGCGTCACGCTCGGGCGCAGCGTGAGGAAACCGGACTCCTTCGGCAAGGCGATGCCGTTCAGGGGTTGCAGCGTGGCGATGAAGCTGGGCGCATCGTTCGGGATCAGCACCGACGTATGCAGGTGGAACTGTTCGCGCGGCACGCGGCGGCCGACCATGATGCGCCAGCCGTCCGTGCCCTGCCCTTCGCCCGCGAAACGCAGCGCGGCGAACGGCACGCGCAGCACCACCGTGTAGCCGCGCTCGTCGCGCCGCGCGGCGGCGTCGAAGTCGAAGTCGGGCGAAAAATCCTCGCTGTCGTCGTTGGCCGTATGCATGCCGTCGGCCGTGCTGCCCGCCGCGTTGACGCGGAAGAATTGCGCCGAGCGGCGGCTGCCGATCGGGTCGAAATAGACCACCACGAAGTCCTGGGTGCGGATGACCGCGTCGTGCCGCACCAGCGGCGCGCGGATCTGCCGCGGATCGGGATCGAGCGCGGTGATGCCGACATACACGGCTTGGTCGTCGTAGAGCACCTGCACCAGCGTTTCATGGCCGGGCCGGGCGCCGGTCTTGGGATCTTTCTCGACGAAATCGCGGAATACCGGCGCGCGCCGCCAGGCCGGGTCGGAGAGGCTGCCGTCGAGCCGGATCGTCTCGCCGGGCGCAAGGCGAACCGCGACCATGCCGGCCGCCGCGGCGGCATCGGGTTGGGCGGCCGCCGGCAGCGCGATAGCGGCCTGAGCGGCCAGAGCGGCGAACAGCAGTTTCGACAATATCGATCTCATTGTTGTTATTCGTTGCGCGCGGCGGCGCGTCATGGGTTCGCAAGGAGCGAAGCCGCCCTCTCCCGGGAGCGGATGGAAGAGCACGAGTATATCGAAATTGCGGAAACCGGTTTACCATGGGTTCCGCGCGGCATCGATGCCGTGGCATCGCCGCAACTCACGTCCGGGAGGCGCCATGTTCTGGCCGTTCAGCGGGTCCATCCTGCGCAAGCTCGCGCGACGGCGCTTCTCGCGCGCCCGCGTGCGCGCGGTGAGCGCGGCCATCGCGGAAAAAGGATATTGGGAAGAGCGCTACGAGTGGCGGATCAATACCGAGACCGAAGCGCGCATCGAGCCGGTCCGGTTCCTGGGCCGGCAATTCTTCCAGGTCAGCGTGAAATGCGACCAGGAGTTCCTGTGCCGCTGCCCTACGATCGCGCGGGCAGTCGAATTCCTGGGCGTGTACGAAGAACTCGCGATGGCGACGTTCGAGCAGCTCGGATGGCCGTCGTGGGCGAGCAGGACCAGGCTCGAACCCTGAAAGCGCTCTCTCACCGGCGCATCTGCGCCTCCATCTGCGGCTGGCCGGCGATGGCGCCGGTGATCATCAGCAATTCGCGCGACAACAGGTTGATCACGTCGTCGGCGGTCACGATCCCGAACAGCGCGCCGCCTTCGGTGACGACCGGAATGCGCCGGATCTTGTGCTGCCGCATCAGGCGCAGGGTCTCGGCCAATCCCTCGCTGTCGCGCACCGTGACGACCGGCGTGCTCATGATGTCGCCGGCGGTGATGGTCTTGACGTCCAGTTCCGGCGCGACCGCCTCGACGATGATGTCGCGGTCGGTCACGATGCCGATCGGAACGCGCCGGTCTTCCTTGTCGGTGACGATGACGCTGCCCACGTGATGCTGGCGCATCAGCGCCGCCACTTCCTGCACCACGAGGTCGGGATCGCACCAGATCACGTCCGGATTGCAGCATTCGTTGACCAGCATGGCAGTCTCCTGGGAGGTCGTTCCGGGAAGCATGGCAACGGCGGCCGGACCGGCCCGCCGGCGGCAGGCTTGAACCGCGGCAAACCGGGAGCAATCGATCATTCCCGGCTCACGCCGCGCCGTCTATCCAGAGTGTTTGTCCATCGCGCCGCAGCCGCGTTCCCAATCCGGCGCAGGCTTCCTCCATCCGCTCGGCGACGTACTCGAAGCGCATGCCGGCCGCCGGGCGGGCCTGGCAATTCTCGATGAACAGCGGATGCAGGATGATGCGCCGCAATGCGGAGCCGGCAAGCTCCAGTTCGAACAGCAATTGATGATCGTTGCGGAACGCCGGATCGACGCGATAGTCGTCCACCAGATCGCCGGCCGCATAAATGATCGGGTAGCCGCCGCGCAGTTCGATGCCGTGAAACACGTGGGCGCTGTGGCCGAAGACGATCCTCCAGCCCATGTCGATCGCGGCCCGCGCCAGCGCGCGGAATTTCGCCGATGGTTCGAACACCATGTTCGACCCCCAATGCAGGGAAAGGATGGGCCAATCGACGGCGGCGCGCCGCAATGCCGCCAACGCACCGCGCAAGACGGCCGTCGCGTGCGTGTCGTCGTCGAGCCGGAGCCAGGCGATGCCCGGCGTGTCCGCGCCGGCGGCGAAGTCTTCCTGGTGATCGCACAAGGCGGTCATGCCGAAACGCATGCCGCCGCGCTCGACGATCAGCGGCGCCCATGCTTCGTTCGCGTTCTCGCCGGCGCCGGCATAACGAATGCCATGCCGGCGCAGGAGCCCGATCGTTTCGCGCAAGCCTTCGACGCCGAAATCGAGCACATGATTGTTCGCCAGGCTCACCGCGTGAATGCCGCCGCCGAGCAAGGCATGGACGGCTGGCGGAGACGCGCGAAAGTAAAATCCTTTCGGCGCGCCGGGCCAGCGCGCGCTCGCTCCGGTGATCGCGCATTCGAGATTGGCGATCACCAGTCCGGCGGACGCCGTCAAGGGCCCGATCCGCCCCAGCGGATATTCCGGGCCATAGCGTTGCAGGAATTCATCGACGTAACGGCCCAGCATCACGTCGCCGCCGAACATGACGCGCATGATTGCCATCCCTGCTTGCTTATGCAGCCGGCCGGGGCAGCGGGGCGCCCTCCAGTTTCATGATCGGCATGATCCGCTTCCTTTCCACCGCACATCCCGCCTGGGAAAAGCAGGCAACGCTAACCCGCGGCAAGCGCCGCAGGAGATATCCTCACCGATGCCAGAATCGTGCCCGTGCGGGTTCAACGTTCCTGCACGTATTTCCCCGGCGCCGGCCCCAGGGTCGGATAGCCCTTGGTGGCGGCGCCGATCGCCGGCGGCGCCGCCGTTCCGGCCGATTTTTCCCGCAGCCACTCCGACCATGCGAGCCACCATGAGCCTTCGGTGCTCGGCGTGGCTTGATACCAGGTTTCGGGATCGGCATAGTTCTCGCCGCGCCGGCGCAGCGCCAGTCGGAAGCGCCGGTTCACCTTGCCGGGCGGACTGACGATGCCGGCGTTATGGCCGCCGCTGATCAGCGCGAAGCTGACGTCGGTATCGGCCACCAGGTTGATCTTGTACACCGATTGCCACGGCGCGACATGATCGGTCTCGGTGCCGACCACGAACATCGGCGCATGGATGTCGGACAGCGCCACCGCCTTGCCGCCGACCTTGAAGCGTCCCTGGAACAAATCGTTGTTGAGGAACAGCTGGCGCAGGTATTCGCTGTGCATGCGGTAGGGCATGCGCGTCGCGTCGGCGTTCCAGGCCGCGATGTCGGTCATCGGCGTGCGTTCGCCGAGCAGATAGTGGCGCACGTTGCGCGACCAGACCAGATCGTTCGAACGCAATAGCTGGAACGCGCCGGCCATCTGCTTGGTGTCGAGATAGCCCTGGTTCCACATGATGTCTTCGAGATAGTTCAACTGGCTGTCGTCGATGAAGAGCATCAGCTCGCCGGCCTCGGTGAAGTCGGTCTGCGCGGCCAGCAACGTAAGCGAATTGAGCCGTTCGTCGCCGCGCTGGGCGAGGCAAGCGGCGGCTATCGACAGCAAGGTGCCGCCGAGGCAATAGCCGGCGGCGTTGATCTTGCGGTCGGGCACGATCGTCCGCACCGCTTCGAGCGCATCGAACACGCCGCGCCGCAGGTAGTCCTCAAGACCGAGATCGCGATCGGCGGCGGTGGGGTTGTGCCAGGAAATCATGAATACCGTGTGTCCTTGGTTGACCAGGAAATTCACCAGCGAGTTGGCCGGCGACAGATCGAGGATGTAGTACTTCATGATCCATGCCGGCACGATCAGCAGCGGCTCGGCCTGCACCTTCTTGGTCTTCGGCGCGTATTGGATCAATTCGATCAGGCGATTGCGGTACACCACGGTGCCGGGCGTGGCGGCGACGTCGCGGCCGACCCGGAAATTCTCGGCGCCGACCGGCGGCTCGGCGGCGAGCGCGCGCTCCAGGTCCTCGATCAGGATCAGCGCGCCGCGCACCAGGTTGCGCCCGCCCTCGCGCATGGTGGCGTCGAGCGCCTCCGGATTGGTGGCGATGAAATTGACCGGCGACATCATGTCCAGCAGTTGGCGCGCCATGAAGGATACGACCTGCTCATGATGGCGCGACACGCCGCCGATGCCGGTCGTGACGTTGTGCCACCATTGCTGGTTCAGCAGAAAGCTTTGGTAGTACACGTCGAAGGGCCAATGCCGCCAACGCTCGTCGGCGAAGCGGCGATCCTGGGGCAAGGGTTCGATGCAACATTCGCAGCGCTGCCCGGTCGCGCGGTGCGCGATGTAATTCGCGAGCCGGGAGGATTTGCGGACCGCCTTCTCCGCCAGCTTTTGCCATTTTCCGGGCGATTCGATGAAATGCAGCGCCCAGTCGAAGTAGGCAAGGGCGAGACTGGCGGGCGAGATGTCGAACGTCAGCCGCCCCATGCCGGCGTGCAGCAGGCGGTCGATCGAGGTCGGCGGCTCGATATCCGCCGGCGCGCCCGGCAGGAGCGCCACCGGCTCCGCGGTTCGCAGCGGCGCTCCCTGGTCGGCTGGCATCCTCTCCATGCGTCAATGCGACATCAAGACCGGCATGGTCATCGATTGCAACACGGTGCGCGTGACGCCGCCCAGCATCACTTCGCGGAAGCGTGAGTGGCCATAGCCGCCCATGACCAGCAGGTCGGCGCCGTAATCGGCGGCATGCGACAGGATGGCATTGCCGACGTCGATGTCGTTGCCGGTGGCGTGCCGCGAGACATCGACCCGGACGCCGTGGCGCGCGAGGAACAAGGCGATATCGGCGCCCGGCTCTTCGCCGTGCGCCCCGGCGCCGATCTTCGGATCGAATACGGCCACCTGCACCAGGCCGGCGCGGCGCAGCACCGGAATCGCGCCATGCACGGCGCGCGCCGCTTCCATGCTGCCGTCCCACGCGATCAACACCCGCTGCCCGACGGAAGCGAATTCGCCGGCATGCGGCACGATCAGCACCTGGTTGATCGAATTCAGCAGGACATATTCCGCTACCTTCTTCGTTTGCATCATGACCTGGTCATCCGGATCGTCCTGGCCGATGATCAGCAGATCGCAGTAACGCGCCTGCAAGCACAAGGCGACGCCGGGTTCCTCCTCGATCATGCGCTTCTCGAACGAACGCACGCCATCCTTCGCGGCCACCGCTTCCGACATCGCCAAGGCCGTTTCCGCGCGATCCCGGAGCGCGTCGATATAAGCCGGCACGACGGCGGCGCCTTCGCCGGATAAACCGCCGAGATAGAAGGACGGCGGCAAACCGGTCGCGGCGACGCCGACCAGATGAGTATCGAATTTCACCGCCCATTTCGACGCCAGCTTGACGCGGGACAGCGTATGCGGCGACTCGTTGACGTGCACCGCGACTGTCTTGTAATCCGTGTTCATGCGCAATCTCCTTGGCGGCAATGCCGGTGGCTGGGTTGGAACCTCTCTGCGGCCGGGAATTCCCGGGCATAAGGCGATGGTAGAAGGCCGCCCCGCCGGATTGGATGACACAGGTCAAAAAAAGCCGCGTGCGCGCCGGCGCGAACGCCGCGACCGCATGGAATCGTCAAGGGAGGACTTGATCGGATCGCACGATGATGTCGTCCGGCACCTGCTTGCCGCGTATCAGGTGCCGTTCTTCGCCGCGCAATTCCTGTTCCTAGAACATCGATCGCGATAAATCGGACAAGCGTCAGAGCAAGGCCGTCAATCGCTGCGCGCCGCGCTACGCATCGTCACGAATTCCTCCGCCGCCGTCGGATGGATGCCGATGGTGTCGTCGAACACTTGCTTGGTGGCGCCGGCCTTCAATGCGACCGCGATGCCCTGGATGATTTCCCCGGCGTCGGGACCGACCATGTGGCAGCCGAGCACCTTGTCGGTATCGGCATCGACCACCAGTTTCATCAGCGTTCTTTCCTGCGATCCGGTCAGCGTCAGTTTCATCGGGCGGAAGCGGCTTTCGAAGATCTTCAGCCGATGTCCCTTGGCGCGCGCGTCGTCTTCGGTCAAACCGACGGTGCCGATGTTCGGCAGGCTGAATACCGCGGTCGGAATCAGCTGGTAGTCGACCGGACGATATTGTTCCGGCCGGAACAGGCTGCGCGCGACCGCCATGCCTTCGGCCAGGGCCACCGGCGTCAATTGCACGCGCCCGATCACGTCGCCGATCGCGCGGATCGAGGGCTCGGCCGTGCGGTAGGCTTCGTCGACCCGGATGAAACCGCGTTCATCGAGCCGGACGCCGGTGTTTTCCAGGCCGAGCCCGGCGACCAGGGGTTGCCGGCCGATCGCATAGAACACGCAATCGGTTTCCAGCACGCGGCCGTCGAGCAAGGTGGCGGCGAGGCTGCCGCCGGCTTGCTTGTCGATGCGCGCGATGTCGGCGCCGAACTGCAAGTCGAGGCCCTTGGCGCGCAATTCGTCGCGCAGATGTTCGCGCACGCCGCGGTCGAAACCGCGCAGGAAGAGCTCGCCCCGATACAGCAGGCTGGTGCGCGCGCCGAGCCCGTGGAAGATGGTGGCGAACTCGACGGCGATGTAGCCGCCGCCGACGACCAGGACGCGGCGCGGCGAGTCCTTCAAGTGGAACGCTTCGTTCGAGGTGATGGCGAATTCCTTGCCGGGAATGGCGGGCAGCTGCGGCCAGCCGCCGGTGGCGATCAGGATGTGTTCGGCGGACACGCATCGTCCTCCGATCTCGACCGTGTGCGGATCGCGCAGCGTCGCATGTCCTTCCATCAGCGCCACGCCGCTTTGCTCGAGAAGATTGCGGTAGATGCCGTTCAAGCGCCGGATCTCGCGATCCTTGTTGGCGATCAACGTGGGCCAGTCGAATGCCGGTTCGCCGGCTTGCCAGCCGAAGCCGGCGGCATGCTCGAAGTCGTCGCTGAAATGGGCTCCGTAGACCAAGAGCTTCTTCGGGACGCAACCGACGTTGACGCAAGTGCCGCCGAGATAGCGGCTTTCGGCCACTGCCACGCGGGCGCCGAAGCCAGCCGCGAAACGCGCGGCGCGCACGCCGCCGGAGCCGGCGCCGACCACGAACAAGTCGAAATCGAAAGACATGGTTATTCCCCAACACTATGGATATCGGCCAATTATGCGCCGGCCGCGGCGGCTCCGCTTGCCGCTGCGCACCGCCGGCAATGCAAGATGGCGGCGCCTCCACTGAACGTTTTGCGCTTCGGCGCGCCCAATTCCTGAGGCGACAAAGGAGGCAGCATGGAACGCGATCCGCACGAAATCAACCGCCTGATCGGCGAATTCATGGAATTGCTGGAAAAGTGGCAGCACGATCCCGGCGCTTTCGACTGGGGCGCGCTGAGGACGCTGGCGCATCGCGGCGCGGCGGCCTATAACGACGGCGGCGGCCCATCCTTCCATGCCCTGGCGCTCGACGGCGTCGAGCATGGAGAATTCCATGAGCGCTTTCTCGAATATTCGCTGGAGGCCGGCTTCGATCCATTCAAGCTGTCCCGGCTCGGCTCGGCGAGCGCCGAGTTGCCGGTGATCGACCATGCCGGCCTGGCCGACGCGGCGCGCGTCAATCCTTCCTCGGCCAGGATGCGCGCCGCGCTCATGGAGTTGGCGCGCGCCCGCTTCGGAACGCTGGCGGAGCGCGGAGAAACGCAGGGCGAATCCGACCCATCTGGGGCCACGGCGGCGCTGCGGCGGACGGCGATCGCCTGTTCCGAGTCGCTGCCGTCCGATCTGCTGGAAGGGATCGCGCCGGACCTGGCGGCGGCGGCGGCCGATTCGCAACGGCGCCGCACCGCGACGGCCGCCGTCGATCCGGTCGAGGCCTATCTCACGACGGCCGAGGCGCGCGTCGACCGCTCCTCCAAGCCCTATGGTTAGCGCGGTCGCGTAAGCTCTTCAAGACAAGTCGGCGGTCGCGAGAGTGCCGATCAGACGGTCGAAATCGGCCGCGGCCATGTTCGATATCACGCAGAAATTCGCGCCGCCGCGCCGAAGGAACCGGATCTGCAGGCCGCCCTCGACCATGGTGGCGGACGGATATCTGTCCTCGTCCTCCATCGGCCAGGTCAGCAGGTTGATGATCTGCTCGTCGCGGCGATAGACGACCGCGGCCAACGGTGTCTCATAAAGATAGTCGAGCCGTCCGCCCACCAGGGTGTAACCGTGCGCTGTCAGGTCGGGGACGACGGCCGCATAGGGCAGCCGCGGCCGGAACCAGGCACGCAATGCGCCGGGCTCGGTCGCGCCGACGTCGACCAGATGCCGTTCCTGCAAGGAACGCAGATGGATGGCAACGGCATCGTCCTTGAGCATGTATTCCCAATCCTCCTCGCGCTGATGCTGGGCGACGCTCCAGGTCACGCTGACCGCGATGGCGGCGGCGGCGGCGACCGATGCGCCCAGTCCCCACCAGCCGGGAGGCGGCAGCCGCACGGCTTGCGCGGCATGGCCGGCCTCCGCCAACCGCGCTTCGACGGCGGCGCGCAGGCCGGCGGAAGCCCGGAAAGCCGGCGCCTGTTCTTTCAGCAAGGCTTGCAACGCTTGCCGCTCGGCATAGACGGGAGCGCATGCCGGACAGCCTTGGACATGCGATTCCAGCTCGGCGCGGGCGGCCGGCTCCAGTTCGGCATCGAGATAGCGGTCCGCATGCGCTTGCGCTTCGGTGCAATCCATCATGGCTCTCCGTTCATCGGCTTCAGGCGATGCGCCAGTTGCTGGCGCGCCCGCGACAGGCGCGACATGACGGTTCCGATCGGGATATTGGCGACGGCCGCGATCTCGCAATAGGAAAGCTCATCGAAGGTCCGCAATACCAGCACTTCGCGCAATTCGACCGGCAACGCTTCCACGGCATCGCGGACGATGGCGGCATTTTCGCTGCGCAACAGCGCTGCCTCCGGATCGGGCCCGTTCCAGGCTCCCTTGCCGAGGGACTCCGCCGGCTGGTTATGCACATCCTCGTCGAATGCCTCGGTCACGGCCTGCCGCTGGCGCAACGCCGAGTAGAACATGTTGCGCACGATCGTGAGTATCCATGCCCGGGCGTCGCCGCCGCGATAGCTGTCGAAATGCCGATAGGCGCTCAGATAGGCTTCCTGCACGATTTCCTCGGCATCGTCATGGTTGCGCGCCAACCAGCGCGCCAACCGGTAGGCGGCATTCAGATGCGGCAAGGCGATCCGCTGGAAATCCTGGCGCTTGCGTGCTTCCGCCGATGCTGCCTTTCTTGTCCGAAAGTAAGACGCGATTTTCATCCGATTTATTCCCGCGCGGCTGCGGAAAATAGGAATGAGTTGGCGGAATAAATGCGCGGCCGGCCTCGTCTACTGCAGGCAAGCCGCCGTTGCCGCCCCAAGGCGGGAGATCCAAGCCGCGGACCAAGCGTTCAGGCACCACCACCGAGGGTACGAAAGGATGCGACGAGTCGCGTTCATCCATATCAAAGTCGCGAAAGAAACGGCGCATGGCGGCCGGGCACCCAGGGAGTCGTTGCAAGTCTCGACTGGAGGTGTACTTATGAAACCCGGCAGGCATAACATCCGCCCGCGCTGGCCGGCGGCGCTGCTCCTGGCATTGCTGGCATCGTGCGGCGGCGGCGATGGCGGCGGGATGCCGTCATCCGGCGGCAACGGTGAAGTCACGCCGAGCAGCGCGATCACGACGCTGAACGCCACGCTGAGCGGCGCGCAGGAAACGCCGCCGAACACGAGCGCCGCCACCGGCAACGCCTCCTTAAACGTCGACACGGCAGCCAAGACCTTCAGCGTGAGCGTGGCGACGACCGGCGTCGCCGCCACGATGGCCCATATTCACGACGGCGCGCCGGGCGTGGCCGGACCGATCGTCTTTCCCTTGACGGAGAATCCCCCCGGCAGCGGCAACTGGAGCGCAAGCGCCGCGCTCAGCGATGCGCAATTGAACGCGCTGTTGGCGGGAAACTACTACGTCAACGTGCATAGCGCGGCGTTTCCGAACGGCGAGATCCGTGGGCAGTTGACCACCGGCGGCACCGGCAGCGGCGGCAACAGCAGCGGCGGTGGCGCTGGCGGAACCGGTAGTGGCGCCGGAAGCGGCGGAGGAAGCAGCGGCGGCAACGGCGGCGGTATCGGTTACTGAGTTACTGAGATTCTCGGCTTCCGCTTGCCTCACTTGTCGGCGGCGGGCCGGCGCGCGGAGTGCGCGCCGCGGCCGTCCCGCCGGCCTTGCTCGAGGTCGCGGTCCCAATACGGTTCCGCGCCGAAGCGCTCGACCAGGAAATCGACGAAGACGCGCACCTTGGCCGGCACGTTGCGGCGCGAGGGATAGACCGCGTGCAGGTCGATCTCGGCGCGCGCGTATTCCGGCAGCACGATGCGCAAGCCGCCGGCCGCCACCGCGCGATGAATGATGAAGGTCGGCAGGACGGCGATGCCGTGTCCGGCCAGCGCGGCCTCGCGCAAGGCGTCGCCGTTGTTGATCCGCAGTACCGACCCCGCCTCGGCCGTGTACGGCCGGCCCCCGTCCGGATCGTGGAAGCGCCAATACGCGGCTTCGTCGACGTTGCTGTAGACCAGGCCGCGATGCCGCTTGAGATCCGCCGGCGTTTTCGGCACGCCGTGGCGCGCGAGATAATCCGGGCTGGCGCAGACGGCATGACGGATGGTGGCGATGCGGCGCGCGATCAGCGACGAATCCTTCAGATGACCGATGCGCACGGCGACGTCGAAGCCTTCGTCGACCAGGTCGACGAAACGGTCGTTGAGGTCGAGATCGATCTGCAATTGCAGGTGCCGGTCGAGGAACTGGCCGATCACCGGCGCCAGGTGCAGGATGCCGAACGATACCGGCCCGCTGACGCGCAGCGTGCCGAGCGGATCGACGCTGCCGGTCGAGGCCAGCGCTTCGGCCTCCTGCAGATCGGCCAGCACTTGCACGGCGCGCGCATAGAATTCCTCGCCGACTTGCGTCAGGCTGAAGGCGCGCGTGGACCGATTCAGGAGGCGCGCGCCGAGCCGGTCTTCCAGTTCCTGCACGCGCCGGCTGACGGCCGACTTCGCGATGCCGATGCGCAGCGCCGCCTTGCCGAAGCCCTTGGCCTGCACTACCGTGACAAAGGTTTGCAAATCCTCGAATCGATCGAGCATGTTCATCCTCCCGCCGCTCCGCCTGCGCTTGCGGCGGCGCGCGATTGTTCTTCCCGCCAGCACGCAGCATTCTCCGGCGGCCGCCCCTTTCCGGGTGCCGTCACTCTACCATCGAAGCTTCCCGCATTTGCACAAGGAGAAGCTTCATGAGCACAAGACACAGCGGCGCGCAGGCGCTGAGCAACAAGATCCGCCGCACCGGCCTGCTTGCCGTCGCGGCGGCGATCGGCGCTTCGGCCTTCGCCGCCGAACCGGTATGGGACGCAAACAAGGTGGAACTGAACAGCCTGGAATTGGCCAAGGGCGTCCATGCGCTCGTGCCGGCGAACGCCGACCATGCGCATCGCGGCGTGCCGCTCGCCACCACCAGCGGCATCATCGCCGGCAGCAAGGGCGTGCTGGTGATCGACACCATGATCAACGAACGGCTCGCCAATCAGGTGCTGAACCATGTGAAGAGCAAGACCAAGCTGCCGATCCGGTATGCGCTCAACACCAGCTATCACGGCGACCATTCGTTCGGCAACCAGTACTTTCCGCGATCGACGGCGATCATCCAGCACGTGAACGCCAAGAACTATATCGACGCCAACTTCGACAAGGATGTTCAATTCATGCGCGGTGCATTCGGCGAAGGCCGGGGCATCGAAAAGGCCAAGGCGCGCACCGGCGATATCCTGGTGCCGAAGGATGGCAAGCTCGAACTCGACCTGGGCGGCAAGATCGTCCAGATCATCGACTTCGGCTTCGCCCAGACCGGCGGCGACCTGTTCGTCTGGGATCCGCAGTCGAAGGTGCTGTTCGCGGGCAATCCGGTGATCGCACAGCAGCCGGCCTTGCCATGGCTGCTCGACGGCCATTTGCAGGAAACGCTCGCCACCATGCAACGCGTCCATGATTTCCTTCCCGCCGACGCCAGGATCGTGCCGGGCCACGGCCCGGTGGTCGGGCGCGACGCCTTGCAATGGCATATCGGCTATCTCGCCGAATTGAAGATGCAGGTGGCCCAGGCGCTCGAGAAAGGCATGACGCTAGAACAGACCGTGGCGGCCGTCGAGCTTCCGCAGTACAAGGGTTATGCGATCTACGACTGGGTCCACAAGCAGATCAACGTGCCGGCCGCGTACAAGGAATTGCGCAAGCCGTAACGCCGGCAACACACGTGACCGTGCGGCGCCCGGGATGATTTCCATCATGCCGGGCGCGATCCTTTCCAAGCCGGAACGCCTGCCGCGCGCCAGGATTTTTCCATGCGTCACGGATTCCGCGAATCCTGTCCTTTTCCCTCGCCGCTCCTGACTTTCGACAAGCTCCTTCCTGCCGGGAATGATTAAATCGTCCTGCTTCACACGGGACTTCATCGCCTCGAGGAATCGGGCGCTGCGTTTCATCCAGGGGAGAACAACAATGAGGTATTCAAGTCCGAAGCGGCTCGGGACGATATTGCTGGCGAGCGGCGCGATAGCGCTTTCGGCATGCAGCGGCAAGCAGGAACCGTCCGTGGTGAAGAACCGCTCCGATCCGCCTGCACAGATGCCGGCGCCCGTGGTGCTCCCGGTGACCACGATGTCCGATGTGTTCGACGGCAGCTTCACCGATACCGCGCAACCGGTCACCGCCTTGCTGCAGGACGACGGTTCATATTACCTCGTGTATTCCGGCAACGGACAGGCGCCGGCCGGCGCGATCGTCGGCAGCGCGACGCGGACCAACGGCGGTTACGCCTCGGCCGATGCCGCCGACTTGAGCCTGATCGGCACCGGCTCGCAAACGCCGGCGCCGGCGACGCTCAACGGCAGCATCATGGCGGGCAAGTCCTTCAGCGGCATGGTGACGTATTCCTCGGCGCGCGGCGCGATCGCCTTCAGCACGACGTACAACGACGCCTATACCAGGATGCCGCCGCTGAGCCTGCTGGCCGGCACCTATGCCGGTGCCATCGCCACCCGCAGTCTCAAGGAAGACCAGCTCGAACTGGCGATCTCCGCATCCGGCGCGGTGAGCAGCAAGCTGCGCTGTGGCTGCAACGTGACGGCCACGCTTGCGCCGCGCAGCGACGGCGCCGCCTATATCGTCACGCTGCAATTCGTGGGCGGCACGCATCCGCTGTCGAACAAGAGCATGGCGGGCAATGTCTATTTCGATGCCGCCAGGAAGCGCGTGTATATCGTCGGCAACGTCAACGGCACGGAGAACGCGCTGTTCGTCGGCACCAGGGTGCGATAGAGACCCTCCTCTTCGAGCGCCCGGCGGAAACCGTAAATCGGAATGAGTCGGACCACTAGGGCGTGTTTGCAAACTTCATAGTCAAAACAAGATTGCCACCAAAGTGAGCATGGCCAAATAATTGGCAGCGCGCTTTTCGTAGCGAGTGGCGATACGCCGGTACTGCTTGAGCCGATTGATGCATCGCTCCACCCGATTGCGCTGCCGATAGGCGGCCTTGTCG
>DASPLX010000092.1:0-40620 GCA_035627375.1 Paucimonas sp. | reverse complement strand
AGCTGCCGGGCGCTCTGCGCCAGGAAGTAGCGCGTCAGCACCGGAATGTCTTCGCGCCGTTCGCGCAGGCTCGGCAAACGCAGGCGGATCACGTTCAAGCGGTGATACAAGTCCTCGCGGAACAGCCCGTCCTTGACGCGCTGTTCGAGATTCTGGTGCGTCGCGGCGATCACGCGCACATTGGCGCGCAACGGCTGATGGCCGCCGACGCGGTAGAAATTGCCGTCGGAAAGCACGCGCAGCAAGCGCGTCTGCAAATCGAACGGCATGTCGCCGATTTCGTCGAGGAACAGCGTGCCGTTCTCGGCCTGTTCGAAGCGTCCGCGCCGCATCGCCTGGGCGCCGGTGAAGGCGCCGCGCTCGTGGCCGAACAATTCGGACTCCAGCAGGTCCTTCGGTATCGCCGCCGTGTTCAGGGCAATGAACGGCGCCCCGGCGCGCGGACTGTGCTTGTGCAAGGCACGCGCGACGAGCTCCTTGCCGGTGCCCGATTCCCCGGTGATGAGCACCGTCACGTTCGATTGCGACAGGCGGCCGATGGCGCGGAACACATCCTGCATCGCGGGCGCCTGGCCGATGATCTCCGGCGTATCGGCCAGCACCTGCTCGGCATCCGACTCGCGCAGGCTTTCCTCGAGCGCGCGGCGGATCAGTTCGACCGCCTTGTCCACGTCGAAGGGCTTGGCGAGATATTCGAAGGCGCCGCCTTGAAAGGCGGCGACCGCCGAATCCAGATCGGAGAACGCGGTGATGATGATGACCGGCAGGCCGGGATGCCGCGCCTTGACTTCCTGCAGCAGCTCGAGCCCGGATTCGCCCGGCATGCGGATGTCCGACACCAGCACCTGCGGCGTGCCGGTATCGAGCGCGGCCAGGGCTTCGCGCGCATTGGCGAAACTTCTCGTGGCGAGGTTCTCGCGCGCCAGCGCTTTCTGCAGCACCCAGCGTATCGATTCGTCGTCGTCAACAATCCAGATCGGTTTCATAAGCTGCTTGTCGTCCTCGCGCCCTGCTTTCATCGACGGCTGCATCGCATCGGTATTGTCGCGCCGTTTGCGCCGCGACGGTGCATCGCATGCCCGATGCTCACGGCAGCGGTATCAAAATCCTGAAGTCGGTGCATCCCGGGCGGCTCTCGCATTCGATCACGCCCATGTGCTGCTGGACGAAAGTCTGCGCCAGCGTGAGCCCGAGCCCGCTGCCGCCCTCGCGCCCCGACACGAGGGGAAAGAACATGCGATCCTTGATGTCCGGCGGGATGCCCGGCCCGTTGTCGATGATATGCAAGTCTAATGCCAGCCGGTACCTCACCTTGGCCAGCGTCACCTGCCGCGCGACGCGCGTCTGCAAAACGATCTCGGCATCGCCGTTCCTGATGCGCCCGGCGAGCGCCTGCGCCGCATTGTGGGCGATATTGAGCACCGCCTGGATCAGTTGCTCCTTGTCGCCCCGGAATTCCGGCACCGACAAGTCGTAATCGCGCTTGATCGTCAAACCGTTCGGGAATTCGGCCATGATCAGGCTGCGCACGCGCTCGCAGACTTCGTGGATGTTGACGTCGCCGACGATATGCGGCTTCTTGTGCGGCGCCAGCAGGCGGTCGACCAGCGTCTGCAGGCGGTCGGCTTCCTTGATGATGACCTGGGTGTATTCGCGCAGCTCCTTGAGATGGCGCTCCGGCAGTTCGAGTTCGAGCAATTGCGCGGCGCCGCGGATGCCGCCCAGGGGGTTCTTGATCTCGTGCGCGAGATTGCGGATCAACTCCTTGTTGGCCTGGCTCTGGTCGAGCATGCGCTCTTCGCGGTCGAGCTTGAGCTGCTGTACGTTTTCGCGAAACTCGATCAGCACCGGCAAGTCGGACTGGTCGAGCGCGGTGACGATGGTATGCACGTGCAGGGCTTCGCGGCCGTTGCGCTCGAGCGTCAGGTCCTGGCGCTTGTCGGCGAACTGGTTGGCCATCGCCTCGCGGCAGACCGCCTCGAGCAGTCCGCCATTGGCGAACAACTCCGCCAAGGTATGCTGGGACAGCGCACGCGCCGAACTTTCGAACATGTGCTCAGCCGCCGGATTGGCATAGGCGATGCGTCCGCCGGCATCGAGCACGATCACGGCCGAGGCCAGCAGGTCGAGGCCGGCGAAGGAAGAGGAAGATGTCGTCACGCTCATGAAGGGGTCTGTGCTCCGATACCGGGAACAGGGCGCCGGCAAAAGCCGCATTAAAAAGGCCGCGTCAAGCGGCCTTTCGTACGCAAGCGCCATGCCCGGCGCTCATTTCAAGTTGCCGATTTCGCGGCGCAAGGCCTCGATATTCTTTTCGGTGCGATCCAGGTCTTCCTTCATCGCCGCGACGCGCTCCTGGTATTTCGAAAAATTGCGCTCGTCGCCGCGGCGCTCGGGCTCGCCGTTGTTGTATTCCTTCTTCAGACTCGCCAGCCTTTGCTCCTCCGCTTTCATTTCATCCATCAGGATCTGCCGGCGGTCGTTGTCGCGCGCCTTTTGCGTGCCGTTGTCGACCTTCGGAAAGTCGGAGGGTGACCTGACGGATGCGGTCTGGACCGCTGCGGGCTTGCGCGCCGGCGCGGGAATCGTCGTGATGCCGGGCAGGTCGACCTTCTTGCAGCCCTTGGTGACGCCCGTGTTCTTATATTCGCGTTGACCGTTCTCGCCGACACAAAGATAGACCTCGTTCTGGGCGGAGGCTGTTCCGGCCGCTACGAAAACCAGGATCGTCATGAATAATTGACGCTTCATAAACTTTCTCTAACGAAACGCATCAAGGCGGGTTGTCAGTTTAGGATAAGAATCAAGGCTTTACAAATACCCCGCAACATTTTTTACAAAAATGAAAGTCGCCGCCAGCGTATTTTCCGGCCTTGGTCAGATTCTGTTTCGGCGGCAACAGTTCAACACTATCCTCATGGACTCCGGTTCGGGGGGTCTCGGTTCGGCAGCAACAAAAAAAGGGCAAGCCGCGGCTTGCCCTTCTTCATCCCGCCGTCAATCGACGGCCTGGCGCTGGATTACAGCGAGTAATACATGTCGTACTCGACCGGATGCGTGGTCATGCGGAAACGCGTGACTTCTTGCATCTTCAACTCGATATAGGCATCGATCATGCTGTCGGTGAACACGCCGCCTTCGGTCAGGAACTTGCGATCCTTGTCGAGATACTCGAGCGCCTGGTCGAGCGACGAGCACACGGTCGGGATCTCGCGATCCTCTTCCGGCGGCAGATGGTACAGGTCCTTGGTCGCCGGCTCGCCCGGGTGGATCTTGTTGCGCACGCCGTCCAGGCCTGCCATCAGCAGCGCGGCGAAGCACAGGTACGGGTTGGACGACGGATCCGGGAAGCGGGTCTCGATACGACGGGCCTTCGGGTTCGGCACGTGCGGAATGCGGATCGATGCCGAACGGTTGCGCGACGAGTAAGCCAGCTTGACCGGCGCTTCGAAGCCCGGGACCAGGCGCTTGTACGAGTTCGTGCCAGGGTTGGTGATCGCGTTCAGGGCGCGCGCATGCTTGATGATGCCGCCGATGTAGTACAGCGCGAATTCGGACAGGCCGGCATAGCCGTCGCCGGCGAACAGGTTCTTGCCATCCTTCCAGACGGATTGGTGCACGTGCATGCCCGAGCCGTTGTCGCCGACGATCGGCTTCGGCATGAAGGTCGCGGTCTTGCCGTAGGTGTGGGCGACGTTCCAGACCACGTATTTCAGGTTCTGGGTCCAGTCGGCGCGCTCGACCAGGGTCGAGAACTTGGTGCCGATCTCGTTCTGGCCGGCGCCGGCCACTTCATGGTGATGCACTTCGACCGGGATGCCGAGCGATTCGAGGATCAGGCACATTTCCGAGCGCATGTCCTGGAAGCTGTCGACCGGCGGCACCGGGAAATAGCCGCCCTTGACCGACGGACGATGGCCGGTGTTGCCGCCTTCGAAATCCTTGCCGGTGGACCAGGATGCTTCCTCGGAGTTGACCTTGACGAAGCAGCCGTTCATGTCGACGTTCCAGCGCACGCTGTCGAAGATGAAGAATTCGGGTTCCGGGCCGAAGTAGGCGGTGTCGCCCATGCCGGAGGATTTCAGATAGGCCTCGGCGCGCTTGGCGATCGAACGCGGATCGCGGTCATAGCCTTTGCCGTCGGACGGTTCGATCACGTCGCACTGCATGAACAGCGTGGTCTCTTCCATGAACGGATCGATGCGGGCGGTGTTCGCGTCCGGCATCAGCAGCATGTCGGAAGCTTCGATGCCCTTCCAGCCGGCGATGGACGAACCGTCGAACGCATGGCCGGACTCGAACTTGTCGGCGTCGAAATGCGAAACCGGCACGGTGACGTGCTGCTCCTTGCCACGGGTATCTGCAAAGCGGAAGTCAACGAATTTGACTTCGTTGTCTTTCACCATCTTTAAGACGTCTGCGGGCGTCATTGCCATGCGATTCTCCTGATTGATATGCAAAAAGGTTTGCGGATGTAGGTTGAGCCGATTGTGTACGGAGCGTCGCGTAAGACGCGCTATACGCCCAAGCCGACCGGAACTCAATGGTTATTGATAGCATGTTCCGTGCCATCAACATTTTGACGTGTCGCACAATCGCACCAGGTCGTTGCCGCCGGATTTGCGGCAGATGCTGGCATTTGGCGCGACTTTATTGTCAAATGGAACAACTCCAGAAATCACCAAATTGGTGCAATTCTCACTTTGCGCACAAATTTGGTGCAAATTCATGAGGCTCCACCTTCCCCTCCCTCTAATGGTGCACACGTGGGAAGCCATCAGCATAGACCAAATACCGGCAATGGCAAGTTCGGGTCAAGCTGCCCGCATCAAGTGCAGCACGCGCTTGCGCACCAGCCCGATATGGCTGCGCAAGCGATACAACTCTTCCGCGAACGAGAGCGGGATCGATATCTGGTTGACCCTGTCCTCGATCTCGTTGAGGCGCTCCAGTTGGCTTTGATAGATGCCGGCGCGCTGTTCCGGCGGCACGTCCTCGATCGCCTGCTCGACCGCGCGCAGCTTGCCGTACCACCGATAGATGCGCGAGCGCACCTTCCATACATAGAGCGGCGGGACGATGCGCGACAAGGGAATGATCAAGGCGCCGAGCGCCACGATCACGACCCACATGCGATCGAAGAAATTGGCGAGCCAGAACGGCATGTAGCGTTGCAAGATGGGCGGGCCGCTCTCGTAGAATTTCTCCGCGTCGCGCGCGACCGGGATCTCGGTGTAATCGGCTGTCGGAAACTCGCCCTGGCGGTGGAACCAGCCGGCGCCGCCGTGGATCTCCGCGGCGGCCTGCACGAACAGATCGACCAGCGCCGGATGCAGGTTCTCGCGCGCGACGAGGGTCGCCGTCGGCGCGATCAGATGATAGTCCTTGGGCGGCAGGTCGCGGCCGAGATCGACGATGCCGCGCGGCAGGATCACGTGCGAGAGAAACGGAAAACGCCGCGTATAGGCTTCCGATTGCACGAAGTCGAACAACTTGATGCCCGGCGTCTGCAACAGCATCTGGATCAGCGGCGCTTCCGGCGAGGAGCTGAATACCAGGCCGTCGATGCGCCCTTCCAGCAGTTCCACCGTCGCCGGCGTGTTTTCCAGGGCGCTCAACCTGAGATCGGCCGGCTCCATGCCGTTCACCGACAACAGCTTCCGGAACAAGCTCGGCACGCCCGTGCCCTCCGGACCGACATTGATCTTCAAGCCCTTCAACTGCGTCAGCCGGGTGACCTTCGGCGATGCGCCGCGCGGCTCGCGCAGGAACAGCCACACCGGCTCGGTGAACAGGCTGCCGAGCGACACCAGCCCGCCGGCGGCCGCCTGCTCCTGCTCCGTCGAGCCGCTTTGCACGAATGCGATATCGACGCCGGACCTGGGGTCCTTCAGCCGCTCCAGGTTTTCCTGCGAGCCGAGCGACGGTTTCAGGGTCGCGCGTATGCCGTACCGCGCGAGCGTCTTGGCGTATTTTTTCGCCAATTCTTCATAGGCGCTGTTCTCCTGCCCGGTCGAGATCGTGACCTGCCGCGGCGGCGTCGGATCGACGAGCCGGTAAGCGAGGTAACACAGCGCCACGATCAAGATCAGCGGCGGACCGGCCGTCACGAAAAAATCGCGAATCGCGAATTGCGTGAACTTGAGAATTTTCGGCATCGTGGCACTCGCGAGGAAACGGGTGGCGACACGATGCCAAGAAAAGAAAAACGGCGCAAGAGCCTTGCGCCGTTCAGAGGCATGCCAACGAACTCAGGGGCCGCCGCTCACGGCGCGGCCGGCAGGCGCGGCGGCGGCACATGCATGCGCTTGTGCTCGCCATCGTCGTCGGACAGGAACTGGGCCGCGATCGAGAACCATTGGTCGCCCGGCAGGCGTTGTTCCAGCAGCGGCAGCAATTCCTCTTCCTCGCGCGCGAAGCGCTTGAGGAGGTTGTCGCAGTAGTTCTGCATCGCGCGGAACAATTCGCCGATCTTGTCGAGGCCCTGCTCGAAGGCCTGCCGCAATTTCTCCTGTGCCGATTTCAGCATCTCTATCGCGCGCGCGCTCATCGATTCCAGCTCCGCCAGCAAGGCGTCGATCTCATGCGCCATGCCGCGCACCGATGGAATCAGATACATCTCGACCTTGCGCGCGTGGCAGTAGCGATCGAATTGCGACAGCTTGTTGAGGGCGCTTTCGATCTTGCCGAGGTCGGGTTCTTCGAGGCTTTTGAGACAGGAATCGATGTATTCGCGCAGCCTGCTCAATATGGTGCGTACGTTTTTTTGTTCTGCGGAAATGGTAATCAGCGAATAGGTAGCAGTCAGCATTTCGGCTCCTAGAAAAAATCAGCAGCGATCAATGCATGTAGTGCTTCGCCGGGCCGTGGGTTGTTCATCGTTGTGCCCGGTTCAGCACCGATGCTCCAGTGGTGAGGCAGTATAGGTAGCCGTTAGTGCCCACTCCTTGAGTTTGCGCAAAAGCCATGATGTGGAATAGTCAACCGATGAGCGACAAGCGTGGACGACTCGCGATCGGCGCCAAGGCGCACCCATTGCCCGGGAGCGGACGGACGATGGTCGGAAATTGATGCGTCGGCAGCGTTCGAGCGACGCTGCCGGAGGAACCGCGCGCGGGCATCCGGAACGGATTCGCCCGCTGCGCCGTTATGCGATCTTCACCGCATGCTCGCGCGTGGCATGGAAGGTGACCTGCGGCCAGCGCTCCTGCGTGAGCTTCAGATTGACGCCCGAGCTGGCGAGGTAGGCCATGTTGCCGGCGGCGTCGAACGCGATGTTGGCGCCGGCCGAGGATTTTTCGAAGTCGGCGAGAATCTTCTTGTCGTCGCAGGAAATCCAGCGCGCGCTGGAGATGCTCGTGCCCTCGAACACGGCATCGACGCCGTATTCGTTCATCAGTCGGCTCGCCACCACTTCGAACTGCAGCACGCCGACCGCGCCGAGGATCAGATCGCCGCCGTGCACCGGCTTGAACACCTGCACCGCGCCCTCCTCTCCGAGTTGCTGCAGGCCTTTGTGCAGCTGTTTGATCTTGAGCGGATTGCGGATGCGCACCGAACGGAAGAAGTCGGGCGCGAAGTAGGGAATCCCCGTGAACTGCAGCAGCTCGCCTTCGGAGAAGCTGTCGCCGATCTGCATGTTGCCGTGGTTCGGCAAGCCGATGATGTCGCCGGCGTAGGCCTCCTCGACCTGCTCGCGGCTCGACGCCATGAAGGTCACGACGGAAGATACCTTGATCTCGCGATTCAGGCGCAGGTGCTTGATCTTCATGCCGCGCTCGAAGCGGCCCGAGCAGACGCGCAGGAAGGCGATGCGGTCGCGATGCGCCGGGTCCATGTTGGCCTGGATCTTGAACACGAAGCCGGAGAACGGCTTTTCGGTCGGCTCGACCGTGCGCACCGTCGCGTCGCGAAAGCGCGGCGCCGGCGCCCAATCGATCAGAGCATTGAGGATCTCGCGCACGCCGAAGTTGTTGATCGCTGAACCGAAGAACACCGGCGTCTGCGTGCCCGCCAGGAAGGCCTCGAGATCGAACGGATGCGACGCGCCATGCACCAGTTCGACTTCCATCTTCAGCTGTTCCATCTCTTGCGGGAACATGTCCCACAGGCGGGGATTGTCGATGCCCTTGACGAGTTCGAATTGCTGATCCGCGCGCTCCTCGCCCGGCGCGAACAGCAGGATCTCGTCGCGCAGCAGATGGTATACGCCGCGGAATACCTTGCCCATGCCGATCGGCCAGGTGACCGGCGCGCACTGGATCTTCAGCACCGACTCGACCTCGTCGAGGAGCTCGAGCGGATCGCGCGTCTCGCGGTCCATCTTGTTCATGAAGGTCACGATCGGCGTGTCGCGCATGCGGCACACGTTGAGCAGCTTGATGGTCTGCTCTTCCACGCCCTTGGCGGCGTCGATCACCATGAGCGCCGAGTCGACCGCCGTCAGCACGCGATACGTGTCTTCCGAGAAGTCCTGGTGGCCGGGCGTATCGAGCAGGTTGACCACGTGGTCGCGGTATTCGAACTGCATCACCGAGCTGGCGACCGAGATGCCGCGCTGCTTTTCGATCTCCATCCAGTCCGAGGTCGCGTGGCGGCCGCTCTTGCGCGCCTTGACGGTGCCGGCGAGCTGGATCGCGCCCGAGAACAGCAGCAGCTTTTCGGTCAGCGTGGTCTTGCCGGCGTCGGGGTGGGAAATGATGCCGAAGGTGCGGCGGCGCGCGGTTTCGCGCTTGATCAGCTCGGAGGAAACGGCACGCGCGGGAGCGTCGGCGACGGACGCCGCTTCATCGGCGCCGTTCAGGGAAGGATCGGAAGACATGACTGCGGAAAGGCCAAAGAGGGGCGGCTGCGAAAAACGGTCGATTTTACTGTTTTTCGCCCGCCAAGTCCACTTCGACGCTTCTAATTCCTTGATAGGAAAGGATTTTTGCGCCACCGCCGATCAGGTATCCATCGGTTCCTGCTGGACCTTGTTCTTCGGTTCCTTGATGTTCATCGTCGCCGCGGCGATCTTCTCCAGCGGCAGCTTGGGCGTCCTGTCCTCGAACAGCAAGCCGTTCGCTTCCTGGAAGGTATCGGCGAACTGGGTATAGCAGAATCCGCTGAACATCGTCGTTTCGTTCACCACCTCGAGCAAGCCGCGATAGCGGTCATGAAACTCCTGGTCGCTGTCGGCTTGCGAATATCCCCATATTTTTTTCTGTTCCGCCTCCTGCCTGCTCTTCGCGTAGGCGATGCCGCCGAACTCGGTCAGCACGATCGGCTGGCCGCGATGCGGATAGCCGTCGAGCGTGAGGATGCGGCCGCCGGGACGGCGGCGGTCGAGCAGTTCCTGCGTCTGCGACGATGCGTAGCGCTGCGCCAGGGTCTCGGGATTGCAATCGTAGTCGTGAATGCCGAGGATGTCGGTGGCCGACGCCTCCCAGCCGTCGTTGCCGATCACGGGCCGCGTCGAATCGAGCGTGCGCGTCAGGTGATACAGCGCCTCGACGGCATTGCGATGGGCCTGCATCGAAGCCAGATTGGGCACGCCCCAGGATTCGTTGAACGGCACCCAGACGATGATGCAGGGATGGCTGTAATCGCGGTCGATCACTTCCGCCCATTCGCGCACCAGGCGCTTGATGGCGAGCGACGTGAAGCGATAGGCGGACGGCATTTCTTCCCACACCAGCAGACCGAGCTTGTCGGCCCAGTAGAGATAGCGCGGGTTCTCGATTTTCTGGTGCTTGCGCACGCCGTTGAAACCCATCGCCTTGGCCAGCTCGACGTCGCGGCGCAAGGCATCGTCGTCGGGCGCCGACAGCAGCGTGTCCGGCCAATAGCCCTGATCGAGCACCAGGCGCAGCGGATAGGGCCGGCCGTTCAGCATGAAGCGGTCGCGGTTGATGTGCGCCGAACGCAAGGCCGTGTACGACTTCAGCTTGTCGATCACCTGGCCGCCGTGGCGCAGGATCACTTCCGCGTCGAGCAGGGTCGGCCGCTCCGGGCTCCACAGCAATTCATTGCGGGAGTCGTCGATGCCGGGATCGGACAAGCTGATCTTGCGGCTCGCCTCGCCGCCGATGACCTGGTAACGGTCGTCGGCCAGCGTCTTGCCATGATGCAGAATCCGGACTTCGACCGTCAAATCATCCTGCAATTCGCCCGCCACGTGCACCTCGCAACCGATTTCGAAACCGTCGAAATGCGGCGTCCAGCGCAGTCTCTGGATATAGGTGTGCGCGACGCGTTCGAGCCACACCGGTTGCCAGATGCCGGTCGTGCGCGGATACCAGATCGAATGCGGCTCGCGCTGCCAATCCTGCTTCCCGCGCGGCTTGGACAAGTCGTGCGGATCGTCTTCGGCCAGCACCGTCAACGTCTGATTGCCTGCCGCGTTCAGCGCACGGGTGATGTCGGCGACAAACGGCGTATGACCGCCCTCATGCTCCGCGACCAGGTGACCGTTCACCCATACGCGCGCCTGGTAGTCGACGGCGCCGAAATGCAGCAGCACGCGCTGACCTTCCGCGTCGATCTGGAATTCGCGCTGATACCAGCAAGCCTGGTGGAAACCGCGGTCGCCGATGCCGCTCGCCTGCGATTCGGGCGGGTACGGCACGACGATTTCGGCATTCCATTCGATGCCGTCGGACGGATGCCTGAAGCGCCGGGCATCGTCGAAAGCGAATTGCCAACGGCCGTCGAGCGATTGCCAGTGTTCCCGGACCAACTGCGGGCGCGGATATGCGGTATCAGCCATGGCTATCCCTTTCGTTCAGTCATGCAGCCACCTGCCGCTGCCACGCGACGCTGCAATCGCGCATGAAGCGCCGGATGGCGTTGTCGAGCGGCGGCAGGATCAGTCCGCGCTCGCTCGACAGTGCCGTGATGCCGCGCCGGCCGCCGCCCGCCCTGACCAGCGAGGCCGCGTCGACACCGGCCTCCCGCGCGACATTCAATGCGAGATCGTGCCAGGAAATCTCGCCCCGATTGGCGAGATGCCAGACGCCGGACACGTCGTCGAGCAACAGATCGAGCGTTGCGTGGACCAAATCCGGAACATACGTCGGCGAGACCAGCAATTGATCGCTGGCCTCGACTTGCTTGCCTTGCGCCAGGTCGCGCAGCACGAGATGCACGAAGTTGTAGCGGTCCCACGGTCCGAAGAAGGCGCTGGTGCGGACGATCAGTGCACGAGGCCATGCTTCCGCCACGCGTCGTTCCGCATCGGCTTTGCTGAGGCCGTAGGCGCACACCGGAGAAACACGATCGCTTTCGATATATGCGCGGCCGAGGGAGCCGTCGAACACCAGATCCGAGGAGAACGTCACGTACGGTATGCCGCGGCGCGCGCACGCGCGCGCCAGCACTTCCGCGCCATGCGTGTTTTCCCGGAAACAGCGTTCCGCCTCGCGTTCGGCATCGGCGACGCGCACATAGCCGGCAGCGTTGATGACCGCCCACGGACGCCTTGATGCCAAGACCGCCTCGACTGAAACGGGGTCGGCGATATCCATGTCGGCGCGCGTCAGCAGATCGTGATCAAGGCCGCGCAAGTGGCAGATGCGCGCGAATGCCCCGCCGAGCGTGCCGGTGCCGCCGGTGATCAGCAGCCGGCGTGCAGCGGCAATGCGCTGTTCGGGCTCGCGGTCCGGCGACGGCTCATGCAGGAAGCGGTCGTCGCGCCGCCACCAGCCGGGCCGATCGAGTACCGGATGATCGAAATCTCCCGACTTCGCGAGGGCGGAGCTTGCCTTCGCCAAGGCGGTCGGACGCGGCGGCGTCGAACGCACGTCGAACAACCCGCTCTCGTAGCAGCCGTTGCCCTGCAGGAGCAGGGTATTCCAATCGACGCAACCGAGTACGGACCATACGGTCACGGCTCGCATGTCGGCGCCTTCTTGCCGCAATGTCCGTGCAGCGTCCCACACTTCCTTCAACCAGCGCAATTGTTCCTCGCGCGGGCCGCCATGATGCACTTCGGTCACCGCCAGCGGAAGGCGATAGCGATCCCACGCCTCGCGCAATCGATGCAGCGGCCCGGTCGAACCGGGCGGCAATTCGACGCGCACCGCCTGCACGTCGGCGTAGCGCGGCTGCGCATCGCCGTTCGTGCAGAATTCCGGAAAGCGATGCAGGCGCTGATCGAGAAAGCGCTCGCTGGTCAGATAATGATTGATGCCGATCAGATCGGGCGCGCATCCCTCTTCGGCGAAAAAGGCGAGATCGCGCGCGCTGATGCCGGACTTCAGGAACTCCCGGTACCACGGATGGCCGCGCGTGATACGGCCGCACAGGAGATCAAGGCTTAGCCAGCGCCGCTCGTTCTCGTAGTCGGCCTGTCTTCGCAGTTCGGGCGTGCTGAATGCCTTGCCGAGATCCTCGGTCTGCACCAGGCGCGCCGACGGCGTGACGCGGCGGATCGCGCGCATGGAAAGCACGATCGCGCGGCATTGGATGATCACCATGCGCAGCATCTTGCCCAAGTCTTGGCAATGGGGATACCAATGCCCGTAGAGGCCGGAGAAGCGCGCCGTGGTCAACGGTTCGTTGACCGGCGTGAACATCGTTATCCACGGATAGCGCCGCGCTGTGCGTTCCGCATGGCGCGCCAGCAGTTCCGGAAAGGCCGGGTCGAGCAAGTTCGTATAGCGCGGTCCGCTGCCGTGATGAACGAGTCCTGCGATCGGCGCGATGCCCAGTCGCCGCAAACGCCCCAGCCGTTCGTCATGCCAACTCCAGTCGCAGCTGTCGGGATGATCCGGAGCGGTCATTTCCCACAGCACCGGATAACGCAAAGTCTTGATCCCCGTTGCCGCAATCGCATCCAGATCATCGGGGCGGCCGGTATGCCCGGTTTCAGCTAACTGATTCCGATAGCGCTCGCCGATGCGCGCAATCGTGCATTCCAGCCCGCCCCATACTTCCGGCACGTCCGGTTGTCGATCCATGTCGGCCGCCGCGGCTGAGGTCATTGAAGTCATAGGCTCCCGATGTGATCCGAAACTAAATTGACTGCGTTTGACAGGCGGCCGGTGGCCGATTGGAGCGCAACGCGGCGCGCGAAAGAACGCGTAGCGGCGTGCTGCTCCGAGTGACTGCCCGAATAGCCATTCGTTCCCGCGTCGGCACCGTTCCTTGCATAAGAGAAAGCGCGGCCGCCCGCGTCCGACGGCTCGCAGCGGACGTCTTCACTTGCACAGTGTTGTCGATTCGGCCGCGGACGCCCTTGAGAATTGTCGATCCTGACTGCGGCAGCCGATCGCTTGCATCGAATTCGCGAAAAAAAAGCCCGCCAAGCATGTACTTGGCGGGCTAAAACAACCCCAGGGAGGGAGGGGTATCGAAGGATGAAAAGATCTTACCCGGCGACCAGTCGTCCGGATTTGCGAAAACGCAAGAGTTGTTTCGATACCGTGTGAACCTCTCTCCCGAAACTCATGCAAACATCAGGCGATCGGTTGTATTTCGTGTTCGACGTGCATCGTGCCGTCGCCGATCAAGCTCATCCAAGCCTTGACGAAGAAATTCTTCTGCGTCTCGGACGGTTCCTCGTTCCAGACCACGATCAGATTGCCTTTATGATCATGCAGCCGCGCCAGCTTGGTAATGCACACGCTGTCGCCGGCGCAGTCGGCCAGGCCGATCGCATAACCATATACGCGATTGAGGCGCTCGAGCCGATCCGGTTCGGTATCGCCCTTGGTCGCGGTAATCTTCGGATGATCGAGATACATATTCTGCTCCTGGCTTCGGTCGTTCGGCCAACCGCGACCAACCGCAGTCGGATCGGATTGCCGCGATCGTTCTCCCCTTGAATACACGGGCCGGCGGATGCCGGTCCGCGGTGGATTTTCCCATTCCCATTCTATCGCCGCTATTTTTCGTTCGCAAAATTTAATTTTTGCGACATGCAACTTTTCCCGTCGTCATGCTATCTTAGGTGCAATGCTTTCCTCCAACCAACCTCCGGAGACGGTATCGTGCGCGCTTGCTCCATCAATCGAAACAAGCTTCATGCGGCCCTTTGCATCAGTGCCAGTTCGGTAGTCAGCATCGTCCTCATCGTCAAATTGATCGAATGGTTCTTCTGACATCGATCGAATGGCCATCCTGACGCGCTCATGGAAGACGCGTCTTCCCTTCTCCGTTTTCCCTGGCGCTGCTCCTTATCCGTGTCTCGTCGAATGCAGCCGAGAACGATCTTCATTGTTGTGAAACATCAAAATGATGCAAAAGTGATGGTTCACAATCTGCCTTGAATCGGCGCAATAACATTAGGGGCAATATGGACAATCAAAACCAATTAAACAATCCGCAATACGACCCCAATAATCTGTTGGGCTCGTTAATTCAGAAACTCAACCTCAAGAACGATGCCGCGTTGTCGCGGGCGCTGGAAGTTGCGCCTCCGGTCATCAGCAAGATTCGCCATCGCCGTCTTCCGGTCGGAGCCTCCCTGTTGATTCGGATGCACGAAGTGTGCGGTCTGAGCATCAAGGAATTGCGCGAGCTGATGGGCGACCGCCGCGGCAAGTTTCGCATCAGCGACAAACAATTCAAGCCCAAGCAACCGACGTCTTGAGCGCATTTGCCTGGTCCGCGAACCATCCACTCGTGGACCGTCTCCAATATTGAGGACGATTTGCCTGTCGCAGCGCGTGGCGACTGTGTTCATGCATGATCGTTTTCTTGTGAAGGATGCCGACAATGGCAAGCAAGGAACAATTTGACCGATACGCGTCGGAGTTGGTGCAGCGTTTTGACGATCTCACAAGGTGGGCGATCGCAAATTGGCCGCGTGGGGATTTTCCGTTGATGCAGTCCGATTTTTCGGCGGCGCGCAAGGAAATTTCGCTCATCATCGGGCCGAAACTTGGAGACGGCGAAGCCTCCGCCGAGTCACCGGTTCGCGATAACCGCCAGTATGTGGACGTGAATCCGGCGCCCTGGCCATAGGCCGCTGCATCCGGACAGACGCTCTCGCAGCCTACTCCGCGCCCCTCAAATTCCCGCCTCTTTTCCGATGAGATGCCTCAACGCCGTGTTCGCGCACCGATGTAGCATCCATACAGAAGACAAAGCGGGAGGACACGAGATGGACGCATCCTTTGCCCACAAGTCGCCGACTCCGGAGCCGGATGACGAACCGATTCCGGAACGCGAACCGGAACCGGATGAAGATCCGGTTCCGCATCCCGATCCTGTCGCGGCCCCTATGCCGCCGCGGAAGAATGACGCCGCCGACCGACGACCTCCGGGCCGTTCGTCTGTGCTTTCTGCCTCGGCGCGCGTCGATTTTGCATTGCTATTTCCCTACGACGAAACGGGCAGCGAGCGCATGCCGCCGCCACTGCCTTTCGGCAACCGAAGACTGATTTCCCGGTAGAACTTTTTCGAATTGCGCTGCGTCAAAGAATGCCTGTTCCGGGGCAAGAGAAGAACGACTCTTGCCGGGCCGTTCGAACGCCGCCTCGTTCCACGAACGATCGCCACAGGACTTAACGCTGGATGCGACAACAAAGCAATGTCGGAGGAAATGTGTCAGCAGTATTCAATTCAGAAGGCGTGATTTCACCTCCTGCCGCGGCGCCGGAGATGATTGCGGCGGAGGTGAATTCGTCCGGCACCGATATGCCCGATCCAGGCGCGCATCGCACAGACACCTCTGGCCTGACCATGTCGGATGCGTTGGCAACGCCCGACAATTCCAGCGCCGATTTCGCTGCCGAAAATGCAAGCCGGGAGACGCCGGAGGTACGCGAGGGGGATTGGAAGGCTTATCTGCATTCGATCGCAAAATGCCGGGACAACAAGGAATTGATCGAACGCTACGGGAGCATGACGGCTTACAAGCGCGCCTGCGCGATGGCTTATCTGGGAAAACGCGCGCAACTGCATGGCGGCATTTGCAGCATGCGGCATCCGCACATTATGACGCCGCAATTCATTTCCAACCTCGAAGCGTTCAACCGAGCGCAGCGCTATGCTCGCTATCCGTGGCTGGAAGCATTGATGAACGTACTGGCCGAAATCGAGCGTATCCAGGATGAAATATCGACCGGTTCCAATGTGATCTCCCTGGTATCGTCGAAATAGCCGACTTCAGACTCGGCGTCGCGCGGAAAGAGCCGGCGGACGCGCCCTTGTCCAACGATCGGAGCCGGGCGGCAAATCAGAATTCGCGCTCATCCAGTGCGCGTCGGGCACGCTCTTCGGCCGCGCTCCACGCCTCGCTCTCCTGCACGAAAGTGCCCGCCGGTATATAGGTTTCCGCTACCTCGGGTTCGCGTGCCAGGCGCACATACACCTGGGCCTCGTAACTGCCGTTCGGCAAGCGTATCGCAAGATATCTCGCGATGTGCGTCCCAAGCGTGAGCCGCTTGCTGCGGTCGGCTTCTTGCTGCGGCTGCCCTTCGTCCTGGAAGTTTCGGCCATCGAGAAGGGAGGGCATTTCGGCGAACTGTTGTTCCTCGACGACTTCCTGCAATTGCCGTCCGTCCTGCGGCGCGCCGTGCGTGACCGAAGCTTGCGCGCCTTGGCCGGGCCGCTCCTTTCCGCTTCCGCCTGCGGCCCCTGCTTCAGTCGTGAAAATCTTGCTGTTTCCGGCCATGTCCACCTCCGCCAGCCGCTCTTTCCATAGATGCCGCCAACGTCGACGTACGGCTTGGCGGGCATCGCTCGATCAATATTCGTACATCGCAAATAAGAGAAGGCGGCGACGCAATAGTTCTACCGCAATAGCTCCTTCGCGATCATGCGTTGCAAGAGATGATCGCCGCGGATATGACAAGGAAGAAATCGCCGCGTCGGTGCAGGAGACGGACGTCGCGGAAGATCAGTGATTGTTGCGCGTGCCGTGGAGCTTCGCACGTTGCGACGAATACCGGGATTCGTCGTTGCCGAATTCCAGGGGTCGTTGCAGCAGATCCGTGGCAGCGGAAACCCGTAGCATGCCGTCGATTTTTGCTTTTCTCTGGTTCACATGCTCGGTGGCGCCTCGCGTCAGTTTCGCCACACTGGATTTGATCTCCAGCGTTTGTTCAGCCCTCGCCAAACGCACCAGACTGCGCAAGGTTTCCCTATACAGAAATTGTTCGCGCGGTGACTTGTTTCCCTGAACAGCTTTGACCAGATCATCAATCATCGTTTCCACGGTCAGTTTCATGGCTGGGCTCGCGAGCGGTCGACGGAATAGGGGAATATCGTTCAGCAAGTATCCCAAATATCTAAACGGAAAGATTGAGAAATGTCATTCCTTTTGCGGTTTCGCGACAATTTCAGGAACTTTCCGCCGTCCGTTTCATCTCGGCAGGTTGGGATGCGAATGTTTCGCCGAGAAAAAAAAACCCGCATCCGAATAAGGGATGCGGGCGAATCCTAACTCTCGGAGAAATTAGGAGGAGACAGGTGTTACTGTAAGGTACTTGTTGGAAATAAAGATACGGTTCTTCAGCAGCTTCGCCGAATATTATGAAGCGCTTGACAAATGGAATTTTCATCGTCAGGCAAGCATTCAAGCCTTGCTTCAGACTCTTGCCTTCCTTGCGCCCTACCTCTTCCTTTCACGCTCCCCTACGCGCTTATTGACCTCCGACAAAGAGTCACGAACCCGTGTCGTTACGATTTTTTCAATCATTTGCCGCTGTCAACCTGTGCTACGTTCGGGAGTCCGCCATGAGCATGGTAATGGAAAGTCCGCATCTCATCGAAGAAGGTGTGGCATTTACGGTCGCCGTCGGTTTCATGAAACGCGACTGCCTGATTCCGAAGCAAACCTTGTCTTACATCTGCCGCACCTGGGGCGACGACATGGATTACCTGGAGGCTTTTCATGCCTATGAAGACACGATCATCGCGGTGGCGCGACGCATGGCGATTGCCGGCTCTCCCAGTTCGCCGATCATCCTCGAGCGGAAATTCTTTCCTTGGTGATCTGCCGGCCCGGTACCAGCCCCGACGTACGAATCGATGGGCTCAGGCATTGGCGAGCCGAGCCCAGACCGCAGCCTTTTCTTCCTCGGTGTAGACGATCCAGTTGATCACCTCCTCGAAGGTGCGGCCACATCCTCGGCATATCTCATCGCCATAGGCGGTGGAACAACGACCGACGCAGGGAGAATCGGGGCGCAGCGAGTTGGCGTTGGCTGCCTGCTCTTCGAAGATGGTCATGAAACGGTGTACGAACTCAGGAACGATCGCCGCCATTTTAATGGAATTGCCGTCGCCAAAGAAAAAAGCCCCGGCACGGAGGGCCGGGGCAAAGTCCATCGCTGCAAATACCGGATCAGACGTGCTTATTAAACCGCTGAATTCGAAAATGCACATGCCATATTTATGGGAGGAAGGAAACTTTTTTTATCCAATGATACAAATCGGCGCGGCGAGCGAGACTCAACCAAGTCTGGACCAGCCCTGATTTTCCGGTGGGCAAACGCGATCGGCAAGCCTCGTCGTCAAGCTGTTATTTCTACGAGTAGCCGCTCCTGGCCGGATATTCAATGATCGAGACGATACAGCGCCAAGCCGGCGCTGCAGCATCTTTCAGCATTTGTATCCACGGAGCACCTCATGTCTTATGCTTTGTATAAGTTTCACAAAGCGATCCTCTCCTTGTACGGCACCGAACTTCAAAGAAGGCAATGGCTGACGAGCAGTTACGTACATCACATCATTCACCTGCGCGACAACGACTTGCCGGAAGCGGTGCGCGGCGAGTTCAGCGAATTGCGGCAGCGCTTGACCAGGATTCGCGCCGACGGACCGACCGCAACGCTGGAGCAGACGGTCAAGGCAATGGATAACGCCGAGATCAATACGATCATCGATCGCATCATTGCCATCTACGATGCGATGCAGCGTTGCGATCAAACCGCGCAGCAAGCCTGAAGCCGCGACTTTCGCCTCGTCGCCAACAAGCAATTCGATAGGAATGCAGGCCGCTTTTCCCGCCCATCATGCTTGAGAAATATCAATAGTTACCCACAACAACTGTGAGCAAGCCTGTGGACAACCTTGTTGATTATTCTCCATGTCATTGATTCAATGGCGTTTTTTCACCATGGCCAAAATTCATCCAGGAATGGATATCTTGGGATGCGATAACGCATTCGGAGCGTCTTTGGGCGGCCTCCCCTATCCCAAAGCGACGAATCGAATAGGAAGGCGCTTGTCTGATACACGTATGGCGATCTGCTCGCCACCGGACGATATGGAAATCATGACGTGTATTCAGGAGAGCATCATGGCTGCTGTGACCTATACCAAGGGCGACTGGCGCGCGGAGGCCGATATCCAGCCGGTAGATGACAAATATCAAGGCATCGTACTGATCAAGCGCGACGGCGGAGTGGAGAGCGACGGTTCGGAATATGCGGTGGGCACCGTCTCGAACACGCCGGCCGAAGCGCTGGAAGAGGCCAAGGCGCTCGCCCACCGCATTTTGAGCGACCGATAGGCTGCGCCGTCATGCCGGCTTACATGCTTGGCGAGCTGCCTTGGCGCGGCAATGCCGGCTGAGGCGGGCGCGTTGCCAGCAAGATCACCGCCGTCAGCACCATGGCCCCGCCGAGCATCTGGCTAGTGCTGACCGTTTCACCGAGCAACGCGACGCCCAGCCCGATGGTAATGACCGGTTCCATTGTGGAAACGATCGAGGCCTGCGCCGCGCCGATATGCTTGATGCCGGCAAGGAAGGCGGCAATCGCAAGCACCGTCGCGAACAAGGCGATCGCCGCGATCGCCAACCAAGCGGTGGCGCCGTGCGGCAATCCGCCGCCGCCGGCGAGCGCCAGCCCGCCGTTGAAGAACGCCGCGGAGGCGAGAACCACGAAAGTCGCCGCCAGCGGATGCACCTTGGGCGTCAACTTGCCGCCCGTCAGAATGTAGACCGCGTAAATCACCGCGGCGAGCAAACCCAGGAAAATGCCGAACGGCTGGCCGTGCAGTTGACCGCCGAGCGTGACCCCCAATCCCATGACGGCCAGGACCAGCAGGACCAAGGTGCGGCGCTCGAGCCTTTCCCATCCGAGCAGGAGCGCCAATACCGTCACCAGGACCGGGTACACATACAGCAGCAAGCCGACCAGCCCGCTGCTCGCATACCGCAAGGCCGTGAAATAGCTTTGCGCCTGCGCCGTATAGAGCACTCCCATCAGGATGAAGCCGGCAAGTAGGCGTCCGCGCGGCAAGGAAATCCGCTTGATCCAGATAATGGGTGCAAGAAATGCGGCCGCCAGCAAGAAACGCAGCGCCAGCACCACGGCGGTACTGACTCCGGCGCCATAAGCCAACTTGGCGAACATTGCCACCGAACCGAAACCGACGGCCGACAGCAACACCAGGAAAATCGCAAGGCGACGAGACATGAGCAGTCTTCCAAGGATAAACTCATTTTGGGGTCGCATTCTTCCCCACAGGCCGAAGAGGCCCCATCAGTCCGAGTTTATCTACTTGCGAAAGGCCGAACAAATCAATATTCTTTACGGAATGACTCAACAAAATTGAGGCTTTCATGTCCCGACGCCTGCCGCCCCTGCCTGCCGTTCGCGCCTTCGAGGCGGCTGCCCGCCATGGCGGATTCCAGCGTGCCGGCGAAGAATTGCATGTCTCGGCCGGCGCCATTGCCCACCAGATCAAACAGCTCGAGACCTGGCTCGGCGTGCCGCTGTTCCAGCGCCTGGCGCGCGGCGTCGTGCTGACCGCGGCCGGCCGCAGCTACGCCGAAGCCTTGCGACCGCTGTTGAACGGCTTGGCCGATGCCTCCGAGGCAATGCGCCGCTATGGCGACGAGCGCGTCATCACCGTGACCTCGGTACCATCCTTCGTCGCGCGCTGGCTGATGCCGAGGCTCGGCGACCTGCGCGCGCGCCATCCCGAGATCGACTTGCGTGTGCTGGCTTCGATCCACGCTGTGGATTTCCTGCGCGACGGCGTCGATATCGCGATTCGTCTCGGCACCGGCCCCTATCCCGGATTGAAAGCCGACAAACTGATGGAACAGTGGTTTTCGGCCGTGTGCAGTCCGGGATTTCGCGCGGCGGCATCCGATCTCGAGAGCCCCGCCGACTTGCCGCGCCATTCTCTATTGCACGACGAAGCGGAACCCCGCATCGCCGAAGAGATCGACTGGAGCCGCTGGCTGCGCGCCTGCGGCGTCGAGTATCGCGGCGGAACCGGATCGAGTTTTTCCCATACCTATCTGACGCTCGAAGCGGCAGCCAGCGGTCAAGGCGTGGCCATCGCCGCCGAACCCCTGATCGCCGGAGACTTGCGGTCGGGACGGCTGGTGCGCCTGTTTCCGGAACATCGCGTGCTCAGTCCCTATAGCTACAACCTGTTGCGGCCGCCGGAAGTCGATGCGCGGCCCGCGGTGCAAGCCTTCTGCGAATGGATCAAGGAACAGGTGCGGCTCGACCGGGAAAGCGCGGCCTGACGGGGCGCGTTCGGCACTCCCTGATCCGGTTCAAGCCGGCGGCGCTCGCACCGTCTAGAATGGCGCCATGTGCGGGCGAATCACCCAATACCTGAGCAGCGACGTCTACGCGTCCTATTTCGAACCCGACCTCAGCGTGCTCGCTGCGCAAGGCGGCGCGCCGAACTGGAACGTCGCGCCCGGCACGCGCCCGTTGCTGATGCATCGCTTCGCGGGCGACACGCTCGAAATCGAACGCGTGCGCTGGGGCTACCGGCCTTCATGGGCCGCCGACAAGGGCCTGCCGGTCGCCATCAACGCGCGCATCGAGAAGGCAGCGACCGGCGCTTTCTTCCGTCCGCTATGGAGATCGGGCCGCGCGATCGTGCCGGCCAACGGATGGTATGAGTGGACCGGCGAGCCGCGCCACAAGCAGCCTTGGTACATCCATCTCAAGAGCGGCGCCCCGATGTTCCTCGCCGCGATCACGAATCATCGTCCCGGGAAAGAGGAACATGAAGGCACGGGCTTCGTGCTGGTCACCGCGGCGGCCGACGGCGGCATGGTCGACATTCACGATCGCCGCCCGGTCGTTTTGGCGCCGGAGGACGCCGCGCTCTGGATGGACAACAGCCTGCCATCCGAACAAGCCGAGCATCTCGCTCGCGCGCTGTCGCTCGCCCCTGAGGCTTTCGCATGGCATCCGGTCGGCAAGGAAGTCAACAAGGTCGGCAACAATCATCCCGGCTTGATCGACGCGATCGACGCATGAGCGCATGCGCGCCCCGCCCGGTACGGCGTTTGACCTCGCTCTAACGATTTGCTGAATTTGAAATTTTTTTCACATTTTTTGTTGTGCCTGGAAACTTAGCCAACATGAAACTGTCATTCTTCACGTCCAGAAGGTTGAAGATCGATTGACTTTTCACTTGACGAGGGAATCATGGCTGAACACATGGCTGAACACGCGCTCGTGGGACAGGAAACCTACGACCCGAATCGCCTGCTCGACACGCTGCTCGAACGGATGAACCTGAAGAACGATGCAGCCTTGTCGCGCGCGCTCGAAGTCGCTCCGCCGGTTATCAGCAAGATCCGGCACCGCCGTCTACCGGTCGGCGCATCGCTGCTGATTCGAATGCATGAGGTCTCGGCAATGAGCATTCGCGAACTGCGCGATCTGATGGGCGATCGACGCACCAAGTATCGCTTGAGCGATGCCCAAGGCAAACCGAAGCCGACCGAGAGCGCGGCTCCGGCCGCCGGGTCCAACAATACGCCCGGCAGCAACTCCATCCATCGCTGATCTCTTCCCGCCAGCGGAAACCGCCGATATGTCACGGCGGTTTCCGTGTGCATCCGCGAAATTCGTTGACTTAAGATAAGGGGCAACATCGGTGGCGATCGTGGAATGAATTTGTGTCCCGAGCGAACTTATCGGCCCGAGAAATGCCTATGTTTCTTTTGCCGATAAGAAATCGCGCCATGAGTGATATCGAGATTCTTGCCTTGCTAGCACAATGCAAGAACAAAAGCAGCATGCCTTGGGATGTGCTCGTCGATCAATTCGCGCGCCAATTGATCGCGTTGTCGGATCGGCTTTCCCGGGACGAACTCTATGCCTTGCTCGATATCGCCCTGGTCTGCTATCAAAAGGGCTTCGACGAATTCGCGGCGCATCGCGAGGCACAAAGCTTCATCAATGAATTGCGCACGCGCGCCGGCATGCGGCGCACGGAGCTTTGATCAAGGACAGCACCGGCCGACATCGTTTCGCTTACGATGGCGCTGCAATCCAGTCCGCGGCCGGAACCCTTTGCGCCGCCCCTTTTTTTCGAGTGCGACATCCATGCCGCGAATCCATACGCATTACGACAATCTGAAGGTCGCGCGAGATGCGCCTCCCGAAGTCATTCGCGCGGCGTACCGTACCCTTTCGAAGAAATATCATCCCGATCACAATCCGAACAACAAGGAAGCGATCCGCATCATCCAGCTGGTCAATGCGGCCTATGAAGTCTTGTCGGATCCGCTCCGGCGCGAAGAGCACGACCGATGGATCGCCCGCATGGAAACCGAGGATGCCGCCGGGAACAGTCATTGGAGCAGTTCGGGCGCAAGCCCGCCCCAGCATCGGCAAGCGCATGCGCGCCACGCTCCGCCCAAGCGCCCGCACCGTCATCATGCGGCAAGCACGGTGCAGCGGCTGGTCTTGAGAATCCAGACGGCGCTGGACCAATTCTCGCGTTATCTGTCGAACAAGGCCTGACCGGCCTCCTTCTGCGTGCAAGCCGCGCATCGGGCATACTCGGCAAATCCAAATTTCCGATCAGTGCGATGACTCCGACCACCCTGCTTCATGCCCTGTGGAACGCCGCCGGCTGCGACGAGGAAGCGCTCGATGCGATACGCATCGATTCCAGCGCTCCGTCGTTACCCTCGTGTTTTCATGTCGGACCGGTTGCCGCGGCGACGATCGGCGCGCAGGCGCTTGCGGCGGCCGACCTGTGGCGCCTGCGTTGCGGGCGCATGCAGCGCATCGAGGTGGACATGCGGCGCGCGCTTGCCATGTTCCGCAGCGAACGCTATCTCGGCGTCGACGGCAAGCCGCCGGCGGATCTGTGGAGCCCGATCGCCGGCTACTACCAGGCGGGCGACGGCCGCTGGATCCAGCTGCACACCAACTTCCCCCATCACCGCGACGGCGTACTGTGGGTGCTCGAATGCGAAGACAAGCGGGAAGCCGTCGCGGCGGCGATCGCCCGTTGGCGCGCGGAGGAACTCGAAGCACGGCTTGCCGACGAAGGCATGTGCGCCTCGATGATACGCACGCAAGAGGAATGGCGAATACACCCGCAGGCCGCCGCGCTCGACGGCCTGCCATTGTTCGAGATCGTCCGCATCGGCGACGCCGCCGCCGATGCGGCCGGAACGAACCTTCCGGCGGCGCGGCCGTTGAGCGGCGTGCGCGTACTCGATCTGTCGAGAGTGATTGCCGCTCCGCTGGCGGCGCGCACGCTGGCGCAACACGGAGCGGACGTGCTCGCGATCGGCGCCGGACATCTGCCGAACATCACGCCGCTCGTCATCGATACCGGCCGCGGCAAGCGTTCCGCGCATCTGGATTTGCGTCTGCCCGAAGGGCGGCGGCGCCTGCTGGAGCTGGTGAAGAATGCGGACGTGTTCTTGCAGGCGTATCGGCCGGACGCCTTGGCCGCTCTCGGCTTTTCTCCCGAAGAGCTCTGCGCGGCGCGCCCGGGGCTGATCTACGTGACGCTATCGGCCTACGGCCACGCTGGCCCGTGGTCGCAACGGCGCGGGTTCGACAGCCTGGTGCAATCGGCGACCGGCATCGCCTGGCGGGAAGGCAACGCCGCCGGACTGGAGGGGCCGGGCAAGTTGCCGTGCCAGGCGCTCGATCATGCTACGGGATATTTGGCGGCATTCGCCGCCATGGTTGCCCTGCAAAGACGGGCCCGCGAAGGCGGCAGCTGGCTGGTGCGCGTCTCGCTGGCGCAGACCGGCCGCTGGCTGCAATCGCTCGGCGCGAATGCCGGCGGGGTGTCGGCGCCGGACCTGCGCGCGGACGAAATCGAACCCTGGCTGGAAACGATAGCTTCGCCGTTCGGACTGGTCCGGGCAGTTGCTCCGGTCGAACGGATGTCGGAGACGCCGCCGCGCTTCGACCGCCCACCGGTGCCGCTCGGCGCCCATACTCCGGCCTGGAACGAATGACTTACGCGGCGAATCGCCGCGAAGCCATGGAATGTGATCAGTGCACATCGAGCGCAGTCGATCTCCGTCGAGCGCTGGAGCGCGCATTCAACCGGCGAATCGCATCATAGCTGCGTAATTTATGAATGCGGCGAGCGATGCAAACGGCGACGATGGCGGCGCCACCCAGGAGAGAAACGAAAATTTCCACGATGAATTCAATCAAGAAGTTGAATGGGGAATCTATAGACATACATAAATTGCGTTAGTTCAATATTGTGAAAACGCAAAGAGATCGCGCAGCATGTGAAGAGCCGGCGAAGCGACGCGACGGCAGGATTTCCACGGTAGTCCTAACGGCCGGCTTTCGCTCTGCGCAAGCGCAAGCCGTCGGCCGTGGCACGGATGCCACGCGCCCTGCTCGAGAAACTTCCATTGGCGCCGTCGCGGAATAATATGTGTTCAGGGAGACAAACAATGAATCGAAGGCGGCGAATTACCTTATCCATCGGTTGCGGTCTTTTTCTTGCCGCGCACGGCACCGGGATCTTGGCCGCCGACGCCTCCGACCGCACGCATCGGCTGATCATCGCCTACAACGACGACTATGCGCCCTATTCCTTTGTCGAGGATGGCGCGATAAAAGGCATTCTTCCGGACATTCTCAACGCGCTGCTGGCGAACATGCCGGACCTGAAGACGGAAAGCGTCGGCTTGCCGTGGCGCCGCGTACAGGCGGAAGTGCGGGCGGGCATCGCGGATGCGCTATGCACGTTCGCCTCGGCGGAACGACAGGAATTCACGCTGTTTCACAAGGTACCGGTCGTGACCTTGCAGCCGCATTTGTTTTTCGCCGCCGACAATCCGGTGCGCAAGACGATCGAAGCGATCGTTCGCCGAGAGGAATTGATGAAGCTGCGCCTGGTCGATTTGAAGGGAAACAACTGGGCCGAGCAGAATCTCAAGGATTTCCCCAGCATCGAATATGTTCCCGGACACGACAACGTGTTCAAGATGATCATGGCCCGGCGCGGCGACGTCCATGTCTCTCTTTCGCCGATCGTCACGAAATGGCGGATCAAGAAGCTGGGACTGCCGCCCGACCAGATCATTTCGAAGCCTGCCCCTTTCGTCGCCGCGGAAGTCCCGTTTCACCTGCTGATTCGAAAAACCCATCCGCGCGCCGCGGAAATCCTGAAGCACCTGGACGATATGCTGCGCAAGCCCGGAACGCCGCGCCTGATCGAAGAGATCACGCAGCAATACCTCTAGAGCGGTTTCAGCCCGGATTTACGGGCTGAAACCGCTCTAGGAAACGGGAAGCTAGGCGAACGCGATGCGGTTGCGGCCGGCGGCCTTCGCGCGATACAAAGCCTTGTCCACACCGGCCAGCAACCAGTCGCTGCCGGCCTCGGTATCCTCCAGCGGCAACGACACCACACCGGCCGAAAACGTGTACTTGAGTTCCGCATCGTCGGTCGACAACGTGACATGGCTCAGCAATTCGCTGATGCGGCGCAACACGTAAGCGCCGTTCTCGATCGGCGTCTCCGGCATCAATAAGGCAAATTCTTCGCCGCCAAGGCGGCCGAGCAGATCGCTGGCTCGTAACCGGGCGCCGACGAATTCCGAGAAATGCCTGAGCACGTCGTCGCCGGCGGGATGCCCGAAACGATCATTGATCTGCTTGAAGTGATCGAGATCCATCATTCCCAGGCACAATGGGCGGCGGTAGCGCCGCGCGCGCGTGATTTCCGTATCGAGCTTCTGCAGGAAATAGCGGCGATTCGGCAAGCCGGTCAATTCATCGGTCAACGCCAAGCGTTCGAGTTCCGCATGCGCTTCCGCGAGCGCGAATTCAGCCTTCTTCTGACGCGTGATTTCGGAACAGAACAAGACCGTCTTGCCATCGGGGAAAACCTGCTCGCTGAGCAAGATCCAGCGGCCATCAAGCAGATCGACTTCGAAATTGCGGAACGGGGCGGCGCGGTGACGTTCATGCACATGGGCAAGCCAAGCCTCCAGGGAAGGCTTTTCGATATTGATGCCGCGCTTGTGCTCGTACATCCAGACCAGCATGTCATCATGACTGCGGCCGACCATCGATTCGCCGTCGAAGCCGAACATCTGCGCGAATGCGGCATTGTGGAATAGGAACCGGTCTTCCGCATCCAACACCGCGACGCCGTTTCCGCTCTGGCTGACATGGCTCATCAGCAACTGGGCAAGCGAATCGGAATGCTCGGCATGCATGGCGAGTCCTGGGAGAAAGGATAATTCAGAATAGGCGGACGCTTTCCCTGTGTCAATGACAGGGAAGGCAAACAAGCGGAAGCGGAAGGCAGGCAAAAAAATGGTCCACGATCTCGGGATGCGTGGACCAACCCATTAGGAGGGGGAGGAGACAAAAACAGGTTCACTATAGCCTCCTTTTTCTTGTTGCGAATGGGAAATTACAAGTAATTACCTCGCCTTTACAAAAATATACATTTGTGCAATCCATGCTCCTTTGCCGCGCGCCGTCCTTGCATCAGACCCATCCGAACCAGCCCAGGAGGGCACCGCCGCCGAGCAACCACAGCAGATGGATTTTCGTTTGCCAGACGATGAGCGCGGTCGCCGCCGTGACCAGCCATAAGGGCCACATGACGGACGCTTCCTTGTCGGGCCCGGCGAGAATCCACCCAGTTGCCAGCAGCAACGCGATCACGATCGGGGCCATGCCTTGCCGGAACGCCCGTACCGCGCGCAAGTCTCGGTTCCGATGCCCCCAGCGCGAGGCGAGATACGTCAGTGTGGTGCTCGGCAGGAGGATGCCGGTCATCGTGATCAAGACGCCCAGCATGCCGCTTGCCGCGCCGCCGGCATTGACCCCGACATTCCAACCCATCAGCGCGACGAACAAGACGTTCGGGCCGGGCGCGGCTTGAGCGATGGAAATCGAGGCATTGAATTGCGCTTCGCTGATCCAGCCGTTGCGCTCGACGAGATAACGATGCATGTCCGGGGCCGTCGTGATCGCTCCGCCGATGGAAAGCAGCGAGAGCAGCAGATAGTGGCCGAACAGATCGAGCCATTCCGGCCATCCCATGCTCAGATGCAAGGCGGCGCTCATGGCGCGATCCGCCTATAGGCAAGCAGGCAGGCGGCGACGCCGAGTCCGACGAGCACATAAGCCAGCGGCCAGCGCAACAGCGCGACGGCGGCAAAACACGCCGCGCCGAACAGGATGCACAACCGCATGCCGAGCGGATTGCCGCGCAACGCGCCGAACAGCTTCAGGCCCGTGGCGGCGATCAAGCCCGCCGCGACGGCCCCCATGCCGCGCAATGCGCCCACCACGCCGGGATGCCCGGCAAAGTTCGCGTACACGAGCGCCAGCAAGAGCAGCAGCGCAAGCGGCACCGTCAACATGCCGGCCAGCGCCGCCAGCGCACCCGGCAAGCCGAAATAGCGGCCGCCGATCATGAGCGACATGTTCACGACATTCGGACCGGGCATCACTTGCGCGACGGCCCAGTCCTCGAGGAATTCCTCGCGCGTCAGCCAGCGCTTCTTATCGACCAGTTCGCGCTGCACCACGGCCAGCACGCCGCCGAAACCCTGCAACGCGAGGATGGTGAAGGAAAGGAACAGATCGCCGAGCGAGCGCGGGCGCGGATGGTCTTCGGGAAAGTTGGGTTTCACGGAATCGGACGGGACAGCAAGAGAAATGGCGCCGGACTAGCGGCGAAGGCTGAAGCGCTGCAAGGCTTCGAGCGGCGTATGGTCGAGCGCGCCGTAATTGGTGCTTTCGAGGATGACCGGCGGCGCCACGCCCGCCAGGTAAGCCTCGTTCCACCAGACCGCGCATACGCACCATTGATCGCCCGGCTTCAATCCCGGAAATCCGATTTCGGGAACCGGCGTGACGAGATCGTTGCCGTTCTCGCGCGCGAATTCGAGGAATTCTTCCGTCATCACCGCGCACACGACATGGGTGCCGATGTCGTCGCCGCTCGATTTGCAGCAACCGTCTCGAAAGAAGCCGGTGAGAGGGTCGAAGGAACAAGGAACCAACGGTTCGCCGAACACGTTGCGGGCAGGTGCGGGATGGGTAGTCATGGCATCAGTATAAATAATCCGCCAAGCGAGCGGCGGATCGCCCATCGCCTTCACGCCACACCCCGCATGCCGAAAAATTGCCCCGTCTTGGCAAAGGTGACATAGTTATCCGGAGCAAACGTCCCGAACAACGCCCCTACTCCAGGAGGATCGCATGGTGCACGTCAAATGGCTGGTCGCGCTCGTATTGACCGCGGCACTCTCGGCCTATGTTTCCCACTATTTCACCTATCAATACGGTTACGAACGGGCCATCGCCGGAGTGTCGGGAAACTCCATGAGGCAAAACAGTTTCTATGTCCGGTTGGTCAAGGACATCGACGAAAACAAGTGCAACGTCGCGCGGGAGCGCCTGGAAAAGGCGTGGAAGATCGAAGTGGATTCGATGAAGGACTTCCGGAAGACGCTGGAGAACGGGTACTTCAGGAATGCCTTCCATACGGAGATATCGGATCTCAACCGCTATCTGGGGCCGGTGGAAAAAGGCGCTTCAAAATAGAAAAACCCGCATCGGCTTTCGGCTCGATGCGGGTTTTCGGCATGCTTGGCGGAGAGGGGGGGATTCGAACCCCCGATAGGCTATTAACCTATACACGCTTTCCAGGCGTGCGACTTAAACCACTCATCCACCTCTCCTGAATATGGAATCGCCGTGGTTTTTAGCGAAGCTTTAGAGTATAGCAGAAAAAGTCGCGAAGATGCTAGTTTTCAACAATTCCCCCTCCTTGCCCGCCTGAACGGCGTTTCGCGCCCTCCGCTCTATTGAGCATTGTCAGCGAACCGCCGACCTGCGCTCATCCTGGCGTCTCCCGCCGTTGTCAATCAGTGAACGCGTACTACACTGTACTCGGTGCTTGCGAACGCCGGTGCGCAGCCGCAGGCGTGAATCTCGTCGATTGCCGGAGGTGACCATGGAACTCATGCATTCGCATCGCTGGGTGCGCCGCGAGCCGGACTGGACCGCGGCGGCAGTATCCGGATTCGTCGCCGGCGCCGTCCTGATGGTGCTGGAACTTCTCTGGTCGGTCACCGTTGCCGGCGAGAAGCCGTGGGCGACCACGCATATGATCGCGGCGCTGCTGATGGGCACCGACGCCCTGCACTCGATGGACTTCAGCCTCGGCGTGGCCATCATGGCGCTTGTTACCCACTATGTGCTGGGCATCTTCTTCGCCGTCATCCTGGCGATGATCATGGCGCCCTTCCATCTCGATTCGAGCGCCGGCATGGCGCTGGCGGCCGGCGCGGTATTCGGCCTCCTTCTGTACTGGTTCAATTTCTACGGCATGGTCCGCTTCTTCACGTGGTTCGAGGAATTGCGCGGATGGCCGAGCATCGTCGCTCACCTGGTATTCGGCATGACGGCGGCCCTGGCCTATTGGAAGCTGGAGCGGCGGGAGAAGACGCAATAGCGGGAGGCATGCCGCCGGCAGGTGAAACATCGGGGAGGCGGGCGCAGCAGTGTCGGCCTCGGCAGTGTGTCGGCTGGGTCCACGCGGGATCGGGCCTTGCGCGCAACAAGAACAATGGTTGGTGATCGCTTCGGCTTCGGTCTTGGCGTTCGCCGCAGCTTGGACCTTGTCTTTTTGTGCGTATCACCGGGAGAACCGATATGGCAATGGCCGTCGCCCTCGTCGTCATCGTCGTCGCCGCGCTGCTGTTTCATTTCCTCAGTCCGTGGTGGATCACGCCGATCGCGTCCAATTGGAAGACAATGGATGACACGCTGACCATCACGCTCGTCATCACCGGCATCTTCTTCGTCGCCATCAACCTGTTCGTGGTCTACATGCTGATGCGCTTTTCGCATCGCGAAGGCCGCCGCGCGCATTACCAGCCGGAAAACAGGCGGCTCGAAGTGTGGCTGATCGCCGGCACCACGCTCGGCATCGTGCTGCTGCTCGCGCCCGGCCTGTTCGTCTACGCGGAATATGTGAGGCCGCCGCCGGGCGCGCTCGAGCTCGAGGCGATCGGCACCCAATGGCAATGGCGCTTCCGGTTTCGCGGCGAGGACGGCAAGCTGGGCCGCAGCGATATCCGTTTCGTCAGCGCGGCCAATCCGTTCGGCCTCGATCCGGACGATCCCGATGCCCTCGGCAACGTGCTGATCGACAGCAACGAAGTCCATGTGCCGCTCAACAAGCCGCTCAAGGTGCTGCTGCGTTCGCACGACGTGCTGCACGATTTCTATGTGCCGCAATTCCGGGCCCGCATGAACATGGTGCCCGGCATGGTGACCTCGTTCTGGTTCACCCCGACCAAGCCCGGCCGCTACGAAATCCTGTGCTCGCAACTATGCGGCGTCGGCCACTACAACATGCGCGGCTATATCGTCGTGGAAGACGAGGCGGCGTTCCAAGCCTGGCTGAAGTCGCAGCCGACCTTCGCCGCCACCATGCAGAAAACCAGCGCGCCCGGCACGACCGGCGGCGCCGGCGACAAGGTTTCCCTCGGCAAGGTGCTGGCGCAAGCGAAAGGATGCACGGCCTGCCATTCGACCGACGGCAGCCCCGGCGTTGGCCCAACCTTGAAGGGTCTGTACGGGAAGAGCGAAACCCTGGCCGACGGCACGACGGCGATCGTCGACGAAGCCTATCTGAAGGATTCCATCGTCAATCCGACCGCGCGCGTGGTCAAAGGTTATGCGCCGATCATGCCCAAGGTCGAGCTGACCGACGGCGAGGTTGCAGCGCTCGTCGCCTACATCGAAACCTTCGGCAGCGCGCCGCCGGGCGGCGTCAAACAGTAGGGAAGGAACCGTCATGGCCGATATCGACCATCAGGCGCAAGCCGGCTCCCACGCGGAGCACGGCGAGCACGGACCGCAAAGCTTCTGGACCAGGTATGTCTGGAGCCAGGATCACAAGGTGATCGCGGTGCAGTACACCTGCGTCGCCATCCTGATCGGCCTGGTCGGCATGATCCTGTCGGATCTCATGCGCCTGCAGCTCGGCTTTCCCGGCAAGTTCGAATTCATCGATGCGCAGAGCTATTACCAATTCATGACGATGCACGGCATGATCATGGTGATCTACCTGCTGACCGCGCTCTTTCTCGGCGGCTTCGGCAATTACCTGATCCCGTTGATGGTGGGGGCGCGCGACATGGTCTTTCCCTACCTGAACATGCTGAGCTTCTGGGTCTACCTGCTGTCGGTCCTGGTGCTGGCGGCCAGCTTCTTCGTGCCGGGCGGTCCGACCGGCGCCGGCTGGACGCTCTATCCGCCGCAAGCGATCCTGCCGGGAACGCCGGGATACGACTGGGGCATCATCCTGATGCTGGTGTCGCTCCTCATCTTCATCGCGGCGGCCACCATGGGCGGCCTGAACTATGTGACCACCGTCCTGCAGGCGCGCACGCAAGGCATGACGCTGCTGCGCATGCCGCTGACCGTGTGGGGCATTTTCATGGCGACCATCCTGGCCCTGCTTGCCTTCCCGGCGCTCTTCGTTTCCGGCGTGATGATGCTGCTCGACAAGACCCTCGGCACGAGCTTCTTCATGCCGGCGCTGGTCTCGATGGGCCAGGTCACGGATTACAAGGGCGGCAGCCCGCTGCTGTTCCAGCACCTGTTCTGGTTCTTCGGCCATCCGGAGGTGTATATCGTCGCCCTGCCCGCGTTCGGCATCGTGTCGGACCTGATCAGCGTGCATGCGCGCAAGAGCATCTTCGGCTACCGGATGATGGTGTGGGCGATACTCGCGATCGGCGTGCTGTCCTTCGTCGTGTGGGCGCACCACATGTTCGTGTCCGGCATGAATCCCTACTTCGGATTCTTCTTCGCCACCACGACGCTGATCATCGCGGTGCCGACCGCGATCAAGGTCTACAACTGGCTCCTGACGCTATGGCGCGGCGATATCCACCTGTCGGTGCCGATGCTGTTCGCGCTCGCCTTCATCAGCACCTTCGTGATCGGCGGACTGACCGGACTGTTCCTCGGCAACGTCAGCGTCGACATCCCGATCTCGAGCACGTATTTCGTGGTCGCCCATTTCCACATGGTGATGGGCGTGGCGCCGATACTGACCGTGTTCGGCGGCATCTATCACTGGTATCCGAAGGTGACCGGCCGCATGCTTAACGATACCCTCGGCAAGTTCCACTTCTGGGTCACCTTCCTCGGCACCTATGCGATCTTCTTTCCGATGCACTACATCGGCATGCTCGGCATGCCGCGCCGCTATTACAACTTCGACGGCTATGCCTTCATTCCCGCATCGGCGCAAACCCTGAACGCCTTCATCACGGTGGTCGCGCTGATCGTCGGCGTCGTGCAATTCGTGTTCGTGTACAACCTGGTGTGGAGCGCCTTCCGCGGCAGGAAGGCCGACCCGAACCCCTGGCGCGCGGCGTCGCTCGAATGGCAGACGCCGGACACGCCGCCGGTGCACGGCAACTGGCGCGAACACCTGCCGGTCGTCTATCGCTGGGCCTACGCGTACAGCGTGCCGGGCGCGGCGCAAGACTATATTCCCCAGACCGCACCGCCCGAAGCGGGCGGCGAGGAACCCGAACCGACCGGCAAGGAGGCCGTGGCATGAATACGAGCGCCATCCTGAAAGCACCCGATCGCGCGGACGACGAGCGCTCCTTGCCGCGTTCCGGCGGCCCGGGCGGCCAGCGGCCGCGAGACCTGGATTCGCCGGGCGGCATTGGCCTGTGGGTATTCATCGGCGTGGCGACTTCCCTGTTTTCGCTGTTCATCGCCGCCTATGTCATGCGCATGGAGAACAACGACTGGGCATCCATCCAACTCCCGTGGCAGCTCTGGCTCGGCACCGCGCTCCTGGTCGCCGGCAGCGCCTGCATGCAGGGTGCAGCGTCGTCCGCCGCGCTGATGCGTGCGTTGGCGCTGGCCGGCGGATGGTGCGCGCTCGGATTCATCGGCATGCAGGTCTGGGGATGGCGCGACCTGCTCGCCATGCGCGTGATGCCGACCGGGAATCCGGCGGCAAGTTTCTTCTACCTGCTGACGGCCATGCACGGCTTGCACGTGCTCGGCGGCCTCGCCGCCTGGGGCTGGGCGATGCATCGCATGGAACGCGCGGGAAGGGAAGCCGCTCGGGAAAGCGCTCGCCGGATCCGGCTGTGCGCGCGCTATTGGCATTTCCTGCTCGCCGCCTGGATCGCGCTCTATGCGACATTCGCCGGGCTGACGCCGGAAATCGTTGCCTATATCTGCGGGAGATGAACCCATGAACGCACCGCTGACCTCCTCTCCGGAAGCCGCCGGCGCGGCCGGCTGGCGCGGCCTGGTCGCCGACTGGGCGTCGGACCGGCAAGCCTTCCAGGTCTCCTGGGGCAAGGCGATGATGTGGATCTTCCTGCTCTCGGACACCTTCATCTTCGGCAGTTTCCTGACCGGCTACATGACGGTGCGCGCCTCGACCACGGTGCCGTGGCCGAACCCGAGCGAAGTGTTCGCCCTCCACATCGGCGGCGCCCCGGTGCCGCTGATCCTGATCGCGATCATGACCTTCATCCTCATCACGAGCAGCGGCACGATGGCGATGGCCGTCAATTTCGCCTACCGTCGCGAGCGCCGGAAAACCGCCTTGCTGATGCTGGCGACCGCCGTGCTCGGCGCCTCCTTCGTCGGCATGCAAGCCTTCGAATGGACCAAGCTGATCCTCGAGGGCGTGCGGCCCTGGGGCAATCCGATGGGCGCGGCGCAATTCGGCTCGACCTTCTTCATGATCACCGGCTTCCACGGCCTGCATGTGACCTGCGGCGTGATCTACCTGCTCTGGGTCGCCGCGCGCGTGCTGCGCGGCCGCTACGAAGCGACCGGCAATTACCAGATCGTCGAGATCGCCGGCCTGTACTGGCACTTCGTCGACCTGGTCTGGGTATTCATCTTCGCGTTCTTCTATCTCTGGTGAGGGCTGCCATGACCGCGCATGAAGGCCAACAACATCCGATCGGCCTCTACCTGAAGATCTGGGTGCTGCTGTTCGTGCTCAGCACGCTGTCTTACCTGGTCGACTATTTCCATTTCCAGGGCATCCTGCGCTGGAGCCTGATCCTGATCTTCATGATCCTGAAGGCCGGGCTGATCGTCGCCATCTTCATGCACATGGCATGGGAGCGCATGGCGCTCGTCTGCGCGATCCTGGTTCCGCCGCTCTGCCTGCTGGTGCTGGCTGGCCTGATGGCGGCCGAGGCCGACTACACGTTCACCTCGCGGCTGCTGTTCTTCAAATAGCGCCGTCCCCGCCAGATCGGCTCTCCGCCTAACGCTGCAGCGGCGACAGCGTGATGGTCGTTCCCGTCAGGTCGATCCCGCGCATGACGATGCTGCCGAAGCTCGGCCCGGCGCTGCCGCGCACGCGGATATGCTCGAACTTGAGTTCGCCGATCGAACTCGGCATCCGGAGCGTGATGGAGCCGTCCCGGTTGACGACGGCCGCCGCGTTGGCGGGATCGTAGACGACGTCCTTCATCGTCACGTCGGCGTCGAGCAAGCCGAGCAGCGGATTCATCAGCCGCGCGATGTCGCCCAGCACCTTGACGCCGTCGTCTTTCGGCGAAGACCGCATCGCCCGCAGGATCGCTTCCGACAGGCCTTGCGCGGAAACGCGCTCGAGATCTTCCTCGGTCATGACGCGCAAGCCGCTGTCCTCGGCTGCCGTCGCCGGTTCGGCGACCTGGGGCACCGGCGCCGGCGCGGCGGCGAACGCCTCCAGCGGGCCGAGCAAGACGGCGGCGACCGCCGCCGCCAGCCGCAGGTTGCGCTGCGCGCGCAATGCGTCCTGCACATGCCCGTGCGTGACGGCGTTCCACTCGGCGAAGATCTCCCCCAGCCGCTGGCCGGTACGGCGTTGCTGCTCGATGGCGCGCCGCAGCTGCTCCTCGGAGATCAGGTTCTTCTTGACCAGCAGTTGGCCGAACAGCGATTTCTCGTGGCTGTGCTGTAGCCATCCCATGATGTCCGCCTCCTTCGCATGCGGGATTCGCGCACGATTCATCATAGGCCGCCCCGTTCCGCAGGCGAAGTAAACTTGCGGGCGCGCGGAGCCTGGGAATTGACTTGCGAAGCCACGCCGCCCGCGCGGGGATTGCCGGGGATCAGCGACTGCGCTCGAAGAACCTGGCCAATTCGGCCGTCGATTCGATCCGGTACTTCTCGAACAGTTGGCGGCATTCGCCGGAAGCCAGCATCTTCCTGAATTCCGCGTCGAAGCCGTCGCGCAAGGCGGTCAATTTCCGCTGCTTCGAGAATCCGATAAAGCTCGGCACGATCTCCACCGGCGTCGGCAGCTTCACCACCGGTCCCGAGGAATCGCGCAAGCCCAGCGCCGCAAGCGTCGCGGTCGCCGTGTAGACATTGCTCGGCACGACGTCGACCCGGCCGTGGGCCAGCTTCTGGAAGATGAGTTCGATGGTCGGCGCCTCGTAGATGTCCAGCCTGGAGCGCGCCTCTTCGAACCTGGCGCCATACAACACCTTGTGCGCTGTTCCCACGCGGAGTCCCTTGAGACTGTCCAGGTTGCCGTCGAAGGCGATCTTGCTGTCCTTGCGCGCATACAGATACACGATCTGCGGGACGATGGGCTCGTTGCTGAAATCCAGGAATTGTTCGCGATCGGGGGAGCGGTAGGCGGTGAAGACGCAATCCGCCTGGCCGGTCCGGACCAGCTCCAGCGAGCGCGCCCAGGGATAGATCTCCACCTTCAAGGTATGCCCCAATTGCCGGAACACGCGGGAGACGAGTTCCACCGCCAATCCCTCCGGCTTGCCGTCGTCGCCCGTACGGATCAAGGGCGGATATTCAAGCGAAACGCAGGTGTATGAGGCTCCGTAGGCCCATGCCGGGATCAGCATGGCGGCAAACAGCAGCAAGCGGCGCGAATTTCTCATGAGGACGGTCTCCGAATGCCGTCATTGTAGAGCGAGCGTCATGCGGGCTCAACTCGGCCGTGCCGCGGTTCAACGGCCCCTTTCCCGCGTGGTGATTTGAACGAAATCGACCGCGATCCGGCCAGGCCCGTATTTCGCCGCGATCTCGCCCAAGCGCTTCTGCGCCGCCTTCAGGTACGCCTGGCCCGGCTCGTAATCCGGACGCAAGCCGTCGAACAACGGAACCGGCGTGGCGAGCAGCACGATCATCTCGGCGCCGAACGGCTTGGAGATCACCCAATTGCCGAGGCCGCCGATGACCGCCTCGTGATGCGGCGGCGCCTGGTTGGCGCGCGCGCGCACGCTGGGCAGCAGATGCGACACGTTGCCGTCCAGGACGTAATAGTCGACATAGACATGCGAATCGTAGCCGGGGCTCTTGATATCCACGATCAGCGGCTGGCCTTCGCTCAGTTCCGCGTTGGGCGCGCGCACCCGCAGCGATATGCCGGTCCCGCGGCTGCCTTTCCAGTACGGCGCGAAGGTTTCGATCACCGGGCATGCATGCTCTCCGACCTGCCGCACGTCCAGGCTCAAGGCGCTCACCCCCGGCGCGTCGTCCAGCATGTCGCGCAACCGGTCGATGCCGAAGCTCTTGCCCACGTAACCCTGCACCCGCAGCTCTTGCCCGCGCACCGAAGGCGCCAGGGCGGAACACGGCACGCCGGCGAGAAGCGGTGCGATCGACGCGACCGACAGGGGCGGCTCCACGGGCGGCGTCGCGGGCGCCGCCGAAGCGCCGTCGGTCGTCGCGGCGCCGCTGGATCCGCTGGAGCCGCCGCTGCTCTCGATGCGCGCATCGCGGTAATCCTGGTAATAACGGACGCCCCCCACGCCCAGCGCCGCCACCGCCAGCGCCACGGCAGCCCGGCCGGCATAGACCATGAAGGGCGGCGCAGGACGCATCTGCTGCACGAAACGCGCGACGCTCGGCACTCTCGCCGCGCGCTCGAAGGCCAGCGCCGCCTTCAGCGCCCGCCATTGCCGATAACCGAGCTTCTTCGGCCGCGATGGCTTCATGCCGTTGCCGCGCGCCTGCGCGGCGGGCAGGCGGTCGAAAGGATGGCGCCCGGTCAGCAGTTCGTAGGTGATGCATCCCAGCGCATAGATATCGTCGCGCGGGTCGGGCTCGAGACGCTCGATCACCTCCGGGCTCGCATACGCCGGCGTCATCCCGCCCAGGCTGCCGGCATCGAACACGGTGGCCTCCGCATCCTCCTCCGATTTCCGGAAGACGCGCGCGATCCCGAAGTCGATGACCTTCACTTCGCCGCGATCGGTAAGAAACACGTTGGCGGGCTTGAGATCGCAATGCACGAAGCCGCGCTCATGCGCATAGGAAAGCGCGCGGCCGACGCCGTCGATGATGCGGAGCGTCTCATGATAAGGCAGTCCGGCGAAACCGGGCGTCCGCAGCACCCGGCTGAGCGGCTTTCCCGACAGATATTCCATGGTCAGGTAGACCATGGAACCGTCGCGGTCGAAGTCGTAGACGGTCACGATGTTCGGATGCGCCAGCGTCTGCGCCTTGCGCGCCTCGCGTTGCAGCGCGATCAGGGACTTCGGATGTCCGCGAAACTGCACGTTCAATACCTTGATCGCGATGTAGGGCATGCGGTCGGACGCTTCCTGCTTGCGCAGGTCGAGCGCCTTGTAGACCGTGCCCATGCCGCCGAAGCCGATGCATTCCTCGAGAACGAAGCGGCCGTTGAGCGTATCCCCCACGCCCTTGATAAGGTCGGCGCCGCCGTCGGTTCGCATCCCGTCCGCCGGCGGCGCGACCGAACCCGGCCGCTCGCTCGGCCCGGTGCGCATGCGCGTCTCCTCGTCGCCCGCCGGCTGCATCGACGGCGCCACATGCCGAACCCGCCGTTGCAGTTCCGAATAGACGTCCGGCGGCAAGCCGATGCGCGTGCGTTCCTCGCCCAGCATCTCGGTCAGGCGCGCCAGGTTCGAGCGGTCCGAGGCCAGGGCGCTATCGATCCGCGCGAGAAACTCGCGATGCGACAGAGCGCCGCTTTGGAAAGCATGCATCGCTTGCGCAAGACTGGCCATAAGTTCCCCCATGAATCCGTTCATTGCATGAGACACAAGCGCCCTGTGCAAATTCACATCGGCGGTTCGATCGCCCGATTCTTTTTTGCGGCGGCTGCCCGACGGCGTCCGGTGTCGGAGGAAATCGAACACCGCCCCGGAAAGTGTTGGCCCCCGGCCGTCGGATGGCGGCTGCCCGAATGACAACGGGAGTCCGGCAGGCGCCGTCGTCGCCGTGGATTTATCCAATGGATTCAACCACTTGGGCGAAGAATCCTGGGCTCGGCCAGGCGGCACGCGGCGGGTGGCACGGTCCCTGCTGAATAGGGGTCGAGCCCGACAAAAAGCTCACCACCCCAACCAACCACTCGATTCGACTTGAAGGAGAAATTTCATGAAAACCCTGATGATCGCCGACCTCGCCCACACCGACACCCTCGACGCCAAAGCCATGGCATCCGTCCGCGGCGGCATGTATAAAGGCCTCTATCCCGTGCCGCTGCCGACCTGGGGCATGTCGAGCCACGAGTTCTCGCTCGACGCCACGCAAGTCATCGGCCAGACGCAGAACGTCGTGAACGAAAACGGCAACAACGTCGCCTTCGCCGCCGGCATCACCTCGACGATCAAGCCGACGCAAACCGCCAACAACAACATCAACTTCTGATCGCGGGCTCCCGGTGGAGGCCTCGGCTCCTCCACCGGATCGCAGCGCGCCTATCGAATCTTTCGAACCATCGAACTAAAGGAGAACCACCATGTCATCCATCATGATCAGCGATTTGCCCGAGCAGCGCGACCTCGATCGCAAGGCGATGTCGGCCGTCCACGGCGGGAATTCGTGGCTGGCCGGACTGGGCCCGGTCGCCAACGTCAATGTCGGCGTCACCCAGAATATCGCGCAGTTCCAGAACGTCGAAGTCAATGCGCTCAACAACGTCGGCATCATCGGCGCCGGATTCGGTCCGCTGCGGCTGGATGTCAGCCCCAAGCAATTCGCCGCCGCCAGCGCCGTCGTCTGATCCCGCCGGGCAATGAAGTCCACGTCCGATCTTCATTGCCCGACGCCACCCGATCGTGCCGTCCAGGAGGAACAAATCATGACTCGCATCGTCATCAAGGATCTAGCCGAGAGCGTCGACCTCGACCGCCAGGCCATGACCGCCATCGTCGGCGGAGCCCGTGTGCGCGGCCAGCTCAACCCGGCGCCGGCCGGCCCTCGCGCCAGGCGCGTGGTCGAGTACCCGAACACGTTGCCGCAAGCGCAGGGAACCGGTCAGGCTTCCCGGCGCCGCTAACCCAGTCCGCAAGGAAACGAGGAGACTTCCCATGGCCGCCATCACCATTCGCGATCTGCATACCAACCGCGTGTTGGACGAACGGCAGATGTCGTTCATCAAGGGCGGGGGCGCGCCCTGGATATACGGATGGATCCGGCCGTACACCGAAAGCTCCGGCGGCTTCGG
>DASPLX010000091.1:0-113004 GCA_035627375.1 Paucimonas sp. | reverse complement strand
CCTGAACACCAGTATCGTCGAAGGTATCAACAACACTATCAAGGTCATCAAGCGCCGGGCTTACGGCTACCGCGATACGGAATACTTCTTCCTCAAAATCCGCGCAGCCTTCCCCGGAATTCCGCGATGAACCTTTTTTTTTGTACCACTCACGCATGAGCACGTTATTGGGCGCGAAAAGCCACCCCGTTCCCACTCAGCAAAAAATTGTCACCGCACGGGCGTCAATTCATTCAACGGACAAAAAACGTCACATTTCGACATTTTGCGGCATTTGCAAGAGACGACCGCCTTCCTCGTTCTTCCAGCAGTTTGATCTATGTGGTCCCAAAATTGCAGTCGGCTCAATACTTTACATTTTGAAATGACATTTTTTCTAGATTGGCATAGGCGTTGCTTAGTAGCGACGCCATTTTAGCGATGGCATAAAAAATCCTGCCCCTGTTCTCCGGGCGGATAACACTGCAGTACAACAGCTTGATGTATTGCTTTTTTTAATTGCCAAGTCGGAGTTTGAATGAAAACAATGAAGCACAGCATGAAAGCCGTCCAAAAGGGCTTTACCCTGATCGAATTGATGATCGTCGTGGCGATCATCGGCATCCTGGCCGCGGTTGCCCTGCCGGCCTACCAGGATTACACCGTGCGCGCCAAGATGTCCGAAGTGATCCTGGCAGCCTCCTCCGGCAAGACCGCCGTGGCGGAAGCCTATGCTCAGTTCGGCTCGATGGTGACCGGCGCCGCTTCGATGGGCGTGCAAAGCCAATCCTCGAAATACGTCGAAAAGGTCGAATGGGCCAGGACCAACGCCTCGGTGGGCACCATCACGGTCACGACCAAGACCAATGCCGGCCTGCCGACCGATGCCGCCGGCAAGACCATCGTCCTGACCGGCACCGGCGACAGCAGCGGCAAGGTGCAATGGACTTGCGCAGCAGGCACCGGCATGAGCACCAAGTACCTGCCGGGCTCCTGCAAGTAATCGTTGCCCCGCATACCCGTGCGAAAAGACCCCCGGACTCCGGGGGTCTTTTTTTCGCCGCGCCAGAACATCGTCGTCGGTACAGAATTATCAATCCCTGACATTACCGATCACCGACATACAAAAATTGTCATGCGATCCGGAGATCGCAACGAACCGTTGATGAATCCCCAGGTCGGCATAAAATGCTGAATGCCCTTCTTCGAGCGCGTGGAAAGATACCTGCGCCGGCGCTACGACGGCAGGCAGTTGCGCCGGACGTCCGCATGGCCTTGACCCGGCACGCCCCATACCGGCGCCCGTGCTTGCATAGGAAAATGGCATGGAGCTTGCGTATGGACGCCCCATACCAAGAAGCGCCAAGAACCGCGGTCCGGATCTCCGCCGCACGACAGAGACGTCGCAAGAATCGATGATAAACGAGCGGCATGCATAGCCCAGCACAGACTGATGTCTCGTTTTTTTATGTAAATGGGGAGTGTGAAATGAAACCGCCGAAACGCAGTATGAAGACCCTGCAAAAGGGCTTTACCTTGATCGAATTGATGATCGTCGTGGCGATCATCGGCATCCTGGCCGCGGTTGCCCTGCCGGCCTACCAGGATTACGTCGTGCGCTCCAAGATGTCCGAAGTGCTCTTGGCCGCATCCTCGGGCAGGACTTCGGTGGCGGAAGCCTACGCCCAATTCGGCAGGATGGTCGCCGGTCCCATCTCGATGGGCGTGCAAGATCAGCCTTCGAAATATGTCGCCAGCGTGGTCTGGGACAAGGTCAGCGACACGGTGGGCACCATCACGGTCACGACCAGGACCAGTGCCGGCCTGCCGACCGATGCCGCCGGCAAGACCGTCATCATGACCGCGACCGGCGACCCCAGTACCGGCAAGGTAGCGTGGGCCTGCACCGCCGGCTCCGGCATGAATACCAAGTATCTGCCAGGCTCCTGCAAATAACCATTATTCGAGTCCACGCGCGAACCAGCCCCTGAGCGTTCAGGGGCTTTCCGTTTTTAGGGTCAGCCAACACCGTGCAAAAACCGATGCTCCGCTCCATCGTCATTTTCCCCTACCTGCTATCCGGCCTGCTCGCTGCTATCTTGTTGATTTTCGCGCTGACGCCTGGCTTGAACGGCGGCTTCCTGTTCGACGATAGCGTCAACATCGTCGACAACCAGGCGGTGCACATGAACGCGCTGACCTTCGACGCCCTGCGGCAAAGCCTGAACGGCCCCGCCGCAGGCCCGCTCGGACGGCCGGTCAGCGTGCTCAGCTTCGCGCTGACGCATTACGTTTTCGGCCTCGACCCTTTCGCATTCAAGGCGATCAATCTGGCCCTCCATGCCGTCAACGGCGCGCTCGTCGCCATCCTGATCAGCTTGCTGCTGCGCGCCGCTTCCGGCGGGCGCGAGCCGCAAACATGCGCGCCGTGGATCGCCTGCTGGGTCGCCGCCGTCTGGCTGCTGCATCCGATCAACGTCGTGCCGATCATGCTGGCCGTGCAAAGGATGACGCTCTTGTCCGGCATGTTCCTGCTGCTGGCGCTGATCAGTCACTTGAAAGCCATGGCGGCCGCGCCACGCTCCCGTCTCCGATGGATCTGGCTGGCCGCCGGCTGGGCAGTGTTCTGGCCGCTGTCCGTTCTCAGCAAGGAGAGCGGCGTGCTGTTTCCGGTCTACGCGTTCGCGCTCGGCTTGTTGGCGCCATCGTCCTGGTGGCCATGGTCGCGGCGCCAATATTGGATGGCCGGCGCGGCGCTCGCCGCGGTCGCGGCCGTCGCCTTGCTCTTGTCCTGGAACTGGCTCGACCGCGCCTACGCCATGCGCGACTTCACGCTGGGAGAGCGCCTGCTGACCGAGGCCCGCGTCGTCTGGTTTTACCTGGGCCAGATCATCGTTCCGCGCCACGCGGCATTCGGCCTGTATCTCGACGACTTCCCGCTTTCCACGGGAGTTCTCGCGCCGCCGTCGACGCTGCCGGCGGTCCTCGGCCTGATCGCGCTCGCGATCGCCGCTTATCGATTGCGCCGGCGCTATCCGGCGGCATCCTTTGCCGTGGCGTGGTTCCTGGGCGGCCACCTCCTGGAATCGACCGTCCTGCCGCTCGAAATCGCGCATGAACACCGGAATTACCTGCCCTCGATCGGCTTGATAGCCGGCCTTGGCCTCATCGGCGCCCGCTGGTTGGAGCGCCGTCCCGGCGGCAGCCGGGTGATCGTCGTGCTGGCGGCATTGCTCCCGATCGTCCTCCTGGCGCTTCTGACCTGGCTGCGCGCGAATCAATTGGGCAACCCCTTGATCGGTCCCCAGGTGGAAGCCCAGCGCCATCCGCAATCGGCACGCGCCAATCATGAAGCCGCGCTGGCGCTGATACGCGCGGGCTATGGCGATGCCGGCGACGGGATCGGCGCCCAGCAGATCCGCTATTACTTGTCGCAGGCGCAAAACGTCAGCCCTTCCTTCAAATTGGCTTCGCACGACTTGATCTTCTGGGCCTGCACCTCCGGCCGGGAAATCGAAGGCCAGTGGATATCCACCCTGTCGGACCGGCTCGCGCGCTCGGCCTTCGCTCCCGGCGATTTCGCGCTGCCCGGCCATCTGCTGAAACGCCTGATCGAACTGCCGAAGTGCCTGCCCCGGCAGCAGGCGCTCGGACTTCTTCTGGCGGGCACCGGCAATACGAAAATCAGCCCGACGCTCAGGGCTGCGTTTTTCGAAATGGCCGCGGATTACGAATTGCTGATCTCGCATGATCCGCGCGCGGCCCGCGGCTATCTGGCGAAAGCGGCGGCATTGTGGCCGGAGAACTCCGCATTGCGCGGCAAACTGCACGGTTTGGAACAGGCGATCGCGGGAGCGGGTTCCATGCGTTAGCCTGGGATAGTACTATTCGAATTCACCTGCGACGGAACATCCGACATATGAAACAGACGGGCGCGAACCTTTCGATCATCCTTCCCTCTCGAAACGAGGCGGCGTCCCTGGTCACGCTCCTTCCCAAGCTGGGGGGCATGTTCCCCGACGCCGAAATCATCCTGGTCGACGACGGCTCGGAAGACGATACCGGCGCCATCTGCGCGGCGAACGGCGTCAAGGTCGTGCGGCATCCTTATCCGAAAGGCAACGGGGCGGCGATCAAGAGCGGCGCCCGCGCGGCCGCCGGCGAGGTGCTGGTGTTCATGGATGCCGACGGCCAGCATAAGCCGGAAGATATCCCGCGCCTCCTGGAAAAGATCGCCGAAGGTTACGACATGGCCGTCGGCGCCCGCAGCAGGGCCTCGCAAGCCGGCATGCATCGCGCGGCGGCGAACGGATTCTACAATCGGCTCGCGAGCTGGATGGTCGGGCGCAAGGTGGCGGACCTGACGTCCGGCTTCCGCGCCGTGCGGGCCCATTATTTCCGCAAGTTCCTGTATCTGCTGCCGAACGGCTTTTCCTATCCGACGACGATCACGATGAGCTTCTTCCGGGCCGGATATTCCATCGTCTACGTGCCCATCGTCGCGCCCGAACGCATCGGCAAGAGCCACGTACGCGTGCTGCGCGACGGCGTGCGTTTTCTGCTGATCATTTTCAAGATCGGCACCCTGTATTCCCCGCTCAAGATCTTTCTTCCGGTGAGCCTGGGATTTTTCACCTGCGGCCTCGGCTATTACCTTTACACATTCTTCACGATCCACCGCTTCACCAACATGTCGGCGCTGCTCCTGATCACGTCCGTGGTGGTGTTCCTGATGGGCTTGGTGTCGGAGCAGATCACCAACATCACGTATCGGGATACCGAATCGTCATGATCATCTGCTTCATCGGAACGCGCGCGCAATTGATCAAGATGGCGCCGATCATCCTACGCCTGGAGGAGCGCCGCGCGCCCCTGCATCTCGTGTTCACCGGGCAGCATCAGGAAACCATGGCGCAGCTGATGGCCGATTTCGGCATCCGCACAGTGCCGCTGCAACTCTACGACGAACAAGAAATCACTGGGCTGGTTCAAATGGCGGGCTGGTTCGTCCGCTGCCTTTGGCGTTGTCTGCGCGAGGCGGAGCGTTTCCTCCCGCGCAGCCCGCGCGGCAACGACGCGATCCTGGTGCATGGGGATACGATGTCCACACTGCTCGGCGCGCTCGCCGGCAAATTGCGGCGGATGAAGGTCGCCCACATTGAAGCGGGTCTGCGCTCCAGAAACATCTTCCATCCGTTTCCCGAGGAGCTGACCCGGCTCGCGGTTTCGCGCTTGTCCGACCTAGCGTTCTGCCCAGGCCGATGGGCATGCGACAACCTGGAAAGCAGCTCGGCCCTGCGCATCGACACGCACCAGAACACTTTAATTGAGGCCCTCGCGTTGGCGCTCAATGCGTCACCGGGCGAACCGGCGCCGGCACTTTTGCCGGAAGGCGCGTTCGGCATCGCGTCGATCCACCGCTTCGAGAATATTTTCAACAAACGGCGGCTAACCCAAATCATCGACCTGATCGAAGTCGCCGCGAACCGCTATCCCATCGTATTCGTACTCCATCCTGCGACCCGCAAGAAAGTCGCGAAGTTCGGCCTACTGGCGCGGCTCGAAATGCACCCTCGCATCAGGCTCGTGCCGCGCATGGGATATATCGATTTCGTCAAGCTGATGCGGCAATCGACATTCGTGATCACCGACGGCGGCGGCAACCAGGAGGAGCTCTCCTATCTCGGCGTTCCAACGCTTTTGATGCGCAAGGCGACCGAGCGGCAGGAAGGCATCGGTACCACGGCGACTCTGTGCAATTTCGATCACACGGCGCTGCACGAATTCCTCGCGGGCCTGGAGAGCGGCCGCAAGCCGGGCGCGGCGCCCGAAGTGTCGCCCACCGCTATCATCATCGACGGGCTCGCTGGCTATGCATCGTGAATCGCCGACCGTGCCGCGCCGATCCTGCCAACGCAATGCATAGCGTCGGGAGCATGTCGACATGAGCACGTCGCCCAAACCGGTTTGCACAGTCTGCATCGCCAACTACAACGGTATCGGCTTGATCGACGCGTGCATCGATTCGGTACTAGCCCAGGATTGTGGCTTCGAGGTCGAGATTGTAGTCCACGACGACGCCTCATCCGATGGCTCGGCGGCCCATATCAAGGAAAGATATCCGCAAGTTGTCTTGATCGACAGCGCGGAGAACGTCGGCTTTTGCGTTGCCAACAACCGCATGGCAAAAGCGGCAAGAGGCGAATATCTCCTTCTACTAAACAACGATGCCGAATTGTTTCTCGATGCGCTGCGTACGCTGTGTCGCGCGGCGACTGACATCGGCGAGCCGGCGATCCTCGGTCTACCGCAATACGATGCCGCCTCAGGCAAATTGATCGACATCGGCAGCAGCCTCGATATTTTCCTCAATCCCATGCCCGACGCTGAACCGGCACCTGCGACAGGCGTCATCATCGGCGCTTGCATGTGGCTGCCGCGAAGCTTGTGGATGGAATTGGGAGGATTTCCGGACTGGTTCGGCAGTCTCGCAGAAGACACGTACCTTTGCTGCGTGGCCCGGCTTCAAGGCCATCCAGTACGTGTGCTCCCGAACTCCGGATTCCGGCACTGGGTCGGCGCCAGCCTGGGCGGCGGCAAAGTGACGGCCGACAGACGGCTGACGACATCGATCAAGCGCCGCGCGCTGTCGGAACGGAACAAGAATTACGTCATGACGCTCACGTATCCAGCGCCCCTATTTCAGCTGATTTTTCCGTTGCATGTCTTTCTGCTGCTGCTGGAGGGCGGCATACTGTCGCTGGCGAAGCGTGATGCACGGCTATGGAAAGACGTCTATTGGAGATCCTTGTCGACGCTACTGCGAGAAAGGAAGCGACTCTGCACGCTACGCGCGTCGGTGCAGGCGACCCGGCGTATTCCGCGATTCCGATTTTTCGACGGATTCGCCGTCGTACCCCACAAGCTTCGTTTGTTGTTCCGACATGGCTTGCCCGATATCCATTGACAGAACAGTCGCGCGAAAGTTTTAATCAAATTATCAAACCATGGACTTCACATGTTTGCTTGGCTGAGGAAGATCGTTCCGCCTTCGGCGAAACGCAAGCCACCTGTGAGCGCGGATGAACGAGAACGCCACGAACGCTGCGGCAACATGTTCCTGTCGGAAGGAAATCTCGACGAAGCGATCGCGAGTTACGGAAATGCGCTGTCGATCAACCCGGATTTCGCAGAAGCGCATCGGAACGAAAGCCTTTGCCGCCTGCTGAACGCGGACTTCGAAAAAGACTGGGAAAAATATGAGTGGCGTTGGAAAAATCCGCAGTTGAAGAAGTCGAAACGACATCTCGGACAGCCACAATGGTTCGGCAAGGAGTCGTTGCAGGGCAAAACCATTCTTCATGCTGAACAAGGCTACGGCGATACAATCCAGTTCTGCCGGTACGCGAAGCCGATTTCCGCGCAAGGCGCCACGGTTATCCTGCTTGTCTCACCAGCTCTCAAGACCTTGCGCTCCCGACTGGCCGGTGTAAGCGGAATCTTCGTCGAGGGAGAACAACTGACCCAATTCGATTATCATTGCCCGATGCCGAGTCTTCCGCTGGCATTCAATACCACATTGCACTCCATACCCGCGGAGGCGGCTTACCTTGAATGCGACGCCGGGCATGTCGACTTCTGGAAAGCCAAACTAGGACAAAAGAAAACATGGCGAATCAGCTTGGCCAGATCCGGTCACCCCGAACATGCAAACGACCGCAACCGCTCGCTAGCACTGGCCGACATGTTCAACATCGTTTCGCATAAAGCCGAATTTATCAGCCTCCAAAAGGAAGTCCCCTCATACGATCTGGCATTCCTGCACGAGCACGAGTCACTTCGGCATTTCGGCAATGACCTCCAGGATTTCTCGGACACGGCCGGGTTGATCGCCAACATGGATCTGGTGGTATCGGTAGATACGCCGACAGCCCACCTGGCCGCTGCGATCGGAAAGCCGACATGGATACTGCCGCCGTTCGTGCCCGATTGGCGCTGGTTGACCGAACGTACGACTAGCCCATGGCATCCATCCGTACGGCTGTTTCGGCAACCCCGCATCGGCGACTGGGATAGCGTATTCCAGTCGATCATCGATGAGATGCGGCGCCTGTTATCGCAACCTACGGCATTCGCCCGCTGACGGCTTGCCGCATTTGACACTCTCGCAAATGTTCAACTGGTTAAAGAATATTTTCCTGCCTGCTGACGAGACCGTCCCGCCACCGTCTTCGATGGAATCGGGTGCGTCCTCACAAATGACGACAGATGCCTTGAGCAAGGCGAAAAATTACAAGGCGCTCGGCAATGCATCGTTATCCGAAGGTAAATTGGCCGAGGCGGAGCAGCATTACCTCAAGGCGCTTGCCGTGGCTCCCGGCTATGCGGATGTCTACATCAATCTGGGATACGTACTGTCTGGACAGGCTCGTCACGACGAGGCAGAACGATATCTCAGGCATGCATTGGATATCGACTCGCATGCCGTCGACGCCTATTACATGCTAGGCACCATAGCCCGGGATCGTGACAACGTCTCAGGCGCGATCGAAAACTTCAGGAAAGCGATCGCCTTGAAGCCCGAATTCGAACCGGCCTATGGCGATCTGTGTCAGGTCCTCCATCAATCCGGACAAGTGGAACAGGCCAAACAGGTACTGCTCGAAGGCATTTCATCCAACCAACAGTCGGCCGATCTGCACTACCACTTAGGCAATTTGCATGAGGCATTGCAAGAAATTGATCATGCGATGATTTGCTATCGGAGAGCCTTATCGATTCGAGCGGATTTCGTGGAAGTACACAACAATCTAGGGTTACTGCTCCAGCGCCAAGGAAAAATCGGCGAAGCAATCGAGTGCTATATCCGCGCGCTCACGCTTCAACCGAATTTCGCGACGGCGCATTACAACCTCGCGAACGCGCTCAAATCGCAAGGAAGGCTGGACGACTCGATAGAACACTACCGGCAGGCGTTGCTAGGCAATCCAAACGATGTCGATGTACATCTCAATCTCGGCAATGCGCAAAGCGCACAAGGTCATCTCGACGCGGCCGTCGAAAGCTACCGGCGCATACTTGCAATCGATCCGCGCCATGCAGTTGCGTATAACAATCTCGCCCTTGCTCTTCAAAAGCAGGAAAAGCTGGATGCCGCAATAGAGTGCTTCCAACAGGCTCTTGCCCTTAGGCCTGATGACGCCGACATCCACAACAACCTGGGACAGGCGTTGCAAGCCCAGGAGAAGCTGGACACGGCGATTGTCCATTTCGAGCACGCGCTGCGGCAAAAACCCAATTCCGCCGAGATACACCACAACCTTGGAAATGCCTACAAAAGTCGGGGAAATCTGGACGTCGCGATTGAACATTATGAACGATCGCTAGCTATTAAGCCGGATGACGCAGAAACCTTGAACAACCTCGGAAATGCGCTCCACCTTCAGGGCAAGCTCGACTCCGCAGTCCAACGCCTTCGAAAGGCGCTATCGATCGCGCCCGATTATGGCGAGGCGTACAACAATCTGGGGGTCGTGCTACAGGCTCAATGCAAGCTTGCGGAAGCGGTCGAATGTTATAGCCTCGCGCTCACGCATAAGCCGGACTTCCCGGCGGCTCACTGGAACGAAGGCCTTTGCTGCCTGCTTGCCGGCGATCTGGAGCACGGTTTTGAAAAATACGAGTGGCGCTGGAAAAATGCACAGCTCAAGAAGTCCAAGTACGATTTCAAACAGCCGCTGTGGGTCGGCAAGGAAATCTTGGCCGGAAAAACCATTCTGCTGCATGCCGAGCAAGGCTTCGGAGATACGATTCAGTTTTGCCGCTACGCGACGCTGCTCGCCCGACAGGGCGCCAAGGTATTGATGCTGATACCTCCGGCGCTTGCTCCATTGCTGTCCAGCCTGGACGGCGTGCATCGAATCATTACCGATGGCGACATCCTGCCGAATTTCGACTGCCACTGTCCTCTGCTGACCTTGCCCCTGGCTTTCAAAACCACGCTGGACACGATCCCTGCAGATATTCCTTATCTGCAGGCGCCATCGGACCGCATCGATCGGTGGCGTGCTCGCCTCGGCGAGAAAAAGCATTTGCGAATAGGCGTGGTATGGTCCGGCAATGCGACACATACCAATGATCGTAATCGCTCAATACCGTTAGCGCACCTTCTTCGACTTGTTTCCGGCAATGCACAACTCGTCAGTCTGCAGAAGGAAGTGCGTGCAGCCGATCGATCGCTACTGGAACAGCATCAGGAGATCGTGCACTTCGGCGAGGAACTGGCCGATTTTGCGGATACCGCGGCATTGATTGCCAACATGGACGTGGTGATATCGGTAGATACTTCGGTTGCGCATTTAGCCGGCGCACTTGGCAAGCCTCTATGGCTTCTACTGCCGTTCAGCCCCGACTGGCGATGGCTCATGGAGCGATCCGACAGTCCGTGGTATCCGACGGCGAAGCTCTTTCGCCAGCCCGAATTCGGTGACTGGGACAGCGTGATTTCTTCTATAACAATGGAATTGACAGCTCTATTGACCGACATGGGATATCCGAATGGTCGCTAGCTCAACATCAATTTGACACTCACAATCAGCAATACCACCGATAGTAGCCAGCGCAGAATGCCGGGCGACAATCGACTGGAGAGAGATGTGCCGATCCAGACGCCTGGAATAGAACCGGCCAACAACCAGCACAAAAGCAATGGATCCACATTACCGATGACTAGATGTCCCAATCCCGCAAATATCGCCAATGGAATTGAATGTACTATATCGGTTGCTATCAATTTGGCTGGCTTCAGTCGGAGCGGATAAAGATAAGTCATCATCACTGCGCCAAGCACCCCTGCGCCAATCGACGTTACGGACACCAATAGCCCAAGGATTGCGCCCGCAAAAACCGTCAACGGTCCTTGCATCGCCTTGAAACGTCTGGCATCGGTCAATCGTAGTCTTTGCCCGATTTCGTGCAACTGCTTTTGAACCAGCATGCCTAATGCCGTGATCATCACGGCCATCGCAATCGCCAATTTCAAAATTCGGAAATCGATGAATAGAAGGCCCGTTTTCATCAGCATGATAGCGACCGCAGTCGCCGGCAAGCTTCCACACCACAAGCGTTTGACCACTTGCCAATCGACTAAACCACTCGTATGCCGCCTGCACAATACAACAAGTTTCGTCAGGGCGGCAAACCAGAGGTCGGTGCCCACCGCGGTTATCGGCGACACGCCAAATATCAAAAGAAGGATCGGCGTCATCAACGCCCCTCCTCCAACGCCAGTCAATCCTATCAACACCCCTGCAAGAAATCCGGTCAGCGACAGCATGAATCCCCTTTCCCTAGTGGGTTTCATCGCCCGATGTCTGTGAAATCACGAATTTCGCCGACTCGTGCCTTCTTATACAACAGCTTGGGATCACGACGCTCGCACACTTCAAGAGGCGCATCCACAAATATCTCGATAAACTTTAGCAGGCTGTTGAAATTCGCGGCAATCCGTCGATTGCCGCTTGGTTAATCGAAGCTTTCGTTGGCAATGGCGGCGGTATCGCGATGCCGCATGCGTGCCGGAAGGTGCCAGGCACCGCGATCCGGGCGACTGCGCCGCTCATGATGGCGTTCCTTGCGGCTGCGCGAACAGTATTCGGGCCATGCGCCTCAGATTGCTCGCTGCCATCGTCAACTTGAATTGTCGATCGACTCGGCGTACGCCGCGGTGTACCGTCTGCCGAATCCGGCCCACCGTCTTGCCCCAGCCGAAGTCCTCTTCGATGCGCTTGCGGATGACCTGGCTGATGTCGTATCCGACATGGCGCGTGGTGCGACCATCGATCGCACAGCCTCCGCAGCGCGTGACATGCTGCGCCGCATGCGACGTCACGTTGCGTATCCGGCAATCGGCCACGAAATCGCGCGTATCGTACGCCTTGTCCGCCGCGACCGTCTTCGGGTGGCGGCCCGGCACGCAATCAGGCAGGCGCAGTGCACAACTGCGCTCGGCCGTACCATCGGCGTGACTGACTACCGCGCCCGCCACCAGCCCCGAGCGGTTCTTGATCAGCACGTGACCCAGATAACTGAGCAACGCCGGCGTGTTGTCGCTCTTCTTGTTCAGACGGGCATCCGGATCGGTAGTCGAGGCATGGGTCTGTTGCTGCGCTTCTTGCCTTTCCAGTCGGTTTGCGTATTGCGTCCGCCATCCTGCGGCGGCTGGTCGCAGCCATCACGGCGCACGAAACTCTTGTGGCTGGCCCACGCCTGGATCAGTGTCCCATCGACCGAGAACTGTTCCTTCGACAGCAAGCCATTCTTGTCGGTGACCGTCATGACGTCGGTGAAGAATTGTTCGACGACTTCGTGTTCGAGCAATCGGTCGCGGTTCTTGGAGAACGTCGAGTGATCCCGCACCGGTATCCATAACGATCGCCACGCAAGCCGCGTTACATGCGGACGAATTTCAACAGCCTGCTAGAGCTGTTGCATCAACAGCTTGGTCAGGTCATCGGTGAATTCGGCATCATACCCGGCCTCTCGCAGTTCCCACTTAAAAGCATTTCCCAACTTTGCCTTTTTGTAAATGTTCAACTTACGCGCCTGCCGAAATTGTGCGACTTGCAGGAACATCTTCTCAAGAACCTCCTTCTTCTTGGCCACCGAGTTGCGCCTCTTATTTGAAGGCTCAAGGGGGACGCGTTCCATGAAAAAACGAGCCAGATGAGCGCCGAACTCTTCAGCATCCTTAGCATCAAACCAGCCAAATATCACGATATCCTCCATACAAGCTTAGGCAATGACCATCTTCGAATTCACAAACTTGCGAGTCGTCGCATCGGCTCAGAATAGTCATTTGACAAAGAGATCGAATGCAATGCTTCCCCAATTACGCGCAAAACGCCGATAGCCTCCTGCTCGAATCTCGACGAGAATGCGAGGAATCCGCTTCCAACGTGTCGCCGGAAGCTGGACGCGCCTCGTCAAATGCGCGAGCTTCTCCCGTATTTTATCGTTACCGCCCTCCGCGCCGCCGTCGACACGCTCCTTCAACATGTTCCAGCGCGCGATTTCACGCTCGTAGTAACCGATACGCTCGACATTCAATGCTTCGCGAACTTGACGTATCAGGGATTTTTTTCTGCCGCCAACTTGGTTGCCGGCGTGCTGTCGATAGAAAACCAACGGCGCATGGATGGGGATGACTCTTCCACGTGTGGCGGCTACTGTCGCAATCCAAGCATCGTGCGGCCAATCGAGGGGAAGCGGCAAAATTGCAGGACGCAAATCGGCATGAAAAACCAAAGTTGCTCCGGTAACGACATAGTGTTTCAAGAAGACATCCAAGGCTCCGCCATTTGCCGCACATGCCTGCTCATTCAAATGAAATCCTGTCCGTTGCCACATGGTGTAGTGCAAGCGGTTCAAGGCCTCATCCACAACCTCGGCATCGCTGAACGCAGCCACAACACGCGGATCCGCGAACGTTGCACCGACAAGATGCAGTTTATCCGGATGCCATACGTCGTCTTGATCCGCCAAGGCAATCAAGTCTCCCTCGCAAAGGCGGATTGCCTGCTCGAAATTCCTGACAATACCTAACCGCTCCCGGTTACGAATGAGCTTGACGGGAAATTCACTGTGTCGTCCGAAGTCCTCAAGAACAGAGAACGTACGATCTCTCGATCCGTCATCGCAGACGATCAATTCGTACGGCACTTGTGTTTGCCGGGCCAAACTATCCAACTGCTCGCGCAGGAAGGATTCGCCGTTATACGTGCACATGGCGACCGATATCTTGCGTCCGGCAGTCAAGCGCTCAACCTCTGTGTAGAATGGTTCGTGCCCTACGGGACAGGAAGCGCCAAACCGCAAGATGAGTTAGCACGACTCCCTTGGTTTTCAGCGAGCGCACATACTCACGCCATAACAGTCCAATCTGATTGGCGTATCGACGGAGCCGGTATGCGAACAATATGCGTCGCTCGTCAAGGCTGTCGACATCGATTCGCTTGATGTTCCGGATCGCTGAGGCTTGCTGAAAAGGATCGCCGATCTCGTCGCGCTCCTCGCGCGGCAGCAGCAGAAATTTTCTTCGATCTTCGGATGAGACAGGCTCGCCGTTCGCATAGAACCCGAATGAGTACGGATGTCCATTATGACGCGACCAGCTTGCGGCGCCGATCCGCTCCACGTAATGGGACAAGAGCGTGTGCAACGGGCTTCCAATCGGAGCCGTGACGCGATTCTGATGCACAGAAACCCGGGTAAGGTCTTGCTTTGAAAGGCCACTGAAATGAAAGAAGCGGAGTTCTCCGCCATCCGCCCTCCAATGTCCGTCTACGTATTGAAGGTCGCGCTGAAAAACATTCCAATATGCCATGTTGTAGCCAGAATCTCGCAAACAATGAAACTTCTGGATGAATGACGGAAGAATATCGGCCCAAAACTGGTCCACGAAGAATCGATGCCGCCCATCGAAGATACAATGCTCGAGACAGACGTTTTGCCACCATTTCAGCGCGCTGCGCGACTCGTCGCCATCGGCGAGCGCAATGAATCCGAGATTGAATTGGCCGGCGCGTACGATATCGTCAATGCCGGGCTTTAACCCATCCATCGCCATTGGAAGGCAAACATGCGGAGTCAGGACAAGGGCATGCAACTCGAGCAGTCCTTCAACCGGTTGGAGCGAACCGAATATTTCGATATCTGGATCAATATAGATTACAGCGGAATAGCCCTGATCGAACAAATACTCGATCAAAAACGGCTTCAGAGCAGTGTTGTATTCCGTAATGTCGTAGTAGAACGCCATATGCAGCCAATGCCGGCATACTTGGTCCGGCGAGACAAATGCATGGCCGGCTTCCGTCGCCAGAGTACGGCAGATGTCCGGGCGCTCGCATAAAAGGATATGCAATTCCGCATCCGGATTATGTTCTCGCAGCGAGGACTTCAACACCTCTACACGTGCCAGGTAATTAGCGCTGGCGATGGTGCAATATGCGATCTTCTGGTTCATTTTTGTATTCCGTCCGACCTTCGATAAACCGCATTCAACATATTTTCGACTTCTTGCGCCACTACCGCCGGCGCAACGAAATTATTGCATGCCGCCCTTCCGTTCAATGGACATTTTTCGACGGCACGACAAGGCCGGCATTCCAGCCCCCTTTCAAGATGCCGATAATGCATAGCCCGAGGCGCATTCGAATTTTCGGGACGCGTGCTGGAAAATAGGCAGATGGTCGGCAGGCCGCTCACGTGCGCTGCGTAGTGTGCCGGAAACGAGTCCATGCCCACCAAAATGTGCTGCGTACGCAACAGTTCCGTGAAGTCGCGGTAGCTTCTGAATGCGACATTAGGGCACGGCAGTTCATGCTGGCCATCGAGGGCGGTAATTCTGTAGCCATGCTTGGAAAGCAGTTCGACGAGCTCCTTCTGATACGCCGGCGGATACATTTTCAGCGGCCAACCGCTATCAAAATGCAGCAATACGTTGAATGTTTCGCCAGCGGCCAAGATGCGGGCATCGGATGATCGCGATGAGCGGATCAACAGCTCGTCGCCAGAGTAATATTCATTCCCTAGCGCGAAGGCAAATTGGTCGATCAAATGAAATGACGAAGTGTCATAGTCGCGCGTGGGCCGTGCGTAGTAATAGAGACGATCGCACGGAAGCATTTTCTGAATCGCTTCGAAATACTTCCACTCCGGGATCCTCGCCCCATCCCTGTTTAGCGGCGGCAGCTCGAGCTGCAATATATTCAACCCCTTGGCATTATTCTTGACGATTTCCGCATAGGCCCGGTTCGCAACGACCGTGGAAAAATGCGTATCCAGGCGCTGCGAGGCCAATGACAGGAAAAGCAGGTCACCGGCATGGTGCGGCATGATGACGGAAAACGGCAGACGGGAATTTTTCCGTTCCCCGATACCGGAATGAGCGCGCATCGCATCCACGGCGGCACGCGCGACCCACCTGTAGATATCGAGACACGGGCCGCTTTGAAAACGATGCAAGAACGCCATGTTGACGCCGACTTTCGGCATGCATTCGATGCTCGTTTTCCATCCGAAGAACCCATTCAACGACGTCTGATCTAGCACAGCATCGACGGTCGAAAGCAGAGACAGGTATTTGGCATCCGAGAAGGTCAGCGAGGCGGGAAGTAGATAGGCGAGCGGATAACCGTCACCATCGCAAAAAATCGTCGGCAACGCCTGACCTGCGTTGCGTCCGGCGCGTTCCAATACAATCAGGATCGTGGCATGGTCCAGTTCGAACAAAGGATTGAAAAGCAATTTGGGACTGGCAGTCGAGCCGAACTCCGATTTCAGCAGCCGATTAAACAGCGACATCAAGTACCGTGCCGGAGTACCGAAACCGGAATCGATAATATTGAGAAAGGAAATCGGTCCTGTCGAAATTCGGAAATTAAATAACTTCCAATCGGTGCCGGCAAGGCCCTCTACCGCAAGACGCCCTCGCTCGCTGATCAATGCGATCTTCATGTCTGAGCCGACAGTATCCCCGTGATCTGCAGTTCGGCATACTGATCACATGTCTTGTCGAAATCCGCCAACGCATGATTAAGCCCTTCGAAACGTCGCGCCGAGTTATGCCTTGCAATCCATTTTCGGTACAACGGAATTGCGTTGAACGGTCGCAGTCCCCACGCGGCATCCCACCGTGACGTCGCCGCAGCATTCTCGACGTCACAGAACATATTGGCATCCCAACGCTCATGGTAAGACACTTCGAGATCTTGGAAACCATGACGGGTCAGAAGCGCCCTCAGTCCCTTCGCAGTGAAGTGAAATACGTGCATCAAAGGCGGCTGCGCCCAAACCCATCTCATACCGAACGTGCGGTAGCCGAGGCCGTCAAAATTCGGAACCGCGAAAATGACGCGTCCGCCCGCCTTTAAGAACTTCTTGATTTGAGTACAGATACGATCCGGATCGCTGGCATGTTCCAGCATGTGCAGTCCGACCACGGTATCCCAATCATTTTCCAGCGGCGCCATGCCGCCGGCGAACGGGTCGTAGGTGACTGACTCATAACCGTATTTTCGTGCAGTCTGTGAAAAGTAACCCAATCCGCCGCCAAAATCGAGTACGCGCCGACCCAGCAACTTCGCATACTCCTGAATCCGAATCTCGCTGTCACGTATCTTTGCCGGCAAATGATCTTGATACCAGCGATAGTCGAAAGCAACGCGATAGAAGTTTTCGAGAGTAACATCGTCCGGCAAATCAACCGTAAAGGCGGAGCCGCATTGGTTGCATTGTGCCAGCGAATAGGTTTTTTCCCACACATGCCAATGGGCATCAGGCCGTTTTAGCAAGTCCGAAGAAAGACATACGGGACATATCGAAGTCATGATAGAAACAAGACGGTATGTTGCTGATCGATAAGCAAAGCGAGCGATACTGGATTGCCTACGCCTGAAACGTCTGCGTCATTCAACCAAAGTTGCCGGCGAGCCAGCATGCCGTCGACGGCTGAAACGAGATTCAAACGTGCTTGCGTCCCCAGTATTCGACAAGGCGAGATAACAAAAATCTAACGAACCTTATCGGCTTGGTGATCTGCCACGAAAAACTTGATTTGATTCTTGCGACGTCGGCAGTCAATTCTTCGATCCGTTTATGGAGTTCGGCGAGTTCGACTCGTAGATGACCGCGCTGTTGTATCTCTCCTGCCCAGGGGGCAACCAAATGAACCAGCCGCTGCGTGGCTTTCCTCACTTCATCCAGCGAAGCTGTAAAGCCTTGCGGATCATGCGCGCTAGTGCACACGACGTATGTCTGCAGCGCCAATTCCAGAAACTCGTTGCTCGCGGGACTCTGGCTCAATGCGTCCCAGTGGCGTAGTGCCGGCTCCAGAAATTCCTCGACTTCGCGCACCCGTTCCGTCCCGGATATCTCAAGCGGGATGGATAGATTGGATGATACCGCGACCATCGCACTGCGCCAATCGTTCAGCACCTGATCATAGGTAATCACGGCTCGTGGATATCCTCTTGTCCATTCTTCGGCGTCCAGCATATGCTGCAGCCACAACAAATAGGAGCGCGACTCATGGAATCCGTCACGCCGCGCAAGCGATGCCGCGACTTCGACGGGGTGACGTGCAATGATGATGAATAGCGGCTGGCATTCCAGTTCGCGCAATATGTCGAGCCAAAGCGGCATCAAGCGGCAAACTCTGGGATCTTTCAGCCCCCATAGCGGCACGTCGCCAAAATCCCGTCTTAGAATCGCAAGTATTTCCTCGCGAAAGGGACGGATCATGTCGGCAACCCACCATCGAACAGGAAGCGGCCGTTCATCATTCCAGCTCGAGTGCAGCGCTTTCAGCAGGCGTTCATGAACCGCGACGATATCACTATGCTCCCAATAGCCTTTCGCATTGATCTCCGCATGCGGCTCCATGAGAGCATCGCCGAGCTCCACACCCAATATTTTCAACACGCCCGTGAGGGCCGACGTACCGCTACGATGCATCCCGAGGATGATCAATGCCTTTTTACTGGCCGGAAAATGAGATGTGGTTTCCATAGGATGTGGCAAGGCGTTACTTCAAGATAGCGGACAGCGCGTCAACGACCCGGGCCTGCTGCTCAGTCGATATCCCCATCCATAGAGGAAGACGAATCAAGCGCTCCGATATCGCATCGGTGACGGACAATTCTCCCAGCGTCTTCGCGTAGCGTCGTCCGGCCGGAGAAGAGTGCAGGGGAACGTAATGGAATACTGCGAAAATCTGCCTCTTCTTCAATTCGTCGAGCACATGTTGGCGATCTATTCCTTTCGGCAGCAGGATATAGTACATATGGGCGTTGTGGCGACACTCGCGAGGCACGACCGGCCTCCGCAACAATCCGGCCTCTTCCAGCGGCTCCAGCAGGTCGTGATAGCATCGCCAGGACTCCAATCTTCCTTCCGTGATGCGCTCTGCCTCCTGCAACTGCGCCCATAGAAACGCCGCAGTCAATTCTCCTGGCAGGTAGGACGACCCAACCTCCTGCCAGGTATATTTATCGACTTGGCCGCGAAAAAAACGACTGCGGTCGGTCCCCTTCTCCCGATGGATTTCCGCCATCTCCGCCAAATCGGAGCGATTGACGAGCAAAGCTCCACCCTCTCCTGAAATCACGTTCTTGGTTTCATGAAAGCTATAGGCTCCCAGATGGCCAATACCTCCCAGCGCGCGCCCTTTATAGCTTGCCGTCAAACCTTGCGCCGCATCTTCGATGACCATCAATCGATGGCTCTTGGCGATTTCCATGATTGTATCCATCTCGCATGCCACGCCGGCATAATGTACCGGCACAATGGCCCGCGTACGCGATGAGATCGCTTGGGCGACCAGATGCTCGTCGATATTCAAGGTATCTTCACGAATGTCGACGAAAACGGGAACGGCTCCCCGCAACACGAAGGCATTGGCGGTCGATACGAAGGTGTATGACGGCATGATCACTTCGTCGCCCGGCTCGAGTTTCACGAGCAATGCGGCCATCTCCAGCGCCGCCGTGCAGGAATGCGTCAGAAGCGCTTTGCCCGAGCCTGTCCTGGCTTCCAACCAGGCGTGGCATTGCTTGGTAAAGGGACCGTCCCCGGCGAGTTGTCCGCAAGCGCGGGCCTCGGCAATATAAGCGAGTTCCTTGCCGGTCATGTAAGGCCGGTTGAAGGGGATTATTCGATCTTCTTTCAACGCATTCGCCTGTTGTATCGTGTACGGAATTTATGAAACCGGTCGACAAACGCACTCAGCCCTTTCTGGCCGCCAGCAATAGCGAACCACCTGCAGGAAAGCTAAGGCCAGCGCGTATCATCAGGCGCTCGATCCACATGATCACCCCAAGCAATGCATTCGCAGATCTGCCTATCTTGAATTCCCGCACCTCATCCGCCCCCGACTTGCCTAACAAACGGGACGCGATCAGCAACGGCAACAACAATGCCACGAAGGATGTCACTGCCACAACTTCAAACCCGGCTTCGCGCACCTTCGTCACCAGTTCAGTCCGGCCATAACGACGGAAGTGGCCGGCAGCCTCGTCCCTTCGGGTCCACAGGAAAGCATGCTGGGGCACCGTCAAGATCATACCGCCTCCATTGCGAAGAGCTCCGTGGATCTGCCTCAACACCAAGCAGTCGTCGTCAATATGCTCTAGTACATCAAAAGCGCCAATTACATCGAACTCGCCCTGAAACGGCAATTGTTTCGCATCCATCTGGTAGAACGCGGCGCGCGGGGTTCGACCGGCGGCGATCGGCAATCCATCCACGGATATCTCGCTTGCGTTCAGTGCCAGATTGGGGCACTCCTTAGATACCTCCTGCAATACATATCCTGTGCCACATCCGATTTCAAAATAGGTTCGAGCATCGGAAAAATAGGCATTGACTACCGACGCAATCAGCCGACTTCTCGACCGAAACCAAAAATAGCGCTCCTCCAGTTCACCAAGCTCTTCGAATTCCGATTGATCAAAGCCCGACGACGATCGCAGCGACAGTTCCGGTGCGAATGCCAGAAACCCTTTGATTTCAGGCGGAGAAAACCCGCACGCCGGGCAAGTCCATGTCCCCTCGAAACCAGCACCGCATTTGATGCAGCGTCTCATCCCTGACTACCGACGATAACCCCTGCCACAATGAGCACAAGGCCTAAAATTCTTAGAAAACTGAGTGATTCATTGAAAAAGAATGCGCTCAAGACCGCAACCAGTACAAACGTGAGACTGACAAAGGGATAGGCATGGCTTAACCCTAGCTTGGTCATCGCTGCCATCCAGCAGAGTCCGGCAACGAAAGTAGCAACGAAAACGCTCAGAATCCAGGGCGTGAATAAAAGCGACAGCAGAAAGCTGATCTTCGCTGCCGCCGTATCGGGAAACTGCCCTGCCTGCATCACTCGCCACTTGACGATCATCTGTCCATAGACCGTCAGCAGAATCGTGATCATTACATAGACATAGCTCATATTCGCGATTACATGTTTCGCAAAGACTATATGATTGCGTGCCCATAGCGGTACATGTCGAGCATCTCCGGAGGAATGCCCCAATCGTACGCGCCGACCTGATCATGCAAGCGCTCCAGATTCTCCTTGTGCATTCGTCTCAATTGCTCAGGCATACGATTCTTGGGAGGTATGAAGCCATGTTGATACGAAGCGTTCATTAAATGCCGAACCGCCTTCTCGATCGCCTGCTCACGGGTCAGAAGCCTGAGCGGCTCCCGTTCCGGCGCAAACCATGAAAACCGTTCGTCCACAGGTTCGTCATGCATCATTGCCGCAATTCTCTCGGAAATAAGCGGCGATAGATGAAAGCCGTCGCGCTTGGTGCCGCTTGCAATCACCAAATTTCCGATGGAAGTCTTCCCGAGCAAAGGCTGCGTGTCTTGGCTCGTCGGCCGCCAACCGACATTCACGCGCACCAGATCGGCCCTGTAGAAATTCGCGTTTATTTGCTCCATCGCACCACGCATCAATGACTCGATGCTGGTCAATCGACCGTAATCGCAAGGAGTCGGAGAGATGAAGTTGCTCGCGCCGATAAGAATGTGATCATTGGGCTCGCCCGGCCCCATGAAGTAAGGCACAGTATAGATTCCGCATGCCAAGCCGCGATTTGGCGTACGAATGCACTTCTGATGCGGAAAATCCGCACTCTTGATCTCGATGGATACTCCAACGCCGTAAAAGACACGTTGCACATCTATGCCAAGCGAGCTTCTGGCGAGCATGTCGGTAATCGTCGCCCCCGTGGCGAGCACAAATTTGTCGCCCTCGATGACTTCGCCGTCAGCCAGCACCACGGCTTCTACGGACGCACTTCCCTTAAGCAGGCGATCGGCATCGGCATCGACAAACGTCACTTGTGGAAACGTCGATAGTGCGGCGTCAAGCGCCTCGATCACTAACCGGGGATTGAGCCATCCCTCGTTGGGGATATAAAGGGCGCGCGCCGCCCGATGACGTTGTTCCGGCATGTAGTTGGGAATGTCACGTGGACGCACATAATCAAAAGGTTCGTCGAATGCTTCGAGCGCCGCGACGATGGCATCGAAATTTTCATCGTCGAGATCGTCCGCCGCGGTATTGTTGACGATATAGGTGCCGGAATCAAAACAACAGCCGCACGGCCCTTCGCATTTGGCGCAACCGGCCGGCAATCTGCTTCCCGCCACAGCGATGATATCGGAAATGAATTTTGGCCACATGCGTGTCGCAAGATGACTGAGTTCGAATCGATATTTATCGAAGTCGGATTCGAGCGAGCCGGCTTCGATTTCGGCGAACGAATTCAGCATCGCGGCGGCAGCCAGCGTCGCCGACCCGGGGCGCGTCGACTTACCGACAATAGTGATCCGATCCCCAGCCGCGGCGCGTTTCGCCAAGCGGAAGGCGATCGTCATTCCGAGGATGCCATTTCCTATAATTATCGAATGCACAATGTATGCTCTCCTTCGATTCCGACGCCATTGCCTCGTGACCGCCCCTTGCGCGGCACTGCTCCGGAATGACGGTGAAAATCAATCCGGCAGTTTTACCAGATAACAAAGTCCCGGATAAGTTGCGCTGCGATGAAGTGTATGTCGATATTTAGGCAATATCTTTTCCGCATAGACCCGCGCTTCGGCGGGAATCGTATCTCTACTCAACTGCCAAAATGCGGCGATACCGCCCGGTACGAGGCGCGCATGAATCTGTTCGAAGGCTTCGAGCGTGGGAACATAGGAATTCACGTCAAAGAAAGCCAGCGCCACATATTCATTGGGATTTTCACCGAAGAACTGCGGTAGAGTTTGCCTGCAGTCCCCCGGGATGACCTTGTGCTTCCCATGATTATGGCCCATGGCATTGCTCTTCTCATGCAAAACCAGCAACTGCCGCAGGAAATCCGCATAACCGGAACCGGACAACGAATAAGTACCGTCGCGATGCAATTCGGTCGCCTTGTCCTTGTCGGAAAATCCCTTGTAGCCTTCGAACGTATCGAAGCAAACAATACGACGATTGAAATGCAAAGGTTCGAAGATAGCCCGCAGGTTTTCACACACGACCGCAGTCTGCCCCCTCCATGTTCCGACATCAAGAATGGAGCCGGGTATATCTACGATCTTCCTATAGATGTCGGCAATAGCGAAAATTCGCGCCAGCAACGATCCTCTGAGAAACAACCCTAACGATCGCTCCTTTTCCTCGTCGGTCGCCTGATATGAATTCATCAACCGGAAGATCTCCATCCGCGCATCGATACTTTGGTCGGAGGAGTAACTCATTACTGCGGATTCATGGCCCTGACTCATTGCTGGACTCCGAAGACAAGCGCAACTGTTAGTAGAATTTCGACCGAATTACATAAAGCGGTCTGTTTTGTACTTCCTTGAATATTCGCCCGATATACAAGCCGACGATCCCCATGCAACCAAGTTGAACGCCGAAGGCGATCAATCCCAACGAGGCAAGCGAGGCGTAACCCGGCAAATAATCCATTCCAAGCATTTTTTCGATAACAATATAAAGTGCCAGCATCAGTCCGGCAAATGCCAGGACAAATCCACCGGACGCCACCAATTCCAGCGGCCGATCGGAAAAATAAAGCATGCCTTCGAGAGCCAGTTTCAGACGCGACCAAAACGTATAAGAAGATTTCTTGTCACACCGTTCACGATGTTCGATTTCAATGTACTTGTGCCTAAAGCCAAGCCATTGATCCAGACCTTGAGGGAACCTTGATTTCTCAGTTAAAGCGTTATATACATCGACGAACTTTCGGTTCATGGCGCGTAGCGGAGACGTATTTTGCGGGGCATCGAATCCCGTCAACAAGCGGAACAGAAGTACATACAAGTACGCCGTTATTCTGTCGGCGAGCGGGCTTCTGCGAACCGCGTACTGGCCGACGACAAGATCAAAATCCCCGGACCTCATGGTGTCAATCAGCCTTGGTATTTCATGCGGCGGATCCTGCATGTCCACATTCATCCGCAACACGATTTCTCCGCGCGCCTCGCGAAGGCCGCAGGCGATGGCGGCATGCTGACCGAAATTTCGTGACAAATCGATCACGCGGACGAATTCATGGTTCTTCTTCAGATCAAGCAAGGTGGAAAGCGATTCGTCCCTACTCCCATCGTTCACAAAGATAAGCTCTACCTCGCCTTGCAACGCGTCCTGTCCCAGATAGGTACGAAATACATGCTCCATTTCGACGCACAGCGCCGGAGCAAGATAACCGTCGTGGTAGATTGGCACGATGATGGAATATTGCATGGTTTGAGTATCGAGTGAATGAACACCAATCAAATTTTCGGACGAACGAATTTCATGTAATTCGGAGACGCTTTACCACAATTGAAAAGGAGGTCGACGATGCTCACCTCATGAGTGAATTCTCCCCACAGCTGAGGGTATTTCGGATAGCCGACATAGTCGAACCATGTCAGGCTTATTTCTTGGTTCAAAAACTGTTCTTCTTCAATGTAGTCTTTTGCTGACGGCCCGGAAATGTATTCGGTCGCGCCGCTCTGTCGACAAAGGCCGACAAGACGTTCGGTCTTGCCGCCCGTAAGATTGTAATCCCACGAGTTCGTTATCTCTGTGGTGATGCCCAGATACCTGCACACCGCCTCGATGAAATCACGATTGAGGACTGATAAATTTGCATAATCACGCAAATACAACGGCCATAGAATAATTGCAATTTCTTCGAAAAACGGCGCATGGCGATAATTTGCCTCGAGAGTCTTCCAATGTTTCCTTTGCCATCCGCTTGCCGGAACCGTGACATCTCGAATACGCCGATTTCTATCGGCCCCGACTGGAATCGTCATCCACTCGCTACCCTTGGGTGTCTTTATCTTGTTTCGATTGCGCCAATCCCTGACCGTAAACTGAGCATCGTCATAGAGAATGAACTCGTCCACGGCCGCGATTAGATCGAAATATCCTTTCCACGGGATGTAATTCGATTGCACAATTGCGATCCGCTTATTCAACCGATTTCCTGCTTTCATATATCCGAAGCGAATTGGTTGTTGACATGCCGCTCACAGGCAGAAAATTGTCCCGTATGTATTTGTCGAGGATCGGATGCGTATTCTTGAAGCGCAAGTCGTCCCTACCGTCCAAGGGAATATCCATGATAATCGCCCACTTGGGATCGGCCCTTTTAATGCGTTCGATTTCGGCAAGTTGAAATTCTGCGCTACGAGGAAACAACGCATAGATTTCCCACATAGGTGCCTTTCGTTCCAAAACCGCATAAGCCCCCGGCCAGAACGGCGCGGCGATGAAAGTTTGTCGTTCTGGAGAATAAACGTTTGAAAGCCTTTCGAGTAACGCCAGATCTTTGAAAACGGCAGGCTCGACCTTCAGCCTATCCTTGCCGACCGTGGCTTCCACCCAATCTTTTACCGCCATCTGGCGGCTCGAATGCAGTGGAAGCATGACAAGCGCGCTTGCGACAAGCAGCGCCAATGCGAAGATGTTCCTAAAGCGCACCTCGCTTTTGGAAAATAGGCCGAACATACCAATCAGAAAAGGAAAGATTCCTTGAGCGAGGTGGTCGACATCGGCGCGCGAAAAAGCATAATGTGCATATGGCAGCGCCATGAAAATCGAAGCTGTCACGATCGGCGAGGGCCGATCACCGCGCCGTCCGACTCCGAACAGGAAAATCAGGCCGATCACGCCGAACGCAAGTACGGCAATAAAGAACGATCCGATCAGAATACCGCGCAAGGACTCAAGCCATGAAAGCTTGTCGAATGACGCGGACCATGGCCACGGCACCGGCAACGGAAGATTCGTTGCCTTGACTTCGAAAAGAAATCTAACGCTCTCGATGAACGCTTCGGCAAATCCGGGGATGAGCGCCAACATCAATATCAGCGGCACGTAACCGACGCCGATACCAACGATCCACCATCCGAAGGTCGAGACCGGGCTGTCTATTTCGCGCTCGACATATATAAAATACGATAGCGCCGCCGCACTTCCAACCGCACCGTAGAAGCCATGGTTGCGGCCAAAGAATGCCACCAGTCCGACCACTACCCCAGCCAGGAAGCAACGACGCACGCTTGGCCGCTCAGCCACATACATCAACGCTCCAACCAAGACAATCGAGAGCGTAATATCGAAAAGCTTATGGCGGGGATACATCCATAGGACAAATACTCCCACGGCAATCGCGATCAGCAAGAAATCGGGTCTCCGAGATGCGCGGCTCACCATCAGCAAGGCGAGAAACATCCCCATTACCTGGAACACCGCAATGGCAGCCCTGAGCGACAGGATCCCGTTGTCCCCTGCGAGACTCATCAGCACAGCCGACCAATAATAACGACCGGGATCATAGGCCATGAAGTCGCGAATCGGAACCTCGCCCAGCATTACGCGTTGCGCCCCATACCAGAGAAAGCCCTCGTCCCAAAGATTGAAGCCGGCGCGCCCCACCCATGCAAACTGTACGATGACGGTCACCACCGCCAGCAACATGAGGCCTGTGGCGGGCACGCCGTTACGGTACTTGTCCCCAAGCTGTAAACGCCGCTCCGGCGAATCCGCCCTCGGAGTGAAAGCATGCATTCTCGACATGCGACTTCTCCTAGGCTGCCATTGAAGTCGCATCAGACAACTTGAAACGATGCGGTATCAGGAAGTGCCCCTTGCTTGCAGCTGGAGGCAATCTTCCCGTTCCGTAGAAATCGCCGGCCTCGACCGAAAATGAACCCGCATTTTGTATCCAGTCCGCCACTTCTCCGTCGACAGAGCAATAAAGGGTGTAGCGATACCTACCCTGTACGAATGGCAGCCTCTCGATTTCGAGCGCGAAACCGGCAGTCGCTTCCGGGACGATCGAAAATGCGCTATCGGTCATTTCATTGCACAGATACGTTATCCGTTCACCTTGATCATTATCGATCCCCATCGCGACGACGACATTCTTGAGCGATTTGCCCGGAGTTGCGGTAAAACGGAACAGCAGGCGCACATATTGCCCCGAATGCAGCGCACCAATCTCGTTGCCTTGCGCGTCCTGCAAAGTCACCGACATGAAACGGATCATGCCGTTGCCGCTGCGATCAATCCGTTGCTCCAGCGGCATCTCCACTAGTTGTTGGGTCAATTCGTGATATTGCTGAACTACCGACGCGACGGCACCGTGTGCGATCAGGCTACCTTCGTTCAACAACATGGCCGTACTGCACAAACTCTGGATTGCTGCAATATTGTGCGAAACGAACAGCACGGTGGTACCCTCTTCGCCGGCGACGCTCATCTTTGCCATACATTTCTTCTGAAATGCGACATCGCCGACCGCCAACACTTCGTCGACGATCAGGATTTCCGGTTCCAAGTGCGCTGCGATCGCGAAAGCAAGGCGTACATACATCCCGGAAGAATAGCGCTTGACCGGAGTATCGAGAAATTGATCGACTTCCGCGAAGGCGACGATTTCATCGAATTTTTTTCGAATCTCCTCGCGTCGCATTCCTAGAATGGCACCGTTGAGATAAATATTCTCGCGTCCGGTCAGCTCTGGATGAAACCCTGTGCCGACCTCCAGAAGACTGGCGACGCGTCCATGAATGGAAATGCGGCCGCCGGTCGGCTCGGTGATCCGGCTCAACAGTTTGAGCAAGGTCGACTTGCCTGCTCCATTGCGTCCGATAATGCCGACCCGCTCGCCACGTCGAATTTCGAAAGACAAATCCTTGAGCGACCAAAATTCCTCGCATTCCGATTGGTCGGAGCGGCGGCCAAGGTGACGTATGAGACTGACCAATTCATCACGCAAAGTATCATTAACCCGCTGCCGGCGGTGTCTAATGAAATATCTCTTCGAAAGATTCTCGACGTGTATCGCGATCGTCATAGCTCAGGTTTATATATCATCTGCAAAGGACTTTTCCATTCTGCGGAAATGGATTCCGGCAGAAGCCAGCAATCCGACCGCAATCGACCCTGAAAGCAGGACGTCACCCCAATTCGGCGGAGCGCCATCCGGCGACAAGGCCCAACGGAATCCCTCGATAACCCCTACCATCGGATTGAGCGCATACAGCATTTGCCACTCCGATGGAACAATTGCGCCGCTAAATCCAACCGGCGAAACATAAAGGCCGAGCTGAACCGCGAAGGGAACGATGAATCGAAAATCCCGATATTTGACGTTCAACGCCGCAACCCACAAGCCAGCGCCGATTGATATTGCCAGTGCGAGAACAATGAAGAGCGGCAAGGAAATAATATGCCAACCGGGCGTCACCCCGTACCAGATCATCAGCCCAGTCATTAGTACGGCGGCGATCAGGAAATCGAGGAGATTGACGAGTACCGTACTCAAAGGAATGATCATGCGCGGAAAATAGACTTTGGAAATCATGCCGCCGTTGTTGACGATGCTGTTGCCGGAATCAATCAGGATACCTGCAAACAGTTGCCACGGAAGCATCGCGGCAAATACCATGATCGGATAGGGAACGTCATCCGACGGCAAACCTGCAATCCGGCCGAAAACGACGGTAAAAACGAGCATCGTCAGCAGCGGACGCACAAGCACCCAGAGAATTCCCAACAAAGTCTGCCGATAACGGACAGAGATATCCCGCCAGGCAAAGAAGTACAATAATTCGCTATATCGCCATAGGTCTCGCCAATAGTGAAGTTCGGTGCGACCTGCCTCGATGACCAGCGGTTGTCGCATATCTTGAATCGTCCTGTCGCAGGGTTTCGACGCCATGTCTCCTCGCTTCATAAGCGCCATAGCCGCAAGCCGACGGACTGCAACGCACCTGTATCGAACTGGGCCTTTACGTCGATAAAGCAACCGTTTTCAATCAGCTTCGCACGATACGCCTGCAGCGGCATAAGAACCAGCGATTGATGCGCGACCGCGACTACGACGGCATCCGCACGCGGCAGTTCCTCCCATTCCAGCAGTTCGACGCCGTGCTCCTCGCGCGCTTCGGCCGGATCGGCCACAGGATCGTGCACGAACACCTCGACGCCGTAGCAGCGCAACTCGGCGATCAAGTCGAACACTTTCGAATTGCGCAGGTCCGGCACGTTTTCCTTGAACGTCACGCCGAGCACGTTGACTTTCGCGCCCTTCACGTGGCTGCCGGCCTGGATCATCTGTTTCACGGTCTGTTCGGCGACATACTTGCCCATGCTGTCGTTGATGCGCCGGCCCGCCAAAATCACGTCCGGGTGATAGCCGAGCATTTCCGCCTTGTAGGTGAGATAGTAGGGATCGACGCCGATGCAATGGCCGCCCACCAAGCCGGGACGGAACGGAAGGAAATTCCACTTGGTTCCGGCGGCTTCCAGCACTTCCGTCGTGTCGAGGCCCAGCATGCCGAAGATGACCGCCAGCTCGTTCATCAACGCGATGTTGAGATCGCGCTGCGTGTTCTCGATGACCTTGGCGGCTTCGGCCACCTTGATCGACGACACGCGATGGACGCCGGCCTGCACCACCTTCTCGTACAACCGTGCGACGCGTTCGAGCGTCTCGGGCGTATCGCCGGCGACGACTTTCACGGTGGTCGCCAGCGTGTGCTTCTTGTCGCCCGGGTTGATGCGCTCCGGCGAATAGGCGACATGGAAATCACGCTTCCAGGTCAAGCCGGATGCCCGTTCCAGGACCGGGATGCACACTTCCTCGGTGGCGCCCGGATAGACGGTGGATTCGTACACGACCGTCATGCCGGGCTTCATGTGCCGGCCGATGCTCTCGCTGGCGCTCACCAGCGGGCCGAAATCGGGTTTGCGCGCATTATCGATCGGGGTCGGCACGGCGACGATCGCGATATTCGCGCGCGCCAGCTCGGCCGCGTCGCTGGTGAATGCAAGCTGGTCGGCGCAACGCATTTCCTCCGCGGGAACCGTCCCGCTGGCGTCGATTCCGGCGCGGCAGTTGGCGATCTTCTGCAGCGACAGATCGTAGCCGATCGTAGGGCCGAGCCGGCCGAAGGCGACGGCCAGCGGCAATCCCACATATCCCAATCCGACGACCGCAATCACATCCATACGCAAGACCTCTCTTGACTTGCCGACAATCCGGCCCGCCCGCCCCCTTCCGACGGGGAGGAGGCAGGGCAATACGCCGAATCATCATATGAAAAGCGGGATCGGTGCAACTGGGAAATGTGCGAACGGTAGTAGAGGGCCGACCGGCAGCGCGCTCAGCGCATCCATCGCGGCAAACGGGCAAGCCAGCCGCCGGAAAGAGCGGCGGGCACCGATTTGATGCGCACCAGGACGATCGAAATATTATCGCGGCCGCCGTTGGCATTGGCTTGCCGGACCAATGCATCGGCCGCCTCCTCCAGGTCGTCGCCATGCCGTTCCAGCAATCCGGCGATATCATCGGCCGCCAACATGTCGGACAAGCCATCGGAACACAGGAGGTAGATGTCGCCGGAGCCCAGCGCATGCTCGGACATTTCCGTTTCGATCCGCTGCGTCACGCCGAGCGCACGCGTGATGAGGCTGGCGCGCGGCGAATAGCGGGCCAGCTCGGGATCGATCAAGCCCGCGTCGATCTGTTCCTGGATCAGCGAATGATCGCGCGTCAGCAAGCGCAATCCGCCGTCGCGCCAACGATAGAGCCGGGAATCGCCGACGTGGGCGATCACGGCTTTGTCATGCCGAAACAGCGCCGTCACCAGCGTCGTGCCCATGCCGCTATAGTGCGCATTGCCTTGCGCGGCTTCGCAAATCGCGCGATTGGCCTGCGCCACGGCCTCCTCCAGGGCGCGCCGACATTGCCGGGCGCCGGACCGGCCAGCCCGCGCCACAACAGGCAGTTGCTTTTCGAGCCAAGCCCTGACCGTCGCTACCGCGATCCTGCTGGCGACATCGCCGGCGTTATAGCCTCCCATGCCGTCGGCCAGAACAGCGATCCCGCATTCCGGGTTCACCGCGACGGCATCCTCGTTACGCCGACGAAGCATGCCGGTATCGGTTCGCACCGCGAAGGCAAGTTCAAGCGTGCTAGCGGTGCGAATCATGGCTCCCGGTTCCGGAATATGGCGGCGTTATGGAGCGACGCGAACGCCGTTCCCAGGTGCCGCGCCTGCGTTGCGGGCCGTGTGCCAACGGCCCAAGGCCACGACGCCGAGCGCTCCGAGTGTACACGGAATGCTGAGCGCGAAGCCGAGACCGGACATGACGACGCTATGATGCGGTAGATACGCTTGTATCCACTCCTTCAGGCCGACGTGCAAAACCGCAATCCAGTTCAATTGAAGCAGGAAATCCATGGCCCCCTTTTAATGCGTACATAAACGCGAAGGGGAGCCGAAGCTCCCCAACGTGCGTCAACAACGTGTTGGTCTTACCATCGATCTTAACGCGACTGCCGGAAGGGCATCAAAGTATCGACTTCAGCAAGCGGCCCATCTCGGACGGGTTCTTGGTGACCTTGATGCCGCAGGCATCCATGATCTCCAGCTTGGCGTCGGCGGTGTCGGCGCCGCCGGAGATCAGCGCGCCGGCATGGCCCATGCGCTTGCCCGGAGGCGCGGTGACGCCGGCGATGAAGCCGACCACCGGCTTCTTCATGTTGTCCTTGATCCAGCGCGCGGCATTGGCTTCGTCCGGACCGCCGATCTCGCCGATCATGATGACCGCGTCGGTATCGGGATCGTCGTTGAACATCTGCATGACGTCGATGTGCTTCAAGCCGTTGATCGGGTCGCCGCCGATGCCCACCGCCGACGATTGGCCGAGGCCGAGCGCAGTCAGTTGCGCCACCGCTTCATAGGTCAGCGTGCCGGAACGGGAGACGACGCCGATGCGGCCCTTGCGATGAATATGGCCCGGCATGATGCCGATCTTGATTTCGTCCGGCGTGATGAGGCCGGGGCAGTTCGGGCCGAGCAGCAGGGTCTTGCTGTTGGCCTTCTTCATGCGGTCTTTCACGACCAGCATGTCGCGCACCGGGATGCCTTCGGTGATGCAGATGACCAGGTCGAGGTTGGCGTCGACGGCTTCCCAGATCGCGTCGGCGGCGCCGGCCGGCGGCACGTAGATGACCGAGACGGTCGCGCCGGTGGCTTCCTTGGCTTCCATGACGTTGGCGTAGATCGGGATGCCCTCGAAATCCTCGCCTGCCTTCTTCGGATTGACGCCGGCGACGAAGCAGTTCTTGCCGTTGGCGTAATCGCGGCAGCCGCGGGTGTGGAACTGGCCGGTCTTGCCGGTGATACCCTGGGTGATGACTTTGGTGTCTTTGTTGATCAGGATCGACATGTTTCTTCCTCTATTCTTTCCTCTAGCATGTTGGGGACAGAGTAGCGCCTGCGGCTAAAGCCTGCGCGGCCCGCTCTTTCCCACAAGGGCTTTAAGCTGCATTCGCGGCCGCGACAACCTTCTGCGCAGCTTCTTCCATGGTGTCGGCCGAGATGATCGGCAGGCCGGAATCGGCCAGCATTTTCTTGCCGAGATCCTCGTTGGTGCCCTTCATGCGCACGACCAGCGGCACGGACAGCGACACGGCTTTCGACGCGGTGATCACGCCTTCGGCGATCACGTCGCAGCGCATGATGCCGCCGAAGATGTTGACCAGGATCGCTTTCAGGCCCGGGTTCTTGAGCATCAGCTTGAAGGCTTCGGTGACCTTCTCGGTCGTGGCGCCGCCGCCGACGTCGAGGAAGTTGGCCGGCTCGCCGCCGAACAGCTTGATGGTGTCCATGGTGGCCATGGCCAGACCGGCCCCGTTCACCAGGCAACCGATGTTGCCGTCGAGGGAGATATAGGCGAGGTCGAACTTGGAAGCCTCGACTTCGGCCGGATCTTCTTCGTCGAGGTCGCGGTAAGCGACGATCTCCGGGTGCCGGAACAGCGCGTTGGAATCGAAGTTGAACTTGGCGTCGAGCGCGATCACCTTGCCGTCGCCGGTCAGGATCATCGGGTTGATCTCAGCCAGCGAGGCGTCGGTTTCCCAGTAAGCCTTGTACAAGCCTTGCAGGTTGGCGCGCGCGGCCGGGATCGAAGCGGCCGGCACGCCGATCTTGGCGGCGATCGCATCGGCGTCGGCATCGGTCAGGCCGGTGGCCGGATCGATCGCGACGGTGTGGATCTTTTCAGGATTGGAATGGGCGACTTCCTCGATGTCCATGCCGCCTTCGCTCGAGGCCATCAGCACGACGCGCTGGGTGGCGCGGTCGGTCACCAGGGAAACGTAGAGTTCCTTCTTGATGTCGGCGCCTTCTTCGATCAGCAGGCGGCGCACTTTCTGGCCTTCCGGGCCGGTCTGGTGCGTGACGAGCTGCATGCCCATGATCGCGTTGGCGTACTCGCGCACCTGGTCGAGCGATTTCGCGACCTTCACGCCGCCGCCCTTGCCGCGACCGCCCGCATGGATTTGCGCCTTGACGACCCAGACCGGACCGCCGAGCTGCTCGGCCGCCTTGACCGCTTCGTCGACGGACATGCACGGAATGCCGCGCGGTACGGTGACTCCGAACTTGCGGAGGATTTCTTTGCCCTGATACTCATGGATTTTCATGCGAGCTTCCTTTTGATACGGATTGAAATGGTAATTTGTGGTGTTGTTATTTCTGTCCGGCTGCCACATCCGCCTTCGTGACGGCCCAACGCGGGTAATACTTCGCGACCGCCGCGCCGTCGGTGCGCAAGGCATGGCAACGGTCGAGCTGGAATGGTTTGTGTTCAAGCGTATCGTCGCTATCGCCGTCGCGCGTATCGAAGACATCGCCGGCGAAAGCCTGGACGGCGGCGGTCGGCAAGACCAATGCCAGTTCGGTCAGGTGAGTGCAGCCTTCGATGCCGAACAGCCGGTCCTTCAGCGCTTGGCGAAATCCCTTCCTCAGGTTCAGGCCGACGAGTTTCCGGTAGGCCGGGGCTATCGTGTCGCAATAGCCGGGATAAGGAACGGCGTCGGACGATGCCTGGGCATCGACGATGGTCATGTTCGTATCGATCGTCACGCGCAGCCACAGCTCGTGCAAGGCCTGACCGGCCGGACGAGTCCCGGAGGCCAGCTTGGCGTCACGGGTCTTGATGTCGGTGATGTGCGCGTCGAGGTCCCACAGTCCATCGTCGCGAGCGTAAGCCTCGACGGTGACGGCGCGAGTGTGCTTCAGCGCACGGCGGGAACTCGGTTGTGGCAGGGGCATGGTGTGCCTTGTGGAGCGGCTATAACTAGCCGCATTTGCGTGTCGTTGCCGCAGCTTCTACGGTAACAGCCGCTCATGCGGCGCTGCAAAAGTCGGGCAAGTTTAACATAGGTCAGTGCCGGGCAGCCATATACGCAGTTTCCACGATGCACTGTCGATGGCCCGATGTTATTGAAATATAAATTCTTTGCGCATTGCTGCGCGTCGCCCCCCGCCCAAAAGCGAGAAGCGGATTGGAGAGGTAATCAGAGGTCGACAGGATCGTCGTGATCGGCGGCCCGCATGGCCGCTTGGATGGCGCGATGCGAAAAACCGCGCTGTTGCAGAAATCGCATCTGTTTGGCCCGTTCCACGGCATCGGCCGGCGGAGATGCGAATTTCTTGCGCCAGACCTCGATGGCACGCGCCTCTTCATCCGCCGTGAGCGTGGCCTTGATACTTTCCAGTGCCTCGCCCTCGACGCCATGATTTTGCAATTCAGACAAGATGCGACTGTTGCCGAAGCGCTTGGCGCGCCGATGAACGAGCGATTCGGAAAAGCGGGATGATGAAAGGAATTTCGCTGCTTCGAGCCAATCGAGCAAGGCTTCGATGTCGTCGCCTTCCTGTGCGTAACGAGCCAGCTTGCGGCCCAGTTCGAGCCGACTGTGCTCGCGCGAAGCGAGATATTTGAGGGCCCGCGCTTTCAGGCTGGGCGACTGCTTTGCCATGACCTAAAAGCGCGGGTTTTCCACACGTGAACCGGTGAGAGAGACGCCCGAAGACGGAACTGATACACGTGAACAACCAACGCTAAGCTTATTCGACTTCCGGCTCCGCGTCGATCTCTTTTGCCGCCTTGGCGCCGGCTTCCTTGCCGCCTTTCTTGGCGACAGGGGCGGGTTCCTGCTTCTTCGCTTCGCCGAGCTCCGGCACGCCGAGCGCGACACGGACCTTGTTCTCGATTTCGCGAGCGAGCTCAGGATGTTCCCGCAGATAGATACGGGCATTGTCCTTGCCCTGGCCAATGCGTTCGCCGTTATAGCTGTACCAGGCGCCCGATTTCTCGACGACTTTCACTTCGGCGCCCAGATCGAGGATTTCGCCTTCGCGCGACGTGCCTTCCCCGTACAGGATGTCGAAGTGCGCTTCCTTGAACGGCGGGGCGACCTTGTTCTTGACGACCTTGACCTTGGTTTCGTTGCCGATCACCTCGTCGCCGGACTTGATCGAGCCGGTGCGGCGAATGTCGAGACGGACCGAGGCATAGAACTTGAGCGCGTTGCCGCCGGTCGTGGTTTCCGGATTGCCGAACATGACGCCGATCTTCATGCGGATCTGGTTGATGAAGATGACCAGCGTGTTGGTGCGGTTGATCGAGGCCGTCAACTTGCGCAACGCCTGCGACATCAGGCGCGCCTGCAGGCCAGGCAACGAATCGCCCATGTCGCCTTCGATTTCGGCGCGCGGCGTGAGCGCCGCCACCGAGTCGATGACGACCAGGTCGACGCCGCCCGAACGGACCAGTGCATCGGTGATCTCGAGCGCCTGCTCGCCGGTATCCGGTTGCGAAATCAACAAGTCGGTCAGGTTGACGCCGAGTTTTTGGGCATAGACGACGTCGAGCGCATGTTCCGCATCAATAAAGGCGCACGTGCCGCCGAGCTTCTGCATTTCGGCGATCGCCTGCAGCGTCAGCGTGGTTTTACCGGACGATTCCGGGCCATAGATTTCGACGATGCGACCGCGCGGCAAGCCGCCGACGCCGAGCGCGATGTCGAGGCCGAGCGAACCGGTCGAGACGACTTGCACTTCTTCCGCGACCGCGCCGTCTTCCATGCGCATCACGGAGCCTTTGCCGAATTGCTTCTCGATTTGCGCCAGAGCGGCCGCCAGGGCCTTGCTCTTGTCCAGATTCAGAGTGGATTTTTTGTCGTCCATGAATGTCTTTCCGTGAAGATGGTGATGACGGCCGCCGGGAAGAGTAAGATCGGCGAAGAAGACTGTACTGTATAAAAAAACAGTGATCGGCGCAAGCCTTATTTACGCATATTTTGCTGGTATTGGCTACTTCGCAATTGGATGAATGTTGCAAGCTAGTTGGCGCTTGCATTGGCCGCAGGCTTGCGGTCGCGGCTCATCGGTCGTGCAATGCCGGTCCCGGCTTATCGGCCCACGCAGGTCGCCCGGACTTACGGCCCGCGCTTGAAGCTATTAATGAAACGCAATAGACTAGGTCGTCTCCCTCTCCGCTCCATTCGAAATGCGCATCCTGCTTGCCGAAGACGATAGCGTGCTTGCCGACGGATTGACGCGCTCGTTGCGTCAGTCCGGCTACGCCACCGATTGCGTCAAGAACGGCATGGAAGCCGATACCGCGCTTTCGACCCAGGATTTCGATCTTTTGATTCTCGATCTGGGTTTGCCCAAAATGCAAGGCCTCGAAGTGCTGCGCCGCCTGCGCGCGCGCAATTCGCGCCTGCCGGTGCTGATCCTGACCGCCAACGATTCGGTGGAACAACGCGTCAAGGGACTCGACCTCGGCGCCGACGACTTCATGGCCAAGCCGTTCGCCTTGTCCGAGCTGGAAGCCCGGGTACGCGCCCTGACCCGCCGCGGCGCCGGCGGCGGCCCGACCGTTATCAAGCACGGACCGCTGTCCTATGACCAGGTCGGCCGCATCGCCTATATCAACGAACAGATGCTGGATCTTTCGGCACGCGAGTTGGGCCTGCTCGAAGTGCTGCTGCAGCGCACCGGCCGCTTGGTATCGAAGGAGCAGCTGGTCGATCATCTGTGCGAATGGGGCGAGGAAGTGAGCAATAACGCGATCGAAGTCTACGTGCATCGCCTGCGCAAGAAGATCGAGACCGGCGGCATCCGCATCGCCACCGTGCGCGGCCTCGGCTACTGCCTGGAAAAATTCCCCGATATGCCTCCTGCCGCGCCTCCTGCCCAGGCAGAATGAGCGGGCAAATGAGCGACGCTCGGCATCAGGGTAAGGCTCCCGGTACCGAGAGCTTCTCGATACCTGCCGCCGGCGTCCAGGAAGAGCGCATCCAGCGTTCGCTGTTCGGCGAGATTCTCGATTGGATGCTGGTGCCGCTCCTGCTTCTGTGGCCGATGAGCATCGCTGTCACCTACCTGGTGGCGAAATCGATCGCCAACACCCCTTTCGATCGCGCGCTCGACGACCGGGTCACCGTGCTGGCGCAGCAGGTGAAGGAAGTCGACGGCAAGGCCATCGCGCGCCTGTCCGGCTCGGCGCGCGATTTCCTGCGCGCCGACGATGTGGACTACGTGTATTTCCAGGTACGCGGACCGCAGGGCGACCATGTCGACGGCGACCGCGACATGCCGTTGCCTGCGGAAGAAGAAAGGCCGCCGCCATGGACCGTGCATTTCCGCAACGATGTCATGCGCAACACGGACATACGCATCGCCTATACCTATGTCGACCTCAGCAAGGTCGCGAGCGAATCGGCGCAGTCCGAGGAACCGCGCCTGGCGTTGGTGCAAGTCGGCGAAACCCTGGACAAGCGCACGCTGCTCGCCAACCAGATCATCAAAGGGGTGATCCTGCCGGAATTCATCATCCTGCCGATCGCTCTTGCCCTGATCTGGTTCGCGCTGTCGCGCGGCCTATCGCCTTTGGCAGATCTGCAGCGGCGCATCCGCGAACGCCGGCCCGACGACTTGAGCCCGATCGATTCCAGCCAGGTGCCGGAAGAGATCGCGCCTCTGGTACGCTCGCTGAACGACATGCTCGAACGCCTGTCGCAGTCGATACAGATGCAGAAGCGCTTCATCGCGGACGCCGCGCACCAGATGAAGACGCCGCTGGCGGGCATGCGCATGCAATCGGAACTCGCTCTGCGCGAGACCAGCCTGGACGGCATCCATCGCTCGCTCGAACAATTGTCGAAGAGTTCCGAATCCGCCACCCGCCTGGTGAACCAGTTGCTGGCCCTGGCGCGCGCCGAGAACCAGACTCCGGAAGCCAAACCTTTCGAACCGGTCGAATTGTGCGAATTGGCGCGCGGCGTCGTGCACGATTGGGTGCCGGCCTCGTTCCCGCGGCAAATCGACATGGGATTCGAACAACCCGGCTATCCGATCATGGTGAACGGCAATCCCACCATGTTGCGCGAAATGCTCAACAATCTGATCGACAACGCCTTGCGCTACACCCCGGCAGGCGGCAGCGTGACGATTCGCGTGCGCGCGGACGATGGGTTGCGGCGCGCCTGCATCGAGGTCGAGGACACCGGCCCCGGGATCGCGCCTTCGGAGCGCGCGCATATCTTCGAGCGCTTCTATCGCATCCTCGGCACCAACGTCGAGGGCAGCGGGCTCGGACTGGCGATCGTGCGCGAGGTGGCCCAGCAGCACGGCGCCAGCGTCGAAGTCTTCGACAACCCGCACAGCCGCGATCCCAAGTGCCCCGGCAGCCTGTTCCGCGTGACGCTGCGCACGAAGCGCCGGCCTTCTTTCATCGACGACATCGGCTGACATGGCAACGAATTTCGAACAACGCCGCATCGCCTACTGGCGCAACGTCACGCGCATCACCAGGTTCCTGCTGCTGGCCTGGTTCATGGCGACGTTTTCCGTGATTTTCTTTGCGCGCGAATTGGCGGAAGTCATCCTGTTCGGATGGCCGCTCTCGTTCTACATGGCGGCGCAAGGCATCGTGCTCATCTATCTGGCGATAATCGGCTTCCACGTCTGGAGCATGCGGCGGCTCGACAAATTCCTATTGGACGGATCGTCGAATGACAAACGATAACAGGGCCTTCCGGCGCCGATTGCAGGCCTACTATGGCTGGTACACGATCGGCTTTCTCATGTTTCTCGTGGCGCTGGCCGTGTTGGAGAAGGAAGGCTTCCCGCGCGCCTGGATCGGCTACCTGTTCCTGTTCGCGACCATCCTTCTCTATGCCGGCATCGGTGTGCTTTCGCGCACCGCGGACGTCTCCGAATATTATGTGGCCGGACGACGGGTGCCTGCGATCTTCAACGGCATGGCGACGGCGGCGGACTGGATTTCAGCCGCCAGTTTCATCAGCCTGGCCGGCGGCCTTTATCTGCTGGGCTTCGACGGACTGGCGTATGTCATCGGCTGGACCGGCGGCTATTGCCTGGTGGCGCTCCTGATCGCCCCCTTCCTGCGCAAGTTCGGCCAGTACACGATTCCCGATTTCCTGGCGGTGCGCTACCAGGGGAACAACAACGGCTCCGCCATCCGCATCGTGGCCGTGATGGCGACGATCGCGGTGTCCTTCACCTATGTCGTCGCGCAAATCTACGGCGTCGGCCTGATCACCTCGCGCTTCACGGGCGTCGATTTCTCCATCGGCATTTTCCTGGGGCTGGCCAGCATCCTCGTCTGCTCCTTTCTGGGCGGCATGCGGGCTATCACTTGGACCCAGGTCGCGCAATACATCATCCTGCTGATCGCCTACCTGATTCCGGTGACCTGGCTCGCCACCAAGCACACCAGCATTCCGGTGCCGCAAATCGCCTATGGCACCGTGCTTCCCAAGCTGAGCGAACGGGAAATGCAACTCGCCGCCGATCCGAAGGAACAGCAGGTGCGCACCATCTACCGGAAACGTGCCGAAGAGTACGACGCCAGGTTGAATTCCCTGCCGCATTCGTGGGAGGAAGGCCGGCTCGATGCGGTGCGCCGCGTCGAGGATCTCAAGACCGGCAATGCCTCGCTATTGGAGATCAGGAATGCCAGCCGGGCGCTCGCCTCCTACCCGAAAGATCCGGAAGAGGCGCGACGGAAATGGATAGAGGCGAAGAATGCCAACCTGGCGCGTTCCGAGCCGGTCGCCGCGCATACGGCACCGTTTCCCGGCAAGGATCAGGCAGTGTCGAACGCCAAGCGCAACAACTTCCTGGCGCTCGTGTTCTGCCTGATGATGGGCACGGCGGCGCTGCCGCATATCCTGGTCCGCTACTACACGACGCCGTCGGTGCGCGAGACGCGCCGTTCCGTGTTCTGGACGCTGTTCTTCATCATGCTTGTCTATCTGACGGTGCCGGCGCTGGCGGTGCTGGTCAAATATGACATCTACACGTCGCTGGTCGGCACGGATTTCTCGAAGCTGCCGTCCTGGGCCGCCTACTGGGCCAACATCGACAAGATCAATCCCCTGGTCAGCATTTCGGACATCAACGGCGACGGCATCGTGCAACTGGCCGAAATCGTGCTCGACGGCGACATCATCGTGCTCGCGACCCCGGAAATCGCCGGCCTGCCCTACGTGATTTCCGGGCTAGTAGCGGCCGGCGGCCTGGCGGCGGCGCTGTCGACCGCCGACGGCTTGTTGCTGACGATTTCGAACGGCTTGTCGCACGACATCTATTACAAGACGCTCGATCCGACGGCGTCGACCCAGAAGCGCGTCACCATTTCGAAGCTGCTGTTGCTCGTCGTCGCCCTGGTCGCCGCCTATGCCGCATCGCTCAAGCCGGGCGACATCCTGTCGGTGGTCGGCGCGGCCTTCTCCCTGGCGGCGTCGACGCTGTTCCCGGCCCTCGTGCTCGGCGTATTCTGGAAACGCACCAACCAGCAAGGCGCCATCGCGGGCATGATCGCCGGCTTCGTGGTGTGCGTGTACTACATGCTGCATACGCTGCCCGCGCTCGGCGGCTCCGCCGCGGGGCAATGGTTCCAGATCGCGCCGATGTCGGCCGGCGTGTTCGGCGTTCCCGCCGGCCTGCTGGCGACCGTCGTGGTCACGCTGGCGACGGCCAAATCGGATCCGAAGACCGACGCCTTCGTCGATTACCTGCGCGAACCGTAAGGCCCCATGAAAAACGGCAGCCGAGAGGCTGCCGTTGTTCTCCGCCACGCGAGAATCGAGAATCAGACGACGATCGTCTGCGCCTCGTCGCCCTGGCGTTCGCGGATCTCGCCGATCCGCATCACGGTTTCTCCGGCTGCCGTCAGCTGCGCGATCGCCGTATCGGCGTACTCCCGCGCCACGATCACGGCCATGCCGATGCCGCAGTTGAACACGCGATGCATTTCCGCGTCGGCCACGCCGCCATGCTGCTGCAGCCAGGCGAACAGCGGCGGCATGGTCCAGGCGTCGCGATGCAGGACGGCGGTCAACCTGTCGCCGAGGACGCGCGGCACGTTTTCGACCAGGCCGCCGCCGGTGATGTGCGCCATGCCCTTGACTTCCATCTGATCCATCAGTGCCAGCAGCGGCTTGACGTAGATGCGGGTCGGTTCCAGCAGCACATCGGCCAGCTTGCGGCCGTGGAAATCGGCGTTCAGGTCCGGCCGCGCGACATCGATGATCTTGCGCACCAGCGAATAGCCGTTGGAATGCGCGCCCGACGATGCCAAGCCGAGCACCACGTCGCCCGGCACGATCTTGCTGCCGTCGATGATCTTGGATTTCTCGACGGCGCCGACGGCGAAGCCGGCCAGATCGTATTCGCCGTCCGGATACATGCTCGGCATCTCGGCCGTCTCGCCGCCGATCAGGGCGCAGCCCGCCTGCTCGCAGCCCTTGGCGATGCCTTTGATGACATCGGTCGCGGCGGCGACGTCGAGCTTGCCGCAGGCGAAATAATCGAGGAAGAACAGCGGTTCCGCGCCCTGTACGAGGATGTCGTTGACGCTCATCGCCACCAGGTCGATGCCGACCGTGTCGTGCTTGTTCAGATGGAAAGCGAGCTTGAGCTTGGTGCCGACGCCGTCGGTACCGGAGACCAGCACGGGCTCCTTGTATTTCTTGCCGATTTCGAACAGCGCGCCGAAACCGCCGATCCCGCCGAGCACGCCGTCGCGCATGGTGCGTTTGGCAAACGGCTTGATGGCTTCGACCAAGGCATCGCCGGCGTCGATATCGACGCCCGCATCGCGGTAGGAAAGGGAGACGTTAGGAGTGGAACTCATGATGTGATTGGCGAGAGAGGCGGTAAAATACGCGGTTACTGGCCGGATGCATGCATTTTTCGTACTATTTCCGGCAAAACCGTTATTTTATCAAAAGCCATCCACCTTTCCCGGGATTTCATGCCGCTCTCCTTCTCGTCCGAACAAAAACAGACCTGGCTGTGGCTTTCCGTGGGATTGGCTCTGGCGGCGCTCCTGGTGCTGCTGGGCCCGGTACTGGCTCCCTTCATCGCCGGCGCCATCCTGGCCTATGCCTTGAATCCCGCCGTCGACCGGCTCGATGCGAAACGAATCGGCCGCTTCAGCCTGCCGCGCACGGTCGCGGTGACGATCGTGCTGCTGTTGTTCGTGGCCGCGATCCTCGCCGTGTTCCTGATCGTGGTGCCGATCCTGCAAAAGGAAATTCCGCTGCTGCAGGAAAAAATCCCGCGCTTCCTGTCGCGCTTCAACGAGACGGTCGCGCCCTGGCTGCTGAAGTTCGGCATCGACGTGCCGCAGGACAGCGCCGGCCTCGGCAAGATGATCTCGGAAAGATTCGCGACGAGCGGCGATGAAATCTGGAGCGCCGTATTCGCCTCCGCCAAGGCCGGCGGCCTGGCGGTGCTGGGCTGGTTCGGCACCATGCTGCTGATCCCGGTCGTGCTGTTCTATCTGCTGCTCGACTGGCATCGCGTACTGGCACTGTTCGAGGGCATCGTGCCGCGCCGCTGGGCCGCGCGCGCCGCCAGCCTGGCGCGCGAGGCCGACGGTTTGCTGGCCCAGTACCTGCGCGGCCAGTTGTCGGTCATGCTCACGCTGGCCGTGTATTATTCGGTCGGGCTGGCGATCGCCGGTTTCGATGTCGCGCTGCCGGTCGGCATCCTGACCGGCCTCCTGGTGTTCATTCCCTATCTCGGTTTCGGCCTGGGCCTGTTGCTGGCGCTGATCGCCGCCCTGCTGCAGTTCGACGGCATGTACGGCCTGGTCGCGGTCGCCATCGTCTATGGCCTCGGCCAGGTGCTGGAGAGCTTCGTCCTGACGCCGCGCCTGGTCGGCGAACGCATCGGCCTGCATCCGCTGGCCGTGATCTTCGCCTTGATGGCGTTCGGCCAGTTGTTCGGCTTTGCCGGCGTGTTGCTGGCGCTGCCCGCTTCGGCGATCGTTTCCGTCGCCGTCAAGCATCTGCGCGCGCATTACATCAATAGCAGTTTCTACAAACAGTCTTAAAGATTCGACAATGAGGCAGTTGCTGCTCGACTTGGGCGCGGAAGAACCGCAGACCCTCGATACTTTCGTGATAGGACAAAACGCCGAGCTGGCAGCCTTGCTCGCGCGCGTCGATGCGCGCGCCGCGACGGACTTGAGCGAGCGCTTCATCTACCTCTGGGGTGACGCCGGCTCCGGCAAGAGCCATCTGCTGCGCGCGCTCGCCGCCGCACCCGGCGCCCGCTACATCGGCAGCGACGCCGCGCCCGGCGCCTTCGCGCATGCGCCGCAGATCCAGCTCTACCTGCTCGACGATTGCGAGCGCCTCTCGCCGGAATGCCAGATCGCCGCGTTCGACTTGTTCAACCAAGTGCGTGAAAACGGCGGCGCCCTGGTCGCCGCCGGCGCCGTGCCTCCCGCCGCGATGGCGATACGCGAAGACTTGCGCACCCGGCTGGGCTGGGGCCTGGTCTACCAGGTGCACGGACTGACCGACGACGAAAAGCTCGCCGCGCTGACCCAGGCCGCGGCCGCGCGCGGGCTGGCGCTATCGGCCGGCGTGCTACCCTATCTGATCACGCATTTCGCGCGCGACATGCGCTCCCTGTCCGCCATGCTCGACGCCCTCGACCGCTATTCGCTCGAAACGCAACGGCCGATCACCCTGCCGCTCCTGCGCGACCTGCTGCAACTCGAGGACGCCAGGACCCAATGAGCCGCCGATGAATCTCGCACTCTTCGATCTCGACCATACCCTGCTGCCGCTCGACTCCGACTACGAATGGGGCCAGTTCCTCGTCCGCATCGGCGCCGTCGAGGCCGAGGCATTCGCGCGCCGCAACGCCGAGTTCTTCCATCGCTACCAGACCGGCACGCTCGATCCGGTGGAGTACCTCGAATTCGCCTTCGGCATCCTTGCGCAGTTCCCGCGCGTCCAGCTCGACGAATGGCATCGCCAGTTCATGGCGGAAGTGATCGTCCCGGCGCTGCGTCCGGCCGCGCGCGCGCTTGTCGGAAAGCACCAGGATGCGGGCGACCTGGTGGCGATCGTCACCGCCACCAACCGCTTCGTCACGGCACCGATCGCCGCGGCGTTCGGAGTCGGGCATCTGATCGCCGCGGAGGCGGAAATGACGTCCGACGACAACTTCACCGGCAAGCCCCGTCCTGCCTGCACGCCGCCTTACGGCCCCGGCAAGGTCGCGAACACGCAACAATGGCTGGCCGGCCTCGGCAAGTCGCTCGACGAGTTCGAGCGCAGCCATTTCTATAGCGATTCGCAAAACGACATCCCCTTGCTGTCGCTCGTCACCCACCCGGTCGCAACCAATCCCAACGCCAAGCTCGCCGCGCATGCGCAGGCACGCGGCTGGCCCATCCTGAACCTGTTCGATGATTAAGAAATTCATACGCCGCATTCTCGGCGTCAAAAACAAGACCAACGCCTCGGAACCGCTGACGCTCGGACCGAACGAACACAGCATCGATCCCAAGCTGCTGTCGCCGAATGCGGTACGCGTCACCCAGACCCTGCAGGAAGCCGGCTTCAAGGCCTTCATCGTCGGCGGCGCCGTGCGCGACCTGCTGCTCGGCCACAAGCCCAAGGATTTCGACGTCGCGACCAACGCGACCCCCGAGCAGGTCAAGCGCCTGTTCCGGCGCGCCTTCATCATCGGACGCCGCTTCCAGATCGTGCACGTCCTGCTCGGCCAGGAACAGATCGAAGTCACGACCTTCCGCGGCGCCTCGGCGGATGATTCGCCGAAGGATGAACACGGCCGCGTGCTGCGCGACAATACCTTCGGCGAACAGCACGAGGATGCCGTGCGGCGCGACTTCTCGATCAATGCGATGTACTACGATCCGGCGACGCAGACCGTGTTCGATTACCACGGCGGCATCGCCGACATCCGCAACAAGACGCTGCGCATCATCGGCCAGCCGGAAGCCCGTTACCGCGAAGACCCGGTGCGCCTGCTGCGCGTCGTGCGCTTCGCCGCCAAGCTCGGCTTTTCGATCGATCCGGCCACCCGCGCGCCGATCAAGATCATGGCGCCGCTGATCAACAACGTACCGGCGGCGCGCGTGTTCGACGAAATGCTCAAGCTGCTGATGAGCGGCCATGCCATGGCCTGCCTGCAGCAACTGCGCTCGGAAGGCCTGCATCACGGCTTGCTGCCGCTGCTCGACGTCGTGCTGGAGCAGCCGCTCGGCGAGCGCTTCGTCACGCTGGCGCTGGCCAATACCGACCGCCGCATCCAGCAAGGCAAGCCGGTCTCGCCCGGCTTCCTGTTCGCCTCGCTGCTGTGGCACCAGGTGCTGGAAAGCTGGCGCGCCTACCAGGCGGCCGGCGAATATCCGATTCCGGCCCTGCATCTTGCCGCCGACGACGTGCTCGACGCGCAAACCGAAAAGCTTGCCCTGCAGCGCAAGATCACGTCAGACATGCGCGAGATCTGGGCCATGCAGCCGCGCTTCGAGCGCCGCATCGGCAAATCGCCCTACAAGCTGCTCGAGCATCCTCGCTGGCGCGCCGGCTACGACTTCCTGCTGCTGCGCTGCGAGTCCGGCGAGATCGAGGCGGAAGTCGGCGACTGGTGGACTTCCTTCGCCGATGCCGACAGCGGCGGCCGCGAAGCCTTGCTGGCGAAGAAGCCGCGCGAAGAAAGCGCCGCGCCGGCGAAGAAGCGCCGCCGCCGTGGCGGACGCGGCAAGAAGACTGCCGGCGGCGAGACGCCGCAACAGACATGATCACCGCCTACATCGGCATCGGCGCCAATCTCGGCGACGCTCGCGCCACGGTAACGGCTGCGATCCGTGCCATCGGCGGCCTGCCGTCGACGCGCCTTTCAGGACAATCGAGCCTGTTCCGCACGGCGCCGGTCGATGCCGGCGGCGACGACTACATCAACGCGGTGGCGCGCATCGAAACCGGGTTGCCGCCGCATGACTTGCTCGCCCAGCTGCAAAAACTCGAGCAAGACGCCGGCCGCGAGCGACCCTATCGCAATGCGCCGCGCACGCTCGATCTCGACCTGCTGCTATACGGCGCGCAGCGGATCGACAGCGCGCAACTGACGGTTCCGCATCCGCGCATGACGCAACGCGCATTCGTCCTGATTCCGCTGCTGCAGATCGACCCGTTCCTGTCGATTCCGGGGCACGGCGCCGCCCATGCCTTCGTGCCCGCCGTCGCCGGGCAGGCGATCGATAAGATCGCTGGTTGAGCGGCCCGCATCCTTCCCCCGCCTCATCGAGACGCCATATCGTGCAACTACCCGTCCTTGCCCAGACCGTCGGCTTGCTTGTGCTGTCGAACGTGTTCATGACCGTCGCCTGGTACGGCCACCTCAAGAACCTGGCCGCCAAACCGTGGTGGATCGCCGCCCTCGTCAGCTGGACCATCGCCCTGTTCGAATACCTGCTGCAGGTGCCGGCCAACCGCATCGGCTATACCGAACTGAGCCTGGCCCAACTGAAGATCCTGCAGGAAGCGATCACGCTGACCGTATTCGTGCCGTTCGCCATGTTCTACATGCACCAACCGTTCAAGCTCGATTATGTCTGGGCGGCGCTGTGCCTGGTGGGCGCGGTGTATTTCATCTTCAGGAGCTAGAGGCTGTTATGAACTCAAACAGCCTCTAACCGAAGGTTTCCTCTACTGCCCGGCAAGGCGCGACCGTTTCTTTTATCATTACGAGCTTCTTCGCTATCCGGCAGAAGATTTCCGCCCGTCGCGGCCTGCGCCACAAGCGCCTGCGCGCGACGGCCATCGATGACAGGCCTTAGAGCCGTGGAGAATCAAAATGGCCGCATACCTCCAAGAATCCGACCAAGGCGCGCGCAGCAAGGCTGTCACCGTGCCGTCGCTGACCGCGCTGCGCCAGGCCGGTGAAAAAATCACGATGCTGACCTGCTACGACGCCAGCTTCGCCGCGCTGATGGACCGCTGCGGCGTCGACGTCCTGCTGGTCGGCGATTCGCTCGGCATGGTGTGCCAGGGCCACCACTCGACCCTGCCGGTCACGCTAGCCGACGTCGCCTATCACACGGCGAGCGTGGCGCGCGGCAACCAGACCGCGCTTCTGATCGCGGACATGCCGTTCGGCACCTACGCCACCCCGCAGTCCGCGTTCGACAATGCCGTGAAACTGATGCAGGCCGGCGCCCAGATGGTGAAGATAGAAGGCGGCGAATGGCTGTGCGAGACCGTTCGCTTCCTGACGGAACGCGCCATCCCGGTGTGCGCCCACGTCGGCCTGACGCCGCAATCGGTGCACCAGCTCGGCGGCTACAAGGTGCAGGGCAAGACGACCGCCGGCGCCGACCAGTTGAAGAACGACGCTATCGCCTTGCAGGCGGCCGGCGCGGCCATCATCGTGCTGGAAGCGATTCCGAGCGGGCTGGGCAAGGAAGTGACCGACATGCTGACGATTCCAACCATCGGCATCGGCGCCGGCCCCGATTGCTCGGGACAAGTGCTGGTGATGCACGACATGCTCGGCGTCTTCCCCGGCCGCAAGGCGCGCTTCGTGAAGAATTTCATGGAAGGCCAGAGCAGCATCGAGGGCGCGGTGCGCGCCTATATCGCAGCCGTGAAGGACAAATCCTTCCCCGGCCTGGAACACTGCTTCTGATCGGTTCGGGGAGCTTTGTAGATCCTCGAGATGGTTTCGTAGGACGGAAGGGGCGCCAAGTCGAGCAAGGCGTGCCCCTAATTGCGCTCAGTCTTGCGATTCATAGCGCGCGAAGCTCGCCTTGAGCTTCGGCGCCAATTCGCTCTGCGCGGAGACGGTCACGCCGAGATCGCGCAACAGGCCGTCCTTCAAGCCGTAGATCCAGCTGTGGACCGTCAATTCCTGGCCGCGCTCCCAGGCATCTTGCACGATCGTCGTCTGGCAGATGTTGGCCACTTGTTCAATCACGTTCAGTTCGCACAGCCGGTCAAATCTCTCGCGTTCGGCCAGCACGTCGCCCAGATAGCGTTCATGCTTCTGATGCACGTCCTGGACATGGCGCAGCCAGTTGTCGGCCAGGCCGACGCGGCGTCCGGTCATCGCGGCATGCACGCCCGAGCAACCGTAATGGCCGGTGACGATCACGTGCTTGACGCCGAGGACGTCGATCGCGAATTGCAGCACCGCCAGGCAGTTGAGGTCGGTATGGACGACGACGTTGGCGATATTGCGGTGGACGAATAACTCGCCCGGCATCAGGTTGACGATTTCATTGGCTGGAACGCGGCTGTCCGAACAGCCGATCCACAGATACTCCGGCGCCTGCTGAGCGGCGAGTTTCTTGAAGAAGCCCGGGTCCTTCGCCTCCATCGAGGCGGCCCAGGCGCGATTTTTTTTAAACAGTTCTTCGAGGGTCTGTTGCTTTTCATCCATCATGTCGTTTGCCTTCCTTGTTTCGTTGTGGCGATTGTATAGAAAAGCCATTCACTCGTGGAAGACTTGCTGCATCGCAAAAAATTCAGCACAAAAAAAAGGAGCGGGATTTCCGCTCCTTTATTATTTTCCTATGCGCATCAATTCTCGTTCTTTCGTCCTTCTTCCGTCTTCTCACCTAATAATGCGCGCTTCAGGGTGGCATCCACGGGCTTGTCGCCGAGCCAGATCTTCAGCAGCGCATTGTAAAACGCCACATCCGGGAAGGGCTCGCCCATCTTCTTGCCGTTGATCTGCATGATTGTTCCGGTATTCGGCACCCAGTCGGTCGTGAGCACGTCTCCCTTCTTCAGCTCGGGGACGGACGCGAACAACTCGCCGAATTTCAGCAATTGGTTCACCAGCTTGGCCTTTTCGGCCTTGTCGATGTTCTGATTGATCGCGGTCAGGAAGGCGCGGCCGAATTCTTCGCTGGACAAATCGCGCATCATCACGATGCTCACGCGCTTGGGGCCTTGCAACGCCAGCACATCGGGCACCGTGGTTTTCTTGTCTTGCAAATACAGGCCGGCGGCATAGACCTTGAAGATGACCTTGTGCCGGATGCCGGCGCCGTTCAATTTCAACTCGTGGTTGGCGACGCGCGCCGTGTCGTCGAATTTGACGCCACCGCCGACGTCGACAGCCGCGAAGGCGGGAAGAGCCGTCACCAGGACGACGACCATCAAACTACGGAAAGCATGGGCCAAGCGTTTCATACAGTCTCCATTCGATAAGGGGTTGCTCTCAAGAAAAGTGAACGAGCGTTTTATTATGTGCTCATCAGCATAGAGAAAACGCGGCAACCGCGCAAGCCTAAAAAGTTCCAGAATAACAACGACTTACGTAAAAAAAAACCGCCGTTCCCGAAGGATACGGCGGTTTGCGATGTTCTTGCTTTGCGTTTACTCGAAGAATTCCTTGACCTTGTCTTTCCATGATTTCGATTGCGGACTATGTTTCGATCCGCCCTCGACGGTCAGCTTTTCGAATTCGCGCAGCAAATCCTTTTGTTTCTCGGTCAGCTTGACCGGCGTTTCGACGGTCACATGACAGAACAGGTCGCCGGCATAACCGGAACGCAGGCCTTTGATGCCCTTGCCGCGCAAGCGGAAAGTCTTGCCCGATTGCGTTCCTTCCGGCAGCGCGAACGTTGCCTTGCCGTTCAGGGTCGGCACCTCGACTTCGCCGCCGAGCGCCGCCTTGGCGAACGAGATCGGCACTTCGCAATGCAGATCGTCGCCGTCGCGCTGGAACACCTCGTGCTGCTTGATATGGATCTCGACATACAAGTCGCCCGGCGGGCCGCCGTTCATGCCCGGCTCGCCGTTGCCGGACGAGCGGATACGCATGCCATCGTCGATGCCGGCCGGGATCTTGACCTCGAGCGTCTTGTTGCGCTTGATGCGCCCGGCACCGCCGCAGGACGGGCATGGCGTCGGAATGATCTTGCCGGTGCCATGGCACTTGTGGCAAGTCTGCTGGATGCTGAAGAAGCCTTGCTGCATGCGCACCGTGCCCTGCCCGTGGCAAGTGGTGCAGGTGGTCGGCGAGGTGCCCGGCTTGGCTCCTGAGCCGTGGCAGGTATCGCATTCGTCCCACGACGGCACGCGGATCGTGGTGTCGAAACCGTGCGCCGCCTGCTCCAGCGAGATCTCGAGGTTATAGCGCAGATCGGCGCCGCGGTAGACTTGCGGTCCGCTCGACCGGCCGCGGGCGCCGCCGAAAATGTCGCCGAAGATGTCGGAGAAAGCGTCGCCGAAACCGCCCGCGCCTGCGCCGAAGCCGCCGGCGCCGCCCATGTTCGGATCGACGCCGGCATGGCCATAGCGATCATAGGCGTCGCGTTTCTGGGCGTCGGAAAGCATCTCGTAAGCCTCTTTGGCTTCCTTGAATTTTTCTTCCGCGTTCTTGCTGTCCGGATTGCGGTCCGGATGATATTTCATAGCGAGCTTGCGATACGCCTTCTTGATCTCGTCTTCCGAGGCGTTCTTCGCTACGCCGAGTACTTCGTAATAATCACGTTTCGCCATCTTGTCGGCACCTACGGGTTATGTCTTCCAAGCGAAAACGCCGAGCCGCGCGGCTGGCGCCCGGCTCGGCGACTCCCGACGGCCGCGAATCGACGCGGCCGCCGGGCAAAGCATGATTTTACTTGTCCTTGACTTCCTTGAAGTCGGCGTCGACGACGTCTTCTTCTTTCGCCTTGGATTCCGTCGCGCCGGCGCCACCCGCACCGCCCGTAGCGCCGCCCGCGGCACCGCCGGCCGCCGCGCCGGCCGCCTGCTGGGCTTGCATGTCGGCGTACATCTTCTCGCCGAGCTTCTGCGCCGCCGTGGACAATGCGGCAATCTTGGCTTCGATCGCTTCCTTATCGTTGCCCTTGAGCGCCTCTTCCAACTCCTTGATGGCGGCTTCGACCTTGTCCTTCTCGCCCGCCTCCAGCTTGTCGCCGTATTCGGTCAAGGCTTTCTTGGTCGAATGCACCAGGGCATCGCCCTGATTGTGGACTTCGGCGATCTCCTTCAGGCGCTTGTCTTCGGCCGCATTGGCTTCGGCGTCGCGCACCATGCGCTGGATCTCTTCCTCGGTCAGGCCGGAATTGGCCTTGATCGTGATCTTGTTTTCCTTGCCGGTTGCCTTGTCCTTCGCGCCGACGTGCAGAATGCCGTTGGCGTCGATGTCGAACGTGACTTCGACCTGCGGCACGCCGCGCGGCGCCGGCGGGATGCCTTCCAGGTTGAATTCGCCGAGCGCCTTGTTGCCGGCCGCCATCTCGCGCTCGCCCTGGTAAACCTTGATCGTCACGGCCGGCTGGTTGTCGTCGGCGGTCGAGAACACCTGGCTGAACTTGGTCGGGATCGTGGTGTTCTTGGCGATCATCTTGGTCATCACGCCGCCCAGCGTTTCGATGCCGAGCGACAGCGGCGTCACGTCGAGCAGCAGCAGATCCTTGCGGTCGCCCGACAGCACGGAGCCCTGGATCGCGGCGCCGACGGCCACCGCTTCGTCCGGGTTGACATCCTTGCGCGGCTCCTTGCCGAAGAATTCGCGGACCTTTTCCTGCACCTTCGGCATGCGGGTCATGCCGCCGACCAGGATGATGTCGTCGATGTCGGAAACCTTCACGCCGGCATCCTTGATCGCGATGCTGCACGGATCGATCGTCTTGGCGATCAGGTCCTCGACCAGCGCTTCCAGCTTGGCGCGCGTGATCTTCAGATTCAGGTGCATCGGCACGCCGTTGGCCATGGCGATGTACGGCTCGTTGATCTCGGTCTGCTGCGACGACGACAGTTCGATCTTGGCGCGCTCGGCGGAAGCCTTGATCCGCTGCAGCGCGATCGCATCCTTGCCGAGGTCGAGGCCGTTGATCTTCTTGAATTCGTCGATGATGTAATCGATGATGCGCTGGTCGAAGTCTTCGCCGCCGAGGAAGGTGTCGCCGTTGGTCGACAGGACTTCGAATTGCTTCTCGCCGTCGACGTCGGCGATCTCGATGATCGAGATGTCGAAGGTGCCGCCGCCGAGGTCATACACGGCGATCTTGCGGTCGCCCTTGCCGGTCTTGTCCAGGCCGAATGCGAGCGCGGCCGCGGTCGGTTCGTTGATGATGCGCTTCACGTCCAAGCCGGCGATGCGGCCGGCATCCTTGGTCGCCTGGCGCTGCGAGTCATTGAAATAAGCCGGCACCGTGATGACGGCTTCGGTCACTTCCTCGCCGAGATAGTCTTCGGCGGTCTTCTTCATCTTGCGCAGGACTTCGGCGGAGATCTGCGGCGGCGCCAGTTTCTTGCCGCGCACTTCGATCCAGGCGTCGCCGTTGTCGGCCTTGATGATCTGGTACGGCATCAAGCCGATGTCTTTCTGGACTTCCTTCTCTTCGAATTTGCGGCCGATCAGGCGCTTGACGGCGTACAGCGTGTTCTTCGGGTTGGTCACCGCCTGGCGCTTGGCCGGCGCGCCGACCAGGATCTCCCCGTCTTCCTGGTAAGCGATGATGGACGGCGTAGTACGCGCGCCTTCGGAATTCTCGATGACCTTGGGTTGGCCGCCTTCCATGATGGCGACGCAGGAATTCGTGGTTCCCAGGTCGATGCCGATGATCTTGCCCATGTTTGTACCCCTTGAATAATTGGTTTAGTAACTCGGATAACTCGAATATGTGGAATAAGGTATCGCTTTCAAGCGCCTTTTCTGCAAAATCCCCGCGGGCGGCGGCTATTGCGCGACCGTCACGAGCGCGGGGCGCAGCAGGCGATCGGAAATCATGTAACCCTTCTGCAGCACGCTGACGATCGTGTTGGCCGCTTGATCGGCCGGCACCATCGAAATCGCCTGGTGCTTCATCGGATCCATCTTTTCGCCCGGCTGCGGGTTGATTTCAAGCAGGCGGCTTTTCTCGAACGCGGAATTGAGCTGCTTGAGCGTCATTTCGACGCCTTCCTTCAGCGCTTCGACCGACGGCGTTTCCAGTTTCAGCGCCATTTCCAGGCTGTCCTTCACCGGCACCATCGATTCCGCGAAGTTCTCGATCGCGAACTTGTGCGCCTTCGATATATCTTCCTGGGCGCGGCGGCGGATGTTTTCCGCTTCCGCCTTGGCTCTCAAGAAGGCATCCTGCATTTCCGCGGCCCGCGCCTCCGCAGCCGCCAGCTTGACTTCCCAAGCCTCGCCATCGGCGGACGCGGCGGCCGGTTCGGCCATCTTTGCCTCGGTCTGCTCCGTGTTCTCGGCGGCCTTGTCCGCTTGCGCGGCTTGATCGGCCGGATTGTCTTGGACCGGACGTTCCTGATCCTGCATCTTTTCCTGTTCCTGCATCAAAAAGTCTCCGACTATCAATAACTTAGTTATGAATGACTTGCATCGTTAACCGCGATATGGGCATGTACATGGGGCTATCCCTTACTTTTTCAAGGGATATTGGCAACGGAAATCCCCGCCTTCCATGGCCTGGCGCCTATCCCGGCCGGCGGCCGGTTTCGATACAGCCGAATCTTGCATTTTTTTCACAGAATTTACCCGCAGCGGATTGGCAAGGCGAACGGATCGGATGATGATGGACTCTGATGAAAAGACAGGCGCCGAAAGGCAATCCGCCGGCGGCGGCGTCCTGGTGGCCCACCCAGGCGATTTGGGAGGCTATGCCATGTTGATCGGAAGCGAGAGCAAGGCGCCGAGCGCGGCCAGGACTGTTCCCTGGCAAGCATCGGCAACGCGGCAATCGCTTTCTAGCAATTGACAGAACCGTCAAATATATCTGGATGGAGCACGAAAGGATCGTTCGGAGTCCATCATGAAACTCCCGCTCATTTCCGCCACTGTTCTCGCCTATATTGTGCTGACGGCAACGTGGCTTTGTTTCGCCGATCTTGTCGCGCTGCAACGATTGGGCGCGCTATTCTATCAATAAAAAACGGCAAATTCGCCGATTCCGCTTCGGCCCATGCGGAAGCCGACACAGATCGTGTATTTCGGAAAGCACGCTCCACCCTCGATGGCTAGAGGCCCGGATCATTTCATCGGCGACAACCGTTCATTGCTCCGCGCCCAGTCGTTTGGCGCGCGCTTCGGCAAGCTCAGCGGCACGTCTCTGCTCTTCGCGCAGCGCGGGTATCAGCATGGTCGGCCAACCGATCATATGTTGCTCGGCGATTTCGGCCAGGGCATGCATCCAATCCGGCGAATCGTTCAAGCAAGGAATGTAGTGGAAGTCGTGGCCGCCGGCCGTCAGGAATGTCTGGCGCCCCTCCAACGCGATTTCCTCGAGCGTTTCCAGGCAATCGGCCACGAAACCGGGACACACGACATCGACCCTTCGTACGCCCTCCTTGGCGAGTTGCTGCAGGGTCGGCGCGGTATAAGGCTGTAGCCATTCGGCCCTGCCGAAACGCGATTGGAAAGTCACGGCATATTGATGTTCGGCAAGACCGAGCTCGGCCGCCAGCAGGCGCCCCGTCTTCTGGCATTCGCAAAAATACGGATCGCCGAGAAGAAGAGTCCGTTTCGGTGTGCCGTGAAAACTCATGACCAGCTTGTCCGGCCGGCCGTTCGCTTCCCAATAGGCCAGCACCGTGCGCTTCAGCGCCAGCACATACGCCTCTTCGTCGTGATAATGCTTGACGAAGCGTAATTCAGGCACATTGCGCACCCGGGCGTAATGGGCGAACACGGCGTCATAGATCGAAGCCGTCGTCGTACCGGAATATTGCGGATAGGCCGGCAGGATCAGGATGCGATCGCAGCCGTCGGCCTTCAATTGATCGAGCACCTGCGGCAGCGCCGGCTTGCCGTAGCGCATGGCATAGGCGACCTGCACCTGATGCCCGCGCTCGCCGAGGTAGCCGCGCAACAGGGCCGCTTGCCTCTCGGTCCAGACCTTCAGGGGGGAGCCGTCCTTGGTCCAGATCGAAGCGTATTTCTGTGCCGATTTGCCGGCGCGGAACGGCAGGATGACGCCGTTCAGAATGAACCACCAGATCGCTTTCGGGATCTCGACCACGCGCGGGTCCGACAGGAACTCGCGCAGGTAGGGACGCACGGCGGCGGCGGTGGGCGCCTCCGGCGTGCCGAGATTGACGAGCACAACGGCGGTCTTGGCGATGTCTTTGTGCGAATGCGGCGGTTCTTTGCGAAAGGACATGTGTTCTTGTCGAGCGAAGAGTCAGGGTCGGGTCAGAGCGCCAGCAATTCGCGCGCATGCTTGCGCGTCGTCGCGGTAATCTCGATGCCGCCGAGCATGCGCGCGATTTCCTCGACGCGCGCCTTGGCATCGAGCGCGTCGATGCACGAAACGGTCTTGCCGCCGGCACTCTTCTTGCTGACCTGAAAGTGTTCGTTGGCTTGGCTTGCGACCTGCGGCAGATGAGTCACGCATAATACCTGGCGATCCTGTCCGAGGCGTTTCAACAGGCGACCGACGACTTCCGCTACGCCGCCGCCGATGCCGCTGTCGACTTCGTCGAAAATCAAGGTTGGGGTCGCGGTCGCGGTCGAGGTGATCACGGAAATCGCGAGCGAAATACGCGCCAGTTCGCCGCCCGATGCGACTTTCGCGAGCGGACGCAAGCTGGTCCCGGCGTGTCCGGCCACCATGAATTCGACTTGTTCGATACCGTAGGCGGCCGGCTCGCAGGCATGCAGGGCGATTTCGAAACGCCCGCCGGACATGCTCAAGTCTTGCATCGCGGCGGTCACCGCGTCGCCGAGCGCCTTGGCCGCCTTGGCACGCGCCTTCGACAGCTTTTGCGCCGCGCCCAGGTAGGCCGCCTTCAGCTTTTCCTCTTGCGCGCGCAAGGCATCGAGGTCGCTGGCGTCGGCCAATTGCCTCAACTGCGCCGACAGGGTTTCGAACTCCCGCGGCAGATCTTCCGGCGCGACCCGGAACTTGCGCGCCGTCGAATGGATCGCTTCCAGTCGCGCCTCGACCGCTTGCAGGCGTTGCGGATCGAGCTCCACCCGATCGAGATAATCGTTGAGCGCGTAGACCGCTTCTTGCAGCTGGATGCGCGCCGGCTCGAGCGTATCGACCACCGGTTTCAGGGCATCGTCGATATCGGCCAACTTGGTCAGCTTTTGCACCAGCGACGAGAGTTGCGACAGGATCGGATTGGAATCCGCTTCGGAAATGATCGTCAAGGCTTCCTGCGCGCCTTCGAGCAGGCTGGCCGCATGAGACAGCCGGCTGTGTTCGTTGCTGATCTCGCTCCACTCGCCCGGCTTGACGGCCAGTTTTTCCAGTTCGCCGACTTGCCATTCGAGCCGTTCGCGTTCCAGCAGCACGTTCTTGGCGTTGGTTTCGAATTCCTCGCGCTGCTTCGCCAGCGCGCGCCATGCCTTGTAGGCGACGCCGACTTCCCGGGCCTCCTCCACCAGGCCAGCCTGGCAATCGAGCAGCATGCGCTGCGCATCGGCCTTCAGCAGCGACTGGTGCGCATGCTGGCCGTGGATATCGACCAGCATCTCGCCGATCTCGCGCAATTGTCCTGCGGTGGCGGCGATGCCGTTGATGAAAGCCTTCGAACGGCCGGCATTGTCGATCACGCGGCGCAGGAGGACGCCGCCTTCGTCGCTGCCGAATTCGTTCACGGCGAGCCAGGCATCGGCCTCCGCGGTGGTGGCGAATTCAGCGCTGATATCGGTCTTGGCGGCGCCTTCGCGCACCATGCTGGCATCGCCGCGTCCGCCGAGCGCCAGCGTCAAGGCATCGATGAGAATCGACTTGCCGGCGCCGGTTTCGCCGGTGAAGACGGAAAAACCCGGCGCGAACTCGAGTTCGATGGCATCGACGATCACAAAATCGCGAATGGAAAGTGTACGCAGCATGTGATTGGCTTTTCAGGTGCCCGCGCGCAAGCATCGCCGCTGCGGGCAAGACAATATTCGTTTCGATTTCAACCGCGCCGGACGGCGCGGGCAAGGCGGCTATTTTAACTGACCCTCAACCGACGGATACTCGTTCCAGTGCAGCTTTTCGCGCAAGGTATCGTAATAGCTCCAGCCTTGCGGATGCAGGAAGGTAATCGTATGCTGGGAGCGCCGGATGACCACGCGGTCGTGATGCTGCAGGCTGGCCAGCGATTGCATGTCGAAGTTGACGCTGGTGTCGCGCCCGCCGATCAGCTCGATCACGATTTCGCTCGACTGCGGCACCACGATCGGGCGGTTCGACAAGGCATGCGGCGCGATCGGCACCAGCACCACGCCGCCAAGGCTCGGATGCAGCAGCGGCCCCCCGGCCGACAAGGCATAGGCGGTCGAGCCGGTGGGCGTCGCGACGATCAAACCATCCGAGCGCTGGTTGTACATGAAACGGCCGTCGACGTGCACCCGCAGTTCGAGCATGCCGGAACCGGTGCCGCGCGACACCACCACATCGTTGAATGCCTGGGCCTGGAAAATCGTTTGCCCGTCGCGCAACACTTCGCCTTCGAGCAGGCTGCGCTGCTCCGACTCGAATTTTCCGCCTAGCATTTCGCTCAACACCGGCATCATGCGGTCGAGCGGAATATCGGTCATGAAGCCCAGCCGCCCCTGATTGATGCCGATCAGCGGCACGTCGTACGGAGCCAGTTGGCGGGCAATGCCAAGCATGGTGCCGTCCCCGCCGACGACGATGGCCGCATCGGCGTGCTCCCCGATTTCCGCCGGCGTCATGGCGGCAAAACCGCCGAAGGCGATATGAGATGCCGTTTCCGCCTCGAACACGACGGTATGGCCGGTGCCGACCAGGAAGCCGGCGATTTCCGACAGCGAATGCTCGATGCCGGCGGCCGGATGCTTGCCGACGATGGCGACGGTCTGAAACGCGGAAGGGACGGGAGATATCGGCTTGGCTGACATGCAGCAAATTAGATCATAATTTCTTGCGAGTGACACTCCTAGGGGCTGTTATGAACTCAAACAGGGGGCACGTTCGGTCGAGAAGGGATGCAGCGCCAGGCGCGCCGCGCCGCACAGGGTGGCCCCTGTTTGAGTTCATAACAGCCTCTAGACACCAACGATGCTCTTGAAAGAGCCGGCCCTCCCACCTATTTATCGTTTATGGCGGTTCCAAGAATCAAAGCCGTGTTGTTCGATCTCGACGATACGCTATGGCCTATCGTTCCCGTGATCAGGCGCGCCGAAGCCGTGCTGTACGACTGGTTGCGCGAACACGCCGTCGGCGTCGCTCGTCTGCATACAATCGACTCCTTGCGCGCCCGCCGCCTGGAACTGGCCGCTGCCGATCCGCGTTACCGGTATGACATGTGGGCATTGCGCCATGCCGGCCTGCTGGAGGCATTTGCAGCCGCCGGCGAGGACACAGGCAAGGTACTGGACGCGATGGCCGTGTTTTCCGCGGCGCGCAACCAGGTCGAACCGTTTGCCGATGTGCAACCGGCGCTTCACCGGCTTGCCGCTCGACTCAAGCTCGGATCGGTGACGAACGGCGTGGCCGATCTCGAAGTCATCGGCCTGGCGCGGCATTTCCACGTATCGATCTCGGCCCGCAAGCTGGGCTGCGCCAAGCCGGATGCAGCGATTTTCCATGCCGCTTGCGAGGCGCTCGGCGTGCAACCGGCGGAAGCGGCCTACGTCGGCGACGACCCGGTGCTCGATGTCGAGGGGGCGCAGAAAGCCGGATTGCATGGAATATGGATCAACCGGGCCGAGATCGATCCGGTGCGCACCTGTCCGCCACATATTCGTCCGGACGCCATCTGCCGCACCCTGCACGATCTCGACGCCTGGCTCGCAGAAAGCGCCGCGAACGCGGAAGACGACTAGAGGAGACTCTCGCGATTTGCGTCAACCCCTATCATCCACCCCTGCGCTCGCATAAAATACTTGTATGCAACTCGACACTCGCGCTCAAACCCTGCTCAAGGCCCTGGTCGAACGCTATATCGCGGACGGCCAGCCGGTCGGCTCGCGCGCGCTGTCGAAGATTTCCGGCCTCGAATTGTCTCCGGCCACGATCCGCAACATCATGGCCGACCTCGAGGAAATGGGTTTCGTCGCCAGCCCGCATACGTCGGCCGGCCGCGTCCCGACGCCGCGCGGCTACCGCATGTTCGTCGATTCCCTTCTGACGGTGCGGCATATCGACGAATCCGCGCTCGAATCCGAAGTCCAGCCGCGGCTGCAGAACCATTCGCCGCAAAAGATCATTTCCAATGCCGCCCAGATCCTGTCGTCGCTGTCGCAATTCGCCGGCGTCGTCATGACCCCGCGCCGGGAATCGGTATTCCAGCAGATCGAATTCCTGCGCATCTCCGAAAAGCGCATCCTGCTGGTGATCGTCACGCCCGGCGGCGACGTGCAGAACCGGCTGTTGCTGACCGACGTCGATTACACGCCGTCGCAGCTGATCCAGGCGGCCAACTATCTGAACCAGCATTTCGCCGGCCTCGGCTTCGAGGAAGTGCGCATGCGCCTGCAAGGCGAGCTGCGCCAATTGCGCGACGACATGACGCACCTGATGCAGACCGCGGTCGAAGCCGGCAGCGATGTCATGACCGAGCATGCCGAGGATGTCGTGATTTCCGGCGAACGGAATCTCCTCTCCGGCGACCTGTCGTCGAACATGAGTTCGCTGCGCAAGCTGTTCGAATTGTTCGAGCAGAAGACCGGCCTGATGCAATTGCTCGATGTCTCGAGCAAGGCCAGCGGCGTACAGATCTACATCGGCGGAGAATCGCAACTGGTGCCGGTGGAAGACATGAGCATCGTCACGGCCCCCTACGAAGTCAACGGCAGGATCGTCGGCACGCTGGGCGTCATCGGCCCGACGCGCATGGCCTATGAACGCGTGATCCCGATCGTCGACATCACAGCCAAGCTGTTATCGAACGCGCTCAGCCACAGCGGCTGAGCGGCAAAGCCGGCGCTTATCTGCCCCGGTGCGGGCAATCCTTCTTGTTGCAATGGCCGTAGAGCGCGAGCGCATGCTCGGCGATGTCGAAGCCGCGCTCCCTGGCGATCTTCTGCTGGCGTTTCTCGATTTCCTCGTCGAAAAACTCCTCGACGCGGCCGCAATCGAGGCAGACCAGATGGTCGTGGTGGGAGCCTTCGTTGAGCTCGAACACGGCCTTGCCGGTTTCGAAGTGGTTGCGATGCAGAAGGCCGGCTTGTTCGAACTGGGTCAATACGCGGTAGACCGTTGCCAATCCGACATCCATGTTCTCGGACAGCAGGATCTTGTAGACATCTTCGGCGCTCATGTGGCGCACGCTGCTGTTCTGGAAGATCTCGAGAATCTTGAGACGCGGGAGAGTTGCCTTGAGGCCGCTGGCCTTCAGGTCGGTAGAACGGTTAGACATGTTCTTGGCGATGAGTAGGTGATCTGGCTTATCATATAGCGTTTTATGCCAAAATGCTCCCCAAATTGAGCTCCCTTATGCGACTGTTTATGCGATCGACCCTGCGACCGGCCCCGCGCCGTCTTCACCGCGCTCCTTCCGTCCTGCTCGGTGCCGCGCTGCTTGCCGCCGGCCTTTCCGGTTGCGCCTGGAAGAATCCGTTCCGGAGCGATAGCGCCGCGCAGGCAACGAACCCGGAAGCGATCACGGCCGCCAACAGCGGTGTGCAGACGAAGAAGGAGCGCCGTTTTCTCGGCATTCTGTCGCCCTACCGTCCCGATATTCAGCAGGGCAATTTCGTCTCGCGCGAGATGGTGGCGCAGATCAAGGAGAACATGAAGGAAAAAGGCGGCATGACGCCCGACCAGGTCCGCTTCGTCATGGGCACGCCCCTGTTGCAGGACGTCTTTCACAAGGATCGCTGGGACTATCCGTTCCGGCTCGAGAAAGGCAACGGCGAGATCATCACCAGCCATGTCTCGCTGTTCTTCAAGGACGGCCGCCTGGTGCGCGTGGAAGGGGGCGACCTGCCGACCGAGAAGGATTACATCTCGCTGATCGCCGGTTCCTCACCCGCCGAAAGGCCGGAATCCGCGCCCGTGAAAGAATCGCCCAAGCAGAAGAAATAAGCAGCATATCGCGCTAGCAAGGTATTTATGACTCCGCTGAAAATCGCCGTCGCCGGCGCTTCCGGCCGCATGGGCCGCATGCTGATCGAAGCCATCTCGAATGCGCCCGACGCGACGCTGGCCGGCGCGCTGGATCTGCCGGGCGCGCCCAGCATCGGCAGCGACGCCGCCGCCTTCCTCGGCAAGCCGGCCGGCGTCGCGGTCGAGTCGGACCTCGGAAAAGGGCTGGCCGACGCGGATTTCCTGATCGATTTCACGCGCCCCGAAGGCACGCTCAAGCATCTCGAATACTGCGCCGCCAACGGCATCAAGATGATCATCGGCACGACCGGCTTCGACGATGCCGGCAAGGCGGCGATCGCGGCGGCCGCGCAAAAGACCGCCATCGTGTTCGCGCCGAACATGAGCGTCGGCGTCAATGTCACCATGAAACTGCTGGAGTTGGCCGCCAAGAGCTTTTCCGAAGGCTACGACATCGAGATCATCGAAGCGCACCATCGCCACAAGGTCGATGCGCCGTCGGGCACCGCGCTCAAGATGGGCGAAGTGATCGCCGGCGCGATCGGCCGCGATCTGAAGGATTGCGCCGTCTATGCCCGTGAAGGCGTGACCGGCGAACGCGATCCCTCGACGATCGGCTTTTCGACCATCCGCGGCGGCGACATCGTCGGCGACCACACGGTGCTGTTCGCGGGCACCGGCGAGCGCATCGAGATCACGCACAAGTCGTCGAGCCGCGTGACCTATGCCCACGGCAGCCTGCGCGCGGCGCGCTTCCTGGCCGACAAGAATACCGGCCAGTACGACATGTACGACGTGCTCGGCCTGCGCTGAGCGGCGCCGTCCCACACGACCATGGCCACCGTCCGCCTCGATGGAAGCAAGATCGGCGAATGGGCCGCGTTCCACGCCGAATGCCGGCGCGAATTCGGCTTCCCCGATTTCTACGGCAACAACATGGATGCCTGGATCGATTGCCTTTCCTATCTGCGCGACGACGACGGCATGTGCAGATTCCGGCTCGGCCCGGACGAAATGCTGCGCATCGAGGTTTCCCACGCGGCCGCATTCCGCGCCCGGGCGCCGGAAATCGCGGAAGAATTGAGTTTCTGCGTCGAAGCGATCAACGATCGATACGCCGACTACGGCGAAAAACCGGCGCTCGAACTGGTTTTCCTCGACTGACGGCGGATTTCCGGCCGCCCCGCGAGTGCCACGCCGCGGCCGGCGCCGAACAACGCCGAATCCTCTGCCGGAAATCCCGCTTTCCGCCGGCAAATGCCCGGATTGAGCCGGTATAATGTCCGGTTCAATCCCACAATCCACTTTTGGCACCATCCCGTCATGCAAGAAAAATATCTCCCCGCCGACGTCGAAAAGGCGGCGCAAGATCATTGGCGCGCGATCGACGCGTACAAAGTCGTCGAACACGCGAAAGACCAGCAAGGCCGCGACAAGAAAAAATTCTATGCGTGCTCGATGCTTCCCTACCCGTCCGGCAAGCTGCACATGGGGCATGTCCGCAATTACACGATCAACGACATGCTCACGCGCTTCTTGCGCATGAACGGCTACAACGTCCTGATGCCGATGGGCTGGGATGCCTTCGGCCTGCCGGCGGAGAACGCCGCGCTGAAGAACAAGGTGCCGCCCGCCAAGTGGACCTACGAGAACATCGCCTACATGAAGAAGCAGATGCAGGCGATGGGCTTGGCGATCGACTGGTCGCGCGAAGTCGCCACCTGCGATCCGAGCTACTACAAGTGGAACCAGTGGCTGTTCCTCAAGATGCTCGAAAAGGGCATCGCCTACCGCAAGACGCAGATCGTCAACTGGGACCCGGTCGACCAGACCGTGCTCGCCAACGAGCAGGTGATCGACGGCCGCGGCTGGCGCACCGGTGCGCTGGTCGAGAAACGCGAGATCCCGGGCTATTACCTCAAGATCACCGATTACGCGGAAGAGCTGCTCGACTGCGTCGCCAACAAGCTGCCGGGCTGGCCGGAACGCGTGCGCCTGATGCAGGAAAACTGGATCGGCAAGAGCGAAGGCGTGCGCTTCGCGTTCTCCCACGACGTCCAGGATGCCGAGGGCAAGCCGATCCAGGACGGCAAGATGTTCGTCTTCACGACGCGCGCCGACACCATCATGGGCGTCACCTTCTGCGCGGTCGCGCCCGAGCATCCGCTGGCCGCCCATGCGGCGGCATCGAATCCGAAGCTCGCCGCCTTCATCGAGGAATGCAAGAAAGGCGGCACGACCGAAGCCGAGCTCGCGCTGCGCGAGAAGGAAGGCATGCCGACCGGCCTGTTCGTCACGCATCCGCTGACCGGTGAAAAGGTCGAGGTATGGGTCGGCAACTACGTCCTGATGAGCTACGGCGACGGCGCCGTCATGGGCGTGCCGGCGCACGACGAGCGCGATTTCGCTTTCGCGAAGAAATACCAGCTGCCGATCAAGCAAGTCATCGCCGTCGAAGGCGAAACCTATTCGACCGACGCCTGGCAGGAATGGTACGCCGACAAGCAGCGCGGCGTGACGGTCAACTCCGGCGCCTATGACGGCCTCGGCTACAAGGCCGCGGTCGACAAGATCGCCGCCGACCTCGCCGTCAAGGGCGACGGCGAGAAGAAAACCACGTGGCGCCTGCGCGACTGGGGCATTTCGCGCCAACGCTACTGGGGCACGCCGATCCCGATCATCCATTGCGAAACCTGCGGTCCGGTGCCGGTGCCTGAGAAGGATCTGCCGGTCGTGCTGCCGCAGGATTGCGTGCCGGACGGCAGCGGCAATCCGCTCAACAAGCGCGAGGACTTCCTGCGTTGCGATTGCCCGCAATGCGGCAAGCCGGCGCGCCGCGAGACCGACACGATGGATACCTTCGTCGATTCGTCGTGGTATTTCATGCGCTATTGCGACCCCACCAACGACGATAAGATGGTAGCCGGCGGCACCGATTACTGGATGCCGATGGACCAGTACATCGGCGGCATCGAACATGCGATCCTGCATCTCCTGTATGCGCGCTTCTGGACCAAGGTCATGCGCGATCTCGGCCTGGTGAAGATCGACGAACCCTTCGTCAACCTGCTCACGCAAGGCATGGTGTTGAAAGGCGCGTTCTTCCACAAGCCGGCCGACGCCGGCAAGAACTATTATTGGGAACACGAAGTCGACGTCGTCACCAACGAGAACGGCCAGGTGATCGGCGGCAAGCTGAAGAAGGACGGCACGCCGCTCGAATACGAAATGACGACGATGTCGAAGTCGAAGAACAACGGCGTCGATCCGCAGGAATTGATCGACCAGTACGGCGCGGACACCGCCCGCCTGTTCGTGATGTTCGCCTCGCCGCCGGAGCAGACGCTCGAGTGGAACGATGCCGGCGTGGAAGGCGCGCACCGCTTCCTGCGCCGCGTCTGGGCCTACGGCCACGCGCAGGCCGCGCGCATCGCCGAGGCCGGCGCGCTCGACGGCGCCGCGTTGAACGAAGCGCAGAAAACGCTGCGCCGCGAAGTGCACAAGGTGCTGCAGCAGGCCGAGCACGACTACAAGCGCCTGCAGTACAACACCGTCGTATCGGCTTGCATGAAGATGCTCAACACACTGGAAAGCGCCAAGCTCGACGATACGGCCGCTTCGCATGCCGTCATCGCCGAAGCGTTTTCGATCTTCCTGCGCATCCTCAATCCGGTGGCGCCGCACCTCACGCACGTGCTGTGGCAGGAGCTCGGCTACGCCAAGACGTTCGGCGATATTCTCGACGCGCCGTGGCCGCACGTCGACGCGTCGGCGCTCGAACAAGCCGAGATCGAACTCGTGGTCCAGGTCAACGGCAAATTGCGCGGCAGCGTGAAAGTGGCCAAGGATGCCGACAAGGCGACGATCGAAGCGACCGCGCTCGCCAACGACAACGTGAAGAAATTCGTTGATGGCACGCCGAAGAAAGTCATCATCGTGCCCGGCAAGCTGGTCAATATCGTGGCATGAGGAACTTATGATGACGCCGATGAAACGCCGCTTCGCCCGCACGCTCGCCCTCGCGGCGGCCATCACGCTTTCCGCCTGCGGCTTTCATTTGCGCGGCTCGACCAGCCAGGCCAGCCTGCCGTTCGCGACGGTGTATCTCGGCGTCCCCGACACCTCGGCGCTCGGCGCCGAACTCAAGCGCAATCTGCGCGCCGGCAACGGCACGCAAGTCGTGGATGACGCCAAGGCGGCGCAGGCGGTGGTCGAGCTGCTGTCCGAGACGCGCGACAAGATCGTCCTGTCGCGCAATACCCAGGGCCGGATCCGCGAGTATTCGCTGCTGTACAAGGTGACCTTCCGCGTCAAGGACGGCAAGGAAAGGCAGTTGCTGGCGCCGACCGAAGTCGTGCTCAAGCGCGACATCAGCTTCAACGAAGCACAAGTCATGGCGAAGGAAAAGGAAGAAGAGATGCTGTACCGCGACATGCAGACCGACCTGGTGCAGCAGATCCTGCGCCGGCTGGCCGCGCTGAAGCCGGTGTGACGCCCCTCCGGAATCCGAACCGACATGCAATTGCGCCCCGACGCCCTCGACGCCCACCTGGCGAAATCGCTGGCGCCGCTCTATGTGATTACGAGCGACGAGCACCTGCTCGCCCTGGAGGCGGCGGACAAGATACGGCGGACGGCGCGCGCGCAAGGCTTCACCGAACGCGAAGTGCTGACGGTCGAACGCAGCTTCAAATGGGGCGAACTGATCGCGGCGAACCAGTCGCAATCGCTGTTCGGCGACAAGAAGCTGATCGAGCTGCGCATCCCGAGCGGCAAGCCGGGCAAGGACGGCGGGCAGGCGCTGCAGGATTACGCCGCGAATTTGAGCCCCGACAACGTCACGCTGATCGCCCTGCCCAAGCTCGATTGGCAGACGCAGAAGACGGCCTGGGTGTCGGCATTGCAGCAGGCGGCGGTCTACATCGACATCCCGCTGGTCGAACGCGCGCAACTGCCGTCATGGATAGGGATGCGGCTTGCCGCGCAAAAGCAGAGCGCCGACAAGCAGAGCGTCGATTTCATCGCCGACCGCGTCGAAGGCAACCTGCTGGCGGCGCACCAGGAAATCCAGAAGCTGGCCTTGCTCTATCCGGAAGGCAAACTGAACTTCGAGCAAGTGCACGACGCGGTGCTGAACGTGGCGCGCTATGATGTGTTCAAGCTCAACGAGGCGATGCTGTCCGGCGACGCGGCGCGGCTGGTGCGCATGCTGGAAGGCCTGAAAGGCGAAGGCGAAGCCTTGCCGCTGGTGCTGTGGGCGGTGGCGGAGGAAATCCGCACGCTGCTGAAGCTGAAAGCGGCGGCCGCGCAGGGCAAATCGATCCCGATGCTGTTGAAGGAATACCGCATCTGGGGACCGCGCGAGCGCCTGATGGAACCTGCGCTGCGGCGCCTGAAATTGTCGACATTGCAGGCAGCGCTGCAGGAAGCGGCCCAGATCGACAAGATGATCAAGGGCTTGCGCGCCAAGGCATTCGCCGGCGACGCCTGGGATGCGATGCTGCAACTGGGCTTGAAAGTCGCGCGCGGCGCTTGAGTATTTTGGCGGATGACGCTGCTCTCATCCGCCCGGCGTTTCGATGCCGCAATCGAATTTTGAAATCATGAGTTGAACCCCGTCATCATGGACATCAAGCAATACATGACCGAACTCGGCCAGCGTGCGCGCAAGGCGTCGCGCGCCATGGCCAGCGCCGACACGGCAGCCAAGAACAAGGCGCTGGCGCTGATCGCGGCCGCCATCCGGCGCGACGCCGAACTGCTGCGCGCGGCCAACCAGAAAGACCTCGAAACGGCGCGCGCCGCCGGTCTGGCGCCGGCCATGCTGGATCGGCTGACGCTGTCCGACAAGGCGATCGCCATCATGGCGGAAGGACTGGAGCAGATCGTCGCCCTGCCCGATCCGATCGGCGAGATCTCCAACATGAAATACCGGCCGACCGGCATCCGGGTCGGCCAGATGCGCGTGCCGCTCGGCGTGATCGGCATCATCTACGAAGCCCGTCCGAACGTGACGGTGGATGCCGCCGGCCTGTGCATCAAGAGCGGCAACGCCACCATCCTGCGCGGCGGCTCGGAAGCGATCCATTGCAACCAAGCGCTGGCGAAACTGGTCAAGGAAGGCCTGGAAGGCGCCGGCCTGCCTTCCGAGGCGGTGCAAGTGGTCGAGACCACCGACCGCGCGGCCGTCGGCGAATTGATCACGATGCCGCAGTACGTCGACGTCATCGTCCCGCGCGGCGGCAAGAGCCTGATCGAGCGCCTGATGCGCGAGGCGACGGTGCCGATGATCAAGCATCTCGACGGCATCTGCCACGTCTACATCGACGACCGCGCCGATATCGAGAAGGCGTTGAAGATCGCCTTCAATGCCAAATGCCATCGCTACGGCACCTGCAACACCATGGAAACGCTGCTGGTGGCGCGCGGGATCGCGCCGCGGGTGCTGCCCGAACTCGCCACGCTGTACAACGCCAAGGAGGTCGAGCTGCGCGGCGACGACGAGGCGCGCGCCATTCTTGCCGGCTATCCGCGCCTGGCGGCGGCGACCGAGGAAGACTGGCGCACCGAATACCTGGCCGCCATCCTCGCGGTGAAAATCGTCGCCGGCATGGATGAAGCGATCGAGCACATCAATGCCTACTCGTCGCAGCATACCGACGCCATCGTCACCGAGGACTACACGCGCGCCATGCGCTTCCTGCGCGAAGTCGATTCGGCGTCGGTGATGGTCAATGCCTCGACCCGCTTCGCCGACGGCTTCGAATACGGCCTCGGCGCGGAAATCGGCATTTCGAACGACAAGCTCCATGCGCGCGGCCCGGTCGGCCTCGACGGCTTGACCTCGCTGAAATACGTCGTGCTGGGCAACGGCGAAGTCCGTGAATAAGGCCGGCCAAGGATCATCATGCTCTGGGTAAAGGCATTGCACATCGTCTTCGTCGCCTCCTGGTTCGCCGGCCTGTTCTACCTGCCGCGCATTTTCGTCAACCTGGCGATGGAGACCGACAAGGCGGCGACGGCGCGCCTGCTATTGATGGCGCGCAAGCTGTATCGCTTCATGACGATATTGGCCGTGCCGGCGCTGGCGTTCGGCCTGGCGCTATGGCTCCACTACGGCATCGGCAAGGGCGAAGGCAACGGCTGGCTGCATGCCAAGCTGGCCTTGGTGCTGCTGTTGCTGGGCTATCACCACGCCTGCGGCTCGCTGCTCAAGAAATTCGAAGCCGGCCGCAATGCGCGCAGCCACCGGTGGTACCGCTGGTTCAACGAGGTACCGGTGCTGATCATGCTGGCGGTCGTCATCCTCGTGGTCGTCAAGCCCTTCTGAGCGGGCCGGGCGAGCATCGGATGACCGGCCGCACGGCGCGTACTGCATGAGCATGTAGTATTTGCAGACGCGGCAAATCGCCGATAATGATGCTCGGCCAGCCGCGCCATCGCAAGCTTCAAGCTTTCGCCCGCTTGCCCGGCGCCGGTCCGGCGGCGGACGGTTACATCAATTGCATCACTACGGATAAAGGGTTCCCCATATGACGTATTCATTCTTCTGTCCTTGCCCGCGCGGCCTGGAGGCGGCGCTTGCCGAAGAACTCGGCGAGATCGCCCAAATGAACGCGCAAACCGACACGCAGCCGTCCAAGACGCTGAAGATCCACAACCAGGTGCCGGGCGGCGTGCATTGCTCCGGCGAACTGGCCGATGCCTGGCGCATGAACCTGCATTCGCGCATCGCCTCGCGCGTGCTGTTGCGCATCGCGCAATCGAGCTACGCGAACGAGAACGACATTTACGACCTGGCGCTGGAGCAGCCGTGGGAAGACTGGTTCAGCGTCGATCATACGATCCGCGTCGACCTCACCGCGATCAAATCGCCGCTGAAGAGCCTCGAGTTCGCGACGCTGAAGATCAAGGACGGCATCTGCGACCGCTTCCGCGACCGGTTCGGCAAGCGGCCTTCGGTCAATACCCGCACGCCGGACATGCGGATCGCCGGCTTTCTCGATGCGCGCAATTTCACGCTCTATCTCGACACCTCGGGCGAAGCGCTGTTCAAGCGCGGTTGGCGCCAGGAAACCGGCGATGCGCCGCTGCGCGAGAATCTCGCCGCCGGCTTGCTGCGGTCGTCCGGCTGGAAGCCCGGCACCGTCCTGTTCGACCCGATGTGCGGCTCCGGCACCATCCTGATCGAAGCGGCGCAGATGCTGGCCGGCATTCCGCCCGGCGCGCGGCGCGGCTTCGCCTTCGAGAAATTCCGCGATTTCGATGTCCGCAAGTGGCTCGACATCAAGGGCAGCTTCCAGCCGAATCCCTTGCCGACCGAACCGACGCTGTTCGGCAGCGACATCTCGGGCGACATGATCGTCATGACGCGCAACAACCTGCGCAATGCCGGCGTCCAGTTCGAGGTTCCGCTCAAGCAGATCGAAGCGCAGGAAGTGAAGCCGCCGACCGAGGCGCCCGGCATCATGCTGACCAATCCGCCCTACGGCGAACGCATCGGCGTGCGCGGCGACCGCTCGCAAGGCGCCGACGAAATGACGACGGCGTTCTACGGCGCGTTCAGCAAGACGCTCAAGCAGCGTTTCGCCGGCTGGCAGGTCTACCTGTTCACGGCCGACCTGTCGGTGCCCAAGCTGCTGCGCCTGAAGGTGTCTCGCAAGACGCCGTTCTTCAACGGCGCTCTCGAATGCAGGCTGTTCCGATTCGACATGGTCGCCGGCTTCAACCGGCGGCCCGAAGCCATTCCGAACAAGACGGAAACCTAGCAACCCAACCCTCTCATCGGTGAGACATGACTGACAAACTCGACATTCCGCTCCAGCTCTTCAATACGGCATCGCGCGCGCTCGAAGTTTTCGAACCGCTCCAGGCGGGCAAGGTCAGTCTCTATTGTTGCGGCCCGACGGTCTACCACTACGCCCACATCGGCAACATGCGGACCTATGTGTTCGAGGATATCCTGCGTCGCACGCTCGAATGCTGGGGCTACGACGTCCGGCACGTCATGAACATCACCGACGTCGGGCACCTGCAGTCGGACGCCGACAGCGGCGACGACAAGATGGCGGTGGCCGCCAGCCGCGAGCAGAAGTCGCCGTGGGACATCGCGAAATACTACGAGGGCGAATTCTTCCGCCACTCGGAAATGCTGCGCATCAAGCGGCCGGTCGTCGTCTGCCGCGCCACCGATCACATCGCCGAGATGATCGCGATGGTCGAGAAGCTGGTGCGCGACGGCTATGCCTACGAGAGCCAGGGCAATGTCTATTTCGACGTCGCCAAGTTCGGCCACTACACCGAGTTCGCGAACCTGAAACTCGATGCGCAGGCGCAGAGCGAGCGCGTCGAATACGACGACCGCAAGCGCAACCAGGCCGATTTCGCGCTGTGGTTCTCGCAATCGAAATTCCCGAACCAGATCATGAAGTGGGATTCGCCCTGGGGCGTCGGCTTCCCGGGCTGGCATATCGAATGCTCGGCGATGGCGACCAAATATCTCGGCGAGCACTTCGACATCCATTGCGGCGGCATCGACCACATTCCCGTGCATCACACCAACGAGATCGCGCAATCGGAATGCTGCCACGGCCACAAGTGGGTCAATTACTGGATGCACGGCGAATTCCTGAATGTTGATTCCGGCAAGATGTCGAAATCGAAGGGCGCCACGCTGACCGTCGATACCCTGGTTGCCGACGGCTACGATCCGCTCGACTACCGCTATCTGCTGCTGACCACCCACTATCGCGGCGAACTGCGTTTTTCCTACGACGCGCTGTCGCAGGCGCGCACCGCCCACCAGGGCTTGCGCGAACGCATGCGCGAATGGCAGGCCGCCGGAGGCGCGACCGAACTCGGCCGCGAAGCGCGGTCGCTGTCGCGCAAATTCTGGGACGCGGTCGCCAACGACTTGCACATGCCGACCGCGCTGGCCGTCGCCTGGTCCGCCGCCAAGAGCGATGCGCTGTCGCCCGGCGAGAAATTCGCGTTGTGGAACGAGTTCGATACCGTCTTCGGGCTCGGCCTCGCCGAACATCGCCGCCGCGAGCTGAACGAGGAGCAAGCCGCCTTGCTCAAGGAACGCGAAGCAGCGCGCGCCGCGAAGAACTGGGCCGAGTCGGATCGCTTGCGCGACCTCTTGGCCGCGCAGGGCATCCAGGTCAAGGATACGAAGTCGGGCACCGACTGGACCTGGGCGATCTGATCCGCATTCGATGAACGGCCGTTCCATGCAGACGACACGTCCATCCGAGCTGCGCAATCTCGGGCCGAAGTCCGATGCCATGCTGGCGAGCGTCGGCATTCATACGCATGCCGAGCTCGCCGCGCGCGGCGCGATCGACGCCTTCGTCGCGCTCAAGCGCGCCGGCCAGCCGGTCAGTCTCAACCTGCTGTGGGCGCTGGAAGGCGCGCTCACCGGCCGCCATTGGCGCGACGTCGCGCGCGACGATCGCCTGCGCCTGCTGAACGAGCTCGAGGCACGCGGCTTGCATCTCTAGTTGACCCGTCTTATCCGGATGGGCCGCTAATTTCCCTCACGGGACAGCAAGAACGCCGTCCGGAGCTTTGCGCTATCCTTGGTGCTTTCCGAGTTTCCCGCAGGAGTGCCATCATGCCCCACACCAACATGCCCGCATTGAAAGACGCCAGCCTGTTGCGCAGCCAGGCCTATATCGACGGCGCCTGGCTCGACGGCGCGAGCCGCTTCGAAGTCACCAATCCGGCGAACGGCGCCGTGCTCGGCACGGTGCCCGATCTCGGCCCGGAGCACGCCCAAGCCGCCATCGCCGCCGCAGCAGCCGCCTTCCCGGCCTGGGCGGCCAAGACCGGCAAGGAACGCGCCGCCGCCATGCGCAAATGGTTCGACCTCATGATCGCCCATGCCGACGACCTGGCGGCGCTGATGACCGCCGAGCAAGGCAAGCCGCTGGCGGAGGCGAAGGGCGAAGTCGTCTACGGCGCGAGCTTCATCGAATGGTATGCGGAGGAAGCCAAGCGCGTGGCGGGCGACGTCATGGCCTCGACCTGGAGCGATAAGCGCATGCTGGTGCTCAAGCAGCCGATCGGCGTGTGCGCGGCGATCACGCCGTGGAATTTTCCGATCGCCATGATCACGCGCAAGGTGGCGCCCGCGATCGCGGCCGGCTGCACGATCGTGCTGAAGCCCGCCGAACAGACGCCGCTGTCCGCGCTGGCGCTGGCGGAACTCGCGCACCGCGCCGGCCTGCCCGCCGGCGTGCTCAATATCGTCACGGCCGATGCCGGCAAGTCGATCGACGTCGGCCGCGAATTGTGCGCCAATCCGGCCGTGCGCCACCTCTCCTTCACCGGCTCGACGCCGGTCGGCCGCATCCTGATGCAGCAATGCGCGCCGACCGTGAAGAAGCTGGCGCTCGAACTCGGCGGCCACGCGCCTTTCATCGTGTTCGAGGATGCCGATCTCGACGCCGCGGTGGAAGGCGCGCTCGCGTCCAAGTACCGCAACGCCGGACAGACCTGCGTCTGCACCAACCGCTTCTATGCGCATGAGACGGTCTACGACGCCTTCGTCGAAAAGCTGGCCGCAGGCGCGGCGAAGATGAGGGTCGGCAGCGGCTTCGAGCAAGGCGTCAATCTCGGGCCCTTGATCGATGCCCAGGCGATCGCGAAGGTGGAAGACCATGTCGCCGACGCGCAAGCCAAGGGCGCCAAGGTACTGGCCGGCGGCAAGCGCCATGCGCTCGGCGGACTGTTCTACGAACCGACGGTGCTGTCGGGCATCACGAGCGACATGAAGATCATGCGCGAGGAAACTTTCGGCCCGGTCGCCGCCGTTGTCCCGTTCAAGACCGAAGAAGAGGCGATCGCCGCCGCCAACGATACCGAATTCGGCCTGGCCAGCTATTTCTACTCGCGCGACATCGGCCGCGTCTGGCGCGTCGCCGAGAAGCTCGAGTACGGCATGGTCGGCATCAACACCGGCATCATCTCGAACGAGGTCGCGCCCTTCGGCGGCGTCAAGCAATCCGGGCTCGGACGCGAAGGCTCGGTCTACGGCATCGACGAATATCTCGAAATGAAGTACTTGTGCATGGGCGGGATATAAGCGATGGATGTTCAACGATACCTGGAACGCATCGATTATCGCGGCGCGGTCGCGGCGGACCTTGATACGCTCGGCAAGCTGCAGCAGGCTCACATGCGAACGGTTCCGTTCGAGAACCTGAGCATCCATTACCGGCAACCGATCGTCCTCGAGCACGATGCGCTGTATCGCAAGATCGTCGAGCGCCGGCGCGGCGGCTTCTGCTATGAATTGAATACGCTGTTCGCCTGGCTGCTGCGGGAAATCGGCTTCCGGGTGACGCTGCTGTCGGCCGGCGTGGCGACCGCCGACGGCGGCTTCGGCCCCGAATTCGACCACCTGGCGCTGCGCGTCGATCTCGACCACGCCTACCTGGTCGACGTCGGCTTCGGCGATTCCTTCCAGCAGCCGCTGCGCCTCGACGGCGGCGAGCAAAGGCAAGGCGCCGCGTCTTACCGGATCGACGCGGAGGACGGCACTCACTTTCTCAAGAAAGGCGATGCCCGCGGCGCGGACGCCGCGCTGCAGGCACAGTACCGCTTCACGCTGCAACCGCGCGCGCTCGGCGATTTCGAAGAGATGTGCCGCCATCATCAAACGTCGCCGGCATCCCATTTCACGCAGAAGCGCATCTGTTCGCGCGCCACCGCCGACGGTCGGATCTCGCTCAGCGATCTGCGCCTGATCATCACCCGCGGCGGCGAACGGGAGGAATCGATGCTCGGCTCGGAAGAGGAATTCCGGCAAGCCTTGAAGAATCATTTCGCCATCGATCTATGAGCGACCGATCCTTGAAGACCATCGTCGGGCTCGGCGGCAGCCTGCGCGCCGGCTCCTATTCCCATGCTGCCCTGCGCACCGGCCTGGAAATCGCGGAACGCATGGGCGCACGCATCGAGATGCTGGATCTGCGCGAGCTCGATCTGCCGATGTACGTGCCTGACCAGGAACTCGAAGCCTATCCGGCACGGTCGCACGCCGCGATCGCCCGGCTGGTCGCGGCGTGCCGCGGCGCCGATGCGATGCTGTGGTCCACGCCGACCTACCACGGCGCGATGAGCGGCGCGCTCAAGAACGCAATCGACTACCTGGAATTCCTGGCGCGCGATCCTTCCCCCTATTTCCAGGGCCGCGCGATCGGCTTGGTCTCGATCTCCGATTCCTCGCCGCATGCGGGCATGGCGAATTGCGTCAACGAACTGCGCGCCTGGCTGGCGCCGACGCGCGTCACGCTCGATGCAGAGGATTTTTCGCCCGGTCCGGTGTTGACCAGCGCGTCCGGCGGCCGCCGGCTGACTCGCTTGATCACCGAATTGCTCGATTTCAAATAACGACATCCGCGCCGGTACATCGCCGGGATGGGCGGCGCAACGCCGCGTTCTTTGCAACCGATGCGGAAACCCGCGTAAAATGCTGCCTGTCGCGGGTGTAGCTCAATGGTAGAGCAGAAGCTTCCCAAGCTTACGACGAGGGTTCGATTCCCTTCACCCGCTCCAACGAATCCGCACCGGTTTTTCCGTCGCCCGCATCCGCGGGATGCCTCATTCAGCCAGTTCCGATCATGTCCGAAAACGAGCCCAAGGCGAAGTTTCGCCAAAATAAGTCCGGCAAACCCATGTTTTACGATCCGACCGATCGCCGCATTCGCAGTTTCGTGACCCGCGCCGGCCGGCTGTCGACCGGGCAGGCGAAAGCGCTGGAAACCCTGGGGCCGCGCTTCTGCGTTCCCTATGCGAAGGAAACGCTCGATTTCAGCGCTGCCTTCGGGCGCAACGCGCCGACCATCCTCGAGATCGGGTTCGGCATGGGAGAGACGACGGCGACGATCGCGGCCGGCATGCCGGAAAAGAATTTCCTCGGCGTGGAAGTGCATACGCCGGGCGTCGGCAGCCTCTTGAAGCTGATGGGCGAACAAGGCCTCACCAACCTGCGGCTGGTCCAGCACGATGCCTTCGAGGTCGTGACCGACATGATCGCGCCGGATTCGCTGGCCGGGGTGCATGTCTTCTTCCCGGATCCCTGGCACAAGGCGCGCCACAACAAGCGGCGCCTGATCCAATCGCCGTTCGTGGCGCTGCTGGCCTCGCGCATCGCGCCGGGCGGCTACCTGCACTGCGCGACCGATTGGCAGGAATACGCCGAACAGATGCTGGCCGTGCTGGGCGCCGAGCCGACCCTGGAAAACACCGCCGACGGCTATGCGCCGCGCCCCGACTATCGCCCGGTGACGAAATTCGAGAACCGCGGCCTCAAGCTCGGCCACGGCGTGTGGGACGTGGTATTCACGAAGAAATAAGGCCGCTCTAGCAGGCTGTTGAAAAACGTAGCGAGCGGATCGAGATCGAGTCGCGCAGTAGTTTCTCAACAGCCTGCTACAGCATCGCGGCGATCAAGGCCACGATCTCTTCGCCGTAGGTTTCGAGCTTCCTCTCGCCGACGCCGGAGACGTTGCGCAGGTCGTCGAGCGAAGTCGGTTTCGTCTTCGCGATCTCGCGCATCGTCGCATCGTGGAAGATCACGTAGGCCGGCACGTTGTGCTTGCGCGCCGTCTCGACGCGCCACCAGCGCAGCTTTTCGAAGATGACCTGCTCTTGCGACGACAAGTCGGCCTCGACATATCCCTTGGGCTTGGACTGGCGCTTTTGCTTGGCCGGCTTTTGGTATTCGCGCAGCTGCACCTTGCGCTCGCCGCGCAGCACCGGGCGCGCCGCCTCGGTCAGCTTCAGTGAACCGTAGGCTTCGTGATCGACCGTCACGAATCCGAGCGCGATCGCCTGGCGCAACACCGCCCGCCATTCCATGTCGCTGCGATCGGCGCCGATGCCGAAGGTCGACAGCTGGTCGTGCCGCCATTGCTTGATCTTGTCCGTTTCCGCGCCGCGCAAGACTTCGATCACATGCATCGCGCCGAAACGCTGGTCGACGCGGTAGATCGTCGACAGCAGCTTCTGCATCATGACCGTGCCGTCGACCGATAGCGGCGGATTGAGACAGGTATCGCAGTTGCCGCACGGCGTCGCCGGCTGGCCGAAGTATTCGAGCAGGCGCACGCGGCGGCATTGCGAGGTTTCGCACAGTCCGAGCATCGCGTCGAGCTTCATCGACTGGATGCGCTTGAACGCCGGCTCGGCTTCCGATTCGTCGATCATGCGGCGTTGCTGCACCACGTCTTGCAAGCCGTAGGCCATCCAGGCGTCGGCCGGCGCGCCGTCGCGGCCGGCGCGCCCGGTCTCCTGGTAATAACCTTCGATGCTCTTGGGCAGGTCGAGGTGGGCGACGAAACGCACGTCGGGTTTGTCGATGCCCATGCCGAAGGCGATCGTCGCCACCATCACCAGGCCGTCTTCGCGCAGGAAGCGCGACTGGTTGGCGGCGCGCGTGGCCGTATCCATGCCGGCGTGATACGGCAAGGCGGCGATGCCGTGCTCGTTCAGGAACGCGGCCGTTTCCTCGACCTTCTTGCGTGACAGGCAATAGACGATGCCGGTGTCGCCGCCGTGCTCAGCCTCGATGAAATCGATCAGCTGCTTGCGCGCATTGGCCTTTTCGACGATCTGATAGCGGATGTTCGGACGATCGAAGGATGAGACGAATTGCATCGCTTCGTCGAGCTGCAGACGGGAGATGATTTCCTCGCGCGTCTGCTGGTCCGCCGTCGCGGTCAGGGCGATGCGCGGCACCTGCGGATAGCGCTCGTGCAGGATCGACAGCTTGATGTATTCGGGCCGGAAATCGTGCCCCCATTGCGACACGCAATGCGCCTCGTCGATCGCGAACAGCGCGATGTTCGAGGCGTCGAGCAAATCCAGGCAGCGCGGCGTCATCAGGCGCTCCGGCGCGATGTAGACGAGGTCGAGTTCGCCGTTGCGGACGCGGCGCTCGGTGCGCATGGTTTCGTCGAAGCTTTGGGTCGAGTTGAGGAAGGCGGCGCGCACGCCGACCTCGGCCAGCGCATCCACCTGGTCCTGCATCAGCGCGATCAACGGCGACACCACGACGCCGACGCCGTGGCGCAGCAGCGCCGGAATCTGGTAGCACAGCGACTTGCCGCCGCCGGTCGGCATCAGGACCAGCGCGTCGCCGCCGGCGGCGACATGATGGACGATATCGGCCTGCTGGCCGCGGAACGAGGGATAGCCGAAGACGGTCTGCAGGATGTGCAGTGCCGGATCGGCGTTCGCGGCGGCGGAAGCGGTATTGAAAATCACGGACATCGTTGCGTCTTCAGCCGGCCCAGGCGACGAGCTGGAAATACGAGGTTGCAAGAACGATCAAGCCGAAAGCGATACGGTACCAGGCGAAGGCGCTGAAGTCGTGCGTGCTGATGTAGCGCAGCAGCCAGCGCACGCACAGGAAAGCGGACACGAAGGCCGCGGCCATGCCGATGCCGAATACCGGGATGTCGGCCGCCGACAGCAATGCGCGCTCCTTGTACAGCGAATAGACCGTCGCCGACAGCAGCGTCGGGATCGCCAGGAAAAAGGAAAACTCGGTCGCCGCCTTGCGCGACAACCCGAACAGCATGCCGCCGATGATCGTCGCGCCGGAGCGGCTGGTACCGGGCACCAGCGCGAACGCCTGTGCCAGACCGACCTTCAGCGCATCGAGCGCCGTCATGTCGTCGACCGAATCCACGCGTGCCACCGCCGGATTGCTCTTGTGGCGGCGTTCGACGAACAGGATGATCAAGCCGCCGCCGATGAAGGCGAGCGCGACCGGCACCGGCGCGAACAATACCTGCTTGATGCTCTTGCCGAACACGAAGCCGAGAGCAGCGGCGGGAGCGAACGCGATGAGCAGATTGATGATGAAGCGCGCGGCCTTCGGATCGCGGAACAGGCCCGACAACACCGCCAGGATCTTCGCCCGGAATTCCCAGCACACGGCCAGGATCGCGCCGGTCTGGATCACGATCTCGAACACCTTGACCTTTTCGCCGGTGAAGTTCAACAAACTGCCCGCCAGAATCAAATGGCCGGTCGAGGAAATCGGCAAGAACTCAGTCAAGCCTTCGACGATGCCCATGACGAGCGCCTTGGCTGCAAGAACAAGATCCATGTGCAGAAAAACAATGCGGATGGGAGTCAATAAAAACCCCGCCGGGCCGGCGGGGCGGAAGTCTGGGATTGCTGCTGCGAAATATCGTGCGAGCGAGCCGTGTTGGACTGTTGCGCCCGCTATCTGACAGGCTCGAAGGTTACCACGAGTCCGTTTGCCTTGGCGACGATTTGGGTCGGAATGAAGCGGCTCCCGCCGTAGCGAAAATCGTCCGGACCGAAGGTATGGAGCGGCGTATCCTTCAGCAATTGTTCGGCCAGCAAGCCGCCGACCTTCGCGATGTGACGGTTATAGGCGGGATCGATGCCGTCGAAGGCGGCATTTTCCACGCGCGGCTCGGCCAGCATGATGGCGTTGCGGCCGGGATCGTAGCGCAAGCTGCCGGAGAGAGCGAAACGGCCCTTCCACGCTTGGCTCAGAAACGGCGGCGCCGCCGTCGCATCGAGCGCGATCAAGACGCGGTTGGTGCCCGGTTGGAGCGACAACCGTGGATTGGCGACCTTGATATCGAGCAGGTCGAGATAGCGGTTATTGAATGGAAGTTTGCGATTCAGGGCTTCCTGCAGGCGATACAAGGGAAGGTCGACTTCGCGCGGTCCCATCATGCCCGCGCAGGCGGCGAGGAACAGTCCGATTCCCGCGAAAAGCAATACGCCGGCTGTTTTTCGGCAGAGCAGCGCTATTCTGTCGGGAAGCGGAATCATACGGAGGTCAGGTAATCCAGGCGCGCGAGGTAAGTCAAGGCATACTCGCGGGTTTGACCGCACATCTCGTCCGATGGTTTTAGGCTGCCACAGACGCCCGGCCGTTCGGGACGCCCGAAAATCCGGCAACGGTTGTCCTCGTCGAGCTGGATGCAGCGCACACCGGCCGGCTTGCCGTTGGGCATGCCGGGAATCGGCGAAGAAATCGACGGGGCGATGCAACAAGCTCCGCAGCCCGCCCTGCATGTCGTTTGAATCATGAATCCGCCGCGGATCGCACTCTCATGGAGACAATTTTGATCATGTTTACAAATACTTACCGGCACTTCCGCCTTGACGCCGCAGCAATTGCCGCTTATATTACTGACTCATCAGTTAGTTATTGTGTTTTGCCATGACTTTGTGCCCTGTCAAAGCCAAGCTGCCGCGCTGGACGCGCCGCAAGGAGGCTCGTCCGCAGGAATTGCTTGCCGCCGCGCTCGACCTGTTCGTCGAACGCGGTTATGCCGCCACGCGCCTGGACGACGTTGCCGCGCGGGCGGGGGTATCGAAAGGCACCCTCTATCTCTATTTCGCGAACAAGGAAGAGCTGTTCAAGGCGGTCGTCCGGGAAAACATGGTGCCGGCCCTCGATCAAGCCGAAAACATCATCGCACATTATCAGGGATCGGCCGCCGATCTGCTCCGCGACATCTTGAAAGGCTGGTGGGAGCGGGTCGGAAATACGCAATTGTCCGGCCTGCCCAAGCTGATCATGGCGGAATCCAGCAATTTCCCGGAAGTGGCGGCATTCTATTATGAAGAAGTGATCTCGCGCGCCAACAGCATGGTCATCAGCGTGCTGCAACGCGGGATCGACAGCGGCGAGTTCCGTCCGATGGATACGGCGCAGATGATGAATGTCGTGATCGCGCCGATGCTCATGCTGATGATGTGGAAGCATTCGTTCACGGCGTGCCGGCCCGAGCCGATCGACGCCGAGAAGTATTTGCAGTGCTATTCCGACCTGCTGCTGAACGGCATGCTAAAGCGCGCGGAGTGAGTGCCCCGGCGACGTCCACCCTGTTTTTTTGCGCATTCATGCCGCGAATTCGGCAAGTCGTCGCATCGTGTCCGCAGCAGCCAGGACTTGCAGGTAACATGGCGCGGCTGAACGAGGTGCCGGCAGATTGGTGCAGGAGAAGGAATCGGACGCCGAATCAACGATAAAATGTCGGTTTTTTGCCATCGAGTCTTAGCCATGAATATCGAAAAAGCCCGCTTCAACATGATCGAGCAGCAGATTCGCCCGTGGGACGTGCTGGATCTGGACGTGCTCAACCTGCTGATGGTCGTCAAGCGCGAAGCCTTCGTGCCGGCCGCCTACAAGAGCCTGGCCTTCATGGATACCGAGATTCCCCTGCCCTGCGGCCAGAACATGCTGGCGCCGAAACTCGAGGCGCGCATCCTGCAGGACGCCGCTATCAAGAAGCATGAGAACGTGCTCGAGATCGGCGCCGGCTCCGGCTACATGGCCGCGCTGCTCGCCTACAAGGCGCGCCACGTGACCACGGTCGAGATCGAACCCGAATTGAAAGCGCTGGCCGAGAAGAACCTGGCCGACTACGGCATCGACAACGTCAGCGTCGCGCTCGGCGACGGCGCCCAGGGCTGGAGCGTATCCGGCGCCAATGGCTCCCCCTACGACGTGATCATCGTTTCCGGCTCGCTGCCGGTGCTGCCGCAGGCCTTCCTGCAGCAGGTCAAGGTCGGCGGGCGCATCGTCGCCATCGTCGGCGAAGCGCCGGTCATGAGCGCGGAACTGATCACGCGCACCTCTGAAGTCGCCTACAACACGGTCAAGCTGTTCGAGACCTGCGTCAAGCCCCTGCGCAATGCGCAGACGCCGTCGCATTTTAAATTTTGATTGGGGACCGAGTTTAGTCAACCGATCATTACTGGAATGATGCACATCACCGCCCCCGAACTGGCCTCCTGGATCGCCGACGACTCGCGCGCCAAGCCTGTCCTGCTGGACGTGCGCGAACCGTGGGAATTCGAGATCTGCCACATCGACGGCGCGGTGGCGATGCCGATGGATACGGTGCCCGCGCGCTATGCCGAATTGGATGAAACGGCGGCCATCGTCTGCATCTGCCATCACGGAGTGCGCAGCGCGCAAGTGGCGGCCTTCCTCGATGATCGCGGCTTTTCCGAGGTAGCCAACCTGGCCGGCGGCGTCCACGCCTGGGCGCTGCAGGTCGACAGTAGGATGCCGACTTACTGATCCGATTCCACTCCCGTCAATTCAAACAACTCCATCGGAGAAATCAATGCGCAAGTCACTCATTGCCACGTTCGTTGCCAGCACCTTCCTCTCGCTGAACGCGCACGCGGTCGATCTGCTGCAGGTGTACAAGGAAGCGCTCGCCAACGACGCGCAATTCGCCAGCGCGCGCGCCGCGCTGGCGGCCGGCCAGGAAAAGGAAACGCAAGGGCGCGCCGGCCTGTTGCCGACCATCGGCGCCTCCGGCGGTTATTCGCGCGTCGATACCGAGACCACCACCACCATCGGCGGGGTGACCAGCGGCCGCGACTACAGCGGCAACAGCTATACGATCTCGCTCTCGCAGCCGCTGTTCCGCTGGGGCAATTGGCAGCAGTACCAGCAGGGCAAACTGGCGACGGCTGCGGCCGAAGCGCAATTCGCGCAAGCCCAGCAGGATTTGATCATTCGCGTCTCGCAAGCCTATTTCGACGTGCTGGCGGCGCAGGATGCCTTGGCGACCGTGCAGGCGCAGAAGGCGGCGATCACCGAACAGCTCGCCGCCGCCAAGCGCAACTTCGAAGTCGGCACCTCGACCATCACCGATACCCATGAAGCGCAGGCCCGCTACGATCTGTCCGTGGCCCAGGAGCTCGCCGCGCAGAACGACCTCGCGATCAAGCGCACGGCGCTGCAGCAGATCATCGGCAAGCCGCCCGCGGACCTGGCCGCGCTGAAGCCGGGCGTGAAATTGAGCGCACCGGAACCGGCGCAAGTGGACAAGTGGGTGCAAAGCGCGGAACAACAGAACTACGGCGTCGTCGGCCAGCAATTGGCGCTCGAGATCGCGCAGCGCGAAATCAGCCGCAATCGCGCGAACCACATGCCGACGGTCGATGCGTTCGCTGAACGCAAGCACACTTACGGTCCGTCCACGACCGGCCCCGGCACCGCCAGAACGAACACCAACACCATCGGCGTGTCATGGTCGATTCCGCTGTTCTCCGGCTTCGCGGTGACGAGCAAGGTGCGCGAGTCGATCGCCCTGGAAGACAAGGCGCGATCCGACCTGGAAAACACGCGCCGCATGGCTGCGCAAGGCGCCCGCCAGGCCTTCCTCGGCGTCAATAGCGGCCTGGCTCAGGTGAAGGCCCTGGAGGCGGCCGAGATTTCGAGCCAATCCGCGCTCGATTCGAACAAGCTGGGCTACCAGGTCGGCGTGCGCATCAACATCGACGTGCTGAATGCGCAGCAGCAGCTGTACTCGACCCGTCGCGACCTGTCGAAGGCGCGTTACGACACGATCATGAACAGCCTGCGCTTGAAATCGGCTGCCGGCAGCCTGAAGGAAGAGGACCTGGTTCGGGTCAATGCCTTACTGGCCCCCTGATCCGCCCGCGCCGTCGGGCGCATCCGCCCTGCCGAGCAGAGTGAAATCGGCGTCCCGCAAGGCGGTCAGGATCATGTCGCCGTCGGGCGCCACCCGGAACTCCCCGTAACGGGCATGCTGATACCGGTCGGCATGCCCCTCCTGGAAGAAGAAGGCATTGGTCGCGAATTTCGGCTGGCGGTCGCGGATGCGATAGCGCAGCAGCACTTCGCCGGCGGCGAGCGGCACGGCGGCGTCGGCGAAGCGGGCGAAGCTCGCCACGCCCCGGCCATCCACTTTCGCGACGATGTGGCCATCCTTCGCGGCGCCGAGCCGATCGCGCCCGAACGCCTCGTTCGCGATCCGGAAGCGCAAGGCCATGTAATCGCCCTGCATCAATGAGCGCGGATCGACGGGAGCCAGTTCCAGCAACACCACGCGCCCCTCCGCCAGCAGCCGCTCGCGGCCATGGATGTTGAGATTGACGGCCGCCAAGGCCGCCAGCGTCGCCAGCACCGCGACCAGCTTATGCATTTGTTCCCTCCGCGCCGTTCGCGCCGAACCATTTTCGCATCGCCGCCCGCGCGACTAGCAGCGCAAAGCCGGTCGCCGCCAATACCGCCGATTTGACCAACAAGGTGGTCTGCATTTGATAGTAATAGTGCGACAGAAAGCCGCCCAGCGCGCATAGGCCAAGCCCGATCAACAAGCGATTGCCGCGGGCGAAGCCGAGCAACAGGATCAGCGCCGCCGAGGCGATGCCGGGCGCCGCGGACGAGACTGCGGCCAGCAGCAGCGCCGCCGCGATAGCCGACATCCCCGCCCTGCCCGATGGCGAAACCCTCTGATCCGCGAGCAGGCGCCATACCGTCCAGGACAAGACCGCGCCGATCAATACCGCGTTGACGGCGGCGGCATGCGCGGCCAGCCAGCTCGCGGAAGCGGCCGCGCGCGGCATGGCGTGAGAATCGAACAACGACCAGGCATCGATCTGGAGCAAAGCGAGTGCCGCGCCGTAGCCGAGCGGGCGCCAGACTTCGGGATTATCGGCCCAGCGCGCTTCGCTAGACCAGATCGCGGCGCAAGCGGCGGCCGCCATTGCCGGCGCGACGCCGTAGATTCCCAGCTGCGCCAACCCGAACCACAACGCGGCCAGCGCCGCCCATGCGCTGATGAGCCGATGGATGAAATTCGGCATCAGTCCGGCTAGCAGCGCTTCGATAGCGCAAATGATCAGGTAAGCCGGCGCCTTGTCGAGGTCCAGGGCCTTGAACACGCCCGTCGCGATCATCGCCTGCCCGGCCAGGCTCACGGCCAGGCCGAACTGGGTCGCGAAATCGCGCTCCGGAGCCGTCCGAAACACGGCATAGGCGCCGCCGCAGCACAAGGCGCCCAGCACGAACGACGCGGCCGCGCTTTTCATGACGAACGCGAACGCGGCGCCCACGAAGCCGAGCAGGAACAAGGCGCCGATCCAGCCGGCGACGCCGAGCATCACGCGCACGAACCACGGCGCACGCGGCGCCGGCGTTGGCAGCAGATCGCCCTCCACCAGGGAGTGCCGGAGCAAGCGCTGCCATGCCTCTTGCCGTGAAATATCCGTCATGTCCGATCCTCCGCGGCGACAGCCTTCAACCAGATGCCGCCGGCCGCCGACAAGCCGATCACGATCAGCCCGATCAGCAGATACGCTCCCGCCGCTTCATGGCGCAGCCATTGTTTCGACAGCCATACGGCCGCAACGATGATCGCGCTCAGTACGCCGCCGGCCAGCACGAACAGATCGCGCGTCCGGTAACGATAGAACAGATAGGCTCCCGCCATCCATGCCATGTAAGCCGCCGCGGCCGCGGCCCGCGAGAATCCGGCATCGACGATGGCCCATACCGCCAGCGCGGTCGCCTGGCCGCCGCTGGCGACCGCCAGAACGCGCGCCGCCCAGCGTTCCCGCAGCCAGGGCACGCCGCTCCGGGACGCCGCCTCCCAGACGCACAAGGCGGCGGTATCGAGCGCGAACAAGGCCCACAGCATTCTTTCGGGATCGAAGATCCAGCCGAACAGCATGCCGAAGGTCTGGAAGTACAGCACCAGGGCGAGGTTGAGCAAGGCCAGCCAGAACAGCCACAAGGCGGCGAAGCGGCCGGCCGCGGCAAGCGGCAACACGACCGCCGCCCAGGCGGCGAACAATTCGAAGGTATCCGCGCCGGTCTGGTAGATCTGCCCGACCAGGGCCAGCAAGGCTCCCAGCAACAAGGCGATCGCCAACAGCAGCGCCTTGCCGGCGACCCGGTCCACGCCGATCCGCCAGCACAGCGCCAGGCCGGCAAGGATGGCGAGCTCGACCAGGCCGAACTTGGCGAAGCGCCCCATTTCTTGCCAGTTGTAAGCCAGGAAGAAAATCGCCGCCGCACCGAGCAAGAGCGCGCCCGCCCACAGGCACAAACGATCGAGAAAGCGCAGCCAATCGGCCGGCCCGGGCGTGATGCCGGCTAGCCGCAAGGCGGCGGGCAGATCGTCGCGGCGCAAGCGCCCCTGCTGCAGCCAGTCGAGGATGTCGTCGGCGGTGATGCGGTCGCGGCTTGCGTCCATGCGAAGCGCCCTTTCCTTAGCGAGTCGGAGGCGGAATGCCGAGCATGCCAAACAATGGCCGGCTTGACAATCGCGGCAGTCAGCGCGGCGCGCCGGGCAGGCACGAAGGGATCAGGCGATCAAGCGGCCGGCGGCATGCCGGTCGTGGAGGAAATTGGTCATCTGGCTGGCGGGCATCGGTTTTGCGAAGTAGAAACCCTGCATGATGTCGCAATCGACGCCGCGCAAAAATTGCAGCTGCTGCTCGGTTTCCACGCCTTCGGCCACCACCGACAGGCCGAGGCTGTGCGCCATGGCAATGATGGCCGTCGTGATGGCCTCGTCGTCGCCGTCGCCCGGGATATCGCGCACGAAGGTGCGGTCGATCTTGACCTGGTCGATGGGGAACCGCTTCAGGTAAGCCATCGAGGAATAGCCGGTGCCGAAATCGTCGATCGACAATCGTATGCCTTCGGTCTGCAGCCGGTTCAGGAGCGCGACATTGTCGTGCACGTTTTCCATCAGCACCGACTCCGTGATCTCCAGCTCGAGCTGCCGGGGCGACAGGCCGGCCTCGCGCAGAGCCGCGAGGATGTCGGAGATCAGTCCGCTGTCCTTGGTCTGGCGCGCCGACAGGTTGACCGACACATTGACGGCGCCAAGCCCCATTCTTTGCCACTCGGCCGCCTGGCGGCACGCGGTATGCAGCACCCAGCGCCCGATCGGCACGATCAGGCCGCTCTCTTCCGCGACCGGGATGAAATCGGCCGGGCTGATCAACCCCGTGTCCGGAAGATGCCAGCGCAGCAGGGCTTCCGCGCCGATGATCTGCCCGGTGCGCAAATTGAGCTGGGGCTGGTAGTGCAGCACCAGTTCGTTGCGGTCGATCGCCTTGCGCAGGTTGGTTTCCATCGACAGGCGGTGCTGCGCGCGCTGGTTCATGTCGGGCGTGAACTTGGCGTAGGCGTTCTTGCCCTTGTTCTTGGCGTGGTACATCGCGGTGTCGGCGTTGCGCGTCAGCGTCTGCAGGTCGCCGGCGTCGTGCGGATAGAGACTCACGCCGACGCTCGCCGTCACGTAGATCTCATGCGTATCGAGCATGAAGGGCGTCCCCAGGGCGCTCAGGATCTTGCCGGCCACGCCGTCGCTTTCGGTGGCGATGCCGTTCGACTCGACGATGACGGCGAACTCGTCGCCCCCGATGCGGCAGACGACGTCGGCGCTGCGCAAGGTGTCGTTGAGGCGCTGCGAGACCTGTTGCAGCAGCTTGTCGCCGCAATGGTGGCCGAGCGTATCGTTGACGACCTTGAAGTTGTCGAGATCGAGCAGCAGCAACCCGACCGCCCCGCCGAACTGGTCCACCTTCGACAGCGAGAACGCGAGCCGGCTGTTGAACGCATGCCGGTTCGGCAGCTTGGTGACCGGATCGATATGCGCCAGGTAATCGAGATGCGCTTCGGCGCTCTTGATCGCGCGTCGCATGCGCTCCGCCAGCAGATAGGCGATCGCGAGCGAGCCGACCGCCACCAGCAGGATCAGCCCGGCATAGCCGGTCAGGCGCGCATACAGCTGGTCGAGGCGCGCCCGGATGGCGACATAGCCGATCACCCGGCCGTCGAGTACGATGCGCTGCGCGATCTGCAGCTGATTAAAGCTGAACCGGTGGCCGGCGTTGAGCAAGGCGTCGGAAGGCGCTTCGATCGGTTCGCCGCCGTCCCGCCGGTAGGTCGCCAGCAAGGCGCGTCCGGTGGTGAACGTTCCCGCCGCCTCGATGTTGGGAGAGCCGGCCAGCGCGGACAAGGTTTCCTCGCTGGCGCGCAAGTCGTTGAAAACGATCGCCGCGGCGCTGTTGTCGCCGACGATGCGCGCCTGCACGCCGATATCCTCGACCAGCGCATCGCGCAGCGAGAAGAACTGGTAGAACAGCAATGCCAGGCTGGCCACCAGCAACGCGGCGCCGGCCGTCATCAAATTGATGATGGCGACCCGGTAACCGATGCGGGTGGTCTGCGGCAAATGGTGGTCGTTCATGGCGTGGTCCGTGCGAGACGCAGCAATTTCGAGCTCAGCGTGAGCCGCGCCTCGCGGGCGGCGTTGACGTCGATATCGAATGAGATCCGGTTGTTTTCAAGATGTAGCGTTACGATCGCGCCGCGGCGGCCGATCTCGGCGTCGTCGGCCACGGTCAGCACGCTCGCCCCGGCCAAGTCCTTCCTGAGGTGCACCCAACGTTCGCGGTCGACGCTGTCGAGCACCAGCACATGGCATTGGCGCACGGCATCGGCGGCGTCCGTCCAGGCGCGGATCTGCATGCGTCTCCCCTTGATGGCCTTGTCGTTGAATTCGTTGAGCGCCGGACGCAAGGCGCTTTCCGCGTTGACGCACACGTTGAGCGGCGCGCCGTCGTTCAGACTGGCCTGCGGCCAATCGGTGAACAAAGCGAAGTTGTACACGAACGCGGCTTTCACCTTGTATTCGGGAAGAGCCGACATAGGCGCTGCCGCCGGCTGGGCCTCGCACGGCAATCCCGTCGCCACGGCCAGCGCCAGGGCGGAACGGGAGAAGAATCGATGTGCCGTGCCGATATTCATGCCGTACCCTAAAAGCGGTATATCAGCTTCACGCGGAAGCTGCGCCCGTCCTGCCGGATCGCATCCTGGAGCAGTTCTTCGCCGCCCGGATCGGCGTAGCGGCGATCGAACAGGTTGTAGATTCCGAACGAAGCGTCCAGCCGGTCGGCCACGTTCGCCAGAAAGACCGACCAGTTGGCGATGCAATAGGCGTCGACCGTACCGGCCAACGTGTTGCGGCGCCCGACGTATTGCGCTTCCAGGCCGGTCATCCAACCGGGCCGGAACAAGGGCGCCGCCAGGTTGAATTTCCCCAGGCGGCGCGGCGCGTTCGCCAGCAACGTCCCGCTGGCGTCGTCGGTCGCGCGCTGGAGCGAATAGCTGGCGCGCAGCTTGACGCCGGATTGCCACAGGCGTTCGTACTCGACCTCGACGCCGCGCGCGATCGCCCGGCTCAGATTGCGGTAGATCAGCAGGTCGTCCGCCGGATCGAGCTCCTGGCTGATCAAGTCGGAGACGGTATTGTGAAAGGCGGATGCGGTCAGCCGGCTCTCGGCCGAGAAATGATGCTCCACCACGAGTTCGCGCGTTCGGATGCGTTCGGGGCGCAGCGCCGGATTCGGTTTCTGCCCGCCTTCGCCCGGCACCTGGTAATACTGCTCGTAGGCGTTCGGTGCACGGAACGCGCTGCCGTACAACGCCTTGATGCTGGTTCCCCGCGCCGGCTTGTAGATCAGCGCGAGGCGCGGATTCCACACGCCGCCGGCGGCCGAGTTCCGGTCATGCCGCAGGCCGGCGTTGAGCAGGATGTCGTCGCGCAGCGCGAACTCGTCCTGCAGATAGATGCCGGCCCGGCTGCCCTGGCGGCGATCGTCCAGGATCGCCCGGATATTCGTGCCGTCGGTATCGAAATTATGCTGATCGCGCCGCTCGTCGCGCTGCAGTTCCACGCCGGCGACGAGCTTGTGCCGATCGAAACGGGTGCTGACCCATTTGATTTCGCCGCCCCACCACAAGGCGCGGCTGCCGTCGCGATTGACGACAGCCGATTGCGCGTCATAGACGTAATCGCCGCGATAATCGTAGCGACCGACATAGAGGCGCGCATTCCATTCGGTGTCGTGATCGCTGCTGTGACGATAGCCGAAGTCGGCGAAGGACTGCGTGTCGAGCGTGAAGGAACGCGGATCGTTGAATGCCTGACTGTAGGCCGCGGTCGGAATGCCTTTCTTTCTTTCCGCATGCGCGAACGTCAGGCGGTACGGTCCGTGGGAAAACTTCGCGAGCAGGCCGTGGCCGCGATCGTAATCGAGGCCTTGCGCGAAGCCGTTGTTGGTGGCCGGGAAATCGTACTCGGGAAAATACAAATCCTGCCCCCGTGCATCGAACCCGCTCGCCGACAACAGGAAGTCCGTGCCGGCGGCGCTGCGCCAGCCGTAGGTCAGGCGGCCCTTCGCCGCGCCATGGCTGGCGGCTTCCGCCGCGACCCGCCCGCCATTCACGTCGCCGCCGTTCCTCGTGATCACATTGACCACGCCGAAAAACGCATTCGAGCCGTAGATCGACGACCCCGGGCCGGGGACGAATTCGACGCGATCGATCAGATCGACGTCGAGAATGAACTCGCTGCCGACGGTTCCCTGGTCGTAGACCGAATCGTTGGTGCGATAGCCGTCCACCAGCAGGAGAAAACGCGAATTGTAGTCGCCCGGCCGCAGGAAACCGCGCGCTCCGAGATAGGTATAGTTGCGATCGTAGCTGGCATGCAAGCCGCGCATGCTGCGCAGGATATCGCCCAGCGTGCGCCAGCCGAAAGCCTTGATGTCGGTCGCCGTGACGACCGAGACGGCCGACGGTGCATCGCTGACCTTCTGCGTGAATTTCGAAGCGGTGGAGACTTCCAGCGTCAACAGCTGCTCGATCGGCAGGCGCGACAGGTCGACCTCTTCGGTTTCCGATGCCGCCTGCGCCGCCCCCTGCGCCAGGATCAGGGCGGCCAGGGTGGCGAGGGTTCGGCGTGCGACAGCGCATGCGGCCGATGGTACGGCTCGACTTGCCGCAAGCCATGCCGGCAGTCGGGTGAACACCGGATTCCCCGACATGTTGAAAGCCCCCTTCATTGTTGTCATACGGATCGGCGACAGGCCGACTCCTCCGTTTTCTGCCCTGGCCGCAAGCGCGTCGCATTAAGAGAAAGCCAACTTGGCGGCACGGCTTGTTTGATTCCTATTGCGCAATTGTCCGCCCTTTATTTCCTCGGCACAACAGATAGGTGCGATCTCGCAACACCTTCGTTGCCATCCATGCCGCGCGCCGCCGTTCCGGCAGGCACCCGGATGCCGCATCCATGCGCGCGAAAGGCAGAGTATCCCGAATATATTTACAATAAGACCCACCCTCATCGTGCCCAGATCCATATCCACGAATTCAAGCGGGCGCGCTTTCGTTCACGTCATTCGAGAGACTTTATGAACCACGCCCTCCGATCCCTGCGCATTGCCGCCACCTTGCTGCTCCTGTCCGCCGTCGCCGCTTGCGGCGACAGGCCGGCGAATGCGCAGGCGCCCGGCGGCGCCGCGCCGCCGCCGGAAGTGTCGGTCATGACGGTCGCCCCGGCCGCCGTCACGCTGAGCGCCGATTTGCCGGGCCGGCTCCAGGCGACGCGCACCGCGCAGGTTCGGGCGCGCGTCGAAGGCATCGTGCAGCAACGCGTGTTCCGCGAAGGCAGCGACGTCAAGGCCGGCGAATTGCTGTTCAAGATCGAGCCGGCGCCGCTGATCGCGAATGTCGAGGCGGCGCAGGCCGAACTGGCCAAGGCCGAGGCCGATGCCGCCCAGGCGCGGGCGAAGGCGGAACGCTTCCAGAAACTGGGCGAGCAAGGCATCGTGAGCAAGCAGGACCAGGAAGAGACGGCCGCGCGCGCGCGGCAAACCCAGGCGGAGGTCGCGGCCGCCAAGGCTGCGTTGACCAAGGCGAAACTGGACCTGAATCATGCGAACGTGACGGCGCCGATCTCCGGCCACGCCGGCCGCGCGCTGGTGACCGAAGGCGCGCTGGTCGGCAAGGGCGAGGCGACGCCGCTGGCCGTCATCGAACAGATCGATCCGATCTACGTGAACTTCGTCCAGTCGAGCGGCGAATTCTCGCGCATCAAGCGCGCCATCGACGCCGGCCGCCTCAAGAGCGGCGCGGCGGCGGTGAAGCTGATGCTCGAAGACGGCTCGGATTATCCGCACGACGGCAAGCTGCTGTTTTCCGATTTGACCGTCGATCCCGCGACCGGCGATGTTTCCCTGCGCGCCGAATTCCCGAACCGGGAACGCCATCTGCTGCCGGGCATGTTCGTGCGCGTGCGCTTCCCGCAAGCCGTGGCCGAAGGCGCGCTCACCATTCCGCAGCGGGCGCTGGTCCGCAATGCGCAGGGCAGCAGCGTCCTGACCGTCGGCGCCGACGGCAAGGTCGCCGCGCTGCCGGTCAAGGTGGGGCAAGCGGTCGGCGACCGGTGGATCGTGACGGAAGGCTTGAAAGGCGGCGAACAGGTGATCGTCGAAGGCCTGCAGAAGGTGAAACCCGGCGCGCCGGCGAAGGCCGTACCGTTCGAGGGCACGCCTAGACCGCCGGCGGCCGGGGCGCAGGCCAGCGCTCCGCAGAAAGGCAAGCCATGATGCCGCGTTTCTTCATCGATCGCCCGGTCTTCGCGTGGGTGATCGCGCTGGTCATCGTCCTGGCCGGCCTGCTCTCGATCCGCCAGCTGCCGATCGCCCAGTATCCGAACATCGCTCCGCCCTCGCTCAACGTTTCCGCCTCCTACCCGGGCGCCTCCGCCAAGACGCTCGAGGAGTCGGTCACCGCCGTCATCGAGCAGGAAATGAACGGCGTCGAAAACCTGTTGTACATGTCGGCGACCAGCGAATCGTCGGGCGGCGCCTCGGTCTCGCTGACCTTCAAGCCGGGCACCAACATCGACCTGGCGTCGGTCGAGGTGCAGAACCGCGTCAAGCGCATCGAGGCGCGCCTGCCCGAGGAAGTGCGGCGCCAGGGCGTGCGCGTGGACAAGGCATCCTTCAACTTCCTGCTGTTCTACTCGCTGGTCTCGACGGACGGCAAGCTCGATTACACCGCGCTCAACAACTACAACGCCACCAGCGTGATCGACCAGATCCGCCGCGTTCCGGGAGTGGGCGACGTCACGCAGTTCGGCCCCGAGTACGCGATGCGGATCTGGCTCGATCCGTCCAAGCTGACGGGCCTCAACCTGACGCCGGGCGACGTGCTCAAGGCGGTCCGCGAGCAGAATGTGCAAGTCGCGGCCGGCGAACTCGGCGCCCTGCCGGCCGTGCCGGGCCAGCAGATCAACGCCACCATCGTCACCTCCAGCCGCCTGTCGACGCCCGAGCAATTCGGCGACATCCTGCTGCGCGTGAATCCCGGCGGCGCGGCGGTGCGCCTGAAGGACGTGGCGCGCGTCGAACTGGCGCGCAGCGATTACTCGGTGACCGGGCGCGTCAACGGCAAGGACGTGTCGTCGGCCGGCATCCGGCTCTCCGCCACAGGCAACGCGCTGGCGATGGCGCAGGCGGTGCGCGCGCGGCTGGACGAACTGTCGCGCCATTTCCCGCCCGGCGTGACCTACGAGATACCCTACGACGCCTCGAAATTCGTCAAGCTGTCGATCGAGGAAGTGGTCAAGACGCTGTTGATCGCGGTGGTGCTGGTGTTCCTCGTGATGTACCTGTTCCTGCAGAATTTCCGGGCCACGCTGATACCGACGATGGTGGTGCCGATCGCCTTGCTCGGCACTTTCGCGGTGATGCTCTATTTCGATTTCTCGATCAATGTGCTGACCTTGTTCGGCATGGTGCTCGCGATCGGCATCCTGGTCGACGACGCCATCGTCGTGATCGAGAACGTCGAGCGCATCATGAGCGAGGAAGGCCTGCCGCCGCGCGAGGCGACCAGGAAGGCCATGGGCCAGATCACCAACGCGATCGTGGGCATCACGCTGGTGCTGGTGGCCGTATTCATTCCGATGGCCTTCTTCGGCGGCTCGGTCGGCAACATCTACCGCCAGTTCTCGATCGCGCTGGTGGCGTCGATGCTGTTGTCGGCCTTCCTGGCGCTGTCGCTCACGCCGGCCTTGTGCGCCACCATGCTCAAGCCGGTGCCGGCCGGGCATCATCTCGAAAAGCGCGGTTTCTTCGGCTGGTTCAACCGCTGGTTCAAGCGCGGCTCCGAACGCTATCAAGGCGTGGTGGCGCGCGTGATCTCCGCCGCCGGCCGCGCCATGCTGATCTACGGCCTGATCCTCGGCCTGGTGGCGTGGCTGTTCGTGCGCCTCCCGACCTCCTTCCTGCCCGACGAGGACCAGGGCTATCTGCTGACGATGGTGCAATTGCCGACCGGCGCGACCGCCGAGCGCACGCGCGAAGTGCTGCGCCAGATGGACGAGCATTTCCTGCGAGACCCGGCGGTCGACAAGATCGTGACCGTGGCCGGATTTTCCTTCTTCGGCCGCGGCCAGAACGGCGGCTTGGCGTTCATCGCGCTCAAGGATTGGTCGGAGCGCAAGAGCCCCGACCTGCAGCCGAAAGCCGTCATCGGCCGCGCCTTCGGCGCCTTCGCCCGCATCAAGGATGCGATCATCTTCACCCTCAATCCGCCGGCGATCCGCGAGCTCGGCACTTCGTCCGGTTTCGACATGCGCCTGCAGGACCGGGCCGGACTGGGACGCGACAAGCTGCTCGAGGCGCGCAACATGCTGCTCGGCATGGCATCGAAGAGCGCGGTCGTGACCGGGGTGCGGCCCGAAGGCATGGAAGACACGGCGCAGCTGGAGGTCGAGATCGACCGCAACAAGGCGCGCGCACTGGGCGTGGCGATCGGCGACATCCACGAGACGCTCTCGATCGCATTCGGCTCCGCCTACGCCAACGACTTCGTGCGCGCCGGCCGCGTGCAGCGCGTGCTGGTGCAGGCCGACGCGCCGGCGCGCATGCTGCCGGAGCATATCGGCCAGCTGCGCGTGCGCAATGCGCAGGGCGGCATGGTGCCGTTGTCGGCCTTCACCAATTCGCGCTGGATCATGGGCTCGCCGCGCCTGGAACGCTACAACGGCTTTCCTTCCGTGAAGATCGCCGGCAGCGCGGCGCCCGGCAAGAGCACCGGCGAAGCGATGGCGGAAATGGCGGCCTTGGTCGCCAAGCTGCCGCCCGGCATCGGTTACGAATGGTCCGGCCTGTCGTACGAGGAGCGGCTGTCCGGCGCGCAGGCGCCGATGCTGTATGCCCTGTCGATCCTGGTCGTGTTCCTGTGCCTGGCCGCACTCTATGAAAGCTGGTCGATTCCGCTCGCGGTCATCCTGGTGGTGCCGCTCGGCGTGTTCGGCTCTATCCTGGCGGCCAATCTGCGCGGCTTGCCGAACGACGTTTTCTTCAAGGTCGGCCTGATCGCGATCATCGGCCTGTCCGCGAAGAACGCGATCCTGATCATCGAGTTCGCGAAGGATCTGCAGGCGCAAGGCAGGAGCGTGCGCGAGGCGGTGCTGGAAGCGGTGCACCTGCGCTTCCGTCCGATCCTGATGACCTCGCTCGCCTTCATCCTCGGCGTGCTGCCGCTGGCGATCGCGGTCGGCGCCGGCGCCGGCAGCCAGCGCGCGATCGGCACCGGCGTGATGGGCGGCATGCTGTCGGCGACGGTGCTCGCGATCTTCCTGGTGCCGGTGTTCTTCGTCGTGGTGCGCTCGTTCTTCCAGGGCAGCGAACGGCAGCGCCAGATGTATGCGTCGCATCTGGAAACCGGTGGAGGAAACGGAAATGCGTGAAACCGCCGCGCTTGAAATCGAGATCACCGGCGAGAAGAAGCCGGAACTGGTCAACGCGCTGATCGACGGCGTGCGCGCCTACAACAACGCGGTCGCCGGCGAGACGCAATCGCAGCCGCTGTCGGCCTTCGCCTGGGAGAACGGCGAACTGATCGGCGGCGTGTCGGGACGCACCATCTACGGCCATTTCCTGATCGAAGTGGTCTGGGTCCACGAGAAGAAGCGCCGTACCGGGCTGGGCAGGCGCCTCATGCTGGCGGCGGAGACGGAGGCGAAGAAGCGCGGCTGCGCCGCCGCGCAAGTCGATACGCTGTCGTTCCAGGGCATCGACTTCTATCCGCGTCTCGGCTTCGAGATCGTCGGCAAGATCGCCGGCTTCCCGCCGGGACACGACCGCTATTTCATGCTGAAACGCTACGCGTAGCTCAGCGGATGAAGGGGCGCAGCAGCGCGAACGTGCGCGCGGTCGCGCCGCGATGCCGGCGCGCGAAGGCCAGCGACTTCCCGCCCATTTCCTCGCGTCTCGCCTGGTCGCGCAGCAAGCGGACGGCGTGTTCGAGCATCGTTCCCGCGTCCGGCACCCGCAACGCGGCGCCGGCCGCGATCGCCTCTTCCGTGACGACGCTGAAATTGAAGGTGTGCGGTCCGATCAGCACCGGCTTGCCGACGGCGCATGCTTCGATCAGGTTATGCCCGCCGAGCGGCAGCAGGCTGCCGCCGATGCACACCACGTCGGCGGAGGAGTGATAAGCGAACATTTCGCCCATCGTGTCGCCCAGCAGCACGCGGGTGGCGGACGGCAGATCGTCTTGGCCGAGCGCCGAGCGGCGCGCCACGCTCAGGCCGCGCGCCGCGATCATCGCCGCCACTTCGTCGAAACGCTGCGGGTGACGCGGCACGATCAGCAGCAAGGCATCGCCAATGTCGTGCGCCGCCAAGGCGTCGAGTATCAGCGCCTCCTCGCCTTCGCGCGTGATGGCGCACGACAGCACCGGGCGCTTGCCGATCTGCGCCCGCAGGCGCCGGCCGCGCTCGAGCATTTCCTCGGGCGGCGTCACGTCGAACTTGCTGCTGCCGGTGACATGGACATTGCGCGCGCCGAGCTGCCGGATTCGCTCGGCATCGGCCTCGGTCTGGGCCGCGATGCAATCGATCCGCCGCGCCGCCGGCAGCATCAGCGCCTTGAGCCACATGGCCTTGCGCAGCGATCGTTCCGACAGCCGGGCATTGACCAGGGCGACGTGGACCTGATGGCGCGCGCATTGCGCGATCAGGTTGGGCCAGACCTCGGTTTCCATCAGGATGCAAATGCCGGGCCGGAAATGCCGCAGAAAGCGGCCGACCAGGAACCCGATATCGTAGGGCAGATAGGATTGCCGCACGCGCTCCTGCTTGCCGAACAGCGCGCGGCCGGTCGCCCTTCCGGTCGGCGTCATGTGGGTCAGGAGGATCGCGTGGCGCGGATAGGCTTCCAGCAAGGCATGGATGAGCGGCTCGGCGGCGCGCGTCTCGCCGACCGAGACGGCATGGACCCAGATCGTCGCCTCCGCAGAACCGGTCGCTCTTGCGGCGCCGTAAAAGCCGAAACGCTCCGCGATATGCGCGCGATACCCCGGTTCCTTGCGGCCGCGCCACCACAGGCGCGCGAACACGAGCGGCAAGGCCAGGCACCAGAAGAATGAATAGACGAAGCGCATCAGCGTAGGATGCGGCCGCGCGGGCGCCGGTGAGAAGTGCCGATCCGCCGGCCGGCGGGATCGATGATGAGGATGGATTTCATGGCCGGTATTATGCCGGAACGCTCAAGATATCAATTCGCGCCGAGCAGGCGCGCGATCGTCGCCTCGACCTGGTCCGGAGACGGCGGCGCGCCGGCATCGCCGAGATTGACGATGTTCGACGACCAGTTGCCTTCGGTCTTCCAGCGCGGCGAGTCGCAATACAGTTCGATCGTGGGGCGGTTGTAGGCGGCGGCGATATGCGTCAAGCCGGTATCGACGCCGATCGCCAGCGCCGCGCGCTGGGCTAGCAGCACCGCTTCCATCATCGGCAGCCTCGGCAATACGGCGGCATTCGGCATGCGCGCCGCCAGCTCCTTGGCCGCGGCCAGCTCGTGTTCGCCGCCCCACGGCAGCAGCACGCGCATGCCGCGCGAGGCCAGGAAGCGCCCGACCCGGATCCAATGCTCCGGCGCCCACTGCTTGGAAGCGCGCGCCGTGCCGTGGAAGAACGCGGCATACGGTTCGGCCGGCAGCCAGGCCGGCGCCAGGGCCGGCGCGCTCATGTTGAAATCGGCGGCGCCCTCCACCTCGCATCCGAGGGCGGCGGCGGTCACGATGCGGGCGCGCACGACGGCATGAGTGCGCGCGCCGACCGGCACGCTGATCGTATGGAAGATGCGCGAGATGCCTTCATAACCGGAGCCTTCCGTGCCGTTCGCCAGGCCGATGCGCCGGCCGCCCGGCGCCAGGCGCGCCATGCCCATCACGACGCCGGTCTTCAGCAGGCCCTGGGTGTCGAGCACCAGGTCATAGGCTTCCTCGCGCAAGGCGGCGCGAAAGGCGCGCATCTCGGCGCGCGTAGCAGGCGACAACAGGCTTTTGCGCCACCGCCGCAAGGCGAAGGGAATGATCCGGCGCACGCCGGGATTGAGCCGCACCAGGTCGGCATAGGCCTCCTCGACCACCCAGTCGATGACGGCATCCGGATGGCGGCGCCGGATATCGGCCACCATCGGCATGTTGTGAACCACGTCGCCGAGCGACGAGACGCGGACAATCAGAATCTTCAAACCGGGTCCATTTCAAGAGGCGCGGGTGGAATGCGAGGACGCGCCCCTCGACCTACATCGGCCGCCGATCGCCGCTTCAGAACGGCAAGCGGGCATCCGGCTTCAATGCCAGGATCTCCCGCTTGAATTCGTCCTGGATGCGCGCCAGCGCGGCGGCGGTTTCCCCCTCGAAGCGCATGACGACGACCGGTGTCGTGTTGGACGAACGCGCCAGCCCGAAACCGTCGGGGTATTCCACCCGAAGACCGTCAATGGTAACGATTTCGTCCGCGCCGGGGAAGCGCGCGTTCTGCTGCATCCGTTCGATCAGGGCGAAATTCTCGCCCTCGTTCAAATGCAGATGCAGTTCCGGCGTGCTGCTTGATTGCGGCAAGGCATTCAGGGCCGCGCTCGGATCGGGCAGCCGGCTCAGCAATTCGAGCATGCGGGCGCCGGCATACAGGCCGTCGTCGAAGCCGTACCAGCGGTCCTTGAAGAAGATATGCCCGCTCATCTCGCCGCCGATCGGGGCGCCGGTCTCGCGCATCTTGGCCTTGACCAGCGAATGCCCGGTCTTCCACATCAGCGGCTTGCCGCCGTGCTCGCGGATCCAGGGCGCCAGGTGGCGCGTGCATTTCACGTCGTACAGGATCTCGGCGCCCGGATTGCGCGCCAGGACGTCCTGCGCCAGCAGCATGAGTTGGCGGTCCGGATAGATGATCTGGTCATCCTTGGTGACGAGGCCGAGGCGGTCGCCGTCGCCGTCGAAGGCTAGGCCGAGTTCGGCGTCGGTCTCGCGCAGGCAGCGGATCAGGTCTTGCAGGTTCTCCGGATGCGCCGGGTCGGGATGGTGGTTCGGGAAATTGCCGTCGACTTCGCAAAACAATTCGATGACTTCGCAGCCCAGCGCGCGATACAGGCCGCCGGCATAGGCGCCGGCCACGCCGTTGCCGCAATCGACGGCGATCTTCATCGGCCGCGCCATCTTGACGTCGCCGGCGATGCGCTCGACGTAGGCTTGGCGGACGTCATGGGTACGATAGCTGCCCGTGCCTTGCGCCAGGTCGCCGGTCTCGATCATCCTGTGCAGTTTCTGGATCGTCTCGCCGTGGATCGCCTCGCCGGCCAGCACCATCTTGAACCCGTTGTAATCGGGCGGATTGTGACTGCCGGTCACCATGATACCGGACTGTGTCTCAAGCACATGGGTGGCGAAATACACCATCGGCGTGGCGACGACGCCGATATCGATCACGTCCACGCCGGCCGCTTGCAAGCCGGCGGACAGCGCGGCGGCAAGCTCGGGGCCGGACAAGCGGCCGTCGCGGCCGATCACGGCGGTCTTTTCGCCCTTGGCCAGCATGGCGGTGCCGAAGGCCCGGCCGATCTGCCGCGCGATGCCGGCGTCGAGCGTCTTGCCGATCACGCCGCGGATATCGTAAGCCTTGAAGATGGTTTTCGAGAGAGGGAGCATGGTGTCGAGCATTCAATGAGGAATTCGAAAATCAGCGCCGCTTGGCGAGAATCATCCAGCGCGGCGACTTGAAGCGCACGATGCGCGCATACAGCCAGACGTAGCTGCCGACGAACAGCAGGCAAAACATCATCAGCAGGCCGGTATATTGCCAGAACAGCGACGCCGGGATCACCGCCATCAACGACAGCAGCCAGAGATAGGGAGACGTCAAGGCATTGCGCCGCGTCAGCGCGCGGGCATCCTTGGGGCCCACGGCCCACACCGCGATGCGCCGAAAGATCAGGCTATGCAAGTGGATGCCGTCCGGCATGCCGGGCGACTTTCCACGCAGGAACAACCGGCGATACACCGAGAACAGGGTCTCGAATACCGGGTAGATCAGCAACAGCGCCGCATACCACGTGGATACCTGCGGATTGCGCATCACCAGCAGGACGGCCAGTTCGCCGAGCATGAAGCCGATCAGGTAGGCGCCGCCGTCGCCGAGGAAGATCAGGCCGACCGGATAATTCCAGATCAGGAAGCCGGCCGTGGCGCCGGCCACCATCAGGGCGGCGACCAGCACGAACATGTCGTTGACCTGCAGGGCGACATAGGCGAGCGACAGCAGCATGCAGATCGTCACCACGCTGGCCAGGCCGTTGAAACCGTCGATGATGTTGACGGCATTGGCGACGCCGGCCACGGCGAACATGGTCAACGGCAGCGCGATCAAGAGCGGGCTCAAGTGCCAGACGCCGCCGATCCAGTCGATCCGTTCGATGCGGGCGTCGAGCAGAAAATACCCCATGCCCGCCGCCGCCAGCGTCAGCAGCAGGCGCCGCAGCGGGCTGACGCGCTGCGTGAAATCCTCGACGATGCCGCCGTAGAATGCCACCAGCGCGCACGCCAGCAGCAGCAGCATCGGCATGCCCAGGGCCGGCACGCGGAGATAAGTCCAGAGCGCGGTCACGGCGACCGCCACGGCGATGCCCAGCCCGCCGACGCGCGGCACGGCCCGCGCATGCACCTTCTGCACCCCATCGAGGTCGGTGTCCAGCGCGGCGCCATGCATCCACGCTTGCTTAATGACGAGCAAGGTAAGCAGGGCTGACACGATGAAACTGATGAGAAACGAAGACATGAAGGATTCTGGTTGGGCGTGGAACGCCGGCCACAGCGAATAGTAGGCCGGTCTTCGCTATTCCGTCTTGCGGCATCGCTACCTGCATGCCGATGGCATCATGACGCGATCATTGCGGCCTTTCGCTGCCCGGTCGAAAGGATTTGCGCGATATCTGTGAGCTGATGGATGATCGGTTCTCCCCTGAAAACCGCCTGGGCCGACGGTTTCCGGGGAACATTGACAGTCAGATATGATAAAGCAGAAACGGGCTTTCCCCCAAAGAGGCGATACCAATTAGTGCAAGCCGATACCAATTCATGCAAATCCCGTCTATGCCGCGCCGTTGAATCGGCGCCTTTCCACGCGCGCCACTTGGCTGCCCTCCCATGTCTCTCCGGGCGCGAGCGTCACGGGCCGCATGACCGCGCCGGCTTCGATGCACAGGAATTCGCGATGGCCGCCGGGCGTCAGGTCGGACAAGGCCGCGGCTTTCGCGGCGCCGGGATTCCATACCACCGCGTCGGGGAAGCCGCGATGTTCGAACGCGAATGTCCTTTCGCCATCGTCCAATCCGATGTCGCCGGGCAGGTTTCGATAGATGCGGTCGACCTCGCCGTCGATGCGCAGGATCTCGTCCCGCTGCATGGCTTCTCCGCCCTCGGCGACCTGATCGATATAGGCGACATCGCATAGGCCGGTCACGCCGACGGATGCGATATCGGCGACGCGCCAATAGCTGTGCAAGGCCGCATGGAAGCTCCAGGCCAGCGGCGACGGATTGGCGACCGATAATGTCGTATGCAACCGGTTGCCGTGCGCCGCCACTTCGTAACGCAACTCGAACCGATGCGGCCAGGCATTGCCCGGCAGGTCGGCATAGGTCAGCACATGCCGGACCACGGCCCGTCCTCGTTCGACCCCGGCGAACGCGAGGCGCCAGCCCGCGGTGCGCGCGAACCCGTGGCGCCGGCCGGCGCCGCGCTCGGCGAACTGCGGGAAAATGATCGGCACGCCTCCCCGTATCGCGAGGTCGCCGCCGTAACCGGAACGTCCGCTGAGATACAAGGCTTGGTCGCCTTCCGCCGTGGTCCAGGAAAGCAGGTGGGCGCCATGATCGGCGACCTGGAGCACGGCTCCGTCGTCGCTGCGCGCTTCGGTCACCCATACGCCATGCATGTACTTGCGCATCATTTTTCCTTCCGCAAAACCTCGCGATACAGTTCCACGTACGCTCCCGCCATCCGCTGCGCCGTAAACAGCGCATCGAAGCGCGCGCGCGCGTTGCGTCCCATGTCGGCCGCCAGCGCCGGATCGTCTTCCAGCCTGCGCATCGCCGTGCGCAATGCCTCCGGATCGTTGGGCGGCACCACGATGCCGGTGACGCCGTCGACATTGACATAACTGCTGCCGGTGCCGATTTCCGAGGAGATCAGAGGCTTGCCGTACATCGCGCCTTCGAGCAGCGTCACGCCGAAGGCCTCGGACCGCAGATGCGACGGAAACACGACCGCCCGGCTCAGGCGCAGCAAGGCGACCTTGTCCTCGTCGGACACGGCGCCCAGGAACCTGACATTGGTCAGGCCGAGCCGGGCCGCCTGTTGCTTGAGATCCGCTTCCACCGGACCGGCGCCGACGATGACGACGCGGCTGCGGCTGCCGGCGCAGGCATCGAGCAGGATATGCAGCCCCTTGTAGTAGCGCAGCACACCGACGAACAGGAAGAAATCCTGCCCCGCTTCGTCGCGCCAATAATCGATGCGCTCCGCTTCCGCCTGCGGATAGCTGTGCTCGTCGAGCCCGATCGGAATGACCGTGGTCTTCTCCCGGTATTCCTGCAGCAGTTCGCTGCTTTGCAGGTAATTCGGCGAGGTCGGCACGATCATCCGCACCTTGGAGAAGAAGCGCCGCATCAAGGGCCGATAGACCGGCATCAGCAGGCGCTGGCGCACGACGTCGGAATGATAGGTCAGGATCGCAGGCCTCGATTGCCCGGCGGCCAGGTGCAGCAGGTCGCCGAATGGCCACGGATAGTGATAATGGATCAAGTCGGCCTGGCGCACCGCCTGGCGGAACGCGCCGGCCGCAGCCCAGGACATCGGCGTCGACGCCACATCGACGTGGGTCTGGACGCGCACGATCGTCGTCGCGCCGTCATGCAGCAGCGGCACCGCTGCCGCCTGCCGGCTCAGCGTGAATACCTGATTCGAGACGCCCATGCGGGCCGCGGCGCTGCTGAGTTGGCGGATGACTTGTTCGACGCCGCCGTAGGAATCCGGATAATAGGTTTTGAATACGTGAAGTACGCGCATTGAATGTTCTTTAGACGCGCGGAAGTGTCCGCGCCGGCCGCGAAAAGCTGCCCATCATAACCGATGTGCCGAGCCGGACCCCGTTCGCGTCCGCCGCAGCGGGCCGGACCTCACAGCCGGGCCGCCGCCTTGCGGTAGACTTCCAGCGTCTCCAGCGCGCAGGTGCGCCAGGAGAACCCGAGGGCGCGCTGACGCCCCGCCAGCGCCAGGCGGCGATGCAAACCGTCGTCCTCCACCAGGCGCCGCATGTTTTCCGCGATCGCCGCCACATCCAGCGGCTCGACCTGCAGTCCGGCCTCTCCCACCACCTCGGGCAGCGAGGCGCAGTTCGAAACGATCGCCGGCACGCCGCTGGCCATCGCTTCCAGCGGCGGCAGGCCGAAGCCTTCGTATAACGACGGATAGAGCAGCATGCGGGCGCCGGCATACAACGCCGGCAATGCCGCCTGCGGCACATAGCCCGCCATGCGCGCCTCGCCGCGGCGGATCAACTCGCGCAGCTCCTTCGAATAGCGGTCTTCGCCCCAGCCGACCATGCCGGCGATCACCAGCGGATAGCGGCGCCGCACGGGCTCCGGCAGGCTGCCGAACGCCGCGATGACGGAAGACAGGTTCTTGCGCGGCTCGAGCGTGCCGACGGCGAGCATGTAGCTGCCGAAGGTCAGGCCGTAGGCGGCGAGCGCGGCGCGGCATTCGTCTTCGCGCATCGGACGAAAATCCGGCGCGACGCCGTTGCGCGTCGTTGTCACGCGTTCCGGCGCGAAGCCGTAATAATCGATCACTTCGCGCCGGACGAAGTCGGAGACGACCAGGATATGTTCGGCCTGGCGCACAATGTCCGGCATCAGGCGATTCATCTCGCGCACCCGCTCCGGCGGATGCGTCTCCGGATAGCGCACCCACGACAAGTCGTGGATGGTCACGATGGTCGGTCCGCCGAAGCGATAAGCCATGAAATTCGGATCGTGGTACAGCCGGATCTTGTGGCGGCGCGTCCCGGCCGCGAAACGCCGGCTCAAGAGGAAACGCATCGCGACATAGGGCCGCGGCACGATGCGCTTGAACAGGTTCTTCGCCGCGCCGATCCCGGGCAAGGCCCCGGCCCGGATCTCGCGGCTCCAGCCGGTGCCGTAAAACATCCAGGGGGCCAGTTTCAGCATCTGCATCTGCTTGAGCAATTGCCAGGTATATTGGCCGATGCCGGTGAGCGGGGACATCAGCGAAACCGCATTGATGCCGATGGAGACGTTCGCCAGTTCCTCCGCCATTGCGGCAGCGTCCGGAGGCGGCGCGTCGTGCGGTCCGTCCTTGAGTTCGCGAGTTTCGATCTGCGCGTCCAGCATCTCAACCCGCCTTTCGCGATGCCGGCAACGCCGCGGCGGTCATCCAGCGCAGCGTTTCCTCCAGCGGGATCGGATCGAGTTCGCCGACGATGGCATGCAGCCTGGCCGGCGACCCGATCAGGGTCTTGACCTCCGACTGCCGCACGAACGCCGGATTGACGCGCACCTCGATGCCGTAGCCTGCGATCGCTTCCATCGCCGCCAGGATGCCGCGCAGCGAATGCGCGCGTCCGCTGCACACGTTGACGATTTCGCCGGCGCAGTCGCGCTCCAGCAGCGCGCGGTAGGCGCGCGCCACGACGCGGACATCGGAAAAGTCGCGCTCGACATCGAGATTGCCGAGTTCGATCACGGGCGCCCGCGCGACGAAATGGGAGACGATCTTGGGGACCAGGAAATGCCGCTCCTGCCCGACACCGGTGTAGTTGAACGGGCGGGTGAGAACGATGGGCAGGCGATCGCACCAGGTGCGGACCATGCACTCCATGGCCAGCTTGCTGGTCGCGTAATGATTCACCGGCTGCGGCGGCTGGCTTTCGGAAACGACGCCGGCCGCGTTGCCGTACACGTTGGCGCTGCTGGCGATCAGGATGCGGCGCGGAGCGACGCCGGCATCTGCCAGCGCCTGCAGGAGGTTCAAGGTGCCCAGCACATTGACCCGGTAGAACGCTTCGGCGTCGGCGTGCTGCACGAAGCTGATCGCCGCCAGGTGGATCAGGTAGTCCGGCCGCACTGTTTCCATCACGTTGCGGCACAGGTCGAGCGACGTGATGTCGAGCGCGACCTCGTGATCCCCGCGCGGCATGCCGACCACGGCGCCGACCACCTGGTAGCCGGCCGCCTCCAGTTCGGCGCGCACATAGGCGCCGGTGAAACCGTTGGCGCCGGTCAGCAGGACGCGGCCGCCGCGAGCGGCCTTGTCGCCGTCAGAAGGAGAAACCACGCTCGTTTCTCCGCAAATCCGCCTGGACCATCATGTCGCACAACTGCTCCAGCGTCGTCTTCGGCTCCCAGCCGAGGCCGGTTTTGGCTTTGGCGGCGTCGCCGATCAGGAGATCGACTTCCGCCGGGCGGTAAAACTTCGGATTGACGCGTACCAGCGTCTTGCCGCTGGCGGCGTCGACGCCGTTCTCCGCCTCGGCATGGCCGCGCCACTCGATCTGAATGCCGACCGACTTGAACGCCATCGCGACGAAATCGCGCACGGTCTCGGTGCGGTTGGTCGCCAGCACATAGGTATCCGGCCGCTCCGCCTGCAGCATGCGCCACATGCCCTCGACATACTCCTTGGCGTAGCCCCAGTCGCGTTTCGCGTCGAGATTGCCGAGTTCCAGCAGGTCGAGCCGGCCGAGCTTGATCTTGGCGACGGAGTCGGTGATCTTGCGCGTGACGAACTCGCGTCCGCGCAGCGGCGACTCATGATTGAACAGGATGCCGCTGCAGCCGAATATGCCGTACGACTCGCGATAGTTGATCGTCATCCAATGCGCATACAGCTTGGCGACCCCGTAGGGGCTGCGCGGATAAAAAGGCGTGCCCTCGTTTTGCGGAATGGCCTGCACCTTGCCGAACATTTCGGAGGTCGACGCCTGGTAGAAGCGGATCCTCGGATCGACGATGCGGATCGCCTCCAGCAGATTGACGGCGCCGACGCCCGTGATCTCCGCCGTCGTGATCGGCTGGTCGAACGACACGCCGACGAAGCTCTGGGCCGCCAGGTTGTACACCTCGGTCGGCATGGTTTTCTGCAGCAGGCGGATGCTGGTCCCGAGATCGGTCAGGTCGTATTCGACCAGGTGCAGCTCCGGATGCCGGTCGATGCCGATTTCCTCGATGCGCCAGAAATTGACGGAACTGGTGCGGCGATACGTGCCATAGACCCGGTAGCCCTTGCCGAGCAGGAGTTCCGCGAGATAGGCGCCGTCTTGCCCGGTAATGCCGGTGATCAGGGCGATTGGTTGATTGCTCATAACTCATCCACGATTTCGCCGACGCGCTTGCGGAACAGCCGCATGCCGAAGACGCACAACAAGAGGCCGAAGACGGCGGGAAAAACAAGACCGCTCCAGTCCGGCCAGGCGGCATGTACGAAAATCTCCTGGTAGGCGCCGATCACCGGCGTCATCGGATTCCACTGCAGCCAGGATTGCACCGACTGCGGCAGGATGGAGGCCGTGTAGACGACCGGCGTGAGCCAGAACCAGAACTGGAGCAGGACGCCGAAGAATTGTCCGACGTCGCGGAAGAAGACGTTCAGCACGCCGACCACCATGCCGAGGCCGATCGAAAAAAGGATCTGGATCGCCAGCACCGGCGGCACGGCCGCGAGCGCGAGCCCCGGAAAATTGCCGGAGAACAGCAGGAAGGCGAGAAACAGGCCGAAGATGATCGCGAAGTTGACGCCGGCGTTCAGCACCACGATCACCGGCAGGCAGATGCGGGGAAAGTTGATTTTCTTGATCAGGTTGGCGTGCTCGAGAAAAACGTTCTGCGCCCGGCCCGTGATCTCGGCGAACAACCCCCAGGTCAGTATGCCGGCGCACAGGTAGATGCTATAGGCGAACTGATTGTCGGCGCCCGGCAGCCGGGAACGCATCACCTGGGAAAAGATGATCGTATAGACGACGATCATCGCCAGCGGATTCAATACCGTCCATGCCGCTCCAAGCAGGGAATTACGATAGCGCGCCTGGAATTCGCGCTTGACGCTGCCCAATATGAAGCCGCGATAGCTCCATATCGCACGCAACATGCCAACTGCCATTGATCAAACCCTTCACACCCTGCCATACATGTCTTCGAACCGGACGATGTCGTCTTCGCCCAGATAGTGGCCGCATTGTACCTCGATCAATGCCAGGTCGGCCTCGCCGGTATTCGCCAGACGGTGCTTGTTGCCGGCAGGGATATAAGTGGACTGGTTGGCGCGCAGCTGGATGGTCTGGTCGCCGTTCACGACCTCGGCCGTGCCGGACACGACGACCCAGTGCTCGCTGCGATGATGATGCAGTTGCAGCGACAACGATGCGCCCGGCTTGACGACGATGCGCTTGATCTTGAAGCCCGGACCTTCCTCGAGGACCGTGTAGGTGCCCCACGGACGGCGCACGGTGCGATGCAGCTTGTGCGCGACATGCTGGCTGGCCTTGAGCTGGCTGACGACCTGCTTGACTTCCTGGCTCTTGGATTTGTCGGCCACCAGCAAGGCGTCCGGCGTATCGATGATGAGCAGATTGTCCAGGCCGATCGCCGCCACCAGGCGGTCGTGATTCTCGATATGCGTGTTGTTCGTATCGATCACGATGCTCTCGCCGCACACCGTGTTGCCCTGTTCGTCGGCGGGGCAGGCGCTGGCGACCGCGCTCCAGGCGCCGATATCGCTCCAGTCGAAGTTGCCCGGAATGACGGCGATGTTGCCGGCCTTTTCCATGACGGCGTAGTCGATCGAGATGTTTTCCAGTTCTTCGAAACTGGCCGGCAATTCCGTCGTCTTGCCGCCGCTTTGCGTCTCCTGCCAGACCTTGCGCGCCATCGCCATCAGTTCCGGCGCGTGGGCGTCGAGGGCCTCGATGATGGTGCGCGCGGTGAAGCAGAACATGCCGCTGTTCCAGACGTAATTGCCCTGCGCGAGATACTGCTGCGCGGTGGCGGCGTTCGGTTTTTCGACGAAGCGCTGCACGGCATTGGCGAACGGGGTGATGGCCGCTCCCATTTCGATGTAGCCGAAGCCGGTTTCCGGCGCGGTCGGACGCACGCCGAACAAGACCAGCATGCCGTCGCGGGCCAACACCTCCGCCTGGCGCACGGCGGAATAGAAGGTCGGGGTGTCCTTGATCAAATGGTCGGCCGGCATCACCAGCATGCAGGCGTCGCTCTTCTGTTCCATCGCCCACAAGGCGGCGAGCGCGATGGCCGGCGCCGTGTTGCGCCCGGTGGGTTCGAGCAGGTAGCGCGGCTGGACATCCTGGTTCGCGAGTTCGTCGTGCGACAGGAAGTAGTAGTCGCGATTCGTCACGATCAAGGGCGCGGTCTGATCCGATACAGCAAGCGCGCGCTCGTGCGTCTGCGTCAGCAAGGTCTTGCCCCCGCCGATGCGCATGAACGGCTTCGGATGAGCTTCTCGCGATACCGGCCACAGTCGGGTACCGGCGCCTCCGGAAAGAATGATCGGAATCAGCATATTGGGTCTCACAAAATTAATCTCGATGGCATATGAAACGGCCTTGGCCTTTTTTTGTTTCGGATGCCGGAATCATTCCAAGCACAGTCTCAATGCGGTCTCCCACTCGGGCAAACGGCAGAACCGGCGCGACCAGCGTTCGCACGACAGCACCGAATTGGCCGGTCGCATGGCTGGCAAGGGATATTCGCGCGTGCTGATCGGCACGACACACGGTTTCTTTTCTTCGTGCATCGCTGCAACAATAGCTTGCGCGAACCCGTGCCAGGTGGTTTGACCTTGAGCAGTAAGATGGTAAATACCGCCGAGCTCTTGCCACACATCGCGACGTATCGCATCCTTCAACATCGTTTTTTCGCGATCCGCCCCGATCAGTTGTGCCACGGCATGTGCCGTTGCATCGGCGATCGTGCGGCACCATGTCGGCGCGCCGCGCTGGTCCGCGACGATGCGCAACTCGCTGCGCTCGCGCGCAAGCCGCTGCACGGTCAGCAGGAAATTCCTGCCGCGCGCGCCATATACCCAACTCGTCCGCAGGATCAGGTGCGCGGCGCCGGACGCCTGCACCGCCTGTTCGCCGGCCAGCTTGCTCCTGCCATAGGCATTGAGGGGGCAAGGCGTATCGTCTTCGGCATAGGCGTCCTGCTTGCTGCCGTCGAACACGTAATCGGTCGAATAATGGACGACGGCCGCGCCAAGCCGGGCTGCCTCTTCGGCCATCACTCCGGGCGCCTCGCCATTGACGCGCAGGGCCAGCGCCGGCTCGCTTTCCGCCAGGTCCACAGCGGTATAGGCCGCCGAATTGACGATCAGCCGGGGCTGGACGGCCCGTATTGTCTCACGGACTTGGTCCAGGTCCGCCAAATCCATCTGCCGGCGATCGAGGGCCACGACTTCGCCCAGGCATTGCAGGCTGCGTTCGAGTTCGTGGCCGACCTGCCCATGCTTGCCGATGACGAGTATCCTCATGCGAACACCTCGGCGTCGGCAAGCGACAATCCCTTGCCATCCTTGTCCGATAATATGGGATCGTCCACCGGCCAGGCGATATTCAGCGCGGGATCGTTCCAGCGTATGCAGCGCTCATGTTCCGGCGCCCAATAATCGGTCGTCTTGTACAGGAACTCGGCCGATTCGCTGGTGACGACGAAGCCATGCGCAAAGCCCGCGGGTATCCACAGCTGCCGCTTGTTCTCGGCGGACAGCGTCACGCCGACCCAGCGCCCGAAAGTCGGCGACGACTTGCGCAGGTCGACCGCCACGTCGAACACTTCGCCCGCGACCACGCGCACCAGCTTGCCCTGCGGCTGCCGGATCTGATAGTGCAGGCCGCGCAATACGCGGGCGGCAGACTTCGAATGATTGTCCTGCACGAAGCTCGGCACCTTCTCGCGCATGCCGATCGCCTCGGCGAAATGGCGCTCGTTGAAGCTCTCGAAGAAGAAGCCGCGGCCGTCCCCGAACACCTTCGGCTCGAGGATCAGGACATCGGGAATCTCGGTAGCGACGACATTCATGCTCAGAACACCTTGTCTTCGAGAATGCGCAGGAGATAGCGGCCGTATCCGCTCTTTTCGAGCACGCGCGCCAGTCTTTCCAGCTGGGAGGCATCGATATAGCCCTTGCGGTACGCCACCTCTTCCGGGCAGGCCACCTTCAGGCCCTGCCGCTTCTCGAGCGTGGCGATGAATTGCGACGCGTCGAGCAGCGATTCGTGGGTCCCGGTGTCGAGCCAAGCCATGCCGCGCCCCATCACCTCGACATTCAGCATGCCGCGTTCGAGATAGATGCGATTGACGTCGGTGATCTCCAGCTCGCCCCGCGCCGACGGCGTCAGGGACCGCGCGATATCGCATACCTGGTGGTCGTAGAAATACAGCCCCGTCACGGCGTAATTCGATTTCGGCTGCGCCGGCTTCTCGACGATGCTGATGGCGCGCCGGCCGGCATCGAACTCGACCACGCCATAACGTTCCGGGTCGTGGACGTGATAAGCGAACACCGTGGCGCCGTCGGCGCGCATGGATGCCGAACGCAGTTTCGGATCGAGATCGTGGCCGTAATAGATGTTGTCGCCGAGGACCAGCGCGGACGGCTTGCCGTCGACGAAATCGCGGCCGATGATGAAAGCCTGGGCCAGGCCGTCCGGCGACGGTTGCACCGCGTAGCTGAGATTGATGCCCCATTGGCTGCCGTCGCCGAGCAGGCTGGAAAAACGCGGGGTGTCCTGGGGCGTCGAGATCAGCAGGATGTCACGTATTCCGGCCAGCATCAGCGTGGTCAAGGGGTAATAGATCATCGGCTTGTCGTACACCGGCAGCAATTGCTTCGATATCGACATCGTGGCCGGATAGAGCCGCGTGCCGGAGCCGCCGGCCAGGATGATGCCCTTGCGCGCCACGGCGGTCTGCTCTTGGCCCGTCATGCGTTTTCCTTTGCAGCGCCGCGCTGCCCGTAGTTTTGGGTGACCCACTTCAGGTAGTCGCCGGATTGCACGTCGCGCACCCAGTCCTGGTGGGCGAGATACCAGCGTACCGTTTTCTCGATGCCGGTGACGAAGGATTCATTCGGCTTCCAATCGAGCTCGCGGTCGATCTTGCCGGCGTCGATCGCGTAACGTCGATCGTGGCCCGGACGATCGGCGACGAAGGCGATCTGATCGCGATAGCTGCCGCCCGCCTTAGGCGCCAGCCGATCCAGCATGTCGCACAGGGTATGCACGACTTCGAGATTGGTTTTTTCGTTCCAGCCGCCGATGTTGTAGACCTCGCCGGGCCGGCCCTCGGCAAGCACGCGGCGTATGGCCGCACAGTGATCGCCCACATACAACCAGTCGCGCACCTGCTTGCCGTCGCCATATACCGGCAAGGACTTGCCCGCCAGCGCATTGGCGATCGTGAGGGGAATCAGCTTCTCGGGAAACTGCAGCGGCCCGTAATTGTTGGAGCAATTCGTCGTCAGCGTCGGCAATCCATAGGTATGGCGATAGGCTCGCACCAGGTGATCGCTGGCCGCCTTGGAGGCGGAATACGGGCTGTTCGGCGCGTACGCGGTCGTTTCGGTGAACGGAGGATCGCCGGGACCGAGCGTGCCGTACACTTCGTCGGTCGAGACATGCAGGAAGCGGAACGCCTCCTTTTCCGCATCCGGCAGCTTGCTCCAATGCGTCAGAGCCGCCTGCAACAAGGTGAACGTGCCGTTGACGTTGGTCTGCACGAAGGCATCCGGTCCGTGAATCGAACGGTCGACATGGCTCTCGGCGGCGAAGTGCAGGATCGCGCGCGGCCGGTGGGTGGCCAGCAGACAGCTCACCAGATCGGCGTCGCAGATATCTCCGCGCACGAATACATGGCGGGGATCGTTTTCGATGGCACGCAGATTGTTCAGATTGCCGGCATAGGTGAGCTTGTCGAGATTGACAACCGGCTCATCCTCCTGCGCAAGCCAGTCCAGCACGAAATTCGCACCGATGAACCCGGCTCCGCCAGTAATTAGAATCATTCTTGTATCCTGCGTATAACCAAAATGCGATGAATATTCGATGAATATGCGATTTTACGCGCCCATCTTATTAAAATCGCCAATTATTAGATCCGCCATCCCAATGACGCATTACAGCAACAGATGATTCCGGATGCTGTAATGAATTGTTACTTCTTGCATTTAAGCTTTTCCGAAGTGAATTTTTTTATATAGAAATACCGACACTTTGTCTTTTTGCAAAGACACGCCTTTACCGAATGACAGCACTTCTATGACGATTTTTGCGATCGGCGACGTACAAGGTTGCCAGCCACGCCTGCGAGCCTTGCTGAGGCGCATCCATATCGCCTGCGACGATCCGGAACTGGTATTCATGGGCGATCTGGTCAATCGCGGACCGGAATCGCTCGCCACTCTAAGGGAATTGCGCGCGCTTGGGAATACCACGAACATGGTATTGGGCAATCATGATCTGCATTTGCTTGCCGTCTTCCATGGCGTCCGCAAGCCCGGCCGCAACGATACCCTGCAGGCGATCCTGGACGCTCCGGATCGCGGCGAATTGCTCGATTGGTTAAGGCGCCAACCGCTTGCGCAGTTGCGCGACGGGCACCTGATGGTGCATGCCGGCGTCCTGCCGCAATGGACTGCCGAGCAGACGCTGGCGCTGGCCCACGAAGTCGAGAGCGTCTTGCGCGGCCCCGACTGGGGCGATTTCCTGCACGAGATGTACGGCAATACGCCGGACAAATGGGACGACGGCCTGCGCGGCGTCGATCGCCTGCGCTGCATCGTCAATGCCTTGACGCGCATGCGCTATTGCCGGCCGGACGGCACGATGGTGCTGAACACGCCGGAAGACGCGAAAGAGGCGCCGCCAGGCTTGCTGCCCTGGTTCGAGCTGCCGGAACGCAAGACCGCGAACATCACGGTCGTATTCGGCCACTGGTCGTTGCGCGGATTGATCCTGGAACCCAATCTGATCGGACTGGACACCGGCTGCGTCTGGGGCGGCAAGCTTACCGCGGTGCGGTTGACGGATCGGGCGTTGTTCCAGGTCGACTGCCCGCAATATCGGACGCCCGGCTAGGGGTGCCCGGCTAGTCCTGGTAGCCGAGCGCGGCAGCAATCGATGCGCGCGCCGCGTCAGCCAGCTCGCGGCGGTGCGCCTGCGCGGTGGGGATCGGCGGCAACAGGATCAGTTGGGCGGTCATCCGGCGCGCGCGCGCGATCCTGAACGCGCTTTGCACGAAATTCACATCGCCCGTGAAGTCGGCCGCGGCATGCAGGCGCCCCTCGGCATCGACGTATTGCAGCGCATAGGGCTGGACCGGCACGCCGGCGTCGATCGCCGCCTCGAACAGGTTGGCGTGGAACGGCCGCAGCGTGCCGGGCGCGGCCGTGCCTCCTTCCGGAAAAAAGGCGACGTGCTCGCCTTCATGCAAGGCCGCGACGAGATGCTCGAAGGTGCGCCGCACATCGCGCATCTTGCCGCGGGCGATGAAGACCGTGCCGGCCTTCATGCACAACCAGCCGATCAGGGGCCAATCGCGGATATCGGATTTCGCCACGAAACGGCAGGGCTGGACGGTGTTGATGACGAAGATATCCAGCCAGGAGACATGATTCGCGACGATCAGCGCTTTCTCCGCGGCATGCCGCCCGGCCGGAACGCGCAGATCGATCCGCACACCGCAAATCGCGACCAGTCGCGCCGACCAGTGTTGAATGGTTCGCGCGCGGCGCTTCGGATCTAGCC
>DASPLX010000090.1:0-33486 GCA_035627375.1 Paucimonas sp. | reverse complement strand
GGCCGGAGATCACCTATGACGCGCAGCAGAGCGCGGTGACGACAGGTTACGTCGCGGATCCGTCGAACGCCTCGGCGCCCCGCACGTCCACCGAGACGCGGCCGGTGAATCTCTATTTGAATTACATCATTCGCTTCCGCGCGGAACCGCCGCTGCCGTATTGAAATGCCCGGCGAGGCTGTTGCGGATGACCGACGCCAGATCCTCCTGCTGCGAAATGCCGAACGGTGCCTGGCGGTCGAATTGCGTCGACCATGCCATCCGGCCGGTGGCGGTTTCCAGCAGGCGTACCGACAAGCGCGCCAACCCCATGCCGAAACGCAGGCTTCCCTGCAAGACGTAGTCGGCCGCCGTCGCATGCTGGGGCGCCGCCGGCAAGCCGTGCGGCAGAATCCGATCGCCGAATTCCAAGAACAACTGGTAGCCCAATTCTTCGTTCAAGCCACGCGTGAACGCCATGCCGTCGCGGTCGTCGGAAATGCAGGTCAACGGCAATAGCGCCAGCGACATCTTCGAGTCGTGCCGGAGGGAAGCGGCCGGCGCGCCGGTCGCTCGTCGAATCGTGGGCATATAATTCCCCCGCGGTATGAAGAACTCGATCTCGGATGCGAAGCGGCCGCTGGCGTACAAGGCGCGCAGCCGTTCGCGCAAGCGGCCGATCTGCACGCGCACGATCGGATCTTCGCCCGTGTTGTAGGATTTCGCCTGGCGGTTGAATACTTCGATGCCGATCGCGTATTCGCTGGTATCGGCGGGCGCCCCGCACAGGCGCTTCTCGACCAGGTAATGCAGCAAGCGCCGCAAGCGGTGACACTTGGCGAACATGTCGCTCGCGAGGACGAGGGCCAGTGCATGGCGGACTTCCTGTTCGGTGAAACCATCCTGGCATGCATCTGCGGCCGGGGCAGCCAAGACAGTAGGGGAATGGAGATTGTCGAGGCGATTCATGACTGGTGCGCGTACCGGTTTCGTGAGAATTCTTTGCGCGGCATGCGATGCATGGACTTGCATCCGTTGATCTGCATCAGCGTGCGACGCCATTGAATGTGATTCATTCCGTTGCACAGTCAAGATCCATGCCACCCGGAAACGGGCATTTAACGGGCATTTCGCGCCGTCTTGTCCGGCCGGGACATGTAAATTGACAGCGGGCGTGGAAAGTTTCCGGCCCGCTTTACATGTCAATCGCCGCTTCGGCGGCCTGTATTCGTTGAAGGAAGGAGCCGCCAGTTGGTGGATTCGGATTCGACCCTGTCTTCGCCCTTGCCTGCATTGGGCAAGGCGAGCCGCCCGATGCTGGGATTGACGATCCTGTGGCATCCCGACCTCGATCGCGTCGGCCAGCAATGCATCGCTTTGACGGGCGACGGAGAAATCGGACTGGGGCGGTTTGCCCCGCTGTTCTCTCATCCCGGCGCGGAGGCGCTTCCGCTCGGCGACCAGGCGATTTCCCGCTCGCCGGTATGGATCCGCCGCCATGCCGACGATGCGGTGGAGATCGCGTGCCCGGCCAGCCGCATGCCGGTTCGCCTGGGCGGCGCGGCGATCGAAGGAACCGTCCGGCTGCATGGCGACGACATCGGTCGCGGAGCGGTGCTCGGGCTGGGCGCCAACGTCCTGCTCTGCCTGCATTGGATGCGCTGTCTGCCGAAGGCGAATGCATTGCCGGGGCTGCTGGGCGTGAGCAGCGCGGCGATCGAAGTGCGCGACCTGGTGCGCCAGGTCGCGGCGACCGATTTGCCGGTGCTGCTGCTCGGCGAGACCGGTACCGGCAAGGACGTGGCGGCGCGCCTGATCCACGCGACCGGCGACCGCAAGAACGAACCGATGGTCGCCGTGAACATGGCGACCCTGAATGAATCCTTGGCTGCCGCCGATCTGTTCGGCGCCACCAGAGGGGCCTATACCGGCGCGCAGACGGAACGCCGAGGCCTGTTCGCCGAAGCGGATGGCGGCACGCTCTTCCTCGACGAAATCGGCGATACGCCCGCGACCGTGCAGCCGATGCTGTTGCGTGTCCTCGAAACCGGCGAATACCGGCCGCTCGGCGCGCGCGGCAACCTGGTGTCGAGCGCGCGCTTGATCGCCGCCACCGACCAGGATCTGGTCGCGCGCTCGTTCAACCGCGCGCTGCTGCGCCGCATGGAAGCTTTCGTGATCCGCATGCCGTCGTTGCGCGAGCGCCGCGAAGACATCGGCGTGCTGTTGCTCCACTTCTTGCGTACCTGGAGCGGATCGGCGGCCGAGATGGCTGTCCCGCCGATCGATTTCATCGGCGAAATCTGCAATAACGATTGGCCCGGCAACGTGCGCCAATTGGCGCATGTCGTCCGGCGCGCCGTCATGGCATTGCGGATCAGCGAAGCGCCGGTATTGTCCGAGCTGATGCGCGGTTCGACCGGGGAGGAGGCGCAAGCGGCGCGGGCGGCGACGATGCCGTACGCGGTGAACGCGGGTGCGGCCATGACGAGGACGCCCGGCTCGGCGAGCGGAGCCGACCCGGTGCGGCGGGCGAAACCCGCCGATCTGTCCGACGAGATGATTTCCCTGGCGATGGAAAACAGCGCCTGGAAAATCAGCAGTGCTGCTCAGCAGCTGGGGATATCGCGCCCGTCGCTGTACAAGCTACTGGAGACGCATCCCGAGATCCGCTGGCCGGAAACGATCGCGGCGCATGAGATTCGCCGCGTCCTGGAAGAGCTGGATGGAGATCTCGGCGCGTGCGCCGCGAAACTGAAGACGCCGCGCGAAGCGCTGCGGCGCCATTTGCGATCCATCGGCATGGATGGGTTGTTGCGTTGACGCTTCCGCGCGCTTCCGTTCTTCGCTAGTCCGAGCCGGTGCCGACCTGCGCTTCCGGATCGAAGTAGAAAACACGAACCTCTTCCTGCATGAGCGGGCCGCGCACGATGCGCACCGTCAGCACCAGGGATAGATCCCAACGCCCGAGCGTGGTTCCGACATCCAGCGTGTGTTTCCAGCTTTGCTTGATGAGACGGTAGTCCGGCCGCGGATATTCCACGTCGACGGAGAAGTCCAGCGGCAGCTTGCAAGTGGCGCCGATGGATTGCACGAAGGGCGACGGCGGTGCGTGGCGCGTGAGTACGCCGGGGCTGTAGGCGCTCAACTGGGGAATGGTGACCATGCAGCAGTCGAGGACCTGGAACGACGAAAAACGTTCCTTGTTGCCGCCGCCCAGCACTTCCAGGTGGAGGATTTCGCCTTCGTTGAAATAGATTTCTCCGGCGAACAGTCCGGTCGGATGCATCGGACGGGCGCCGCCGTCGCCGGTGAACTTGAAGCTGAGCTGGTCGCTGATCTGGTCGGCATCGAAGCCTATGGTCAGCGTGACGTTTTCCTTCTTCTTCATGGTTTTTCCTGGTGAGGGTTGATGAAGCGCGTTTCGCGCCTGACGGCGAGCAGGTCGGGTTCGGAATCGATCAGGTGGCTCGGATAGCCCAGCGACCTGGCTTGCAGCAGGGCTTCCACGCTTCTGCCGCGGTCTCCCGCGAGCTCGAAAGCGATGGCGGCGCGGAACTGGATGTCCGCATCCTTGGGCGCGGCCAGCAGGGCCTGCTGCGTGGCGTCGACGGCCGCACGGGACTCGCCCAGCTTGGAGCGGTACAGTCCCATCCGCGATAGCAGCAGGGGTTCCGTCGGCGAGCTTTGCAGCGTTTTGGCGAGCAGTTCCGCGGCCTTGCGATACGCTTGGCGCGACTCGTCTTCCCGGCCCCGCATCCAGCGCAGCACGTCCGCCAGGTTGGCCCAGTTGAGATAGTCGGCGGGATTGCCGCGATCCGGCGATACCGCGTGCGCGAATGCCTGCGCCGCGGCCGGATAGTCGCCGCGCGCGAACAAGGCCGTGCCGAGATTGCCGTACAGGCGCGCGCTCGGCCGGACCTGCAGCCCCTGCTGCAAGACGCGCAAGGCTTCGTCGGGCCGGTTGCGGCTGGTGAGGACCGCGCTCAGGTTGGCATAGCCGATCGCGGCGTCGGGGTCGAGCGCGATGCTGCGCTTGAACGCCTGTTCCGCCTCCGCGAATTTTTTCTGCTGGTAGTACAGCAGGCCGAGCGCATCGGTAAACCAGCGTTCGCCCGGATGGGCGTCGATGGCGTGCCGGATGAAGGTCTCCGCCGCCTCGAAGCGCCGAAGGCGCAGCAGCAGATCGGCCTTGCAGGACAATGCGAATACGTCGAGCGGATCGAGTCCAAGCGCCTTGTCGACCAGCGTCTCCGCTTCCTGCAGCTTGCGCTGCAGCAGCCGCACCCGCGCGAGCGCCGTCAGGGCCAGGGCCAATTGATCGTTGCCGGCAAGCGCCTGTTGCGCGCTGGCTTCCGCCCGCTTCAGCCAGGCGTGGTCGCGGCCGTCGCTCGTGAAGCGCAGGCTGTAGGCCAGCGACAGGCCGGCGGCCGCCGCTGCATGCTCCGGACGATGTTCGAGGATGCGGCCGAAACTGGCGACGGCGGCGTCGATGCTGCCGTTGCGGTCGTAGGTGCGCAGCGCATCGAAACCTGCGCGCATGGCGGCGCTTTCCGAATATGGCGCGACGATGCCGCTTGTCAGGCGGGCGATATCGTTCCAGCGCCAGACGCCGATCGCGCAGACGGACACGACGACGGCGACCGCGCTCCAGAGGGTACGGGCGCGCAGGCGGCCGAAGGTTGCGGACAGCAGCGCCAGGCGACGCCCGGCACGCGAATCCGTATTGCCTGCCGCCGTCGCGTCTTGGCGCAATGTCGCGATCTGCTCGCAAACCATGTCCATCGACGACAACCGCCGGCCGATGTCGCGCGCCGTCATCGCTCGTACCAATGCGATGGCCGATGCACTGGCCGGAGCGGGAAATTCCCAAGCCTGGGACGAGGTTTGCACGAGCGCGGCGGCCAGCGCCAATCCGTTGAGATGGAGGAACGGGCGCGTACCGGCCAGCAATTCATACAGGATCACGCCCAGCGCGTAGATGTCGCTCTGCTCGGACGGGCGCGCACCGGACAGAATCTCCGGCGCCATATAGGCGACGGTGCCGGGCGTTTCGGCCGGCATGGCGGTTACCGTCGCGTGGTAATCGACTCTGCGCGCGAGGCCGAAATCGAGAATGCGAACACGTCCCGCGGGTTCGATCATCAGGTTGGAGGGTTTGATGTCGCCGTGCACCAGGCCGGAGGCATGCGCTTCGGCCATGGCTTGCGCGACCTGGTGCACGATGTCCAGCGCCGCCGATTCGGTCAGCGGCGCTTGCTGCGCATGCTGACGCAGGGTACGGCCGTCCACGAATTCCATGACGATGGCTTGCCGGTCGCCGTCGCCCTCGATGGCGAACACCTTGACGAACGCGGCATGCCGCAACGACGCGGCGATGCGCGCTTCGGCGATCAGGGCGTCGGAGGAGGCCGCGCCGGCCAGCGGCTTCAGGCGCTTGACGGCGATGCGGCGCTGCAGGCGGATATCCCAGGCCTCATACACCTGGCCGAATCCGCCTTCGCCCAATAGGCGTCCGAGACGATAACCGTGCTGGGTTTCCCGTGCTTCCGACAATTCCATGTGGCCGCGTCCGCATGTATCTCAATGGCAAGACCGGCAATTGTATCCGAGCAAGCCAGGAGTCGCGCGGAGGGAAAAGGAGAGGCGAGGCCGAGAATAATTGCCGGCCGTCTGCCGTCTGCCGCCGGTCGGCGTTAGGTATTCGCGCCCAGCCCGGTCCAGCGCGGCGCCAATCGATGTTCTATGCCGCACAGATCGAGCACGCGCCCGACGGTATGGTCGACCATCTCCGCGATGCTTTGCGGCCGGTGATAGAAGCCCGGCAACGGCGGAAAGACGATTCCGCCCATCTCCGTCACCGCCGTCATGTTGCGCAGGTGCGCCAGGTTGAACGGCGTCTCGCGCACCATCAGCACCAGTCGGCGGCGTTCCTTGAGCACGACATCGGCGGCGCGCGTGATCAGATTGTCGGAATAGCCGTGCGCGATCGCCGCCAGCGTCTTCATCGAGCACGGGGCGACGATCATGCCGTCGGATTGGAACGAACCGCTGGCGATCGAAGCGCCGACGTCGCGCACGTTATGCACCACGTGCGCCAATGCCTCGACCTCCTTGCGGTTCATGTCGAGTTCCTGGTGGAGATTGAGGACACCGGCATCGGAGACCAGCAGATGGGTTTCGATGCCGGGCGCGGCGCGCAGGACTTGCAGGAGGCGCACGCCGTAGATGGCGCCGGTCGCGCCCGTGATCGCGACGATCAGCCGCTGCGGCGCGCCGGCGGGGGCAAGCATCTTACGCTTTCAAGAGGGCTTGCAATTCGCCCGATTCATACATCTCGGTCATGATGTCCGAACCGCCGATGAATTCGCCTTTGACATAGAGCTGCGGAATCGTCGGCCAATTCGAGAATTCCTTGATGCCCTGGCGCACTTCCGCGTCTTCCAGCACGTTGACGGTGACGATGTTCTCGATGCCGCAGGCCTTCAGGATCTGCACCGCGCGGCCGGAAAAGCCGCATTGCGGGAAATCGGCGGTTCCCTTCATGAATAACACGACCGGATGGGTGGTCACGGTTTCCTTGATCCAGCTTTGTACGTCGCTCATGGCTACCTCTTTCTGTGGAATGCTCCATTATAGGAAAATCCGGGCCGCCATGCCGCTTTGAATGGCAATAGGCCCATGATTTACAAGGATTTTTACCTTTTCAATTTGGCAAAAGCCGCCGCCATGGCGCCTTGATTGGCCGCCGGCTGGCGTTGCTGGTGCTGGGCCAGCCGCTTGGCATCGTTGCGGTCGGCGCGTTGCTCGGGGCGGGCGCCGGCCGGCGCGGGCGTATCGCTCAGGCGCATCGTCAAGGCGATGCGCTTGCGCTTGACGTCGACTTCCAGCACCTTGACCTTGACCACCTGGCCGGCCTTCACGACCGTGTGCGGATCCTTGACGAAGGTGTTGGAGAGCGCCGAAATATGCACCAGGCCGTCCTGGTGCACGCCGATGTCGACGAAGGCACCGAAGGCCGCCACGTTGGTGACCACGCCTTCGAGAATCATGTCGGGACGCAGATCGCCGATTTCCTCGACGCCATCCTTGAAGGTCGCGGTCTTGAATTCCGGGCGCGGATCGCGGCCCGGCTTTTCCAGTTCCTTCAGGATGTCGGTCACGGTCGGCACGCCGAATTTCTCGTCGGCATACTTGGCCGGGCTCAGCGTCTTCAGCAGCTTGCCGTCGCCGATCACGCTCTTCACATCCTTCTTGATGTCGGCCAGGATCTTCTCGACGACCGGATAGGATTCCGGGTGCACGGCCGAAGCGTCGAGCGGATTCTCGCCATTCATGATGCGCAGGAAGCCGGCGGCCTGCTCGAAGGTCTTGTCGCCGAGGCGCGGCACCTCGCGCAGCGCCGTGCGCGACGGGAACATGCCCTTCATGTCCCGGTAGTTGACGATGCTTTGCGCGACGCTCGCGTTCAGGCCGGAGACGCGCGCCAGCAGCGGCGCGGAGGCGGTATTGACGTCGACGCCGACCGCGTTCACGCAATCCTCGACGACGGCGTCGAGCGAGCGCGCCAATTGCGTCTGGCTCACGTCATGCTGGTATTGGCCGACGCCGATCGACTTCGGATCGATCTTCACCAGTTCCGCCAGCGGGTCCTGCAGGCGGCGCGCGATCGAGACCGCGCCGCGCAACGAGACGTCGAGTTCCGGCAATTCCTTGGAAGCGAATTCGGAGGCCGAGTACACCGAGGCGCCGGCTTCGGACACGACGATCTTGGTCAGCTTCAATTCGGGACGCAGCTTGATGAGATCCTGCGCCAGCTTGTCGGTTTCGCGCGATGCGGTGCCGTTGCCGATCGAGATCAGCGCGACTTGATGCTTTTCGGCCAGCCGCGCCAGCGTATGCAGCGAGCCGTCCCAATCGTTGCGCGGCGCGTGCGGATAGATCGTGGCCGTGTCGACCACCTTGCCGGTGGCGTCGACCACGGCCACCTTGACGCCGGTGCGCAGGCCCGGATCGAGGCCCATGGTCGGACGCGGGCCGGCGGGGGCCGCCAGCAGCAAATCCTTGAGGTTGCGCGCGAACACGTGGATCGCCTCGATCTCGGCTTTTTCGCGCAGATTCGTCATCAGCTCGGTTTCGAGATGCATGAAGACCTTCACGCGCCACGCCCAGCGCACGGTGTCGGCCAGCCACTTGTCGGCCGGGCGGCCTTGATTGGAAACGCCGAAGCGCGCGGCGATGCGTTGCTCGCACGGGTTGTGCGGCGCATCCCATTTCGGCTTTTCCTCTTCGCTGTCGAGACGCAGCGACACGTTCAGCATTTCCTCGCGGCGGCCGCGGAACAGCGCGAGCGCGCGGTGCGAGGGAATCGTGGACAGCGTCTCCGAATAATTGAAGTAATCGGCGAATTTCTCGCCGGCGTCTTCCTTGCCTTCCACGACCTTGGATTCGACCACGCCGTGCTCGGTCAGGTATTCGCGCAGCGTCTGCAGCAGCGTCGCGTCTTCCGAGAAGCGTTCCATCAGGATCTGGCGCGCGCCGTCGAGCGCGGCTTTCGCATCGGGTACGCCGGGATTGTCGCCGTTGGCGGTAGTGAACGCTTCCTTGAGGTATTTCGCGGCTTCCTCTTCGGGGTTCAGCGTCGGATCGGCCAGGAGCGCATCGGCCAGCGGCGTCAAGCCCGCTTCGGCGGCGATCTGGGCCTTGGTGCGCCGCTTCGGCTTGTACGGCAGGTAGAGATCTTCGAGGCGGGTCTTGTCTTCGGCATGCGTGATGGCGTCCAGCAATTCCGGCGTCATCTTGCCCTGTTCCTCGATCGAGGCGACGATCGCCGCGCGCCGGTCTTCCAGCTCGCGCAGGTAGCGCAGCCGCTCTTCCAGGGTACGCAATTGCGTGTCGTCGAGTCCGCCGGTCGCTTCCTTGCGGTAACGCGCGATGAACGGAACGGTGGCGCCCTCGTCGAGGAGAGCGATGGCGGCGGCGACCTGCGCCGGCTTGGCAGCCAGTTCGGCGGCCAGGCGTTGTTCGATGGAAGGCAGCATGAAAAACCGTGGAGATGAAAAACGAAGCAGAGATGATACGCAAATCGGGCGTTTGCGCCAGTCTTGACAGGGCAGCGCAGATGCCGGACGTATTCCGTATTCGCGCTTTTGCCGCTTGAAAGAAGGATAAGTCGCGGACCCGGAAACCAGGCGCCCGGCGGCGCGCCGGACGTCCTGCTTATGGCTTGGGCGGCAACTGTTCGCCGATCCAGCGCTCGATCTGCGTTTCCAGCTCGGCCAACGGCAGCGGCCCGTTGTCGATCAGTGCGTTGTTGAAGCGGCGCAGATCGAATTTCGGCCCGAGCGCCGCGCGCGCCTTCTCGCGCAACTCCTTGATCTTCAACTGGCCGATCTTGTAGCCGAGCGCCTGGCCGGGCCACATGATGTAGCGGTCGATCTCCACCCGGTTATCGTGCGGCGGATTGGTGGTGTTGGCGTTCAGGTAATCGATCGCCTTCTCGCGCGACCATCCAAGCGCGTGCATGCCGGTATCGACCACCAGGCGCGCGGCGCGGAACAATTCGGCATTCAGATGGCCGGCCTTCGAATAGGGATCGGAGAAAAAGCCGAGTTCGCCGCCCAGGCTTTCCGCATACAGCGCCCAGCCCTCGCCGAAGGCGATATACCAGCCGAAGCGGCGGAACTCGGGAATGTTTTTCAATTCCTGGGCCCGCGCGATCTGCAAGTGGTGGCCGGGCACGGCCTCGTGCAGGGTCAGCGTTTCCATGCCCCATTTCGGGCGCGCATGGAGCTTGGACAGGTTGGCGACGAAATAGCCGGGCCGCGAGCCGTCCGGCGCGCCCGCCTCGTAGTAGCCGGCGGTCTGGTTTTCCGCGCCCACGTCCGGCATGGCCTTGACATCGACCGGCACGCGCGGCAATTCGGCGAACAGGCGCGGCAGGCCGGCCACGGCGCGCTTGAGGATGTCCCGATAGGCTTCGAGCAAGTCTTCGGGCTTCGTGAAGTAGAAACGCGGGTCGGTGTTGAGGAATTTGGCGAAGTCCGCGAGGCTGCCCTTGAAATCGACCTGCTTCATCACCGCGCGCAGCTCGCCCTGGATGCGCGCGACTTCGCGCAAGCCGAGTTCATGGATCTCTTGCGGCGTCATCGCGGTGGTCGTGCTGTGCCGGACCGCATGCGCATAGTAGGCCGGGCTGGCCGGCAGGGCGGTGGCCGCGATCGTGGCGCGGCACTTCGGCAGGTATTGTTCGCGCACGAAGGCTTCCAGCTTGACGAAGGCCGGCGCGACGCGCTGGCGCAGCACCTTTTCCCCTTCTTGCGCGAGGCGTTCGCGCGTGCTCTTCGGAATCGAGGCCGGGATATTCTTGAACGGCGCGGCGACCGGGCCTTCTTCGAGCTTGGCGACGAATTCCTTCAATTGATCGGGAATCAGTTGCACGGTCACGGCCGGCGCGACCCAGCCGGTCTCCATGCCTTTGCGCATTTGCCCGATGATGCCGTCGATGTACTTGGGCAGGCCGCGCAGGCGGGCCAGGTAGTTGTGGTAATCCTTGGCATTCTCGAACGGCGTCTGCGCGACCAGTTGCGGAAGGGCGATATGGATGCCGTCGAGATGCGTGATCGGTTGCGGCATGTATTCATAGAATTGCGCCGCTTCGACCGCCTTGGTTTTCTCGTAGAGGAACAGATCGAGCGAAATGCGCTCCTGCACGCTCAAGCCGTTGCGGTCGATCCGCCTGGCCTGTTCCAGCATGTCCCGTTGGTGCGCGTTGGCGGCCAGGCTGGCGGCGAGCGAGGTATCGGATAGGCGGTCGTTGTAGCGCTTGTCGCCGACATACGTTGCATACTCGGGCTGATGGCGCATGGTCCATTGCCAATCGCTGTCGAGCAGCGCCTTCAACTGCTGCGGTTGTGGCGGCGGCGCGGCGTCGGCGACCGCCGACAGCGGTGCGAACAGCAGGGCCGAAACGATGAGCAGGAATTTCCGCATGCGAACGTCCTCCGAAAAGGGAAGACGATTCTAGCAAAGGCGGGAGGTCGCCGACTTGTGCCGGAATCGCAGATATTGCGGCGAATCAGGCAGAATGGCGGCCGCCGCTCGCGCGTTCGATGCCGGCCAGGTCGCGCCAGCTTTGCACATCGAGAAAGCCGTTTGCCGTCAGCAGGGCGCGCACCGCCGGCGCCTGATCGTACCCGTGTTCGAGCAACAGCCAGCTTCCGGGCGCGAGGTGGCGCGGCGCGCCGGCGATGATGGTGCGCAGGGCCGACAGGCCGTCGCCGTGGTCGGTCAGCGCATCGACCGGTTCAAAGCGCAGATCGCCCTGGGACAAGTGCGCGTCGCCGGCAACGATGTACGGCGGATTGGAAACGATGAGGTCGAAACGCCGGTCGCCGAGCGCCGCATACCAGTCGCTTTGCAGGAATTCGACCCCGGCGCGGTGACGCACGGCGTTGCCGCGCGCAACCTCGAGCGCGGCCGCGCTGACGTCGAGCGCCGTGACGGCGGCATCGGGCCGGGTATGCGCGAGCGCGACGGGAATGGCGCCCGAGCCGGTTCCCATGTCGAGCGCGGCGCCCTGCGGCGGCAGGCGTTCCAGCGCCAGATCGACCAGCAATTCCGTCTCCGGCCGCGGAATGAGCACCGCCGGCGTGACGCTGAACGGCAAGCCGTAGAACTCGCGTTCGCCGGTGATGTAGGCGATCGGCTCGCCTTGCAGGCGGCGCCGCAGCAAGGCGGTCAACCGCAGCGCCTCGTCCGCCGTCAACGCCCGCCGGTCTTGCGTGATCAATTGCGTGCGCGACAATCCCAAGGCATGCATCACCAGGATGCGCGTATCGACCGCGTCGAGCGGCGAGTCCATCAGCACCGCGCCGATCTCGGCGCCGGCGGCGATCGCGATTTCGTGCGGCATCAGCGCGGGCGGCGCAACACGGCCCAACCGAGCGCGAGCGCGAGAATCACGAACCAGACGAGCGCCCATTGCGGCGTCGACAGGCCGAGCAGCGGCGGATACTCGGTGGTGCAGAAGCCGTCGGCGCGGAACAGCCAGGGCATCAGCTTGGCCGATGGAATCTTGTTCAAGGCGGTCTCGAGCGGATCGATGCCGCACGACACGGAAGGATGCGCCTGGATCCAGACGAGGCGGGCGGCCAGGCCGATGCCGGTCAGCGCCGACAGCAATCCCAGTCCGGCGCCGATACGGGCCGCGCGCGGCGGCAACGCCGCCGCCGCCAGGCTGAACGCGGCGATCGCGAAGAATGCGTAGCGCTGCAGGACGCAGTACGGACAGGGAAACATTTCCTGCACGTGTTGCTGATAGAGACCGACGCCCAGGAGTCCGAGGGCGGCGAGGCCGATGGCGAGCAATGCGGGTTTCGTGGATTTCATGGTCCGATGCGAGTGAGCGATAAATGGGTTGGCCGGGGCAGCGCACATTATGCACTGTCGCCACGGCCGCGGCAGGAGGCTTGCGCTGCCGGCCGCGAATCCCCGGCTTCACCTGGCGAGCAAGCCGGTCTATGCCGCGGCATCGCGTTGGCTACGCCGAAGCTTCGCTGTCGCCGAGCGCGGCGAGCAATTCCGCCTGATGCTCGGCCGCCAGCGCCGTCGTCAATTCATCGAGATCGCCGTCCATGATGAAGTCGAGCTTGTACAGCGTCAGGTTGATGCGATGGTCGGTCATGCGGCCCTGCGGGAAATTGTAGGTCCGGATCCGTTCGCTGCGGTCGCCCGAACCGATCAGCGACTTGCGCGTCGCCGCTTCCTTGGCCTGCTGTTCGCGCAATTGCACATCCTTGATGCGCGCCGCCAGCACCTTCATCGCCTGCGCCTTGTTCTTGTGTTGGCTGCGGTCGTCCTGGCATTCGACCACGATGCCGGTCGGCATGTGCGTGATGCGCACCGCCGAATCGGTCTTGTTGATATGCTGGCCGCCGGCGCCGGAAGCGCGGAACGTATCGATGCGGATATCGGCCGGATTGATGTTCACGTCCTCGACCTCGTCGGCTTCCGGCATCACGGCGACGGTGCAGGCCGAAGTGTGGATGCGGCCCTGGGTTTCGGTCGCCGGCACGCGTTGCACGCGGTGGCCGCCGGATTCGAACTTCAGCTTCGAATAGGCGCCGAAGCCGACGAGGCGCACGATCACTTCCTTGTAGCCGCCGAGTTCGGACGGAGATTCGGAAATCATCTCGACCTGCCAGCGGTTGCGTTCCGCGTAGCGCGTGTACATGCGCAACAGGTCGCCGGCGAACAGCGCCGCCTCGTCGCCGCCGGTGCCGGCGCGGATCTCGAGGAAGATATTGCGCTCGTCGTTGGGGTCTTTCGGCAGCAGCATCTTTTGCAGGTCGAGCTCGAGCTGCTCCATGCGCGCCTTGGCCGCCGCCGCTTCCTCTTGCGCGAATTCCTTCATCTCGGGATCGGACAGCATCTCCTGGGCCGTCCTCACGTCGTTCTCGGCCTGCCGATAGTCGGCGTACAAGGCGGCCAAGGGGCCGAGTTCCGCATGCTCGCGCGCGAGCTTGCGGTAGGCATCCATGTCGGCGGTGGCGTTCTCCTGGATCATGAGGTGATTGACTTCTTCCAGGCGCTGGCTCAGTTGGTCGAGCTTGGAAAGCATTGACGGTTTCATCGGCATCTTTTCGGAATGGAATATCTTGCTGGAGGCGGCGGCGCGGCCGCCGGGGAGGTGCGCGCATCCGGCGGATGGCGCCGCGCTCGGCTACCCTAACGCTTGGTGCGGAACAGTTGCGGCAGAAGCGCGGCCAGGCGCGCGCGTTCGTCGCCCTGGGCGTTGTGCAGGGCTTGCTGGGGACCGTGCAGGAACTTGGCGGTCAAGCCTTTCGACAAGGCTTCGAGCACCGTGTCGATGGCCTCGCCCTTGGCGAGCAGCTTCCTGGCGCGTTCGAGTTCGGCCAGGCGTATGGCTTCGCTGGTTTCGTGCAGATCCTGGATCACCGGCACGACGGCGCGCGTCTCGATCCAATGCATGAAGGATTGCACGCGCGTTTCGATGATCGCTTCGGCTTGGGCGACGGCGGCCTGGCGGTTCTCCATGCCGGCCTGCACCACCTTGCCAAGATCGTCGACCGTATAGAGGAAGACGTCGTTCAGGCGGCCGACCTCGGCTTCGATATCGCGCGGCACTGCCAGGTCGACCATGAACATCGGCTTGTGGCGGCGCGCCTTGACCGCGCGCTCGACCATGCCGAGGCCGATGATCGGCAGCGTGGACGCCGTGCAGGAGACGACGACGTCGTATTTCGACAGTTGATCGGACAGGTCGGCAAGGCGGATCGCGCGGCCGTTGAAGCGGTGCGCCAGGGCTTCGCCGCGCTCCATGGTGCGGTTGGCGATGGTCAGCGACAGCGGATTCTGCGCGGCGAAATGGGTCGCGCACAGCTCGATCATTTCGCCTGCGCCGATGAACAGCACGTGCTGCTCGGTGAGCGTGTCGAAAATGCGCTGCGACAGCCGCACCGCGGCCGCGGCCATCGATACGCTGTGCGCGCCGATCTCGGTCGTGCTGCGCACTTCCTTCGCGACGGCGAAGGTGCGCTGGAACATCTGGTGAAGGTAGGTGCCGAGCCCGCCGGCAGCCTCGGCCTGGCGTACGGCATCCTTCATTTGCCCGAGGATCTGCGGTTCGCCCAGCACCATCGAATCGAGACCGGAAGCGACGCGGAACGCGTGGCGCACGGCGTTGTGCTGCGGCAGCGTGTACAGGTAGGGGCGCAATTCCGCGTACGGCAGCTTGTGGTACTCGGCCAGGAAATGCGCGGTTGCATCGATCGCCGCATCGACGCCGCCGGGGACATGGTTGGCGGTATACAGCTCGGTGCGGTTGCAAGTGGAGAGAATCGCCGCCTCGTCGTGATGGCCGGGCGAGGCTTGGCGCCCGAACCATGCGCGTGCCGCGTGCACCGCCTGCCCGATCTGGTCGGCCGGGAACGCCACCTTCTCGCGCAGAGCGACGGGGGCGGTGGTGTGATTCAGGCCGACGGCGAGCAGTTGCATTTCGGAGTAGGCCCCCAGGGCCAAAACGTTGCGGAAATCGACCGTTATTATAACGTGTTGCTGCAATGCATAAGAGCGCGCCTGCCCGGATAAGCAACGGCGAAGTGCTTGATTTATCTGCCGTTTTCCGGAGGCAAGCCAGGCAGGACGAGGGTGAAGGTGGTGCCTTCGCCGGCCTGGCTCGAGAAGCCGAGCTGCCCGAGATGCCGCTCGACCACGGTTTTGACAAAGACCAAGCCCAAACCTATCCCCTCATTGCGCGGCTGATTGGGCTGGCTCACGCGCACGAAGCGGCGGAACAGTTTTGCCTGGTCAGCCGGCGCGATGCCGTAACCCTGGTCGCTGATGCTGCAATACACGGACTCGGGGGGCTGGTTCAGCGGATGGCGCAGCGTGCAGGTGATGGTCGTGTTCTCCGGGCTGTAGTTGATGGCGTTCGACAGCAGGTTGACGAGCGCGCGCGTCATCAGCGTGCGGTCGGCCAGTACCGGAAACTCAGTGCCGGCGTCGGAAACGATGTCGGTCACGATGCGGATGTTCTTGCCTTGCGCCAGCGTCCACATTTCGTCGGTGGCGTCGAACAGCATGTCCTGGAAATCGACTTCCTCGAAGCGGTACTCTTGCGATTCGGCGCGCGCCAGCTGCACGAAATTGTCGGCCAGGCCGAGCGTGCGGCGCGCCGCCTTGTCGATGCGCGCGAAGAATTCCTCCTGCGGCACGGCCAGGGCCGGATCGCTTTGCAATTCGAGCAACGCCAGGATGGATGCCTGGGGGGCGCGCATGTCGTGCGACAGGAAGCGCAGCGTTTCGTCGCGGCTGCGCTCGGCGGCGCGGATGGTCGAAATGTCGATCACGCTGACGATCCAGCCGGTCTGCGCGTTGCTGCCGGAATAGCAGGGCGCGCTCTTGACCAGGAGATCGCGGCCGCGCTCGTCGGCGGCCGCCACGCCGTTGGCGAGCGCCGTGGTCGCGCGCAAGTCGAGCAAATCCCGCCAGCGGAACGGCGCCGCTCCGGCGTGATCGACCGGCTGCGGCGATTTCAGCGTGCCCAGGACATCGATCAGTGAGGCATCGGCAAGCTGCATCCGGCCATGCGAGGCGAAGTAAGCGCGGGCGTGGCGGTTGGCGATCAGGATGCGGCCGTCGGTCGCTGTCACCAGCGTCGCGTCGGGCAGGCTGTCGAGGCTGTCGGAGACGAATTGCCGCAAGTCGCGCACGCGCCGGACCGCGTTTTTCATCGCATTGATGCGTCGTTCCAGTACGTCTTCGATCTGGTCGGCGTGGACGGCGCCGGGCTCCGGGAGCAGGTGCGGCTCCTGATCGAGGCGCTCGAATTCCTGGCCGAGATAGGCGATCGCCGCTTCCAGGCGGCGCCAGCTCCAGAGCGGATAGGAGAGCGCCAGCGCGATCAGGGCGGCCGACGGTGCGATCCAGCAACCGGCGCGCAGGGCGAGATAGCTCGTGCCGATAGTCAGCGCGAACAAACCGGCGTTCACCAGCAAGGCCAGGCGCGGCGCGAGCAGCAGATAGGCGACTAGCGCCAGCACCACCGGCAACGCGCTGAACGCGGCGGTTTGCCACGCTTGGGCGGGCGTGATCGTCCGGCGGTCGAGCAGGCTGGCAAGAATGTTGGCATGGATTTCGACGCCCGGCATGGCTCCCGACCGGCCCGATATCGGCGTCGGATAGGCATCGCTCATGCCGACGGCGGTGGCGCCGATCAGCACATGCTTGTCCTTGAAAAACTGCGCCGGCACTTCGCCGCGCAGCACGGAAACATAGGGCACCGAGCGGAAATGGCCGCTGTTCCCGGCGAAGGGGATGTACATCTGGTCGGCGCGTTGCCAGCCGTCGCGCGCGCGCGGCGGCTGCAGGGCCGCGGCCGCCGGTGCGCCGGCCGCCGGATCGCCGGCCGCCGGATCGCCGGCCGGACGTCTTGCGAAGCGGGGATCGGACAGCGCCAGCGCGAAGTGCGGCCACCATGTGTCGTTGCGGCCTTCGCGCAGGAATACGCTGCGCACCACGCCGTCGCTGTCGTGCTGCAGGTGAATATGGCCGACGGCCCAGGCGGCGTCGGCCAGCTCCGGAATCGGCGGCAGGGCATCGATTCCCGAGCCGGTGTCGGTCAACACCAGCGGCAGCACGACCAGGCGGTTTTGCCGCAAGGCGTCGCCCAAGGCGGTGTCGCCGGGTCGGGAGCCGTTCGCTTGCGCTTGTTCCGGTTCGCTCAGGATGATGTCGAGGCCGACCACGCGCGGCTGCGCGGCCGTGATCCGTTGCAGCAGTTGCGCATGATGGGTGCGTGGCCAGGGCCAGCGGCCGAGCTGAGACAGGCTGAAGTCGTCGATCGCGACGATGATGATGTCGTCGCGCGCGGGCCGTCCGGCGGTGCTGAGGAATTGATCGTAGAGGGTCTGGTCGAGCCGGCCGAGTCCGTTCTGCAGGCCGAGGAGCACCGCCAATCCGAGCAGCGCGCACAGGATCGCGAACCATTCGCGCAAGGCCACGCGCCGCGTCAGCGGCACGGCGCGATGGTTCTTCATGACGCGGGCGCGGCGGCGCATCTAGAGCCTGTTATGAACCCAAACATGGGGCACGCAGCCGCCAGAATCGGCTGCATGCTAGGCGCGGCGACGCGTCGTAACGGGTGCTGCGGCAAGGAGGACTAGGCGTCCTCCCGGCAACCACGTAGGCGGCCGGTTCCGGCGGCCGCCCGGAGGGTTCGAGCCAGAAGGTGGCATCGCCGCGTTGCGCCGCTTGCTCAGGCACCCGGCCTGAGCGGCACGTCGCGCTTGGCGCTGCATTCCTTCTGGCTCGAACGTGACCCATGCTTGAGTTCATAACAGGCTCTAGCGGTTGGCGCCCGATGGCGAGCCCGTCACCTTGGCTTGGCTGCCGTCATTGATGACCCAGTGATCGGTGACGACGAACGGCTGCACGGGAGAGAAAGCATTGACGCTGCCGTCGGCGTTCACGGTCTGGACGCGCGCGTAGTAAGTGCCGAAATCGGGACGCGGCAGGGTCGCTTCCGGTGCTGTGACCTGCTTCGTGTGGATCAACCAGGAAAAATCGGGGTCGCGCGAGACTTGCAGACGGTATTGCTTGCCGGCTTGCGCCGGCCAGCGCAAGGTGACAGTCTTGCTGTCGCTGCGCTCGACCAAGGGAGCGCCGGAGGCGGCGGGCCTGGCGCGGCTTTCGGGCCGGATCTGCAGGCGGAAGGCCTGGGTCCGGACCAAGCCCTCGAGTCCGGCCTGGTCGATAGCTGACACATGCATGAAGTAGTCGCCGTCGCGTATGCCGTCGACCTTGAGTGTCGTCTGTGGCGAGCGGCTTTCCGCGATGACGTTCTGCGCATCGCGGTCGGTCGAGACCTGGACGTGGTAGGCCGCGGCGCCGCTCACCGGAACCAGCGTGAATGCCGGAGCCGGATAGTCGGTGCCGGCGGGAGCGGCGACCTGCGGCGCCGGCAGCAGGTCGACCGCCGGGCCGACGCCGGCGGCCCCCGCCACGCTGCCCCTGGCGGCAGCCAGTCGCACGGTCTCGGTTTGCCTGTCCTTGCCGACGGCGACGCTGCCGTCGAGCACTTCGTTGGCGGCTGTCTTGCCGTTCCAGCCGACACGGAAGTGCGTGCCGCGCACGCCGGCCACCGAGCGCGGCGTATGCACCTCGAACCTGCCCTTGATCGCTTCGAGCGGGGCGACGCGCGACTCGACCCGGCCGCGCAAGAGCGTCACTTCGGTGCGCGGACTCTTGGTATAGCGCGTGACCCGCAGCTTGGCGAGCTTGACGCGGCTGTTGGAGGGAATCGACACCCGCGAGGAATCGGGCAGGGTGATCGTCAGGAAGCCGTTGGCGCTGGTCTCGATCTCCATGCCTTCGATGATCCTGGCGCCGACGGCGAGCGCGATCCGGCCGCCGTCGGCTCCTTTTGTGACGATCGTGCCGGACAGCGCCGCGACCTTGGCTTCGGTCGGCTCGTCGAGGAGCAGATCGGCCGGGATCACGATGCCGGTACCGATCGGGATGCTGTCGTCTTTCCGGATGTCGTTGAGTTTGCCGAGCGCGGCCCAGTTGGCGGCCTTGCCGGTGAATTGCTGCGCGACCGACATCAGGGTGTCGCCCGCCTGGGCATGATAGATGATGCCGGCGGCAGCGACCGTGATGCTGCCGGGTTTGCCTTCCGCCGCTGCCGGGCCGGCATGCGCCGAACCCGCTGCCAAGACCAGCAGCAACAAGAGTCGACAGAGGGGCTTGCGCATTGTTTCTCCCTGCGCCGCCCCTGGAGTCCTATTGTGATATTTGCTCTAAGCGATAGCCGTAACTATAGACAGGGGCCAGGCGAAAACCGTTTTCCGGCCTCAATTGTAACTTGCTGCGCACGCGCGAGACATGCGTGTCCATGGTGCGGGACGGAATTTCCACGTCGCGCGCCCATACCGCTTCCAGGATGTAGGCGCGCGACAGCGGCCGGCCGAGATTGCGGAAAAACAGCAGGGCCAGGTCGAATTCCTTTTGCGTCACGTCAATCGGATTGCCTCCGACCGTCAGGCGCCCGGTACGCGATTCGAACACATAGTCGCCGAACTGGATCTGCTCGACAGGATTCTGGCTCGGATAGGCGCGCCGCAGCAATGCCTGCACCCGTGCGACCAGTTCGCCGCGCCGGATCGGCTTGATCATGTAATCGTCGGCGCCGGCCGCGAGCCCCGATACGATGTCATCCTCGCCCGAGCGGCTGGTCATGAACAGCACCGGCAGGATGGCGGGCAGTTTCTCGCGCACCCAGCGCAGCACTTCCGGCCCGGTCAGGTCGGGCACCTGCCAGTCGAGGATCAGCATGTCGAAGCTTTCGCGCCGCAACTGATTCAGCATTTCTCTGCCGCTCTGGAACGGATGGCAGGTGTGGCCGGCTGCGGCGAGGACTTGGCATACCAGTTCTATCTGGCTGCGGTCGTCGTCAAGAACGGCGATTCTCATGTCGGGATCCCTGGGGTTGTGTTTGTTTTTCGTTATTTGTGAATTCGATCCTAATTTAACAAACTATATCCAGCATGGGTTTGCCGCCATGGCAGCGTGACAATATTTCACATTTGCTGCAACAGATTTGTCTGTGGATGTTGTCGATATTGCATGTCGATCGGCCGTTCCGGATGCATGCTCCTTGTGATTTATCTTTTGGAACGGAACGCCCAAGAATGCTTTCGGGCAACAAAGGAGTTGTGCGATTCACATCATAAGAATTGCAAAAACGGCTACAGCTTGACTGTTGGTGGCTAGTAAGTACAAACCTACAATCTCACCATGTGGTATAACTCTCTGCTATTCTTTTGCGCCAATCAGCAGTCAAACCGGAAGCGGCAACGGACGATTTTTCATCGGCACCGTTGCAGGCCAGGAGGCAACGCAGTGCCAAAGATCTCAAACGAACGAGAAGGTTTCAGCCGCCGTTTGCGCCAGGCGCTGAAGAATTCCCATCACTCCGCCGATAGTCCGACCGAACTGGCGCGCGACTTCAACGTGCGTTTCCCCGGCCGTCCGATCACTGTCCATGCCGCGCGCAAGTGGCTGGTCGGAGAAGCCATTCCGACCCAGGACAAGATGCGCACGCTGGCGGAGTGGCTGCTGGTGCCGGTCGATTGGTTGCGTTTCGGCGGTAATGACGAACGCATCGAAGTGCACGACGCCATCAACAACGTGAAATCCGAGGATCTGAAGTTGGTGGCCGACTTGCAATTGCTCGACGAGCGCGAACGCCAGATCGTGCGCGAGTTCGTGCGCATCCTCGTACGCGCCAATCGCCAGCGCCAATTGGAAAGGCCGGTGGCTCCGGGGATCGAGGAAGAACGCAGGTTGAATTGAGCCGCAGCGCGGCGGTCCCGGTTCTTCCTCCACGGCGGGCGGTTTCATCTTTCATGCCGAGCGCGCCCGGTACTGACGTTGCAGCAAAACATGATCAGGCTCGGCATGCACGGCTCGCATCCATTCCCTTTCTTATGCCGGATCCGGCACCGCAGCGGTTGAGCGGCATACAGTTTCCTTGACGTAAGCATATCGATTGCGCTTTACTACTCCCGCTTACCGAGCCCGGTGTATTGAGTGCTCTCTCAGGGGAAATTTGTGTCCGTGCAATACCGGATACATGAGAGTTTCGTATTGATTTTTATCATAGGACACTCAAGTTGCATGTTTTATGCGTCGCGTTTCGACGTCGCCGCAAACCACCTTCGGCAGCGAATAATTCCAATACATGTACGCTTATGTCAGCCTGAAAGGTATGAAAAGATGGAGATTTCCAATCGCATTCGATTAGCGCGTCCCTTGGCGACCACGGCAATTCACGGCCGTGCGGAAGAAATGAAAGCGAGAGGGGAGGATGTGATCGATTTGTCGATCGCGATCTCGAACTACCCGGCGCCCAAGGCCGTGGTGGAGCGCACGATCGAAGAGTTGCGCAAGGCGCGCCTGCCGTATACGGAAGTGGTCGGCGCGGGACGCGTGCGCAACCTGCTGGTGAGGAAACTTCGCGCCGAAAATCACATCGAAGCGCGGCCCGAGGAAGTCATCGTCACTAACGGCGCCAAGCAAGCCGTCTATGAAGCGTTGTATTCCGTTACCGATCCGGGCGACTCGATCATCATCTTCAAGCCGCACTGGCCGGCTTATGTGGCGATCTCGGAGCTGCTCGGCTTGCGGCCGATCCTGGTCGATCTGCCGGAGCAGATCTCGGCGGCCACGCTCGATGCGTTCCCGAAGGCCAAGGTCATCGTCGTCAACAATCCTCACAATCCCATGGGAAAGGTGTTCACCAAGTCGGAGCTGCTGGCGATCAAGGAGTGGACGATCGCGAATGGCGCTTATGCGATTTGCGACGAAAGTTACGAGAAGCTCATCTTCGAAGGCGAACATATCAGTCTCGCCTCGCTCGGCGATTGGCGCGAACCCGGCGTCATCACGGTATTCTCCGCGTCGCAGAGCTACGCGATGATGGGTTGGCGGGTGGGATTCGCGGTGGCTCCGGCGCGCGTCATCGAGGCGATGCAAACGCTGCAAGGGCCGATCACCGCCGCCGCTTCCGCCATCACGCAGGCCGCCACCGAGGCGGCGTTCGCGGAAGGCGACCCGGTCGAGATGATGAACGACTATCGCGAGCGCAGGGATGTCGTGGTCGATATGTTTCAAGGCATTCCGTGGATGAAGATGCACAAGCCGGCGGCCGGTCCCTATTTGTGGGGCGATATTTCCGCGCTGACCATGGATACGGTCGGCTTCGTCGAAGGCTTGCTCGAGCAGGAAAAGATCGCCGTCATGCCGGGCGAGGCGCTCGGCGTGGCGGGATGCATCCGCGTCAACTTCATTTCGGACGATGTGGATGTCTTGCGTCGCGCTGCTGCAGGAATCATCCGATTCGGCGACAATTTCGCACGCAGCAAGAGGTGACAGAATAGGGTGCGAGGCGCGGCGATCGAAGCCGCGCCCGTCCCACCGAGCCGGAATGGACAAGAATGGCGATTCGCTTTTTCAAATTGAACAGTTTGCGCAGCCGGTTGATGCTTCTGGTCGCGCTTGCCATCGCGCCTTCCGTGCTGATGACCATCTATACCGGATGGAAGGAGCGGCAACAGGCGATTGCCACCGCGGAAGAGCATTTGCAGCGCCTGGCGAGCCTGGCCGCGACCAATGAAGCGAAATCGCTGGAAGCCGCGCGCCAGATCCTGATAGACCTGTCCGGTATTCCGGACCTGCTCGGCGATCCGGAGAAGTGCAATGCGCTGCTCAGAACGATGTTGCAGAAGAATCCGGGCTACGCCAACTTCGGCCTCATCCAGCTCAACGGCGATGTCACGTGCAGCGCCATTCCCTCGCTCAAGCCGGTCAACCTGGCCGACCGCTCCCATTTCAGGCGCGCCATCGCCGAGCGCCGCTTTATCGCCGGCAATTACGTTTTCGGACGCGTGATCCAGAAGCACACGATCAATCTGACTTACCCGGTGACCAACGCCGACAACGAGGTAGTCGCGGTGATGTTCGCCGCGCTCGATTTGCTCGAGTTGGACAAATTCATCAGCGGCATCAACCTGCCGCCCGGTTCGATTCTCATCACGGCGGACGCCGAGGGTACCATCATCTCGCGTCGCCCCGATCCCGAGAAATGGTTCGGCCTGAAGGCTGCGCCGCAGATGATGATGGCGATGGCGCGCGAACAGCGGCGTCCGCAGATTCTCACGGGCCCGGACGGCGTGGAGCGGCTCCATGCGTTCGCCCGCGTCGGAGCTTCCGATATTTCCGACTTTACCGTCACGATCGGCATACCGAGCGAGCAGATCGTCGGGCCGGCCTGGCACGACCAAGTGATGGCGCTCATCACGCTCGGCGCGACGACGCTGCTGGCCCTGGTCGCCACCTGGCTGGCCGGTAACGTGATCATCGTGCGGCGCGTCAAGGCGCTGGTCGTCACCGCCGAGAAGATCGCCTCCGGCCGGCTGGATGCGCGTACCGGCATTCCATACGGCACGGAGGAGATCGGCTATTTGGCGCGGGCGCTGGACAAGATGGCCGAGGCGCTGCAGCAAAAGGAGGCCGAGCATCACAAGGCGGAAGAGGAGTTGCGTGCCGCCGACAAGCGCAAGGACGAATTCCTCGCCATGCTCGCCCATGAATTGCGCAATCCGCTGGCGCCGATTTCGGCGGCTGCGCAGTTGCTCAAGCTGGTGCATTTCGACGAAGCGCGCGTCAAGCAGACCAGCGACATCATCGCCCGCCAGGTCGATCACATGACCAGCCTGGTCGATGATTTGCTTGACGTTTCGCGCGTGACGCGCGGCCTCGTGACCTTGGATAAGGAGCCGCTCGACATCAAGAACATCATCTCGGACGCGGTGGAGCAGGTCAGTCCGCTCATCGTGAGCCGCCAGCATCACCTCGAATTGCAGTTGCCGCAGGAGTCGGCTGGCGTATTGGGCGATCAGAAGCGATTGGTGCAAGTCATCGCGAATCTGCTCAACAATTCGGCGAAGTACACGCCGGACGGCGGACATATTGTGCTGCGCCTGGAAGTCTGGGCGCAGGAAGTCGTGCTGACCGTGACCGATAACGGCATCGGCATGGAGCCGGATCTCGTGCTGCGTGTATTCGATCTGTTCGCGCAAGCGGAGCGCACGTCCGATCGCTCGCAGGGCGGACTCGGTCTCGGGCTGGCCCTGGTCAAGAGCCTGGCGACGCTGCATGGCGGCAGCGTGCAGGCGTACAGCAAGGGACTTGGTGCCGGCAGTACGTTCACCGTCCGCCTGCCGCGCCTGGTCACCCTGCCGCCCCGCGTCGTGCCCCAGGAGGACGAGGCGCCGCGCCGGCCGGCCTACGCCAAGGCGTTGCGCGTGATGGTGGTGGACGACAATATCGACGCGGCGCGTACGCTGGAGATGTTCCTGCATGCGGCGGGCCATGAAGTCTTCGTCGAGCATCGCGCCTCCAGTGCCCTGGAATGCGCCCGCGTCGAGGCGCCGAGCGTGTGCCTGCTCGACATCGGCTTGCCCGACATCGACGGGAACGAATTGGCCAGCCGCCTGCGCGCCATCCCGGAAACCGCCGGCGCGGTGCTGATCGCCGTGACGGGTTATGGACAGGAGCAGGACCGCGAGAAATCGTATGCGGCCGGCTTCGACTATCACTTCGTCAAGCCGGTCGACACGGCGAAGCTGGCCGCCTTGCTGGCGGAGATCGGCGCGCGCCAGTTCGCCTGACCGGCAAGCGCGCGAGGCGCTCGGGCGGGGCGCCCGGAAATGAAAAGCGGGTAGGCAATCAAGGATTGCCTACCCGCTCGTATTTGGTGGCCTGGGGCGGAATCGAACCACCGACACAAGGATTTTCAATCCTCTGCTCTACCAACTGAGCTACCGGGCCAAGACGCAAAATTATATCAGGGTTGCCGGAAAGTGCAAGATTTTTCGCGCCCGATTTTCTTTCAGCGGCAATGCCCGAGGCTATAATGCCGGCGTGCGGCGCATTTTCCAACTTTTCCGCGACTCCAATCCATGCATGTGCAAAGCGATGTTTGTGTAATAGGCAACGGTGCGATCGGCAAGGCCGCCGCGCTCGGTTTCGCCCAGGCCGGTCACAGCGTCACGCTGCTTGCGCCCGCCGCGACCAAGCCCATGTCCGCAGCAGCGGGAGCCTGGGATGTGCGCGTGTACGCCCTCAATCACACGGCTCGCGACTTGCTGTCGGCGCTGCGCGTATGGGATGCGCTCGACGCGGCGCGGGTGGCGCCGGTCGACGCGATGGACGTGCGCGGCGACGGCGGCCGGGAGGCCGGGCGATTGCTGTTCGACGCCTATGGCGCGCGCACCGGGGCGCTGGCGTGGATCGTCGAGGATGCGAACCTGAACCAGGCTCTCGATGCCGCATTGCGCTTCGCGTCGAACGTCAACCTCGTCCATGGGAGCGCGACGGCGTTGCAAACCGATGCCGGCACGGCGCATGTGCGGCTCGCCAACGGCGATACCTTGGCCGCGACGCTGGTGGTGGGCGCCGACGGCGGCCAATCGTGGGTGCGCGGCCAATGCGACATCGGGATCGACTATCGCTCCTACCACCAACGCGCGGTGGTCGCCAATTTCGAATGCGCCAAGCCGCATCACGGCGTGGCCAGCCAATGGTTCACGGCGGGCGAAGGCATCATCGCCTTGCTGCCCCTGCCGGGGCAGCGGGTGTCGCTGGTGTGGTCCGCGCCCGACGCCCTGGCAGAGATACTGTTGCGCGAATCGCAGGCGCAGCTGGCGCAGCGCCTGGCCGCCTATGCCGGAGATACGCTCGGCGCCTTGCAACCGATCGAACCGGAAGACGTGAAGGCGTTTCCGTTGACGCTGATCCGGCCGCACGCGATCACGGCGCCGCGCGTCGCCTTGATCGGCGACGCGGCCCATGTCGTGCATCCGCTCGCGGGACATGGCATGAATCTCGGTTTCGGCGACATCGCCGCGCTGCTGAAAGCGGTGGCGGAGCGCGGCCTTCCGCGCGACATGCGGCGCGATTGCGGCGATTCGCGTATCCTTGCGCGCTATGCGCGTGCGCGCAAGGAAGAAGTCTTGCTGATGCAATTGGCGACCGACGGCTTGGAGCGCCTGTTCGCCTCTCCATTCGAGCCGGTGCGCGTTTTGCGCAATGCAGGATTGAGCTTCGTCAATAAATTGCCTCTCATTAAAGGCAGATTGGTTGTCCACGCGCTTGGAAAGCGGGCGTAGAATCCTGCCTCAACGCGGTTTGCGCAGCTCGCGCAGACTGCCATTTTTTATATTGGGAAGACATCATGAAGTCGATTAAAGCGGTTGTGGCGGGATCGGTGGCCCTCGGCGCGGTTTTCGCGGCCACTTATGCATTCTCCGAGAGCCCGAAGGAAGCGGCCATCAAGAAAACGCTCGAGCCGCGTCTCGGCGAAAACGCCAAGATCGATTCGGTCACCAAAACGCCGTACGGCGGGCTCTACGAGGTGCGCACCGGCGGCGACATCATCTACACCGATGAAAACGCCAAGTACCTGTTCGTCGGCCGCATCCTCGATACCAAGACCTTCCAGGATTACACGCGCGACCGCATCGATGAAGTCAACAAGATCAAGTTCTCCGATCTGCCGCTCGACCTGGCCGTGAAAATGGTGAAGGGCGACGGCAAGCGCGTGATCGCGGTTTTCGAGGATCCGAACTGCGGTTACTGCAAGCGCTTCCGCCAGACCTTGCATGAAGTGGACAACATCACGGTCTACACCTTCATGTACAACATCCTGTCGCCGGATTCGGCGGTCAAATCGAAGAACATCTGGTGCGCACCCGATCGCACCAAGGCCTGGGACGACTGGATGCTGCACGGGAAGGTGCCGGCCGAAACCCCGGCCAATTGCAGCAATCCGAACGACAAGGTCTTGGCGCTCGGCCAGAAGCTTCGCGTTTCCGGAACGCCGGCGATATTCTTCGCCGACGGCTCGCGCATTCCGGGCGCGATCGACGCCAAGGCGCTCGAGAACAAGCTCGCCGCCGTCAAATAGGAAGGAAAGCCGCATCGAGAAGCGCGCATGCCGCAGGGCTGCGCGCTTTTTTTGTTGGCGGCGTTGCCCGATGGACAACCGGCGACCCGGCTTCGCGCGGGAATACAAATTCAGCTATATTGCTTTCACCTTTCATCCCGCGTCACATACCAAACAAGGAGCAACCATGGTCACCTTGAACATCAATGGCCGCGATACGCAAGTCGACGCCGATCCGTCGACCCCGATCCTATGGGCCCTGCGCGACAATCTCAACATGACGGGCACCAAGTTCGGTTGCGGCGCGGCTTTGTGCGGCGCTTGCACTGTGCATCTGAACGGCCAGGCGATCCGCTCTTGCGTCACGCCGATTTCCGCGGCGGTGGGCCAGAAAATCACGACCATCGAAGCGATGGAGGCCGATCGCATCGGCAAGGCCGTGCAGGATGCGTGGGTCAAGCACGATGTCCCGCAGTGCGGTTATTGCCAGAGCGGGCAGGTGATGAGCGCGGCGGCGCTTCTGAAGACCAATCGCAGTCCGTCCGATGCCGATATCGATGCCGCGATGAGCGGCAATATCTGCCGTTGCGGCACCTATCAACGCATCCGCGCCGCGATCAAGGATGCGGCCAAGGCATTGGCCTGAGCGACCCGTAGTCCGACTCTTCTCATAGGAGAATACGATGCGAATGGAGTGGATGGCCAAGAGCGCGGCGGCCGAGACCGCCGCCGACGGCGAAGGCGTATCGCGCCGCGGTTTCCTGAAGATGACTGCCTTCGCCGGCGGCGGCTTCGTGCTCGGCTTTGTCGTCCCGGGCGCCGGCAAGTTCGCCCGGGCGCAGGAATCGCAGCAGGGTTATGCGCCGAATGCCTTCCTGCGCATCGCGCCGGACAATACGATCACCGTCATGGTGAATCGGCTGGAATTCGGCCAAGGCGTCAATACCGGCTTGCCGATGCTGATCGCCGAGGAACTCGACGCCGATTGGGCGCAGATCCGCAGCGATCTGGCGCCGGCGGGCGATGTCTACAAGGATCCGATGTTTGGCATGCAGATGACGGGGGGCTCCGGCTCCATCAGCCGCTCCTTCATGCAATACCGCGAAATCGGCGCCAAGGCGCGTGCGATGCTGATCGCCGCCGCGGCCGAGCAATGGAATGCGAAGCCCGAGTACTGCCGTACCGCGAAGGGCGTGGTGTACGGCCCGGGCGGCAAGAAGGCAAGCTACGGCGAACTGGCCGATGCCGCCATGAAGCAGCCGATTCCTGAGAAGGCGGCGCTCAAGGATCCGCGTAATTTCCGCATTATCGGCAAACCGACGCCGCGTCTCGATGCGCGCGCCAAGTCGAACGGCAAGCAGCGGTTTGGCATCGATCATCACATGCCCGGCATGAAGGTGGCCGTCGTGGCGCGGCCGCCGGTGTTCGGCGCCAGGGTCGCAAAATTCGATGCGGGCAAGGCCAGGCAAATCAAGGGCGTCGTCGATATCCTGCAAGTGCCCACCGATCGCGGAGGTAGCGGCGTCGCCGTGATCGCCGACGGTTACTGGCCGGCGAAACAGGGACGCGACGCGCTGGCGATCGACTGGGATGCGAGCGCGGTGGCAAAGACCGATAGCGCGGCGCAATTCGCCGCTTTCCGCGAACTCGCGAAGCAACCGGGCACGGTCGCCAGGAATGCCGATGTTTCCGGGCTGGCGGCGGCGCCGAGGAAAATCGTCGCCGAGTTCGAATTCCCCTATCTCGCCCACGCGCCGATGGAGCCGCTCAACTGCGTCGTCGATCTGCGGCAGGATGCCTGCGCGGTATGGGCCGGCACGCAATTCCAGACCGTCGACCATGCCGCCATTGCGCGCACCGCGGGACTCAAGCCGGAGCAGGTGACCCTCAACACGATGATGGCCGGCGGCGGCTTCGGCCGGCGCGCCGTGCCGACTTCCGACTACATTGTCGAGGCCGTCAATGTCGCCAAGGCGTATCGCGCCGCCGGCAAGAGCGGCCCGATCAAGGTCATCTGGAGCCGCGAAGACGATATCCGCGGCGGCTATTATCGGCCATCGCATTTGCATCGCGCCGAAATCGGCCTGGATGCGAAGGGCAACATCGTCGCATGGGATCACGCCATCGTCGGCCAATCGATCCTGAAAGGAACGCCGTTCGAGCAATTCATGGTCAAGAACGGCGTCGACGGCACGATGGTCGAAGGCATGGGCGAGCCGTATGCCGTGCCGCTGAAGCTGTCGGTTCACAATGTCGAGGCCAACGTGCCGGTGTTGTGGTGGCGCTCGGTCGGTTCGACCCATACGGCATTCGTGATGGAAACGCTGCTCGACGAGGCGGCGCAGATCGCCGGAGTCGACCCTGTCGTCTATCGCCAGAAGCTGCTGGGAGACAAGCACCGGCGCCATCTCGCCGCGCTCGATCTGGCCGTCGCGAAGTCCGGTTACGGCAAGCGGAGGCTGCCGGCCGGCCGCGCCTGGGGCGTGGCGCTGCACGAATCGTTCGGCACGGTGGTCGCGTACGTCGTGGAAGCTTCGATCGACCAGGGCAAGCCCAGGCTGCATCGCGTCTGCGCCGGCGTGCATTGCAATCGCGCGATCAATCCGATGTCGATCGAAGCGCAGGTGCAGGGAGCCGCGCTGATGGCGCTCGGAACCACCTTGCCCGGTTCCGCGATCACGCTCAAGGACGGCGTCGTCCAGCAGCAGAATTTCGGCGACTTCACGGTGGCGCGCATGCCGGACATGCCGCAGATCGACGTGCACATCGTGCCGTCGAGCGACGCGCCGACCGGTCTGGGCGAACCGGGCCTGCCGCCGCTTGCGCCGGCCTTCGCGAATGCCATCGCCCGCCTCACCGGCAAGCGCCTGCGCAAGCTGCCTTTCGATCTGGCTGCGGACGCGACCAAGGCTACCTGACCTTTCGTCGCTTGACCGATTGCATGGCGCACGGATATCTTCCATGCGTCGTGCAATCAATTCGTTTCTCCATGCATTCCACACATCGACGCAGAATCACGGGCATCCTGCTTGCGGCAGGCAAGGGATGCCGTTTCGACGCCAGCGGGACCCAAGACAAGCTGCTGCAGCGCTTGCCGGACGGGGATATGGTAGCCGTCGCCAGCGCGCGGCGCATGCGCGCCGCGCTGGCCAACGTCATCGCCGTCGTTCGCCCCGAGGCGCAGGAGCTGGTCGGGCCCTTGCGCGAACTCGGATGCGACGTGCTGCCATGCGCGCAGGCCGGCCAGGGCATGGCGGCTTCACTGGTGCACGCGCTGCTGGCGGCGCAGGATGGCGACGGCTGGGTGATCGGGCTGGCCGACATGCCGTTCGTTGCGCCAGAGACGATCTCGGCGCTGGTGCAGACGATCGACGGCGGCGCCGATATCGCCGCGCCGGTCTATCAGGGGCGGCGCGGCAATCCGATCGCGTTCAGCCGCGAGCATCTGGCCCGCCTGCTGGAGCTGGAAGGCGATCGCGGCGCGCGCGATTTGCTGGAAACCTTCCCGGTCGCTCAGGTGAGCGTCAACGATCCCGGTATCCTGCGCGACATCGACACCCGCGAGGACCTGGACGCCGCCGCCAGGACGTAAAGCGGGCCTCGATCGCGCAATGCCTTACACTATGCGTTTTTTGACGCATTCCGGTGCGCTGCGCCGGCCGATCCACTCCCGATGAACACGCACTTCGTCACCAAGCGACTCGCGCATATGCTGGGTTGCGCCGGCCTGATCCCTTTCGTGTTGCTGGCGTTGGCCAGCTGGCTCGCGCATCCCGACTGGCTGGGCGTCTTCATCAAGGCCCAACTGGCCTATGGCGTCCTGACCTTCGCTTTCGTCGGCGGCATCCATTGGGGAGCGGCGCTGGCATCGGGGCACCTGAGCGCGGAGCAGACCAAGCGCGTGTTCGGCTGGAGCGTCGTGCCGCCGCTGCTCGCCTGGTTCGCTACCATGGTCGGCGGTTTCGGCTTTGCCGTGCTGATGGTCGGCTTCGTCGCCGCCTATCATGTCGACAAGCGCCTGTACGCCTGGTACCGCATGCCCGAGTGGGCGATCCGCCTGCGTTTCGTCTTGACCTGCGCCGCCGTCGCCGCCATCGCGCTGACCGTCGCCGCCGCCAATGTCCGAGGATAGAAAGACCTGCCCATGAAACATCCGATCGTCTACACCATCGTTCCCAAAGATCTCGGCGCCCACTTGTTCGAAGTCGCGCTGACCGTCGCCGCGCCCGATCCGGAAGGCCAGGTCTTCGCCTTGCCGGCCTGGATCCCCGGCAGCTACATGATCCGCGAGTTCGCGCGCAACATCATCCGCATCGAGGCGACTTCGGGCGGCCTCAAGATCGACCTGAGCAAGCTCGACAAGCACACCTGGATCGCCGAGCCGTGCGACAAGCCGCTGACGCTGCGCTATGAAGTCTATGCCTGGGACCTGTCGGTGCGGGCCGCGCATCTGGATCGAACGCATGGCTTCTTCAACGGTACCAGCGTCTTCCTGCGGGTCGAAGGGCAGGAGCACGAGCCGCACGTGGTGGACATCCAGCGCGCCGCCGATCCGGCCTGCAAGACGTGGCGCGTCGCCACCACGCTGCCCGAACTGAAGGCCAAGCGCTATGGCTTCGGCACCTATATCGCCGCCGACTACGATGAATTGATCGACCATCCGGTCGAGATGGGCGATTTCGCGCTCGCCAGCTTCAAGGCGCACGGCATTCCGCACGACATCGTCATCACCGGCCGAGTGCCGAACCTCGACATGGCGCGCCTGCAGGCGGATCTGACGAAGATTTGCGAAGCGCAGATTGCCTTCTTCGAGCCGCGCACCAAGCGCGCCCCGATGAACCGTTACGTCTTCATGACGATGGCGGTCGGCGAAGGCCATGGCGGCCTCGAACATCGCGCATCGACCGCCCTGATGTGTTCACGCAACGACTTGCCGGTCAAGGGCAAGAAGGAAATGACGGACGGTTACAAGAGTTTCCTCGGCCTGTGCAGCCACGAATATTTCCACACCTGGAACGTCAAGCGCATCAAGCCGGCGGCGTTCGCGCCCTACGAGCTGAGCACCGAATCGTATACGCCGCTGTTGTGGCTGTTCGAGGGATTCACGAGTTATTACGACGACCTGATGCTGGCGCGCAGCGGCCTGATCGAGGAGGGCGATTATCTCAAGCTCGTCGCCAAGACAATCAACACGGTCCTGCGCGGCACCGGCCGCCATAAGCAAAGCGTGGCCGAGTCGAGCTTCGATGCCTGGACCAAGTATTACCGTCAGGACGAAAATTCGCCGAACGCCATCGTCAGTTATTACGCGAAGGGCTCGCTGGTCGGCATGGCGCTCGACCTGACTATCCGCACCGAAACCAAGGGCAAGAAATCGCTCGACGACGTCATGCGCGCGCTGTGGCAGCGCTATGGCCGCGATTTCTACGGCGCCGACGACAATGCCGGCCGCGGCGTGACCGAGGAAGAGGTGTATGCCTTGTTCGACGAAGTCACCGGCCTGAAGCTGAAGCGCGCGCTCGACCGCTACACCAAGGGCACCGACGACCTGCCGCTCGCCAAGCTGCTCGCGCCGTTCGGTGTCGAATACGGCGACAAGCGAAAGGATGCCAAGGCCGGCCTCGGCATACGCGCGACGCGCGACGGCAACGACTGCAAGCTGGCCAACGTCTATGAAGGCGGCGCCGCGCACCGCGCCGGCTTGTCGGCCGGAGACGTACTGGCGGCGATCGACGGTTTGCGCGTGACGGCGACCAATCTCGATGCGTTGCTAGCCCGTTATCGGGACGGCGACACGCTCACCGTGCACGCCTTCCGGCGCGATGAATTGATGGATTTCACGGTCCGGCTGCAGGCCGACGACGCGCCGCAAGTCGCGCTGACGGCGCAGGCCAAGCCGATGGGCGCGAGCCGCATGCGGGCGGCATGGCTGCAAAGATAAAGGGCTACCGAAGCGACGTGCGAGTTAATGTTCGTTTTGCACGTTTTTAGAAGGCAGGACGTTTATAGATCAAGGACAGAAGGCGCAAGGTACACATGAATGTTCGCGAATTGATTTGGTGCCAATTCAATCACTAAATGCCTGGCGATATTGCTTCGACACTTTTTTGGGGAGGAGAACCTGATGCGTCTTGTTTCATTTTCCGTAACAAATTTTCGAAGTATCACGGATGCGCATAAGATTCCCATAAGTGACTCAACTGTACTGATTGGTAGGAACAACGAGGGAAAATCGAATCTACTTCGTGCGTTGAGCATAGCAATGAAGGCGCTCACAGCACATGCAGGAGAAGATGCTCAGGCAGCTTATGAAGAGAGCGATGGACAGCGATATTTGTAAGCGCCCGGGGATCCCGCCTTGAATCGACTGGTTGAGATCGGCGAGCATCGTGTCCACCCTGAACTTAAGTGGACACGTGCACACGATGGAAGCGAATTCTGAAGTAAAACCGACCCGGCGCCGTCGCCATAGCGCC
>DASPLX010000089.1:0-28928 GCA_035627375.1 Paucimonas sp. | reverse complement strand
TTCTTCAACTTGTTGCGCACCTCGTCGATCTTTTCCTGGGTGGCGAAAGCGCCGACCTGAAGCACGATCTTCTCGGATTTCTTGTCCGTCGCGGCCTTGGCAGGATTGGCATCGGCCTTGCCTTCGAGGATGGCGACGGCGCGCGAGTCATTCGGCTTTTCCGCCGCCTCGGCCTTGCTTCCCGGCTCGCGTTTGACATCGGCCTTGGCGCCGTCCTGGGCCGGCGCGGGCGCGGCGCTCTTGTCGACGGCCGCGGTTTTGGGAGCCTCGGCCGGCTGCCCGGCGATGGCGGCTTTGCCATCCTCGGTCGCCGGTGCCGCTTCGTCCTGCGCCGGTGCGGTAGCAACGGGCGGCGGTATCTCGACGACTTCCTCTTTCTTGTCGAGCGCCGCGGATGCGGCGCCCGGCGCCGCCGAGGGCGCGGCAGGTGCCGGAGGCAAAGGCTTGTCCTTGGATGGAATCTGGATCGAGATGTCGTCGGCGACCGGCTTCGGCTCGGAATCGAGGATCATCGGCAAACCGATCACCGCCGCGAGCACCAAGGCCAGGGCGCCGACCAGGCGGCGACGGGCGCGCTTCTTTTCCGGCAGGATCGGATCGGCCGCTTCGGCGGTCTTGCCCTGCTTACGCCGTCTGCGGCTGCGCGCCGAGCCGGACTCTTCCTCGGCGCGCGAGTAAAACTCGCTGTCGCCGGCGGAAGCTTCTTGCTTGTTTTTGCGGAGAAACGAGAACAAGCCCATGCGAAAACTGTTGAAAATCGTCGGAGAGATCGGTGGTTTCCGTTTGCCCGCCGCAGCAGGCTTCCTCAGTTGCCTTGATTTCGCGCGGCCATGACGCCGGCAACGGTGAGGAAGGATCCGAAAACCGCAATTCTATCATTCTCGCCTGCTCGACTCATTGCATTTGCGAAAGCTTCCGCAGGAGAAGGAAAGACTTGGATGCTTCTTTCGGCGCCCGGTTCAGCGCTGAATGCAATGCCGGCGGCGGCGAGCCGCTCCCTCAGGTAATCGGCCGATGCGGCGCGCGGCAGCGGCAAATCGGTGACGCACCAATGATCGACATGATCCTTCAACTGCGCGATCACGCCGTCGATATCCTTGTCATGCATGGAACCGAATACCGCGAAGGTATAACGGTGGAAGCCCATGTTGGCGAGGTTCTGGGCGAGCGTCGCGGCCGCATGCGGATTATGCGCGACATCGAGGATCACCGAAGGGCGCCCCGGCAATACCTGGAAGCGTCCCGGCAATTCAACCATGACGAGCCCGTTGCGCGCTTCCTGTGCGCTAACCGGCAGCCGGTCGCGCAGGCTTTCCAGGGCGGCAAGGACTGCGCAGGCATTCAGCAGCTGGTTCGCGCCGCGCAGGCTCGGGTAACCGAGCGAATTACGGCGCATCGTACGGCCGCCGTAATTCCATTGCTGCTTGTCGCCGGAATAATTGAAATCGCGGCCGAACAGCCATAGGTCGGCGCCGATTTCCACGGCATGGTCGATCAGGGATTGCGGCGGTATCGGGTCGCTGCAGATCGCCGTCTTCCCGGTGCGGAAGATGCCTGCCTTCTCGAATCCGATTTTCTCGCGCGTATCGCCGAGATATTCGGTATGGTCGATATCGACATTGGTCACGATGGAGACATCGGCATCGATCACGTTGACGGCGTCGAGCCGCCCGCCGAGGCCGACTTCGAGAATCACGACATCGAGATTCGCCTGCGATAAGAGCCGCATGATCGCCAACGTCGTGAATTCGAAATAAGTCAGCGACACCTCGCCGCGCGCGGCTTCCACCGCCTCGAAATTGGCGATCAGCGCCTCATCGGACGCCATCTCGCCGCCGATGCGGACGCGCTCGTTGAAACGCAAGAAGTGCGGCTTGATGTAGAGCCCGACGCGATAACCGGCCTGCAGCAGGACCGACTCCAGCATTGCGCAGGTCGACCCCTTGCCGTTGGTGCCGGCCACCATGATGACCGGACAATCGAATCTCAGGCCAAGGCGTTCCTTGACCGCCTTGACGCGATCCAGGCCCATGTCGATAGCCTTGGCATGACGCGCCTCGAGCAGCGAAAGCCAGGCGTCGAGCGTGGTGGGGAGAGTTTGCATGGCGAAACGAAAACAGCTTGAAAACGGAATACGACGCCGTCGATATATGGGGACGCGGTACGGAACAAAAAACCCGGACGGCAATGCGGTCCGGGTTGTCGTACGAAACGATGCGATCAGGCCAGCACTTCCGCCGGCTGGTCCTGCAGCAAGGCGAGCAGGCGCGCGATTTCCTCGCGCATCTTGCGGCGGTCGACGATCATGTCGACCGCCCCCTTCTGCAGCAGGAATTCCGAACGCTGGAAGCCTTCCGGCAATTTCTCGCGCACCGTATTCTCGATCACGCGCGGGCCGGCAAAGCCGATCAAGGCCTTCGGCTCGGCGATCACGACGTCGCCCATGAAGGCGAACGACGCGGACACGCCGCCCATGGTCGGATCGGTCAGCACCGAGATGAAGGGCAGCTTCTTCTCGGATAATTTGGTCAGCATCGAGGTCGTCTTCGCCATTTGCATCAACGACAGCAAGCCTTCCTGCATGCGCGCGCCGCCGGTGGCGGTGAAGCAGATGAACGGCACTTTTTGCTCCAGCGCCGTCTGCGCGCCGCGTGCGAAGCGCTCGCCGACTACCGAGCCCATCGAGCCGCCCATGAATTCGAATTCGAAACACGCAACGACGACCGGCAGGCTCATGATCGCGCCGCCCATGACCACCAGCGCATCGGTCTCTCCGGTGGCTTCGAGCGCATCCTTGAGGCGATCCGGATATTTCTTGCTGTCCTTGAATTTCAGGGTATCGACCGGCAAGATTTCCTGGCCGATTTCATAACGTCCGCCGGCATCGAGCAACGCGTCGAGGCGCTCGCGTGCGCGGATGCGCAAATGATGATCGCATTTCGGGCAGACATGGATATTCGCCTCCAGATCGCTGCGATACAGGACGGCTTCGCAGGAAGGGCACTTCACCCATAGGCCTTCCGGAACCGATTTGCGTTGTGCCGTCTCGGAACGCTGGATACGCGGAGGAAGCAGCTTTTCTAGCCAACTCATGGTGACCTCACTGAATTTTTTGTTGCGGCATTGTACCTGCTGCAGCCAAATGTGCCAAAGACCGGTCCGCAATCACGAACCGGAATCAGATGTTACCATTATTTCAAACTTATGCAATTTGAGTTCATCTGCATCCAAAATCAGCCATCCAATGCCTTTCTAATACCGGACAACAAGCTTTGCACCGCCGCGACGGCTTGCTCGCGCGGTGTGTTTTCCAGTTCCTGGATGATGCGGCTGCCGATCACGACGGCGTCCGAAACCGAGGCGATCGCCTTGGCGGTCGCCCCGTCGCGGATCCCGAAACCGACCCCGACCGGCACTTTCACATGTTTCTTGATCTTCGGAATCATGGCGGCGACGGCGTCGAGATCGAGGTGGCCGGCCCCGGTCACTCCCTTGAGCGATACGTAATATACATAGCCGCTGGCAATCTTGCCGAGTTGTTCGATCCGTTCCTCGGTCGAGGTCGGCGCCAGCAGGAAAATCGGATCCAGGGCCGCTTCTTTCAATGCCGCCGCGAATTCCTCGCATTCCTCGGGCGGATAATCCACCACCAGCACACCATCCACGCCGGCTTCGCGCGCCGCATGGATGAAGGCACAAAGCCCCATGCGCTCGATCGGATTGGCATAGCCCATCAAGACGACCGGCGTGGCCGAATTGGTGGCGCGGAACTCGCGAACGAATTGCAACACCCGTTGCAACGTGACGCCTTGCGCCAATGCGCGGTCGGAAGCACGCTGGATCACGGGACCATCGGCCATCGGATCGGAGAACGGCACCCCGAGTTCGAGGATATCGGCGCCGCCGGCCACCAGGGCATGCATCAACGGCACGGTGAGTTCGGGAGCCGGGTCGCCGGCGGTGATGAAAGGAATCAAGCCCTTTCGATTTTGCGCTGCAAGCGCGGACAAGACGGATTGAATTCGGGACATGTCTGGGATTCGGCAAGGATTTCAGTTATACGCCGCCCTATGCTGCAGCGAATGGGGCGGCGCTGGATGACGGTTCGCTATCGATACCGGCCGCCGGCGCTCAAAACTTGATGCCCATGCGTTCGGCCACCGTATGCATATCCTTGTCGCCGCGGCCGGACAAATTGGCAAGAATGATCTTGTCCTTCGGCAGCGAAGCGGCGAACTTGGCGGCATAGGCAAGCGCGTGGCTCGATTCGAGCGCCGGAATGATGCCCTCGATACGGCAGCATTGATGGAAGGCTGCGAGCGCTTCTTCGTCCGTCACCGAAACGTATTGCGCCCTGCCCGCATCCTTCAGCCAGGCATGCTCGGGACCGACCCCTGGATAATCGAGGCCGGCCGAAACCGAATGCGTCTCGATGATCTGGCCGTTCTCGTCCTGCAGAAGATACGTCCGGTTCCCATGCAGGACGCCCGGGAATCCGGCCGTCAGCGAGGCGGAATGCCGGCCCGTCTCCAAGCCCTCGCCCGCCGCCTCGACGCCGACCAGCTTCACATCCCGATGATCGATATAAGGATAGAAAATACCCATCGCATTGGAACCGCCGCCGATGCAGGCGACGACATAGTCGGGCTGGCGGCCGGCGATCTCGGGCATTTGCGCGATGCATTCGGTGCCGATCACCGACTGGAAATCGCGCACCATCATCGGATAGGGATGCGGCCCGGCGACGGTGCCGATGATGTAAAACGTATTCTCGACATTCGTGACCCAGTCGCGCATCGCTTCGTTCAACGCATCCTTGAGCGTCTTCGAACCCGATTCGACCGGGACCACGGAAGCTCCCAGCAATTTCATCCGATAGACGTTCTGCGCCTGGCGCTTGACGTCTTCGCTGCCCATATAGATCACGCATTCGAGGCCGAAGCGCGCGCAGATCGTCGCCGTCGCCACGCCATGCTGTCCCGCGCCGGTCTCGGCGATCACGCGCGGCTTGCCCATGCGCTTGGCGAGCAAGGCCTGGCCGATCACGTTGTTGATCTTGTGCGCGCCGGTGTGGTTGAGATCTTCGCGCTTGAAATAGATTTGCGCGCCGCCGACTTCGTCGGACCAGCGCTTGGCGTGGTAGATCGGACTCGGCCGGCCCACGAAATGCTTCAATTCGCGGGCGAATTCGGCGAGGAACTCCGGCTCCTTGCTATAGCGGGCATAAGCGTCCTTGAGTTCGGACAGCGCATGGGTCAGCGTTTCCGAAACGAAGGATCCGCCGTAGGGGCCGAAGTGGCCGCGGGAATCGGGAAGGTTGTAGCGCGCTGCCTGGTGATGGGCCGATGACGGCGTGGCCTGGCGCTCCGCGTAGTGTTCGAGCGGATTCAATTCTTTCATGGTTATCTCTCTGCTATCCGATGGCTCGGCCGATTCAGGGAATTCAGCCGATTGCATCCGCCGCACGCACCGCCTCGACGAAGGCGCGGATCTTGGCGGCATCCTTGATGCCCTTTTCCGATGCCGAACGTTCGACGCCGCTGCTGACGTCGACGGCATACGGGCGCACCCGCGCCACCGCGTCAGTTGCGTTTTGCACGCTCAAGCCACCACTCAAAACGGCCCGAGGAGCGAGATCTTTTGGAACGAGAGACCAATCGAAAACCTTTCCACCGCCGCCATAACCATCGACAAAGGTGTCGAGCAGGATACCGGCGAACAGCCGGCTGGCGGCGCGATATTTCGCTTCGTATTCTAGCAAATCGGCAGGCGTCATACCCGGCCGCACGCGCAAGGCGCGCATGAACGGCTTGTTGACGCGTTCGGCGGCCGCGCTGCACTGCTCGACGGTCTCGTCGCCGTGGAATTGCAGCAACGCCAGCGGCGCTTGGGCGGCCGTCGCCGCGATTTCGTCAGACGAGGCATTGACGAACAAGCCGACGGTCGACACGAACGGCGGCACCAGAGCGGCCAAGCGAGCGGCGGCTTCCGGGACGACGTAACGAGGGCTCTTGGCATAGAACACGAAACCGAGCGCATCGGCGCCCGCGCCGACCGCGGCTCGCACGTCTTCCTCGCGGGTCAATCCGCAGATCTTGATTCGGGTACGTCGGTTCATCGGATCGTCGTGTCGGGCAAAAGCCAGGAAATCGGATCGCCGCCCTCTTGCGGCAACCGCCATTTCGCATCGTATTCGATATTCGCCAGATACAAGCCGTCGGGCATGAAGGTCGGCGCGGCCAACGCCCGGTCGCGCTGCTCCAGCACTTGCCGGATCCAATCCGGTCGCTGGTTGCCGTTGCCGGTCAGGATCAGCGAACCGACGATGTTGCGCACCATGTGATGCAGGAAAGCCGTCGCGCGCAGCGTGAATACGATCAGGTCGCCGCGCCGTTCGATCTCGATGCCGTACATCGTTTTGACCGGCGTTTTCGCCTGGCATTCCGCCGCGCGAAATGCCGAGAAGTCGTGCGTACCGATCAGGTGGCTCGCCCCTTGCCGCATCGCTTCCACGTCGAGCGGCCGGAACACCCAGCCGGCCCGCCCTGCCAGCAGCGGCGAACGCACCGGATGGTTGTATAGCACGTAGTGATAGGTTCGGGCCCGGGCGCTGAAACGGGCGTGAAAATCGTCGCCGCTCGCGCCGGAAGCGCGCGGCACTTCGCATGCCCAGCGCACCGCGATCGACGGCGGCAGGAAGGCGTTGACGCCGCGCACCCAGGAAAACATGTCGCGATCGAGCCCGGTATCGAAATGCACGACTTGCTCGAGCGCATGCACCCCCGTATCGGTGCGCCCGGCGCACGTCGTGGCGATCGGCTGCCGCGCGAACTGCTCGAGCGCGAACTCCAGGCGGTCCTGCACGGTATGGCCGTCCGGCTGGGTCTGCCATCCATGCCAGTGCATGCCGTCATACTGGACACCGAGGACGATGCGCTTCAATTCGCGATCCATTCCGCTATCGAGACTTTAGGTACGTACCGAAATAAAAAAGGGCGCAGCCACATGCCGCGCCCGTATCTACAAAGTAGGCGGTCAAGCCAGCTTGGCGAGCAGCGTCCGTGCCTTTTCCGATTGCTCGGGCGTGCCGCCCTTGATCACTTCATCGAGCAATTCGCGCGCACCTTCCTTGTCGCCGATTTCCTGATAGGCCACGGCCAGATCGAGCTTGGTAGCCATTTCGGCATTGTTCGAATAATCCTCGGCGTCGCCGGTGTCGTGCACCGCGTAGGCTTCCTGCACCAGGCCGGACCTGCCTTCCTCCGTCTGAAGCTCGAGCGTGATGCCGGACAGGTCGAATTCAAGCTCCGCCTCGGTCTTTTGCTCGGCAGCGGCCATGCTCGGCGCAGCCGCCGGTTGTTCGTTCACGATATCGACAAGATTTTCATCGTCGGGAATCCGCGGCGCTTCAAGCGGCATTTCCATCGCGGCCGGTTCCATGAACGGCTCCTCCGCTGCGACCTTCGGTGCGTCCGGCGCGGGGATATCCAGTGATGGAATATCGATCGCCGGCATGTCCAGCGCCGGCATTTCCGGTGCGGGAACCTGCGCGACCGGCGGCAGCTCGAGAGCGGGTTCCTCCACGGCTGGGGCGGCCGCTGGTTGCTCCGCTTGCTGGGTGGCACTGCCGCTATCGAGGAAATCGAAATTGATTTCCTCCATCTCGGCCTTGATCTCGGCGGGCATCGGGCGCGGAATCGTGTTCGGCGCTTCGATTTGCTCGTTCAAGCCTTCGAGATCGAAATCGAGTTCATTCGACGGCTGCTTGGGCTCCTCCGCCGGCGCCTCTTGCGCCATCGACTCGTCCGCTGCGGGAGGCATCGGCGATGGAATCAAAGCGTCCAGATCGGGCTCATCGACAGGCGGAGAAGCCGAGACAGCCCCGGCCGCCATCGCTTGCTCGGCCGGCTTGCCGCTCGCATACAGCGGATTCTTCGGATCGATGCCATGTCCCAACGTCGCAGCCTGGGCCCATTCCTCGCCTTCGCCCTTGGTCATGCCGTACAGCTCAGTGGCAAGAATCTCGAACGAACGCAAATCCTTGCGGTTGGCGTAGATCTCGAGCAGTTTCACGCGCACGGCGTGGCGCTCCGGCTGCGTACGGAGCGCTTCTTTCAGGATCTCCTCGGCTTGGGCATCGCGGCCGTAGGCGATATAGACATCGGCTTCCGCCACCGGATCGACTTCATTGGAATCGAGCTGGCTGACGGACGGAGCAAAGCTCGAATTGAAGATGCTGTTGTTGGTATCGACGCTTTGCCCGCCGGTCGAGCCGAACAGCGAATTCGTTTTCAGGCTCGAATCGGTGAGGATGCTGTCTTCGAAAGGCTTCTCCTGCTTGCGTCGGCGCCAAACATAGAAGCCTCCGCCCAACGCTGCCAGCGCGGCGATCAAGCCGGCTGGAAGGAGATAATCCGACAACGAATCGACCAGGCTGGGCTCGGGTTCCGGCTCGACCCGCTTGATCTTCGGCTTGGCTGCCGGAGGCGCGGAAGCGGCGACCGGAGCAGAAGCAGCGGCGGAAGCCGCGGACGCTTCCGGCTTGGCTTCGGACGGTGTGGATGGCGCTGGGGCCGGCGCGGACGCAACGGCCGGCGCCGGCTCGGAAGCCGCAGGCTGGGCCGGAACCTTGCCGGCATCGGCCTGTCTTTGCCGGTCGGCCAGATCCTTGTTCTTGATTTCGAGGAGTTTCTGCAACTCGCTGACGTTCTTTTCGAGTTCCTTCACGCGGGCATTGGATTCCGCCAAGGCTTTTTCCGTCGCGATCCGGTCTTCATCCGCTCTCGCGGCAGCCTTGTCGCCAGTGCCGGCCAGGGATTTCGACAGTTTCAGCTTGTCTTTCGCCTCGTTGGCCGGAGTCGCCTTCTCCTCGACCTTCGCCGTGATCTTGCCGCCGGCGCTCTGCCTGGACTCGACGGAGGGTTGCGGCGCCGCGACAGCGACCTGCCCGGCCAGCTTGTTGCGGTAATTATTGAAATCGCTCGCATGGGCGCGGACGATGCCATGCGCCTCCGAAGCGCCAATCGCGCTCGCCGTCTCGGCATTCGGCAGAGTCAGGATCTGGCCCGAGCGTAAGCGATTCATGTTCTTGCCGATGAAGGCATCGGGATTGGCGCGGTACAGCGCGACGAGCATCTGATCGAGCGACACGCCCTGCTGCCTGTGCTGGCCGGCGATCTTGGACAGCGAATCGCCATCGCGCACCTTGTACTCGCCGGCATCGCCGGTCGGAGCAGATGGAGCGGACGGGGCCATGGGCTGGGGCGCGCGACGCACCGATTTCTCGGGTTTTCCGGAAGGATTATCGGAGGCGGTCGCTGCCACGCCATCGGTTTGCGCGGACGGCTGCTGGACCGGCTGAACCGGCGCGGCCGCCGCTTCCGGCTCGCGACGCGCCAGGGCCGCCGGCGGCAATACGATGGGGGCTGCCACCTGCGGCGATTGCGAAGTGCGCAGATCGGCCGGATCGAGCAGGAAAGTGTATTCGCGAATCAGACGCGTGTTGCCGCCGCCCAACTCAAGCAACAAGTCGACGAAGGGCTCATTGATCGGTTGCGACGACGTGACACGGATGAAATGACGTCCAGCGCGCTGCTCGACGGCGAAGCGCAAGGAAAACAACACCGGATTGAATTCGACATTGGCTTGCTTGAATGCATCCATCGAAGCCAGGCGCGGTGCCAGCGTGGAGGCCTCGTCCTTGGCGACCGAGGTCAGCTCGATTTCGGCATGCAAGGGTTGCCCGAGAGCGGACAATACCGTCAGTTTGCCCAATCCGGCCGCATTTGCATTGACAAGCAGCATCGCCGAAACAACAGCAGCACTGAGCGTCTTTAAACTGAAGGCTTGAAATTTCGGACGAATGTTTGAACGCATTGTCATAAATTGAATTCCGGTGTCGGACATTCTGTGTAAGCGCAAACCTGCGCCGGTTTCCGGCCGGCGCAAGGAACTTTCACCATATCATCATGGACTTGGACGCGCAAGTGTAACCATCTTGCCAAGATATGTAAAACCCGCCGAGCCTTTTCCGTAACAGAAAAGCCTGGGCGGGTTTGTTGTTGTGGACTTGCAACGCGGTCGCCTGGGCGGCCGCGAAAGCAATATTGCGCTATTTACTTGTCGAGAATGATGCGCAGCATGCGGCGCAGCGGTTCGGCCGCACCCCACAGCAGTTGATCACCGACCGTGAAAGCCGACAGATAGTCGTTGCCCATCTGCATCTTGCGCAGGCGACCGACCGGGATGCTCAGACTACCGGTCACCGCGGCCGGCGTCAGATCCGTCATCGACGCCTCGCGCGTGTTCGGCACGACTTTCACCCACTGATTGTTCGAGGCGATGATGTCGGCGATTTCGTCCAGCGGCACATCTTTCTTGAGCTTGATGGTCAAGGCCTGTGAATGGCAACGCATCGCGCCGATGCGCACGCAGAGCCCATCCACCGGAATTGCCGCCTTGGCGCCCGCGCCGAAAGCCTCGCCGCGACCGAGGATCTTGTTGGTTTCAGCACCGGCCTTCCATTCTTCGCGCGACACGCCGTTGCCTAGGTCCTTGTCGATCCAGGGAATCAGGTTGCCGCCGAGCGGCACGCCGAATTGCTTGATCTCCTCGGCGCTCATCGAATGCTGCTTGGCCAGCACCTTGCGGTCGATTTCCAGGATCGCGGAATGCGGGTCGTCGAGCAGCGCCTTGACTTCGGCGTTGATGGAACCGAACTGGGTCAGCAGCTCGCGCATGTGCTGCGCGCCGCCGCCGGACGCCGCTTGGTAGGTCATCGAGGTCATCCACTCGACCAGATCGCGCTGGAACAGTCCGCCCAGTCCCATCAGCATGCAGGATACCGTGCAGTTGCCGCCGATGTAGTTCTTCACGCCCTTGGTGAGCGCGGTCTTGATCACATCGAGATTGACCGGGTCGAGGATGATGATCGCATCGTCCTTCATCCGGAGCGTCGACGCCGCGTCGATCCAGTAACCGTTCCAGCCCGCGGCGCGCAGTTGCGGGAAAATCTCGGTTGTATAGTCTCCGCCCTGGCAGGTAATGATGATCTCGCACTTCTTGAGTTCATCGATGTCATTGGCGTCTTTCAGCGTCGTTTCGTTCTTGGCCATCGCCGGCGCCTTGCCGCCCGCGTTCGATGTCGAGAAGAACACCGGCTCGATATGGGCGAAATCGCCCTCTTCCTGCATGCGCTGCATGAGGACCGAACCCACCATTCCACGCCAACCTACCAGACCCACTAGCTTCACGATAATCCCCTATGGTTCACTTCACTCGAAAAATCTATCCCAACGCCCGCACCACAGCATCGCCCATTTCGACGGTGCCGACGCGGCTCATGCCTTCTTCATGGATATCCGGCGTACGCAAGCCTTGCGCCAGCACCTTTTTGACCGCGTTTTCGATGCGATCGGCCTGTTCGGCCCTGTTCAACGAATAGCGCAGCATCATCGCCGCAGACAAAATCGTCGCCAACGGATTGGCGACGCCCTTGCCGGCGATATCGGGCGCCGAACCGTGCGACGGCTCATACAGCCCCTTGTTGTTCGCATCGAGCGACGCCGACGGCAGCATGCCGATCGAGCCGGTCAGCATGGCGGCGGCGTCGGACAGGATGTCGCCGAACATGTTGCCGGTCACGATCACGTCGAACTTCTTCGGCGCGCGCACCAATTGCATCGCGGCGTTGTCGACATACATATGATCGAGCGCCACGTCCTGGTATTCCTTGTGCACGTCGGTGACGATGTCCTTCCAGAACTGGAAGGTCTCGAGCACGTTGGCCTTGTCGACGCTGGTCAGACGCTTGTTGCGCTTGCGCGCGGCCTGGAAGGCCACATGCGCGATACGGCGGATCTCGGACTCAGCATACCGCATCGTGTCGAATCCTTCACGCTCGCCCTTGAACGGGCCGTCCGGGCATTCGCGCACGCCGCGCGGCTGGCCGAAATAGATGTCGCCGGTCAGCTCGCGAATGATCAGGATGTCGAGACCGGAAACGACCTCCGGCTTCAGCGTCGAGGCGCCGGCCAGTTCCGGATACAGGACCGCCGGACGCAGGTTGGCGAACAAATTCAAATTCTTGCGCAGGCCGAGAATCGCCTGCTCGGGACGCAGCGGACGATCGAGCTTGTCGTATTTCCAGTCGCCGACGGCGCCGAACAGGACCGCATCGGCCTCCTTCGCCAGCTTGAGCGTGGCATCCGGCAGCGGATGGCCATGCGCTTCATAGCCGGCGCCGCCGACCGGCGCGGTTTCCATTTCAAACTTCTCGTCGAGCGCGTTCAGGACCTTGACCGCTTGCTCGATGATTTCGGGGCCGATGCCGTCGCCCGGCAGGATTGCGATTTTCAAAATGACCTCAGGAAAGAGTTAGATGGTATTCGCGAGCCATGGATGAGCGGCCAGATGACGCTCCTCGAACGCCCGGATCTTGTCGGCATGACGCAACGTCAGGCCGATATCATCCAGGCCGTTCAACAGGCAATACTTGCGGAAGGCATCGACTTCGAACGGATAGCTCATGCCGCCGTCGGTCGTGGCGACGACCTGCCGATCGAGATCGACGACGAGCCGGAATCCCGGAAAGGCTTTGACCTCATCGAACAGGCGATCGACCTGCGCCTCCGACAACGCGATCGGCAGCAAGCCGTTCTTGAAGCAATTGTTGAAAAAGATATCCGCGAAGCTCGGCGCGATGACGGCACGGAAACCGTACTGCTGCAGCGCCCACGGCGCGTGCTCGCGCGAGGAGCCGCAGCCGAAGTTCTTGCGCGTCAGCAGGATCGACGCGCCTTGATAGCGCGCCTGATTCAGCACGAAATCGGGATTCAGCGGCCGCTTCGCATTGTCCATGCCGGGCTCGCCGTGGTCGAGATAGCGCCACTCGTCGAACAGGTTGGGGCCGAAGCCGCTGCGCTTGATCGATTTCAGGAATTGCTTCGGGATGATGGCGTCGGTATCGACGTTGGCCCGATCGAGCGGCGCCACCAAGCCTTCATGTACGGTGAATTTTTCCATGAGCGAAATCAGAAGTTATCTCTTGCCGGCGTTTTCAACCGCTTCGCCGGCCTTCTTCACATCCTTGCCGATGCCTTGGACGGTATTGCAGCCGGCCAGCACGAACATGGCGACCACGAGTGCGAAAAGTTTCTTCATCCTTTTTTCTCCCTAACAAGACAAGATTCGACGCAGCGCGGAATCAACGCAGCGCCCTGACATCGACGAAATGCCCCGCGATACCGGCGGCGGCGGCCATGGCCGGCGAGACCAGGTGAGTACGCCCGCCCTGGCCCTGACGCCCCTCGAAATTACGGTTCGAGGTCGAGGCGCAACGCTCTCCCGGCTCGAGGCGGTCGGCATTCATCGCCAGACACATCGAGCAACCCGGCTCGCGCCATTCGAAACCGGCGTCCTTGAAAATCCGGTCGAGGCCTTCGCGCTCGGCCTGCTCCTTGACCAGGCCGGAGCCAGGCACGACCATCGCCAGCTTCACGTTCGACGCACGGAATTTGCCGCGCACGACGGCCGCCGCGGCACGCAAATCCTCGATGCGCGAATTGGTGCAGGAACCGATGAAGACCTTGTCGATGCGGATATCGGCGATCGCCGTGTTCGGCTTCAAGCCCATGTAGATCAGCGCCTTTTCCATCGCATCGCGCTTGACGGCATCCTTTTCCTTGTCCGGATCCGGCACGCGGTCATCGATCGGCACCACCATCTCCGGCGAGGTGCCCCAGGTGACTTGCGGCTTGATCTCGGCCACATCGAGCGTCACGACCAGGTCGAATTTCGCGCCCGGATCGGAATGCAGGGTGCGCCAGTAATCGACGGCGCGATCCCAATGCGGGCCGGCCGGCGCGAACGGCCGCCCCTTGATGTAATTGATCGTCGTATCGTCGACGGCCACCATGCCGGCGCGGGCACCGGCTTCGATCGCCATGTTACAGACCGTCATGCGGCCCTCCATCGACAGCGAGCGGATCGCGGAACCGGCGAATTCGATCGCATAGCCGGTGCCGCCAGCGGTGCCGATCTTGCCGATCACGGCGAGCACGATATCCTTGGCGGTCACGCCGAACGGCAGCGCGCCGTCGACCTGGACCAGCATGGATTTGGATTTCTTGGCCAGCAGCGTCTGCGTCGCCAGCACATGCTCGACCTCGGAGGTGCCGATGCCGTGCGCCAGCGCGCCGAACGCGCCATGGGTCGAGGTATGCGAATCGCCGCAGACGACGGTCATGCCGGGCAGCGTCGCGCCCTGCTCCGGCCCGATCACGTGCACGATGCCCTGGCGTTTGTCGTTCATGCTGAAATACGTCAGCCCGTATTCCTTCGTATTGGCATCGAGCGTCTCGACTTGCAAGCGCGAGACCGGATCGGCGATGCCGTGGGAGCGGTCGGTGGTCGGGACGTTGTGGTCGGCCACCGCCAGGTTGGCGGAAATGCGCCATGGCTTGCGCCCGGCCAGCTTCAATCCTTCAAATGCCTGGGGACTCGTGACTTCATGCACGAGATGGCGGTCGATGTACAGGATCGCGGTGCCGTCGTCCTCGGTGTGGACGACGTGCGATTCCCACAGTTTGTCGTAGAGAGTCTGAGCCATGGTCGAAATCGTCGGCGGCAAAATTTTGTATCGGGAACTTTTGATTATGCCATATTTGTGCATTGCAAAACCAAGCATCCCACCCAATGAAAAACGCCCGTCAAGTTACGAACGGGCGTTTTTTCTTTTGTTACCTATTTTTCAGCGCTCAACGTCTCCGCTTTGCCTCTTCGTACAGCGGCAGGACGCGCTGCGAATACACTCTCAGATCTTGCAATCGCCCCCTCGGCGAAGGATGGGTCGATAAGAACTCCGGCGGCTCGGCTCCGCCGCTGCTCCCCATTTTTTCCCACAGCGTGACGGCAGCCCGCGGATCGTAGCCCGCGCGCGCCGCCAGTTCGACGCCGATGCGGTCGGCTTCGACTTCCTGTTCGCGCGAATGCGGCAAGCCGGCAAACAACTGGAAGCCGGTGCTGGTGGCGCGTCCGAGTCCCCGGACCCCGTAGGCCGAACCGATCGCATCCACGATGGAAGCGCCGAATCCGGCAAACATCTGCTCGGAAATCCGTTCGCGTGCATGCTCGCGCAAGGCATGCGCGATTTCGTGGCCGATCACGGCGGCCAGTTCATCGTCCGTGGCATGCAATTTCTCGATCAGTCCGGAATAGACGGCAATCTTTCCTCCCGGCATGCACCAGGCGTTGACATCCTTGTCGGCGATGACGTTGGTTTCCCAGGCCCAGCCGGCCGCATCCTGGCGGAACACCGTCGTCTGCCGGATCAGCTTGGCGGCGATGGCTCGCACTCTCTGCGTCTGCGCGGGATTGGGATTCAGCTCGCCCTTGCGCCGTTCGCCCTCGATCAACTGGGCGTACTCCCTGCCGGCCGCCTGATTGATTTCCGCCGACGATACCGCCATCTTCTGCGGCCGGTTGACGCCGACCACTCCGCCCTGCGTCGTCTGTACCGTTTCGCAGGCGGCGAGCGCGACCAGCGCCACGGCCAGCACGATACGCTTCAGGGGCCGATTCATTTTTAACGTCCAGTTCATCGGTTTTCCTCGCTATGTGATTGCCAACGATATGAAAAAGCGGCCGCGGCCGCGCCAGCCAGGGCGAATCCCGCCGCCACCAGATAGACCGCCTGCGCACCGAATCTATCCCAGAACAAGCTCAGCACCAAGCCGCCCGCCGTCCCGCCAAGCCCGTAGGAGACGCTCACGTAGAGCGCCTGGCCGCGCGCCTGCAGGGGGCCGGCGAACCAGCGCTGGAGGGTCGCCACCGCCGCCGAATGATGGCTGCCGAAACTGGCCGCGTGCAGGAGTTGCGCGACGAGCAGCAGGACCAAGGATTCGGCGCCGAAACCGATCATCAGAAAACGCAGCGCGCCCAGCAGCAGGCTCGCCACCATCAACCGCCGCACCGGAATGCGCCGGAAGATCGGCGCCTGGTAAAAGAAAAAGGCGATTTCGGCGATCACGCCGAGCGACCACATCAATCCGATCACCGTCTTGCTATACCCGATCCGGGACAGATACAGAGAATAGAAGACATAGAGCGCCGCGTGCGCGGCGATCATCAGGAATGTCGAGACGAAGAAGGCGATCACTTCGGGCTTTTTCAGGAGCGCGGCGACGGAGGGCGCGTCGCGCTGCGTCGGCTCGCGGGCGCTTTCCTGTAGCCGCAGGCTGGCCAGCCATACCGCCGCGAGCATCGCCAGCGTCGCCGCCGGCAGCAGCCCGATGCCGAACCGGTCGAGCAGCTTGCCGCCCAGGGTCACCAGGACGATGAAACCGACCGACCCCCACAGCCGCAGCGGGCCGTAATGCGTCAGGTCGCCGCGCATTTCGGACAGCAGCAATGCTTCCGACAGCGGGCCGTGCGAGCTCGTGAAGGTATTGAGCAGCACCATCACGGCAAAGAACTGCATGAAGGTATGTCCGAAGTACAGGCCCGAGGCGCTCGCCAGGGCTGCCAACGCCGTCATGCGCAGTACCGCGACGCGGCGCTGGGTACGATCCGCGACCCAGCCCCACAGGTTGGGACCGAAGATGCGCATGACCTGCATCAAGGACATGAGCACGCCGATCTGGCCCGCCGACATGCCGCGCTCGGCGAAGAACAGGCTGGCATACGGCGTGAACATGCCGACATAGCCGTAATAGGCGAAGAAGAAAAAGGCGAAGCCGACGGACTGCCTGGGCCAGGGGCGATGCGACACGGAGAAGACGCTTATTCCAGAAATCGAACGGAAACCGCGCGTCCTACTTGATGTGCGCCGCGATCTTCGGCGTGGCGACGCGCACGTCGCCGCATTGCGCGCGATGGCGCAACGCGTGATCCATCAGCACCAGCGCCAGCATCGCCTCGGCGATCGGCGTGGCGCGGATGCCGACGCAGGGATCGTGGCGCCCGAAAGTTTCGACCTGGACTGGATTGCCGCTCTTGTCGATCGACTGGCGCGGCGTGCGGATACTCGAGGTCGGCTTGATCGCGATCGAGGCGGTGATGTCCTGGCCTGTCGAAATGCCGCCCAGGATGCCGCCGGCGTGGTTGGTCGCGAAGCCGTCCGGCGTCAACTCGTCGCCGTGCACCGTGCCGCGCTGGGCGATCGACTTGAAACCGGCTCCGATCTCGACCCCCTTGACCGCATTGATGCCCATCAGCGCATAGGCGATATCGGCATCGAGCTTGTCGTAGATCGGTTCGCCCAGGCCGACCGGAACGTTGCGCGCCACGACGTCGATGCGCGCGCCGCACGAATCGCCGTCCTTGCGCAACGCATCCATATACTCCTCGAGCCGCGGGACGATGCTCGCATTGGCGGCGAAAAAGGGATTGTCCGGCACATGCTCCCAGGATTCGAACGGAATCTCGATGTCGCCGAGTTGAGAAAGGCATCCCATGAACGTCGTGCAGTATTGCTCGCGCAGCCATTTCTTCGCGATGGCCCCAGCTCCCACCACGGGCGCAGTCAGACGCGCGGACGAACGGCCGCCTCCGCGCGGATCGCGAATGCCGTACTTGTGCCAGTAGGTGTAATCCGCGTGGCCGGGACGGAAGGTGTCGGCGATATTGCCGTAATCCTTGCTGCGCTGGTCTTCGTTGCGGATCAGCAGCGCGATCGGCGTACCCGTCGTCTTGCCTTCGAACACGCCGGACAGGATCTCGACCTTGTCCGCCTCCTGGCGCTGCGTCACATGGCGCGAAGTGCCCGGCTTGCGCCGGTCGAGGTCGGGCTGAATATCGCTTTCCGACAACGCCATGCCGGGCGGGCACCCATCGATCACGCAGCCGATGGCCGGCCCATGGGATTCTCCGAACGTCGTGACGGTAAACAAGGTGCCAATGGTGTTGCCGGACATGATGATTGCGAATATGGATGGACGAAGGAAGATTGCATTTTACCAGCGGTATCGCAACTCGCCCGTGGGCCTCGCCCTTCCTCTGCATGGGGATTTGCCGACGCCATCGAGCCGCTTACCAATTTACCAACTTGAAAGACCAAAGACGCGACACTCCAAAAGACATGGAAGAAACCCATTCCCTATTGCAATACATTCCTTATATACTCTTTTACATAACGATAATCCGCATGACATAGCATCGGAGATACGCTGCTCATGAGCAACCCGGTCAAGCCCCACGAGGAGGATCTCGTCTTCCTGGACGAGATGGAATCAACAACGCACCACGTCTCTGGCAGCAACGGTGAAGTCTGGCGCGTCATGATCATCGACGACGACGCGGACGTGCATTCCGCGACGACTTTCGCGCTCAGCAACCTGGAAATGCAGCGCCGGCCGCTGGAATTCCTGCATGCCTATTCCGCCGAACAGGCGCGCGAACTCCTGAAAGTCGAGGAAGACATCGCGGTCATCCTGCTCGACGTCGTCATGGAACAGGAAGACGCCGGCCTGCACCTGGTGCGTCATATCCGCGAGGATCTCGGCATGACGGAAGTGCGCATCATCCTGCGCACTGGCCAGCCGGGCTACGCGCCGGAGATCGATGCGATCCGCGATTACGACATCAACGATTACAAAACCAAGTCGGAGCTGACCCGCATCAAGCTTTACACGACGGTCACCGCCGCGATCCGCTCCTACGAACAGATCCGCGCCATCAACGCCAGCCGCCGCGGCCTGGACTTGATCGTGCATGCGAGCACCGAGCTGATGGCGCTGCACGGCCTGGAAAGCTTCGCCGCCGGCGTGATCACCCAGATCGCCGGACTGCTGACCCTCCATCCGGAAGGACTGCTGTGCGTGCGGGAATGCGCCAAGGACGACGGCTGCGAGCTGGTGGTGATCGCGGCCGCCGGCGACTATCGCGAACTGATCAGCAAGCCGATCAGCGTGCTGCATGATCAGCGCATCACCCACGCGCTGGAACAGGCGCTGTGCGAGCATCGCAATATCTACGAATCCGACTACACCGCGCTCTACTTCGCGGGCAACGGCTCTCGCGACTTTGCCGCCTTCCTCAATACCGGGGCGCCGCTGAAGGAAATCGACCGCCAGCTGCTCGAAGTCTTCTGCAGCAACATCTCCGTCGGCCTGGACAACGTCGAACTGGTGTCCCGGCTGCACAACTACGCATTCTACGATCAGCTCACCAAGCTGCCGAACCGCACGCGCCTGATCGAACTCATCGACGACGCACTGACAGGTTCGAGCCGCAACGACGCCACGCTGGCCTTGATCGACATCGACCATTTCGCGGAAATCAACGACGCGCTGGGCCATCATTTCGGCGACCAATTGCTGCTTGCCGCCGCGGCGCGCCTGCAATCCGGGCTCGGAACCCGCGTCCATGTCGCGCGGGTGGGCGGCGACATCTTCGCCGTGCTGGGCAACAACGAAGTGGTCAATCCGCAGCTTATCCTGTCCCAGTTCGAGCGAGCGTTCAACGTCGATGCCCAGGCGGTACAGCTGTCGGCGACGATCGGCCTGGTTCGCCTGGCCGAATACGACGGCACCGGCGCGGACGCGCTGAAGGACGGCGACATCGCCTTGAAACGCGCGAAGCTGCAGCAGCGCACCGGGCATTTCTACTTCTCGTCGCGCATGGGCGTGGACATCCGCGAACGCGTGCGCATGATGTACGCGCTGCGCGCAGGATTCGAGAAGCGCGAGCTGTTCGTCGTGTACCAACCGCAAGTCGATCTCGAGACCCGCCGCGCCTGCGGCGCCGAAGCGCTGCTGCGCTGGAAGACAGCCGACGGCACTTTCATTCCCCCGGACCGCTTCATACCGATCGCGGAATATTCCGGCATCATCATCGAGCTCGGCGCCTGGGTCATGCGCGAAGCCTGCCTGGAACTGGTCCGGCTGCAATCGCTCGGATTCACCGATTTCACGATGGCGATCAACGTATCGCAAGCCCAGTTCCGCCATCCGCGCTTCCTCGAAACATTGCGCGCCACCCTGGAAGAGACCAAGGCCCCTCCGTCGCACGTGGAACTGGAGATCACCGAATCGATGGCCATGGAGGAACCCGACACGCTGATGAAGCTGCTCGACCAGATCAAGCAGACCGGCGTTTCGATCGCGATCGACGACTTCGGCACCGGATTCTCGTCGCTGAGCTTCCTGCAGCAACTGCATGTGGACAAGCTCAAGATCGATCGCGCCTTCGTCAGCGAGATCACGAGCTCCTCGCGCGGCAGCAGCATCGCCGAAATGGTGGTCCAGCTCGGCCGCAATCTCGGCCTGGCGGTCATCGCCGAAGGCGTGGAAGACGAAACCCAGGCCGGTATCCTATACAAGCTCGGCTGCCCGCTCGGCCAAGGCTACCTGTTCGCCAAGCCGATGACGCCCGATCTGTTGACGGAATGGCTGAAGACCGCCAAGTAGTCAAGACAGCCGCGCCGGACCCATGAGACGAAGCGCGGTGGAGAGAGAGCGATGATCGGTTCCACATTGACGATACGGCGCGCACTCGTAATGGTGGTGGTGCTCGGCCTGATCCTCCCGGCATTGCTGATCAACGGCTACTCCTGGTTCAAGCGCTACGATGAAGACGTCAAGAAGCAGACCCACGACCTGCTGACGCTGAACGCCGACATCCTCGCGAACGGGATGCAGGAGCCGCTCTGGAACATCAACCAGGAAAGCGGCGGCGCCCTGCTCGACGCCATGATGGCGCGCAACGAGGACATCATCCGCATCAAGGTGCGCGACAACGCGCTCGGCGTGTTCGTCTCCGGGGAACATCCGGAGCGCCGGGTCGGCTACACGGAATCCATCGAGCGGCCCGTGATCTATCGCGGCAGCACGATCGGCTCGATCGAGCTCGAGGTCGGCAGCACGCGCCTGCGCAAGATCATGATCGACGCCATGATCGCGCAAATGGCGGCGCTCACGGCCCAGGTGATCGTGTCGATCGCCCTGATCCTGGTGCTTCTCGAAAAACGCCTGGTCTCGCCGCTGCAGCGCCTGTCCAAGGGCGCGGAACGCTTGGCCAGCCGCGAGCTCGACATCCCCTTCACCTGGACCAATCTCGACGAGATCGGCCTGCTCGGCCGCCGGCTCGAGGACACCCGTCTTTCGCTGCGCAAGCTGTTCGAGGAACTCGATCGCAAGAACCACGAGCTCGAGCTCGACATCGACAAGCGCAAGCAGATCGAGCAGGAACTGCACGAACGCGAACGCCGCTTCCGCGCGCTGGTCGAGCAGAGCCCGATCGCGATCATCGAGTGGGACAACAATTTCCGAGTGATCGAATGGAACACCGCGGCCGAACGCATCTTCGGCTATACGCGCGAACAGGCGATCGGCCGGCACGGCAGCTTCATCGATCGCGGCGCGTCGTCGGGAAGCGGGAACGAGATCTTCAACGAATTCATGCTCAATTCCGGCGACGCCCATACGATCAACGAGAACATTCGCGCCGACGGCAAGGTCATCATCTGCCAATGGAGCCATACCCATATCAGCGACGAAACCGGCCAGACCGGCCGCCTGCTGTCGATGGCGGAAGACATCACCGAGCGGCGGCGGACGGAGGAAGCCCAGCGGCTTTCCGAAGCCAAGTTCTCCAGCGCTTTCCAATGCAATCCGGACCCGGTCACGATCGCCCTGATCAACGAAGGCACGATCATCGACGTCAACCAGTCGTTCGAGCGCGTCGCCGGCTACCGGCGCGAGGAAGTCGCCGGCAAGACCGCGCTCGAGCTGCAGATCTGGGGCGATTCGGAAGACCGCAAGCGCATGATCGCGCAGCTGCTGCGCGACAAGCTGGTGCGCGACTTCCCGTGGACCATGCGCACCAAATACGGCAATCTGCGGCAATGCCTGACCAACGCCACGGTGTTCGACGTCGGCAACCAGCACTACATGATGGCGGTCATCCGCGACGTGACCGATCAGCGCCAGCTCGAGGAACAGAAGGCCGAGGCCGACCGCGCCCTGCTGCGCCTGGCGCAAGGCACCCAATATCTGGCCGGCGAATCGTTCTTCGAATTGCTGGTGGCCGACCTGGCCTCCGCCCTGCGCGTCGATTGCGCCGTGATCGGCTTGCGCCTGCCGGACCAGCCGCACCGCATCGGCACCGTGGCGGCCCACATCCGCGGCCGTCCGGTGGACAACTATGAATTCAGCACCCTTGGCGCGCCGTGCGAACGCACGCTGACCGGCGATCTATGCGTCTTTTCCACCGGCATCCGGACGCAGTTTCCGCGTGCCCAGGGACTGGTCGACGAAGGTTTCGACAGTTACGCCGGCGCCCCGTTGCGCGATGCGGGCGGCAACGTGATCGGCGCGCTGGAAATCCTGCATTCCGAGCCCTTGACCAATTCCGACCTCGTTAAATCGCTGTTGCAGGTGTTCAGCGAACGGGCCTCGGCCGAGATCGAGCGCAAGCGGGCGGAGGCGGAATTGCGCTCGAGCGAACAGCGCTTCTCGACGATCTTCGAATCATCCCCGATCGCCCTGGCGGTGACCGAAGCGCTGGGCAACCGCGTGTTAAGAAACGTCAACCACGCGTTCGAGAAACTGTTCGTGCGCAGCAGGAATGCCGTCATCGGCAAGAATACGGAAGAACTCAACCTGTATTGCAATCCGGCGGACCGCGACATGCTGCTCACCGAGCTCGGCTCCGACGGCGCGGACGATCGGCGGCACGAGATCTGGATGAATCGCGGCGACGGCAGCACGGTGCTGGTGCAATTCTCCGGCCACTCCTTCGAACAGGAAGGCGAGCGTTTCAACATCCTCGCATTCGAGGACGTCACCGACAAACGGCGCATCGAGAACGAGATACGCGAGCTCAACGCGACACTCGAGGAGCGCGTGGTCCAGCGCACCGAGGAATTGCAGCGCGCCAATCGCGAACTGGCGAACGCATTGCAAACCCTGAACGTGGCGCAGGAAGAGCTCGTGCGCAGCGAAAAGCTGGCGGCGCTCGGCTCGCTGGTGGCCGGCGTCGCGCACGAACTCAATACGCCGATCGGCAACAGCCTGATGGTCGCCAGCACGCTGGTAGACCAGACCCGGCTCCTGACTACCAATTACCAGTCCGGCAACGGCTTGAAGCGCTCCGTGCTGGAAAACTATATCGCCGATGCCAACAAGGCAGGCGACATCCTGATCCGCAACCTGCATCGCGCCGCGAATCTTGTCACCAGCTTCAAGCAGGTGGCCGTCGACCAGACCAGCAGCCAGCGGCGTACCTTCACGCTGGCCGAAATGGTGTCGGAAATCATGCTGACGCTCTGGCCGACCCTCAAGAAAACCGCCTACAAGGTGGAGCAGCAGATCGCCGACGGCCTCGTGCTCGACAGCTACCCCGGTCCGCTCGGGCAAGTCATCGCCAATCTGGTCAACAACGCCCTGCTGCACGCCTTCGAAGGCAGGGAGGCCGGAACGGTGACGATACGGGCGCAGGAATCCGGCGACGGCTGGATCGAAATGAGCGTGCTGGACGACGGCGTCGGCATTCCGCCGGCCAACCTGAACCGCATTTTCGATCCTTTCTTCACGACCAAGCTCGGCGCCGGCGGCTCCGGCCTCGGCCTGAACATCACACATAATATCGTGTCCGGCATTCTCGGCGGCCGCATCCGCGTTCAAAGCGAAGTCGGCGTCGGCACCACGTTCATTCTGAACCTGCCGACCGTGGCCCCGCAACGCCAGGGCGATGAATTGTCCATGGCGGCGAAGACGGTCACCAGTTGATCGTCATTTCCACTCGCCGCGCAAGGCCAGCACCCTCTCGTACAAGACGTCCGGAGTCGCATGCGCCGGCGCCACCGGCTGGCCGACGACCAGCGACAGATGCGAGCGCGGCCCGCGGCGGAACGAGCGTTCGAACGGATTGCCAGGATGACGCGTCAGGAGGCTGCCCCATAGCCCGCGCAGAGCCATCGGAATCACCGGGACCGGCGTACGTTCGATGATTTTCTTCACGCCCCCCTTGAACTCGTTCATCTCTCCAGTGCTGGTCAGCCTGCCTTCCGGGAAGATGCAGACGAGTTCGCCTTCATGCAAGGCCTGCGCGATATCGATATACGCCTTCTCCATCAACCACGGGTCTTCCTTGGCCGGCGCAATCGGAATCGCCTTCGCGGTGCGGAAGATCCACGACAGCAGCGGTATCTTGAAGATCCGGTGATCCATCACGAAGCGGATCGGGCGCGGGCTGGCCGCCATGATCACGATCGCGTCGACATAGCTGACGTGGTTGCACACGAGGACGGCCGGCCCCTCTTCCGGAATGCGTTCCGGATCGACCACCTTCACCCGATGGATCGTATGAATCAGCAGCCAGGCGAGGAAACGCATCAGGAATTCGGGCACGAGCGAGAAAATATACAGCGCGACCACGGCGTTCAACGCCGCGGTGGCCAGGAAGATCTGAGGAATCGTGAAGCCCGCTTCCAGCATGACCATGGCGGCCAGCGCGGCGGCCACCATGAACAAGGCATTGAGAATATTCATGCCCGCGATGGTGCGGGAAACATGCTTGGGATCGCAACGCGTCTGGATCAACGCGAACAGCGGCACGATGTAGAAACCGCCGAACACGCCGATCATCACGCAATCGAACAGGAGGCGCCAGCTGCCGGGCTGCGCCAGGAAACCGGCGACGTCGACCGTCTGGGCGGCTTGATAAGCCTCGCTGGCAAGATACAGATCGACGCCGAACGCCGACAGTCCGATCGAGCCGAACGGCACCAGCCCGATCTCGACCTTGTGGCCCGACAGGCGTTCGCACAGCAGCGAGCCGGCGCCGATGCCGAGCGAGAACACCGTCAGCAGCAGCACGAAGACGCCATGGTCGCCGCGCAGGTAATCCTTGGCGAAGACCGGAAACTGGGCCAGGATGATGGCGCCGTAGAACCAGAACCAGGAATTGCCCAGCAAGGACAGGAACACCGGCCGATTCTGGCGCGAAAAACTGATGTTGCGCACCATCTCGGCGAACGGATTCCGGCTGATCTTCAGTTCCGGCTCCGGCGCCGGCGACAACGGAATCCGGCGGCTCGCCAGCCACCCGACGATCGCGATCGCCACCGTGCCGCCCGCCACCAGTTCGATGCCCCACGGCTTATGAGCGGCAAGCACCGCGCCGAGCACCTCGCCGAGCAGGATGCCGACGAAGGTTCCCATTTCGATCACGCCATTGCCGCCGATCAGCTCATCCTGCTTCAAGTGTTGCGGCAGGTAGGCGTATTTGACCGGCCCGAACATCGTCGAATGCACGCCCATCCCGACCACTGCGGCGATCAGCAGCCACAGATTGTGCGTCAGCCAACCTGCCGCGGCTATCATCATGATGACGATTTCGAGCAATTTCACGAACCGCGCCAGCCGCGCCTTTTCGAGCTTGTCCGCCAATTGACCGGCGGTGGCCGAGAACAGCACGAACGGGAGGATGAACAGGCCGGGAATCAATTGATTGAGAAAGCCGACATCCAGCGTCGTCCAACTCAAGGCATCATAAGTGATCGCCGTGATCAGCGCCGTCTTGAAGACATTGTCGTTGAAGGCGCCGAAGAACTGAGTCCAGAAGAACGGCGCGAAACGGCGCTGCCGCAGCAGAGAGAATTGGCTGGATTGGCTCATGCTGATAGGAAATGAGTTGCTGGTGCGCGGATTATAGGCCGTTTCTCTGCCGCTCCCGCAAGATCTTCTCCGCTCCGCTCAAGGGCGGAACACCGCCGGTATCAGCCGGCGATACCGCCCAATGCCGTCCCGCTCAAATAGGCATTCTCGATCCGTCCGCCGCCGTCGAGCCCGGCGGCGAACCAGTCGCCGCAGACGCCGACCCGCATGCCCGGATCCCATAGGCAATCGGCCTCGACGGGAACGGCGGACTGGGCGTAAGCCCAGCGATAAGCCTGGGCATAGACCGGATGGACATGGGTGCCGGTCGCCTCGTGAAAGGCCTTGAGCATCTTCTCCCTGACGCGTTCCGGATCGTCGTCGAAATGCTCGATACTCCAAGCGGCCGGCGCATGCGCCACCCAATGCTCGCCGGGCCGCCGTTGCGGCTTCGATGAATCGCGGCAAATCCATGCGAGGCGCGAGCTTCGCACCCAGGCGCCGTCGTAGTCCAGGCCGAGAGAATCCTGGAAAGCCAGCATCAATGCCCAGCACGGCAGCAGGCGGGCTTTCTCCGCCTGCCCGGCAAACCGCGGAATGTCGCGCAGCAGGAGCGCGGCATGATCCGACGTGGCGGCGACGACGACCGCATCGAACGGGCCCGCGGTCGCGTCGATTGGCACCGTATCGGCGCGTATCGTCAATAGCCATTGCTCGCCATGACGCACCAGGCGGCGCACGACCTGGCCGGTGCGCACGTCGACGCCTTCGGCGAGGCGGCGCGCCAGCGTGCTCATGCCGGGCACGGCGGCGAAGCGCTGCTGCCTCCGTCCGGCCGGTTCGACGCACCCATCATGCAAGGAAGCCAGCCGCGCTTCCCAGGGTGCGACCCAACCGGCCTTGCGCCAGCCCGCGATCGCCGTCTTGAATGCGGGGCTCGTCGCCGTGAAATACTGCGCGCCGAGATCGAAACCGCCGAGCTCGGTTTCACGCGTGCGCATCCGGCCGCCGACGTCGGCGCTCTTCTCATAGACAACCGCGCTATGGCCGCGCTTTTGCAATTCCTTGACGCAGATCAATCCGGCCAGGCCGGCTCCGATGACGGCGATATGCATAGGGGGCGATCCTTTCGCTCAACACAAGAAAAAAGCCGTTCACGCTACGCACGTGAACGGCTTTGCAGGGAAAATCGAGACACGGCCTTATTCGTCGCCTTCGGCAGGCCAGTCGCGAATATAGGCTTTCAACATCTTGTTTTCGAAGCTCTGGGCCTCCAGCACCGCCTTGGCGACATCGTAGAACGACATCACGCCGTACAGCGTCTTGGCCTCCACCACCGGCACGTAGCGCGCATGCTTCTCGAGCATGAGGCGGCGCACTTCGTTGACTTCCGTGTCGGGCGTGATCGTGATCGGATGATCGTCCATGTGCTTGCGCACCGTGCCGCCGCCGACCTCGCCGTGATTGTCGCGCAGCGCCTTCATTACCTCGCGGAAGGACAGCATGCCGACCAATTCTCCGAACTCCATGACGACGAGCGAACCGATATCCTTTTCGGCCATCGTCTCCACCGCCTTGAGCATCGGGGTATCCGGCGTGACGGTATAGAGAATATCGCCTTTGACTTTCAGGATTTCGGAGACTTTCATCGACTGCCCCTGCCGGTTGTTGTTCAAGAATGACAAATCAAATGTAGCTTAACTGAGAGGAAAAATCCAGCGCACGAAAGGACAGCCCGCCGTTTCCGTCCCGCGGGAAATCGCCCGGCGGCGCCGTTAATGCTACGATGCGCGTCATCAAGTTTCGGAGAATGTTCCCATCATGAGCGGTCCTCACTATCACGGCTTCGACACGCTGGCGCTGCACGCCGGCGCCGCCCCGGATCCGGCCACCGGCGCGCGCGCCACGCCGATCTATCTCACCACTTCGTTCGTCTTCAAGGATTCCGATCACGCGGCGTCGCTGTTCAACATGGAACGCGCGGGCCATGTGTATTCGCGCATCTCGAATCCGACCAATGCCGTGCTCGAAGAACGCATCGCCGCCCTCGAAGGCGGCGTCGCCGGCATCGCGACCGCGAGCGGACAGGCGGCGATGCATCTCGGCCTGGCTACCATCGCCGGAGCCGGTTCGCATATCGTCGCGTCGCGCGCGCTGTACGGCGGTTCGCAGAACCTGCTGGCCTACACCATGAAGCGCTTCGGCGTCGACACCACCTTCGTCGATCCGCGCGATATCGACGCTTGGCGCAACGCCATCCGTCCCAACACCAAGGCCCTGTTCGGCGAAACGCTCGGCAATCCCGGCCTCGATGTGCTCGACATTCCGCGCGTCGCCGCGCTTGCGCACGAGCACCATCTGCCGCTGATGGTCGACGCGACGTTCACGACGCCGTATCTCCTGCGTCCGTTCGATCACGGCGCCGACCTGATTTTCCATTCCGCGACCAAGTTCCTCTGCGGACACGGCACCGCCATCGGCGGCTTGCTTGTCGACGGCGGCACCTTCGATTGGCAAGAGGCGTACGAAAAGACCGGGCGCTTCGCGGAACTCTGCGAACCGTACGACGGTTTTCACGGCATGGTGTTTTCGGAAGAATCGACGGTGGCGCCGTTCTCGCTGCGCGCCCGCCGCGAAGGCTTGCGCGATTTCGGCGCCGTGATGAGCCCGCACAATGCATTCGCGATCCTGCAAGGCATCGAAACGCTGGCGCTGCGCATGGAGAAGCACGTCGCCAATACGCGCAAGGTGGTCGAATTCCTCGCGACCCACCCGGCGGTCGACTCCATCGCCTATCCGGAACTCGAATCGCATCCCGATCATGCGCTGGCCAAGACGCTGCTGCCGAAGGGCTGCGGGGCCGTGTTTTCCTTCGGCATCAAGGGCGACCGCGCGGCCGGCCGGCGCTTCGTCGAAGCGCTCGGCATCTTTTCACACCTAGCCAACGTCGGCGACGCCAAGTCGCTCGTCATCCATCCCGCTTCGACCACGCATTTCCGCGTGCCGACCGACCAGTTGGCCGCCGCCGGCATCACGGAAGGCACGATGCGCCTGTCGATCGGCCTCGAAGATGCCGACGACCTGATCGAAGACCTGGCGCGCGGGCTGAAAGCCGCGCAGAAGGGAGCATGAGATGCTGCTGAACGTACAAGGACACGAGGCCTACTGCTACACCGGCGGCAAGAAGTTCGATGCCACCCTACCGACCGTGGCGTTCGTCCACGGCGCCCAGCACGATCATTCGGTCTGGATCCTGCAGAGCCGCTATTTCGCGCATCATGGTTTCAACGTGCTGGCGGTCGACCTGCCGGGCCACGGCCGCAGCAAGGGCAA
>DASPLX010000088.1:0-34303 GCA_035627375.1 Paucimonas sp. | reverse complement strand
ATATCACCGCCGAATGGGGACGCGCCGCCCATGACTGGAAGACGGCCATGAATCAATTTGCTATCCTGTACGCGGATCGATTCGTTCGACCATCCGTGTAAATATCAACCCGCCTTGAACACGGAAATTCTGACAGTCCCGTTCGGCGGTGCGCAAGCGTGGCTGGATTCGTCAAATTGAGCGGCCAAGTCACGCCTTCATCTCTTACACACCATACGCACATTACAAATGTGCCGGGAACCCGCATGAATCCTCGATTCCGGTGTATTACAACGCCCCCAATCTGTAATACAACGCGCGCCAAGTGACTGATTGGATTGAGAAAAATCCGTATACAAGCGTAATACACGCGCGGCGCTGTTCCGATTCCAAAAGAGAAGACCATCCCCAACCCCTTAGCCGCTAAGGGGGCGAATTTATAAACGGTTTATAAAACTAAAACGCGGGGCTACTGCCTGGCCTGGGCCAGCACGGTATCGAGCATCTCGAGCACGAAGCGCTGCTTGGCCCTGGGCAATTCGCTGATGCGTTCGATGCTGCGCTCCAGTTGCGACGCCCGGCCGCGCTTGCCGGCCATGCGCGGCGTCTCGCCGAACAATTCCTCCAGCGACACCGACAAGGTGCGCGCCACGATCGGCAGGGACGACACCTGAATGCGGCGCCGGCCGACCTCGTAAGCCTGGATGGTTTGCTGGGACACGCCCAGGATCTCGGCCAACTGGACTTGCGTGATGCCGCGCTCCTTGCGCAGGTTGGCGATGCGCTCGCCCAGTTGAATAAAAAAATCCCGCTCTTCGTCGCTGATGGCCATGGCTGCTGTGGGTGCGTGGTGCATGAAGACAGCCATAAAGATAACCCCCGTTTTACAGTGCGTTGTTGCGTATACTACTTTAAGTAGTATACTGCGGACGAATTATTTTTACGTTTACCCCCTTGACAGGTTTTTTACGAAAGGCCGGAAACCATGCCCCGCATCCCCGACAGCGACATCGAGCGGCTAAAGAATGAGATCGCGGTCGAGCGGCTGGTCGCATCGGCCGGCATTGCCTTGAAGAAGTCCGGCAAGGATTTGCTCGGCACGTGCCCGTTCCACGAGGACAGCGAGCCGAGCTTGGTGGTGACGCCTTCGAAGAACCTGTGGCATTGCTTCGGCTGTCAGATCGGCGGCGGGCCGATCGACTGGGTGATGAAAAAGAACGGCGTGTCGTTCCGGCACGCGGTCGAGCTGCTGCGCGAGGGGATTTCCTCTTTAGCCGCCGAGCCGGTCAAGCGCACCACGGTGCGCAAGCTCGATGCGCCGGTGGCGCTCGACGCCGATGACCAGGTGCTCTTGAACCAGACGATCGACTACTACCATGCGACCTTGAAGCAGTCGCCGGAAGCATTGGCATATTTGCAGGCGCGCGGCCTCGATCATCCCGAGCTGATCGACACCTTCCGGCTCGGCTTCGCGAACAGGACGCTGGGCCTGCGCCTGCCGGCCAAGACGCGCGTGGCCGGGGCCGAGATCCGCGCGCGCCTGCAACGGATCGGCATCTATCGCGACAGCGGCCACGAGCACTTCAACGGTTCCTTGATCGTGCCGGTGATCGACGCGCGCGGCGACGTGACGGAGGTCTACGGCCGCAAGATCACGGAAGGATTGCGCAAGGGGACACCGTCGCACTTGTACCTGCCCGGCCCGCATCGCGGCGTGTGGAACGTCGAGGCATTGGTCGCCTCGAAAGAGATCATCCTGTGCGAAGCGCTGATCGATGCGATGACGTTCTGGTGCGCTGGCTATCGCAACGTGACGGCCGCCTACGGTGTCGAGGGATTTACGGATGACCACCTGGCTGCGTTCAAGCAGCACGCTACCTCCCGCGTGTTGATCGCCTACGACCGTGACGATGCCGGTGAACGCGCCGCTGCTAAGCTAGCCGAGCGGCTGATGATGGAAGGCATCGAGTGCTACCGCATCCAGTTCCCCAAGGGCATGGATGCGAACGCATACGCATTGAAGGTACAGCCGGCGGCCCACAGTCTGGGCATGGCAATCCGCAAGGCCGTATGGCTAGGAAAAGGCCCGGCCCCCGAGAGAGCGCCGCTGCCTGCGAGTCCATCGCCTGCGCCGCTTCCTTTAGCCGCCGAGCCACCCGTCGTGCCGCCGCCGGCGGTCGAGGTGACGCTGCCGCCCGTGCCGCTGCCGGCGTCTCCCTTGCCGCCGGCCCCGGAGGCCGAGCCGGCCGCCGAGGTTCGCGACAACGAAGTCGTACTCGCGTTCGGCGAACGGCGCTACCGTGTGCGCGGCTTGCCGAAGAACCTCGCTTACGACATGCTCAAGGTCAACGTGTTGGCGTCGGTCGGCGACGCGTTCCACGTCGATACCTTCGACCTCTACCATGCCCGTGCGCGGCAGCACTACATCGCGCAGGCGGCCATCGAATTGCGCCTGCCGGAAGACACGATCAAGGCCGATCTCGGCCGCGTGCTGTTGAAGCTTGAAGCCTTGCAGGAAGAACGGATCCAGTCGGCATTGATGCCGAAGACGCCGGAGCCGGTGGACATGGACGCGGCCGAGCGCGAGGCTGCGCTGGTGCTGTTGCAGTCGCCCGACTTGCTGGCGCGGATCGCCGCCGACTTCGACGCCTGCGGGCTGGTCGGGGAAGCCACCAACAAACTGGTGGGCTACTTGGCGGCGACGAGCCGCCGCCTCGATGCGCCCTTGGCCGTCGTGGTTCAGTCGTCGAGCGCGGCCGGGAAAAGTTCATTGATGGAAGCGGTGCTGGCGCTGATGCCCGAGGAAGAGCGCATCAAGTACAGCGCCATGACCGGGCAAAGCCTGTTCTACATGGGCGAGACGAACCTGAAACACAAGATCCTTGCCATCGTCGAGGAAGAGGGAGCTTCCCGCGCTGCGTATGCGTTGAAGTTGTTGCAGTCGGAAGGCGAGCTGACGATCGCATCGACCGGCAGCGACCCCAAGACCGGCAACCTGGTCACACAGGAATACCGCGTCGAAGGGCCGGTGATGATCTTCCTGACGACCACCGCGATCGACATCGACGAAGAGCTGATGAACCGGTGTCTGGTGCTGACGGTCGATGAAGACCGCGAGCAGACGCGCGCAATCCACCGCTTGCAGCGCGAGAAGCGCACGCTGCAAGGGCTCGTGAAGAAAGAACACAAACAACGCATCCTGACCCTGCATCGCAATGCGCAGCGCCTGTTGCGCAAGCTGGCCGTGGTCAACCCGTATGCCGACCAGTTGACGTTCCTCGACGACCGCACGCGCACGCGGCGCGACCATGAAAAGTATCTGACGCTGATTGATACGATCGCGCTCTTGCATCAGTTCCAGCGACCGATCAAGACTGCGACGGTGGGCGGCAAGACGATCGAGTACATTGAAGCCACGCTCGACGACATCGCGGCGGCCAACCGTCTCGCGCATGACGTGCTCGGCAGGAGCCTGGACGAGCTGCCGCCGCAAACGCGCCGGGTGCTCGCGGCCGTGCATCGCTGGGTCGAGGACATCGCCGCCGAGCGGAAGATGCGCCGGCAAGACATCCGTTTTACGCGCAGTGACGTGCGTCGCGTGACGGGCCTGTCCGACACGCAATGCCGCATCCACGTCGAGCGTCTGATCGCGATGGAATACGTGCTCGTGCATCGCGGCGCGCGCGGCCAGTCGTTCGAATACGAGCTGCTGTACGACGGCCAGGGCGGCGACGGCGCGCCGTTCGTGGCCGGACTGATCGATATCGCGGCGCTGCAAGGCGCGACTACGACGGCGAGTTCGCGGGGGCAAACAGGGGAGATCGCGGGGCCATTGCGCCCCCATCACGGTGCCAACGTGGCCCCATCGCCGACCGGAGCATCGCCGCAAGAGCCAGCATCTGTGCGGCCTCTGGATGAATCGAGCCGTTCCGGCGAGGTAACGCATATCCTAACGCCGCACGGCCAAGCCGCATCGTACCCGCATCCCGCCCTGGTCTGATGCGATGGCACGCAAAGGAGAATACGGCATCCGCCAGAAGCAGCGGACGCTGCGCAGAAAGCCGCGGCAGCCGGTGCGCGAGCGGGCGCTTGATCCGGCCGCCGCCAACCTGTTGCGCGCCTATCAACGCGCCTTCCTCGACTGGACCGTAACCGTGGGTCTGTCGGCGCAGACCGCCAAGATCCGCCAGCGCGCGCTCGACAGCTTCATCCTCTGGTGCGACGAGCGCGGCCTGCAGCGGCCGCACGACATCACGCGCCCGATCCTGCAGCGCTACCAAAGCCACCTGTACCACTACCGCAAGGCCAACGGTCAGCCGCTCTCGTTCAGCACGCAAAGCACGATGCTCTTGCCCCTCGTTGCGTTCTTCAAGTGGTGCGTGCGCGAGAACCACATCCTGCACAACCCGGCCTCGGAGCTGGTGCTGCCGAAGCAGCCGCGCCAGTTGCCCAAGCATGTGCTGAGCGTGGCCGAGGTCGAAACGATCCTGAACCAGGCCGACATCGAGACGCCATCGGGCATCCGCAACCGCGCGATGCTGGAGACGCTGTACAGCACCGGTATCCGTCGATCCGAACTGATCAATCTGACACTGTACGACGTCGACACCGAGCGCGGCACGCTGATGGTGCGGCAGGGCAAAGGGCGCAAGGACCGCCTGATTCCGATTGGCGCGCGTGCCTGTGCCTGGATCGCGCGCTACGTGCAAGAGGTACGACCCCTGTTCATCGTGACGCAAGAGCGAGGGCCGCTGTTCGTGACCGACTACGGCGAAGCGTTCGAGAAGAACCGGCTGTCGGACATGGTTAAGCGCCACATGCAGTGGGCCGGGTTCAAGAGCGGGGGATGCCATGCGTTCCGGCATGCGATGGCGACCCACATGCTGGAGAACGGGGCGGACATCAGGTTCATTCAGGCGATCCTCGGACACTCGGAACTCTCGACCACGCAGATCTACACGCATGTGGCGATCGGCAAGTTGAAGGCGGTGCACGACTTGACCCATCCGGCGCGATTGCAGCCCCGTAGCGCCGTGCAAGGCGAATCGGCAGGGGAGGTGCTGGCCGCCACGCGCGACGCGCTCCTGGCGGATCTGGCGGCCGACGCCGACGACTGACGCGCTTCCCACGCTGTTGCTACCGAACCGTACATGGGCTGATTGACGGCAGGCTGTACGGAAGTGTTGACGGCTGCATTGACGGATCTGTTGACGGAAAAGCCTCCAAACTGGCGGACAGGATGCCAGATGTACGGACAACACGCGTATTGCCCGCCCATCTGGATGACCTCAGGGCGCAGCCCCGAGACCCCCGATTACTTGCCAAACACCTACCTTGCTGCTCATGCGGACTGGAACTCGGCGACCGCGAATTTGCATCAGCCGGCATCGATTTATTACGATGTCTGTAAAGGCTGGCAAGGGTCGAATAGCTCCAAGCCACTTACAGTGAAGCGGGTAACCCAACCACGGCAGGAGGACAGGATGCGCATCATTACCAAACGCTGGCCGTTCGAGATCGATCCGCGCGCGTTGAGCGCGGCCGTGATCACGCTGATGCTCTTGCTACGATGAGGTGGCATGCACGCCGCCGAGCGGTCCCGCAAACATGCCCCTTGCGCGAGTGGCATGCGGCCTGCAAAATCGCGTCTAGGAAAAATTTGCAAGGAAACGAGGGGGTAAGCCTGCGCGCGGGCGTGCTAGGTCGTTGATCCGTCTAGGGAAAATGCGTTCGGTTACGACGGAAGTGTGTCAGGGCCAACACATTATAACTACTATCGAGATTACGACCCGGCAGCAGGTAGATATGTGCAGTCGGACCCGATTGGCTTGGAGGGGGGCATTAATACCTATGCCTATGTTGGCGGAAATCCGATTAGCTACGACGATCCACTCGGCTTATGTCCGTTTTGCCCCGCTATCCCGTGGATAGCTGCCGCTGTAGCTACAGGGATGACAGCCAAGCAGTGCTCGGATGGTGTATCCGATTATCATGCGGGAACTAAGAATGGGTCTGATTACGGCAAAAACAAAAATGATGCTATAGATTGCATGATGAATCCACGTCTTTGCAAAAAGGGTAAAACTGCACAAGATATGGCTGATGCAAGTGAAAAAGCAAGACGAGACAATATAAAGAATGCTACAGATGCGACAAAAAATTTAGGCATGTCCGTTCCCGGGACTACTTGGCAGGGTCCGGTTCCTACAAGTGTTGGGGATGTTGCAGCCGATATAGTTCCGAATACTATGGGGCCATAATGAAGAAAAAACAAATACTAATAACTGTTATGTTGATTGTTTTAACAGTTATTGTCTCAACTCCAAGCTTTAAAGACGAAATGTCTTATCGTTATTTACGAGTTGCAAATGGAGTAACAATGAACTTTGGTGGACAATGTTTTGTCATTCCAGATAAGTGGATTATTGACTCAGTCGAGACGCGTCATAAAAAGCGTATTTATAATTTGCGTACAAAACAAGGTGGTGCATATATTTCTTCGTCGGTCATGCAAACAGACCCAGCTTTTTCTCCTCATCCTGATAATTTAAATTCAATTAAGTTTCAAAACAAAGAATTTACAATATATGAATTGACGGCACTCGGAAAAAGTAACGAAGTAAGATATTGGTCGTCTATTACTGATCATCAGTTACTAATTCTTGGGACCTCAGTAGACGCCTTGAAAAATATTTCGCCATTATTTAAGCGAATCAGTTGTTAAGTGCCTGATCAGTGTCTTTTCAACAGGAGCGACAGAAATGCGAGCGCGATGAATTGCTCACTCGTATTGCCCCGTCCGGTTGTTCGGGACACTTTCCTTGATTGTTTCGGAGGTACTTTTTTTGCAAAAGGTGCCTTCGTTTTCCCTTCCGACGGAATCATTCATCACATCAATCATGCGTTGCTGTGATCTGCTTGCCTAAAAAATAAGCAATCTCTTCCCGATAGGCGTGCGTTTCCCCGAACGTTCCGTCCATGCCTCCAGTGGCGTCAAGCCGCGCAAATGCTGATGCGGCCGCACGGCGTTGTACCAGAATTGGAATTCGACCATCGCCTGCTGCAGGTAAAGCGATCGGAGAGCTTTTCCCCGGCGAGGTTCCTGTTGGTGAAAAAGGAAAGGTAGATAGACTGTGGCCGTAATGGAAAAAAAGAAAATACTTCAATATGCTGCCGCTGTTATATTTTGTGCAGTAGCAATTTGGATTGGATTAAATTCCAAGGTTGCGATGGCGTTTATTTGGCATGTATGGCACGGACGGCATTTGCACTGGAATGGAGTAGACGTTGAACTAAGTAATCGTCAGTATTTCGCACCTTCAAGCGATAAGCAGGCAGAGCTATTTATTGGTGATTGGAAGTCAAGAGACGCAACTATCGTGCTTCATCGCGGTAATCGGACTAGAGAATTTCAGAAATTTTTTGTGACAGATTTTTGTCGGCTAGGCGAATGTCAGCAGATGAACGAACAGTCGTACATGGTCAACAAACGTAGGGTTGACACTTTTTCGTTCACAAAGCGAATCGTTGACTCTGAGCAGCAGATGTTTCATCAATATTTAGTGATTAGTGACGCAAATATTTGGATCGAATTTTTCGGAAATCAGAATAGATACGCTGATCATAAATCTATGATCGATTCCCTTGTCCAAAAGATAGCAAAGCAAGAATAAGCTGCCTCGTTGCTGCCCCGGCCGCTTGTTCGAAACAATGCTCACGGCCGCGTCGAGGGCCGTAGGTTGGATAAGCGAAGCGCCATCCGACGCCTGTTCCGTAAAGTATCTTCCTTCCTGAATAAAAAGCCTCCTCGCTCCGGCAGCCCGGATATCGAGAAGGTTTCTCTTTTAGCCGCCGAGAAGTGGCGTTGCGCTATTCGGTGGTGATGACCAGGCACCCCAGCATGATGCGCACCCGGACGTGGGATTGCGGCACAAAGCCCGCCTGTTCCAGCCACAAGCCGCGCAACCGGATCCAGGGCAGCCGCGGATGGGGTTGCAGGTAAAGCTGCACGGTCAAGAACCGCTCGTGCTCGTGGATCGGGATGATCCAGCTTTTCCTTCAGCGTGCCGAATAGACGCTTGATCCTGCCGTTTTGCCACGGCATGCCGGGTTGGCTGAATCGGTGTCGGACGCTCAATAAGGCCAAGCTCCAGCGGAACAGGCGTGAACGGAAGATTGCCTCGTTGTCCGTCTTCAACGTTTGCGGCGGGCCGAACATTTCCACCGCTATCAACAAAGCCTTGAGTACCGTGATGGCACGTTTGTCCGGCAACGGCTGCATGCATAACGCGAGCCGGCTACCGTGATCGATGATGCCGAGAGTCGGATGCAGATTTCTCGCCGCATCGACCTTGCCGGTTATCCCGACATTTTCGACGAACTGCGCAAAGAGAACGTGGACTTCATCGACTTGCTGAGTCATTTTCGGGCGCGACTCGACTCCACGGTCGATTTGTATAACCCGAACGATACGCATCTCAGCGTTCAGGGTTATTTGGCGATGGCGGAGAAGGTAGCGGACGGGTCGCGCTGACGCCTTCCGAGGACGCGTGCCTATGCCGAGGCATGCGTTCCGCCAGCACTTCATAGCGCACGCCGCCGCGCTGCATGACCGATTGCACCAGCACGATCCGCTCGGCATGCCAGACGATCGGATCGAATGAAACATCGCGCGGCGGATCGGCGTCGCGCGCGAGGGTGACGTGCGGCTTGAAATCGGTGCGGCGGTCGAATGCCACGCCGTTCGCGATCAGGGCGTCGGCGAGCGCCCCTGCCAAGGCGCGCAAGGCGCCGGGAACGGCGTGCATGCCGGCCCAGGCGATGCGCTTCTTGGGAAAATAGCCGAGCCGGTCGAGGGGCAGCATGATTTCGTCGCGCGGCAGGCCGTCGAGAATTGCGCCGAGAGCCGGCAGGGAATCGGCCGGCTGTTCGCCGAGGAAGGCGAGCGTGATATGCAGGTTCTCGTAGGCCGTAAGCTTGCCGTCGACGTGCGCCTGCAACGCCGCCAGCCGTTCGCGCACGGCGTCGTCCGGCCACAGCGCATAGAACAGCCGCAGCGACCGCTCCGCGCTGCCGCCGCAGCTTTGGCCCAGGTTCGCATCCACGGCGTTTCAGCCCCCTGGATTATGACTTGCCGAGCGATTCGTTCAACTGCTGCGTCACGCGCACGAAGGTGGTGCGCTTGGTCAATTCCTTGAGCTTGTGCGCACCGACATAGGTGCACGCCGAACGCACGCCGCCGAGAATATCCTGCAGCGTGTCGGCGACAGGGCCGCGGTATTCCACCAGCACTTCCTTGCCTTCGCTGGCCCGGTATTGGGCGACGCCGCCGGCATACTTTTCCATCGCCGTGCGGCTGCTCATGCCGTAGAAGCGCTTGTAGCGCTTGCCGTCGCGCTCGACCAGGTCGCCCGCGCATTCCTCGTGGCCGGCCAGCATGCCGCCGAGCATGATGAAATCGGCGCCGCCGCCGAAAGCCTTCGCCAGGTCGCCCGGCACCACGCAGCCGCCGTCGGCGCAGATCTGGCCGCCGAGACCGTGGGCCGCGTCCGCGCATTCGATCACGGCTGACAGCTGCGGATAGCCGACGCCCGTCATCTTGCGCGTGGTGCAGACCGAGCCGGGGCCGATGCCGACCTTGACGATGTCGGCGCCGGCGAGGATCAATTCTTCCGTCATGTCGCCGGTGACCACGTTGCCGGCCATGATTGTCAGGTGCGGGAAGGCGTTGCGCACCTTCTTTACGAAATTGACGAAGCCTTCCGTATAGCCGTTGGCGACATCGATGCAGATGTACTTGATGGCGTCGCTGGCGCGCGCCATGACGGCGGCGAATTTCTCGTAGTCGGCCTTGCCGATGCCCATCGAGTAGAAGGCGGTCGAAGAACTCAGGCCGTCGTCCTGCAGCGAATGGAAGAAGGCGACCAGGTCGTCCTCGGAATAATGCTTGTGCAAGGCCGTGGACAAGCCGTGCCGGCCGAGCGCGCGCGCCATCTCGAAGGTGCCGGTGGTATCCATGTTGGCGGCGATGACGGGAATGCCGTGGTATTTCTGACGCGAATTGTGGAAGATGAATTCGCGGCTGATGTCGACTTCGGCGCGCGAAGTCAGCGTCGAACGTTTCGGGCGGATCAGTACATCCTTGAAGTCGAGCTTGATCGATTCTTCGATATGCATGGCGCAGTTCCATCGTGAGAGAGACAGATTCCGGACGAACGCCAGCCTTGGCGACCGTCCGGGCCATTCGTTATGACAACACGGGACGCGCGCGGTTTGCGTCCTTGCCTGCTTATAACACTTATATCCGCCCCGGTATGGATCAATGACAAAGCCCGGAGCCGCGGTCGGTGAAGCCGCCCTTGTCGACCGGCAGGAATTCCCATTCGTAGCCGTTGTCGCGCAGCGTCAAGCGCAGCACGCCGTGGTTCGAATTGTCGACGCTTTCGCTGTTCCATTTGCGCAAGCCGAACGGCGTCAGCTTGGCGCCGCCCGTGCCGACGACGAATTGGCGGATGCCGCGCGCATCGTCGCGCCGGCCGTAGGCGTCCTGCGGCACGAAGCGCTCGTAGTCGTGATCGTGCGACGCCAGGATGACGTCGGCGCCGGCCGCCTCCAACGCCAGCCACAGGTCGCGCAAGCGCTCGTTGTTGCCGTGGCCGCCGGAACTGAACATGGGGTGGTGCAAATAGGCCAGCGTGCAGTGCGCCGGGTGCGCCGCGAGATCGGCCTTCAGCCAGGCCAGTTGCCGCTGCTGCTCCGGCCCCTGCAGATAGCTGTTGAGCGACACGATGTGCCAGGTGCCGAGCTCGAAGCTGTAATATCCGCGCCGACCGGGTCCTGCCCGGTCGCCGAAATAGTTGTAGTAGCCGGCGGCGGCCGGCGAATAGTACTCGTGGTTGCCGGGCGAGGGATAGGTGCGGTCCTTGAAGCGGCCCCAGGTCGGGTCGTAGCAATTCACGAATTCGTCGATCAGGCCGATCGGATAGGTATGGTCGCCGAGCGTGAGGACGGCGGCGGTCGGGTCTTGCGCCAGGGCGGCGGCGATCAGGTCCGCCGTCCTGGCGGCGCCGCTGTCTTCGGGCCTCGCCTTGCGGCAGTCGGCGATATCGCCGGCGGCATAGATCGTCACGCCTGCGCCGGTGAGCGGAACGGCCGGCGAGGTGACGGACGATTGCGCATGGCAGCCGCCGATCGCCATGGCGACGGCAAGCAGGAAGCCCCGGGAGGGTGAAACGGAAAATCGCATGAATTTCATGTGCGCGCCGGTGCCGAGGGCCCGGCCAGGGTGTTCGAAGAAGACCTTATTGTAGAAGCTTACGCCCCGCTGTTCTTGACGGCATGCAAGGGCAGCGGGAGGCGTTTGCGCGGGAGGGAATCTCGCTGCGCGGCTCAAACCGCCTGCGGCCACTCCTGGCAAAATCGCAACAGGCGTTCCAGGTTGGGAGACAGCATTTTGCGGCGGCCGCGGATGGTGTAGAAACGGCGCCGCAGCGGCGGCAGCGTGGTCTTCAGTTCGACCAGCTTGCCCGACTCGATCAGGTCGCGCACCACCCAGCGCGACAGGCAGGCGATCCCGAGCCCTTCCGCGGCGGCGTACTTGATCGCTTCCGAGTTGCTGAATTCGCCGGCCGGACGCAGATGATGGAGATGGGAGATCAGCGCATGCTCGACCGCCTCGCGCGTTCCCGAGCCCGGTTCCCGCAACAGCCATTCGGCTTCGCGCAAGGCCTTGGCCGTGATTCTCCCGCCGTCCCGCGCGGCCAGCGGATGCGCCGGCGCGCAGGCGATGATCAACTCGTCGGCGAGCCACGGTTCCACCTGCAGCTCCGGCTCGTGGCACGGTCCTTCGATGAAGCCGATATCGACGTCGTAATTCGCGACGGCGGCGACGATGTCGGCGGTATTGGCGATCGTCGCCCGCATCGGCGCGTCGCCGAAGCGGGCGCGATAGGCGGCCAGCAGGGCCGGCAGCAGGTAACTGCCGATCGTGGTCGACGCGCCGATGCGCAGGCCGGCGGCGGAAGCGGGCGCCGCCTGCGCGAACTGGCGTTCGATGCTGCGCGCCGCATCGATCGTCTGCCGTGCCTGCGGCAGCAGCAGGCGGCCGTTATCGTTCAGCAGCAAGCGCTTGCCGACCCGGTCGAACAAGCGGGTCCCGAGCACGCTTTCGAGCTCATTGAGCGCGGCGCTGGCCGCCGATTGCGAGAGCGAGATGTCGACGGCGGCCGCAGTGGTGCTGCCGGATTGCGCGACGGCGAGGAAGATTTGCAGCTGGCGTAGGGTGAGACGCATGGGGAAGATCCCGTATCTATCGATAAAACAGGTAGATGGTAGCAAAATAATTTGTTTTTCTTTTTATTGCGATATCGATAAAGTGGCGCCCCATCGACCTTCGACCGAGATGGAACCATGCGCGCATCGCTTACCGCCACGACCGCTTCCGGCTTTTCCGGCAATGGGGCGCTGCGCCTGGGAGCCGGCCTGCTGTTGAGCGCCGCGGTGGCGTCGGCCGCGCTCGGCGCGGCACAGCTCGCATGGTGCAGAGAGCATGGGATCGGCGCCCTGACGCTCGCCATCCTGTTCGGCATCGTGGTCGGCAACACCGTCTATCCGCGCTTGGCGCCGGTCGCCGCACCGGGCATCCAATTCGCGCGCCAGACCCTGCTTCGCCTGGGCATCGTGCTCTATGGCTTTCGCTTGAGTTTCGCCGACCTGGTCCAGGTGGGCTGGGCCGGCATGGCGGTCGATGTACTGGTGTTGGCGTCGACTTTCGGGCTGGCCGCCTGGGTCGGCATCCGCGTGCTCAAGCTCGAGCCCGAGACGGCGCTGCTGATCGGCGCCGGCAATGCGATTTGCGGCGCCGCGGCGATCATGGCGACCGAGCCGGTAGTGCGCGCTCGCAGCGAGCAGGCGGCGCTGGCGGTGGCGATGGTCGTGGTATTCGGCACCCTGGCGATGATTTCCTATCCCGCGCTGTATCACGTGCTGCAGGCCTGCCTGCCCGGCGCCGTGACGCCGCAGGCGTTCGGCATCTACGCCGGTTCGACGGTGCACGAGGTGGCGCAGGTGGTCGCGATCGGCCGCACCCTGGGCGAGGAGGCCGCCGGGGCCGCGATCGTCGCCAAGATGATGCGCGTCATGATGCTGGCGCCGTTCCTGCTGGTGCTCGCCGCCTACGTCGCCCGGCGCGACGCCCGCGGCCGGCGGGATCCGGAGGCGCGGCGGGAACGGCGTATCGCGATTCCCTGGTTCGCCTTCCTGTTCATCGCGGTGATTGCGCTGCACTCGGCGGCGCCGTTGGCGGCACTGCCGGCGCGCACTCTGGTGGCGATCGATGATGCACTTCTGGCAACGGCGATGGCCGCGCTCGGATGCATGACGCAAATCGCCGGGATGCGCCGCGCCGGCGCCAAGTGCCTGGCCCTTGCCGCCATCTTGTTCGCCTGGCTGGTGGCCGGCGGCGCCGCGCTCAACTGGGCGGTGTTGCGTTATTGATCCACCGTTTCCCAAAGGAGGAGCGCTCTTATACTTTTTGTTAAATTCCGTTGACGCTAGGCAATCTCGTTGACTATAGTCAAGAGACAACCGGTGCAATGCCGGATCACCCAAACCGATGGACCATTAGATCCACGGAGCTACCATGAGTACGGGGAGAATACGCACGTCGCAGTCGTGCGCCGCCGATCCGCGTCAGGCGGTGCAGGAATTTCATGCGGCCGTGGCCCAGCCCGATATGGCGCTGGTGGTGTTCTTCTGTTCCTCGACTTACGACCTCCATGTCGTCGCCGCCGAAATGCGCCGCCTGTTCGCCGGCACCTGCGTGGTCGGCTGCACGACGGCCGGCGAAATCGGCCCGACGGGTTATCGGCAGTGCAGCATTTCCGGCGCCAGCTTGCCGGCGGCGGACTTCGTCGTCGCTTCCGGCCTGCTCGATCGCCTGCGCAATTTCGAGATGGCGCGCGGCCAGGAATTCGCCGCGGCGCTGCTGCGGCAGCTTGAATCGCGCGCGCCGCTCGCCGACGCCCATAACAGTTTCGGCTTCCTCATGATCGACGGCTTGTCGGTCCGCGAGGAGCCGGTCACCCGTTCCCTGCAGCATGGGCTGAGCCGCATTCCGGTCTTCGGCGGCTCCGCCGGCGACGGGCTGCGCTTCTCCGCCACCCATGTCTATCACGACGGCCGCTTCCATCCCGACAGCGCGGTGCTGACGCTGGTGCATACCGCGTTGCCGTTCAAGATCTTCAAGACCCAGCATTTCGTCTCCACCGACGAGCGGATGGTCGTCACGGAAGCCGACGTCGATGCCCGCATCGTGCGCGAGATCAACGGCTTGCCGGCCGCCGAGGAATATGCGCGGCTGGTGGGCGTCGATGTCGACGATCTCGACCCGATGCGTTTCGCCGCGTCGCCGGTAGTGGTGCTGATCGACGGCATGGATTACGTGCGAGCGATCCAGAAGGTCAATCCGGACGGCAGCCTGACCTTCTATTGCGCGATCGAGGAAGGCTTGGTGCTGCGGGTGGCGCGCGGGGTGGACCTGGTCGAGAACCTGGAGCAGGCCTTCGCCCGGGTGCGCGAGGAAATCGGCGTGCCGCAAGCCGTGTTCGGCTGCGAATGCATCCTGCGCAACATCGAGATCCATCAATGCGGCCTGGTCGAACGGGTGGCCGCCGTGCTGCGCGCGAATCGGACGGTCGGCTTCAATACCTACGGCGAACAATACCTCGGCGTGCACGTCAACCAGACGTTCACCGGTCTCGCCATCGGCGCGGCGGAGAATGGCGATGAATGACCCGGCGCTCATGCTGCAGCCGGAAACGGAAGCGGCATTGCGCGCCGAGATCGTTCGCCTGAAGAAAATGGTGCAGGCCCTGATGAATCGCGCCGAGCGCAGCACCAGCGCCCAGGGTTCCGATTTCGGCCTGTTCCAGACCGCCGTCACGCTCGAGGATCGCGTACGCCGCCGCACCGAAGACCTCGAGGCCGCGCTCCACGAAAACGAGAAGATCAACCGCGCCCTGCACCAGGCCAAGCAGCAGATGGAATGCGAGATCGCGGAGCGCCGGCGCGCCCAGGAAGCGTTGCACCAGAGCGAGGAGCGCTACCGCACCGCGACCGAGGCGGCGCTCGACGCCTTCATCACGCTCAACGAGGAAAACGTCATCGTCTTCGTCAACGCCGCCGCCGAACGGATCTTCGGTTATGCGCCGGGCGAGATGATCGGCCGCGACTTGAACATGCTGTTGCCGCCGCGCCTGCATGTGCACCGCAAGGGCGGCTTGCAAGACTGTTTCCCGGGCGCCAGGAAAGGCAGCGCATGGCAGGGTATCGAGATTCCCTGCCTGCACAAGGACGGCCACGAGATCGCGATGGAGATCTCGTTCGGCGAATTCGATTATTACGGAAAGCGCTTCCATACCGGCATCGCACGCGACATCACCGAGCGCAAGCGGGCCGAATCCTTGCGCGAAGGCCAGCAACGCGTGCTGGAGATGATCGCGCTGGACCGGCCGCTCGAAGAGTCGATCGCGTCGCTGCTCGTGTGCATCGAGGATCAATGCAAGGGCATGCGCGGCTGCGTGCTTCTGGTCGAGGCGGAACGGATCGTCAAGGGGATCGCGCCGTCGTTCGACCAGACCTGCCTCGACGCCATGGCCAGCCTCGACATCGGGCCGTGCACCGGGCCCAGCGCGGCGCTATACCGGCGCGAACCGGTCATCGCCGCCGACGTTCTCGCCGATCCGCTGTGGGAGGAGTGCCGCGAACAGGTTGCTCGCATGGGCGTGCGCGCCTGCTGGTCGATGCCGATCTTCGCCGGCGGCGGCAAACTGCTCGGCGCATTCTCCATGTACTGCGTCGAGGCGCGCGGGCCGTCCGCCGGCGAACTCAAGCTGATCGAGCTCGCGGTCCGGATCGCCGGGCTGGCGATCGAGCGCAAGCAGTACGAAGCCTATATCCGCCATATCGCCCACCACGATCCGTTGACCGGATTGCCGAACCGCCTCCTGCTGGAAGACCGGATGCGGCAGGCGATCGCGCAGGCGAACCGGCGGCACGGCCGGGTCGCCTTGCTGTTCATCGATCTCGACCATTTCAAGCACATCAACGACACGCTCGGCCATCACATCGGCGACGGTTTGCTGCAGGCGGTGGCGCGGCGCATGGAATGCTGCCTGCGCGAGGGCGACAGCCTGGCGCGCCTGGGCGGCGACGAATTCGTGATCTGCATTTCGGACGTGAACCAGAGCCGCGACGCGGCCGCCGTCGCGCACAAGATCCAGGACGAGCTGGCGCGGCCGTTCGTCGTCGAGGGCAATTCGCTGCAGGTCGGCAGCAGCATCGGCATCGCGTTGTATCCGCTCGACGGCGGCGACGTCGAGGAAATGATGAAGGCCGCAGATACGGCGATGTATGAAGCCAAGAGCAAGGGGCGCGGCAATTACCAGTTCTTCACGCCGGAACTCAATATCGCCTCGCAGCAGCGCATGATCGTCTCGAACCAGTTGCGCCAGGCGTTCGCGCGCGGCGAACTCGCGGTCCATTATCAGCCGCAGGTCAGCATTTCGTCGGGCGCGATCATCGGCGCCGAGGCGCTGCTGCGCTGGGAGCATCCGGAGATGGGCATGGTGTCGCCGAAGCACGTAATATCGCTGCTCGAAGAGATCGGCATGATGGGCGAGATCGGCAAATGGGTGCTGTCCACCGCCTGCGCGCAGAATCGCGCCTGGCAGCAGGCCGGCCTGCCGCCGATCAGGATGGCGGTGAACCTGTCGGCGCGCCAGTTCTACGGCGGCGACATCGTGGCGACCGTGGCCGAGGTCTTGCAGGAGACCGGCCTGGCGCCCAACTGGCTCGATCTCGAAATCACCGAAAGCCTGATTCTCGACAATTCCGAGCCGGTCATGGAAGCGATGCGCCAGCTCAAGGAACTCGGCGTCGGCCTGGCGCTCGACGATTTCGGCACCGGCTATTCCTCGCTGTCCTATCTGCGCCGCTTCCCGGTCAATCGCCTGAAGATCGACAACTCCTTCATCACCGACATCATCGGCGACAACGGCGCGGCCGACATCGTGCGCAGCATCCTGGCGCTGGCGCAGAAATTCGGCCTGGCGGTCGTCGCCGAAGGCGTCGAAACCGAGACCCAGTTCGGCTACCTGCAGAAGCAGGGGTGCCCTGAAATGCAGGGATTCTTATTCAGTCCGGCGCTGCCGGCCGAACAGATGAGCGAACTGTTGCGCTCGGACCGGCGCCTGCACATCTGGACGCGCATCTCGAACGCGGCCCGCACCATCCTGGTGGTGGACGACGTCGAGGACGTGCGGACCTCGCTCGATCTACTGCTGCAAGAGCACGGTTACCAGGTGTTGACGGCTTCGTGCTCGGTCGAAGCGCTGGCGGTGCTGGCGAAGAGCGAGGTCGGCGTCGTCCTCGCCGACTTGCGGATGCCCGGAGGAGACGGCGTCGGGTTGCTGCGGCAGGTGCGGAATCTCTACCCCGACATCACCCGCATGCTGTTGACCGGCAACGCCGACATCGGCTCGCTGGTGGATGCGATCAACAAGGGCGCGATCTACAAGATCGTCATGAAGCCCTGGAACATCCAGACGCTGGTCGACGACGTGCGCGACGCGTTCGCGCATTACGTGGCGGGCAGGGAAAGCGCCGGAATGACGGACTAAGAACTTTCTTGACCTGCGCAGGATACTGAGTAGAAGAACGTTTCGTTCTTGGTTGGCGTGGGCGGTCGTGCCGGGGCTGCGGCCGCCCCGCTAGACACTGCCCCTGCGGGGTCCCCGAAGAAGTGCCTGCCGCCCCGGGAAGCGCAAAAACTCGCCTGCGGCTCAAACATTTGCGCTTCTTTTTCCGGGTCGGCAAGCACTTCTTCGGCAGCGTCCCCAAGCGGGACGACCGCAGCCCCGGCACGACCTTCTCCGGCTTGGCAAACGCAGGCAAGGCACAAGATCCGCTCCTGCGCTCGCGCGTGCCTTGAAGGCGTTCTGGCTGTCCGGGCAGCCCCGCCCTACCCGGACAGCCAGAACGCCCGCCGCCGGCGTACATGCGTGCAAGGGGTTATCGCGTATGCCTGGCGCCCACTGCGGTTGTCGAACCGACTTTCATTGATCCGCTCAGCTTCAGGCCAGATCCATCATCCGCATCAATCCGCGCGTCAGCGGACTTTCGGATTCGGCCAGTTTCAGGATGACATCGAAGTGATTGGTGCCGGGCATGTCCGCGCATTCGCCGGCGAATCCGCGCGCGCGCCAAGCGGCGAGATAGTCGCGGCTCTGGCGCTGGAACTCCGCGGTCTCGTGTTCTCCATAAGCCAACAACAAGGGACAGCCGCGCGCAGGCAAATGGAACAGCGGGCTGAGACGCGCGGCCGCGTCGGGATCGAGCCGGGCCCAGGCGTTGATGTGCGTGTATTGCAGCGGCGTCAGATCGAACAAGCCGCTGACCGGGCAGGCGGCGGCGACGATATCTTCCGGCACTCCGGCTTCGGCATGCCAGCCCGGCGCCAGCAGCATGCCGACGATATGGCCGCCGGCCGAACTGCCGCAGACGGCGATGCGGCCCGGATCTCCGCCCCAGGCCGCGATGTTCTTCCAGGTCCAGGCCAGGGCCCGCCGGCACTGGGCGACGATGGTGTCGAGCGTCGCCGCCGGCGCCAGCGAATAGTCGACGGCGACGACGGCCGCGCCCGCCCGCACGAAGGTCTCCGCCATGAAACTCGAATCGTCCTTCGACAAGGCGCGCCAGTAACCGCCGTGGAAGTAGATCAGCACTGGACTGCCCGGCCGCTCCGCAGGGAAGATGTCGAGCAATTCATCCGGATGGTCGCCATAAGGAACATTCGCCGCGCAGCGCAGGCGCGCGCGGCAGGCGGCGCTGCGGGCCGCGTATTCGGCGAGATAGACATTCACGTCGGGCACGGTGGCGCGCGCATTGTATTGGCGGTCGAGCTCCTCCGCCGTATAGCCCTGGTAAATCCGCACGGCGCCTCCGCTAGACGCCGACATAGCGCTGCCAGATCTCCGGCGCCTGGCGCAACTGTTCGCTGCTGCCGGACCAGACGACGCGCCCGCGTTCGACGACGGTATGGCGATCCGCGAGCGCCAGCAGGCGTTCGACATATTTGTCGATCACGAGAATGGTCTGACCCTGCGCGCGCAACTGCCGCAGGCAGTCCCAGATCTCTTCGCGGATCAAGGGCGACAAGCCCTCGGTCGCCTCGTCGAGTATCAGGAGATGCGGATTGGTCATCAGGGCACGGCCGATCGCCAGCATCTGCTGCTCGCCGCCCGAGAGCTGATTGCCCATGTTGTCCGCTCGTTCCTGCAGGCGCGGAAACAGCCGGTAGACGCGCTCCAGCGTCCACGGCTCGGCGCTGCCGTTGCGGTTGGCGGCGAACGCGACCAGGTTCTCCCGCACCGAGAGATTGGGGAAAATCTGCCGGCCCTCCGGCACGATCGCCATGCCCAGGCGCGCGATGCGGTCGGTGGCCATGCCGTCGATGCGGCGGTCGCGGAAGTGGATGGCGCCGCTCCTGGCCGGCGTCAGGCCCAGGATCGAGCGCAGCGTGGTGGTCTTGCCCGCGCCGTTGCGGCCGAGCAGGGTGGCGACTTCGCCGCTCCGGATCTCGAGGCTGATGCCGAACAGCACCTGGCTCATGCCGTAGGCGGTTTCGACATTGTCGACGCGCAGCACGGTGCTCATGAGCCTTCTCCTTCCGGCATCCCGGCGTGCTCCTCGCCGAGATAGGCCTTCTTGACGTCGCTGTTGTTGCGGATCTCCTCGGCGCCGCCGCTGGCGATGATGCGTCCGGCGACCAGCACCGAGATGCGATCCGCGAGGCGGAACACGGCATCCATGTCGTGCTCGATCAAGACCACCGCGATGTCCGGCTTGAGGGCGCGGATCAAGGGAATCATGCGCGCCGATTCTTCCTGTCCCATGCCGGCCATCGGTTCGTCGAGCAGGAGCAGCTTGGGCCGGGTGGCGAGCGCCAGGCCGACCTCAAGCTGCCGCTGTTCGCCGTGCGACAGGCTGCCCGCGAGCGCCCCGCCGCGTTCTCCCAGCCCGACCTGCGCGGCGATCGCGCGCGCCTCGTCGAACAAGGCGTGCTCATCGACGGCCGGCTTCCAGAAACGCATGCTGCCGCCGGCGCGCGCCTGCACCGCGAGCGCGAGATTGTCGAGCACGGAATACGAACGGAAGATGTTGGTGATCTGGTAGGAGCGTGCCAGGCCGCGGGCGACGCGTTCATGCATCGGCTTGGCCGTCACGTCGGCGCCGTCGAAGACGATCCGCCCTTCGGTCGGCGCGATCGCGCCGGAAATCTGGTGGATCAGCGTCGTCTTGCCGGCGCCGTTCGGACCGATGATCGCGTGGATCTCGCCGCGCTCGACGCGCAGGTCGAGATTGCTGGTGGCGACCAGGCCGCCGTAGCGCTTGACCAGGTTGCGCAGCTCGAGAATCGGCGTGCTCATGCCTTGCCTCCGCGCTTGAAGAGGCTTGCCAGGCCGTTCGGCAGCAGCAGGACCACGGCCAGCAGGACGATGCCGAGCGCGAGTTGCCAGTGGATCGTGTAGCCGGACAGGATTTCCTCGAGCAGCAGCATGGCGAAGGCGCCGATGACGCCGCCCGAAAAATACCCGGCGCCGCCGAGGATCACCATCACCATCAGGCTGCCCGATTGTGTCCAGTGCACGAGGTTCGGGCTGACCAGCATGTTCTGGTTGGCGAGCAGCGCGCCCGCCAGGCCCGCGACGGCGCCGCCGATGACGAAGCAGGCCAGCTTGTAGCGGAACACCGGGTAGCCGATCGCTTCCATGCGGACCTCGTTTTCGCGGATCGCCTGCACCACGCGGCCGAAGCGCGAATTGATCAGGCGATGGAGGAGGAGCAGCAGCGCCGTGCAGACCGCCAGCACCGTGTAGTAGAACGCGGTGTCGGACGACAGGTCGATGCCGATCGCGGAACGCGCGGGCAGGTTCATGCCGTCCTCGCCGCCCCAGGTTTTCATCGAGACGAACAGGTAATAGATCATCTGCGCGAAGGCGAGCGTGATCATGATGAAGTAGACGCCCTTCGTGCGCAGGGAAATCGCGCCGATGATCCAGGCCAGCGCGGCGCCGGTCAGCATGGCGGCGGGCCAGCCGATCCAGCCCGATGCCACGCCGTATTGCATCAGGATCGCGACCGTGTAGGCGCCGGCGCCGAAGAACGCCGCATGGCCGAGGCTGACCATGCCGCCGAAGCCGAGGATCAGGTTGAGGCTGGTGGCGGCGAGCGCGAAGATCATCAGGCGGCTCGCCAGGCCGATGTAGAACTCCTGGCCGAAAAAATTGGCCGCGACCGGAAAGACGGCCAGCAAGACGAGCGTGGCGGCGGCGAGGACCGGCTTGAACGGATGGTGCAGTTTGCTGTTCATCATGGCGATATTCCTTAGCCGCGCGCCGGGAACAAGCCCTGCGGCTTGAAGAACAGCACGGCGGCCATCAATACGTAGATCAGCATCGACGCCAGGGCCGGGCCGACGTTGGCGGCGATATCGATCGGCATGACCGCGCGCAGCAGGAGCGGCAGCAGGGTGCGGCTCAAGGTGTCGACGATGCCGACCAGCAGCGCGCCGACCAGCGCGCCGCGGATCGAGCCGATGCCGCCGATGACGATCACCACGAAGGCGAGGATCAGGATGCTTTCGCCCATGCCGACCTGCACCGCCAGGATCGGGCCTAGCAAGGCGCCGGCCAGCGCGCACAACGCGGCGCCGAAGGCGAACAGCAGCGTGAACACGAACTTGATATCGACGCCCATCGCGGTCGCCATTTCGCGGTTGGAGGCGCCGGCGCGCACCAGCATGCCGAGGCGGGTCTTGACCACGATGAAGTACAGCAGGGCGGCCACGGCGACGCCCGCGCCGATGATGAACAGCCGGAACGACGAATAATGGAAGCCGGGCAGCAGTTCGACCGGCTGCGACAGCGCGGGCGGCGTGTTGAGCATGACCGGCTGCGAACCCCAGATGATGCGTGCCGTTTCATTGAAGATCAGGATCAGGGCGAAGGTCGCCAGCACGTGCGACATGTGATCGCGGCGGTAGAGCCGGCGCAGCACGGCCGCCTCGAGCAAGACGCCGACGGCGGCGGTGGCGGCGACGGCGAGCGGCAGTCCGATCCAGAACGAGCCGGTGAGAGCGGTGAACGTCGCCGCGAAATAGGCGCCCGCCATGTAGAGCGAGCCGTGGGCGAGATTGATGAAATCCATGATGCCGAACACCAGCGTCAGGCCGGCGGCCAGCAGGAACAGCATCAGGCCGAACTGCAGGCCGTTCAGGAAATGCTCGAGCAGCAAAATGAAGTCCATGCCTGTTCCTTGTCGTGAAAAGGGTGTCCGGCAAAATACTTTAGGCTTCAACTATATTACATGCTTTTGATTTTTCGCAAGCAAAGTTGCATCTCCGGGCTGGTGTTCTTTCATGCGGAACGCGTCCGCCAGAAATCGCTTGAATTCGAAATAGTTTAGGATTAAAGTAATTTCCGGAATCGCGGCGGACCGGACTTGGGGATATCCGTTTCCCGGCGTCATGTCGCAAAAGACAACCAGATCGAATGGAGTGGGGCATGACCGAGACAGCGCATGTGGATACCTTCGCCAACGACAACCTGCCGCCGCGCGAGCAATGGCCGGAGTTCCTGTTTGATCTGCCCGAGCTCCGCTATCCCCCGCGCCTGAACTGCGCCGTCGAATTGCTCGACAAGATGGTCGCCTCCGGTTGCGCCGACAAGCCGGCGCTGCGCAATCGCGACTTCACCTGGACTTATGCGCAGTTGCTGGATAAGGTCAACCGCATCGCCGCCGTCCTGCGCGACGACTTGAAGCTCGTCCCCGGCAACCGCGTGCTGCTGCGCGGCGCGAACCACCCGATGATGGCGGCTTGCGTGCTGGCGGTCTGGAAGGCCGGCTGCGTCGCGGTGCCGACCATGCCGCTGCTGCGCGCCAAGGAATTGGCGGTCATCATCGACAAGGCCCGGATCGGCGCCGCGCTCTGCGCAGGCGGCCTGAAGGAAGAGATGGAGGCTGCCAAGGAGCAGTCCCCCGTCTTGCGGCAAGTCGCGTATTTCAACGATGCCGCTCCCGACGCGCTCGAGCGGTTGATGGACGCCAAGTCAGGCGCGTTCGAGGCGGTCGATACCGCCGCCGAAGACGTGTGCCTGATCGGTTTCACTTCCGGCACCACCGGCAAGCCCAAGGGCACCATGCATTTCCATCGCGACGTGCTGGCGATCTGCGATTGCTTCCCTCGCTCCACGCTCGCGTCGCGGCCGGACGATGTCTTCATCGGCACGCCGCCGCTGGCCTTCACCTTCGGCCTCGGCGGCTTGCTGCTGTTTCCTCTGCGCGTCGGCGCTTGCGCGGTGCTGCTCGAGAAACTGACGCCCGACGCCTTGCTGCAGGCGATCCAGGATTTCCGGGCGACGGTCTGCTTCACGGCGCCGACCTTCTACCGCCAGATGGCTCCGCTCGCCTCCAAGTACGACCTGGCGAGCCTGAAGAAGACGGTGTCCGCCGGCGAAGCGCTGCCGACGGCGACGCGCGAGAGCTGGCAGAAGGCGACCGGCATCGCGATGATCGACGGCATCGGCGCGACCGAGATGCTGCACATCTTCATTTCCGCCGCCGGCGACGCCATCCGCCCCGGCGCGACCGGCAAGCCGATTCCCGGCTATCGCGCCTGCGTGCTCGGCCCCGACGGCAAGCCGGTCGGGCCGGGCATCGTCGGCAGGCTCGCGGTCAAGGGGCCGACCGGCTGCCGCTACCTCGCCGATCCGCGCCAGGCCAATTACGTGCACGACGGCTGGAACGTGACCGGCGACGCCTACGAGATGGATGCGGACGGTTATTTCTGGTACCGCGCGCGCACCGACGACATGATCATTTCCGCCGGCTACAACATCGCCGGGCCGGAGGTCGAGGATGTCCTGCTCCAGCATGCGGCGGTGGCCGAGTGCGCGGTGATCGGCGTGCCCGACGACGAGCGCGGCCAGATCGTGAAAGCCTTCGTCGTGCTGAAGCAGGGGAGCGCGCCGGGCGAGGCCTTGACCAAGGAATTGCAGGACTTCGTCAAGCAAAGCATCGCGCCGTACAAGTATCCGCGCGCGATCGAGTATCGTACCTCCTTGCCGCGCACCGAGACCGGTAAGCTGCAGCGCTTCAAGCTGCGCGAGAGTGCGGCATGAGCGTCCGCGAAGCGTTGCGCCACCAGACGGATCATGACGTCCGTTCCGACCAATCGTCCCATCAGAAGGAGACATCCGTGAAACAATTCCGCACTTCCGCATTGCTGCTCGCGCTTGCCGCGGCCGTCGCCGCTCACACTGCAACGGCCGCCGACAAGGTCAAGGTCGGCATGGCCACCACCCTGTCCGGCCCGGGCGCCGGTCTCGGCGTCGATATCCGCGACGGCTTCATGCTGGCGATGAAGCATCTCGACAACAAGTTCGGCAACCTGCCGGTCGAAGTGGTCACCGGCGACGACCAGCAGAACGCGGACGCGGCCAAGCAACTGGTCGAGAAGATGCTGAAGAAGGACAAGGTCGACCTGATGACCGGCATCGTGTTCTCGAACGTGATGCTGGCGGTCGGCCCGACGATCTTCAACAACAAGACGTATTACATTAGCGCCAACGCCGGCCCGTCGCAATACGCGGGCGAGCAATGCAATCCCTATTTCTTCAACGTCGCCTGGCAGAACGACAATCTGCACGAGGCGGTCGGCAAGCAGGTCAACGAGAAAGGCTTCAAGAGCGTCGCCCTGATCGCGCCGAACTACCCGGCCGGCAAGGATGCGTTGACCGGTTTCAAGCGCTATTACAAGGGCCCGGTCGCCGAGGAAATCTATACCAAGCTCGGCAATCTCGACTACGGCACCGAACTCGCGCAGCTGCGCGCCTCGAAGGCCGACGCCGTCTACATCTTCCTGCCGGGCGGCATGGGCATCAACTTCATCAAGCAATTCGTCGACGGCGGCCTGTCGAAGAACATGCAGCTGTTCGGGCCGGGCTTCTCGGCCGACGAAGACATCATCAAGGCGGTCGGCGCGCCCATGCTCGGCATGTTCAACTCCTCGCAATGGGGGCACGACATGGACAATCCGCAGAACAAGCGCTTCGTCGCCGACTTCCAGAAGGAATACGGCCGCCTGCCCTCGCTCTACGCTTCGCAAGGCTACGACGCCGCGATGCTGATGGATTCCGCGGTGCGCGGCGTGAAGGGCAAGGTCGAGGACAAGGAAGCGCTCGGGCGCGCGCTCAAGGCCGCCAACTTCAAGTCGGTGCGCGGCGCCTTCAAGTTCAACAACAATCAGTATCCGATCCAGAACTACTACATGCGCGTGATCGGCAAGGACGGCCAGGGCCGCGTCACCAACCGCACGCTCGGCATCGTGTTCAAGGACCACGGCGACGCCTATGCTTCGGCCTGCAAGATGAAATGAGCGCATCCGGGAAATCATCATGAAAATCGTTTGCATCGGCGGCGGACCGGCCGGCCTGTATTTCGGCCTGCTGATGAAGAAGCAGGATCCGTCGCACGAGATCACCGTCATCGAGCGCAACCGGCCGTACGACACCTTCGGCTGGGGCGTCGTGTTCTCCGACCAGACGCTCGGCAATCTCGTCAACGCCGATGAAAAGACCGCGCGCACGATCCTGCAATCGTTCAACCACTGGGACGACATCGACGTCCATTTCAAGGGCAAGACGGTCACTTCCGGCGGCCATGGCTTTTGCGGCATCGGCCGCAAGCGCCTGCTGAACATCCTGCAGGAGCGCTGCGAAGAGCTCGGCGTCAAGCTGGTGTTCGAGACCGACGTCGCCGACGACCAGGCGATCGCCGCCGAATACGGCGCCGATCTCGTGATCGCCAGCGACGGCTTGAACAGCCGCATCCGCGCGCGCTACGAGGCGACCTTCAAGCCGGATATCGACACCCGCAAGTGCCGCTTCGTCTGGCTCGGCACCAAGAAGATGTTCGATGCCTTCACCTTCGCGTTCGAGGAGACCGAGCACGGCTGGTTCCAGGCGCACATCTACCAGTTCGACGGCGATACCTCGACCTTCATCGTCGAGACGCCGGAAGAGACCTGGCTCAAGGCCGGGTTCGACAAGATGAGCCAGGAAGAGAGCATCGCCTATTGCGAGAAGCTGTTCGCCAGGCATCTCGACGGCCACCCGCTGCTGTCCAATGCCAAGCACTTGCGCGGTTCGGCGATCTGGATCAAGTTCCCGCGCGTGATCTGCGGCGCCTGGGTGCATTGGAATGCGATCGGCGCGAAAAGGGTGCCGGTGGTGCTGATGGGCGACGCCGCGCATACCGCGCATTTCTCGATCGGCTCCGGCACCAAGCTCGCGCTCGAAGACGCGATCGAGCTGGCGCGCTGCTTCCGCGAACGACAAGGCGCGGACATGGAACAGGTGCTCGATGCTTACCAGCAGGCGCGCTCGGTGGAAGTGCTGAAGATCCAGAGCGCCGCCCGCAATTCGATGGAGTGGTTCGAGAACGTCAAGCGCTACAGCCACCTGGAGGCGGAGCAGTTCGCCTATTCGATGCTCACCCGCAGCCAACGTATTTCGCACGAGAACCTGCGCCTGCGCGACGCCGGCTATGTCGAACGCTACGAGGAGTGGATCGCCGGGCATGCGTTCGAGCAGTGCGGGCTGGCGAAGCCGGCGACGCGGCGCAGCATCCCGCCCATGTTCACGCCGTTCAAGCTGCGCGGCACCGTGCTCAAGAACCGCATCGTCGTCTCGCCGATGGCGCAGTATTCGGCGGTCGACGGCATTCCCGGCGACTACCACCTGGTTCACCTCGGGAGCCGCGCCATGGGCGGCGCCGGCATGGTGTTCGCGGAAATGACTTGCGTCTCGGCCGACGCCCGCATCACGCCCGGCTGCCCCGGGCTGTACCGGCCCGAGCATACCGCCGCCTGGAAACGCATCGTCGATTTCATCCACGCGAATACCGACGCCAGGATCGCGATGCAGATCGGCCACGCCGGCCCGAAGGGTTCGACGCGGCGCGGCTGGGAGGGGATCGATCTGCCGCTGGAGGAGGGCAACTGGCCGCTGGTGGCCGCCTCGGAGCAGCAGTATCTCGAGGGCGTCTCGCAATGTGCGCGCGCCGCGACGGCCGCCGACATGGAGCGTATCGAGGCGGACTTCGTGCGGGCGACGAGGGCAGCCGCCGAAGCCGGCTTCGACTGGCTGGAGCTGCATTGCGCGCACGGCTACCTGTTGTCGAGCTTCATCTCGCCGCTGACCAACAAGCGGACCGACGAATACGGCGGCTCGCTGGCCAACCGCTGCCGCTACCCGCTGCGCGTATTCAAGGCAGTGCGCGCCGCCTGGCCGCAGGACAAGCCGATCAGCGTCCGCATCTCGGCGCACGACTGGGTCGAAGGCGGCATCACGCCGGACGACGCGGTCGAGATCGCGCGCCTGTTCAAGGCGGCCGGCGCCGACATGATCGATTGCTCGTCGGGCCAGGTGAGCCCGAAGCAGAAGCCGGTGTACGGCCGCATGTACCAGACGCCGTTCGCCGACCGCATCCGCAACGAAGCCGGCATCCCGACCATCGCCGTCGGCTCGATCTACGAGGCCGACCATGCCAACAGCATCATCGCTTCCGGCCGCGCCGACCTGTGCGCGGTGGCGCGGCCGCACCTGGCGAATCCGGCCTGGACGCTGGGCGAGGCGGCGAAGATCGGCTTTTACGACATCGCCTGGCCGAAGCAATACGAATCCGGCAAGAGCCAGCTCGAGCGCAATCTCGAGCGCGAGCGCCAGATCGCGGCGGCCAACAGCGGCCTGACGCCGCAGCAGATCGCAGCCAAGCTGCTGGAGGGCGCATGATGACCGCGCAGGCTCCGCTCGCCGGAAAACATGCGCTGGTCACGGGCGGCGGACGCGGCATCGGCGCGGCCATCGCGCAAGCCCTGTTGCAGCACGGCGCGCGGGTGACGCTGGTCGGCCGCAACGCCGAGGCCTTGCGCGAGACGGCGCGGCGGCTGGCGCCGGCCGGCGAAGCGCAGGGCGTGGCCTGCGACGTCGCCGACCGGCAATCGGTGCAACAGGCGTTCGCCGACGCGGTGCGGCATTTCGGCCGCATCGACATTCTCGTCAACAATGCCGGGCAGGCGAGTTCGGCGCCGCTCGTCAAGACCGACGACGCCTTGTGGCAGCAGATGCTGGCGGTCAACCTGAGCGGCACCTTCCATTGCATGCGGGAGGCGCTGCCCGGCATGCTGCAAGCCGGCTGGGGCCGCATCGTCAACGTCGCCAGCACGGCCGGCCTGACCGGTTACGGCTATGTCTCCGCCTATTGCGCGGCCAAGCACGGGGTGATCGGCTTGACGCGCTCGGCCGCGCTCGAAGTGGCGGCCAAGGGCGTGACCGTCAACGCCGTGTGCCCCGGCTATACCGAGACCGATATCGTCAGGGATGCGATCGCCAACATCGTCATCAAGACCGAGCGCAGCGCCGAGGAAGCGCGCGCGGAGCTGGCGGCGAAGAATCCGCAGAAGCGCCTGGTGCAGCCGGAGGAAGTCGCGAACGCGGTGGCCTGGCTGTGCCTGCCGGCGTCGGGCGCGATGAACGGGCAAGCGATCGCCGTCGCCGGCGGCGAGGTGATGTGAGCATGACGATGCCGCGCAAATCGCGACCTTCGCCGCAAGCGCGCCCGGCGCCGTCGCACGCCGACGCGAGGAAAGGCGCCGCCGCGCCGGAGCCGGCCCGGGTGTTCGATCTCGAGACGCGCCTGACCCAGGACGACCATCAATCGCTGAAACTGTGGCTGCGCATGCTGTCCTGCACGGTGATGATCGAGAACGAGATCCGTTCGCGCCTGCGCAACGAATTCGGCATCACGCTGCCGCGCTTCGATCTGATGGCGCAGCTCGAGCGCCATCCCGAGGGCTTGCGCATGGGCGAGCTGTCCAAGCGCATGATGGTCACCGGCGGCAACGTCACCGGCATCACCGACCAGCTCGAACAGGAAAAGCTCGTCGTGCGCGTGCCCGATCCGGCCGATCGGCGCGCCTACAGCGTCAAGCTGACCGCTGCCGGCCGCCGCGCCTTCGCGCGCATGGCCTCGGTCCACGAAGCCTGGATCGACGACATGCTCGGCGGCCTGGCCGGCGCCGAGAAGGCCAAGCTGATCGAATTGCTGTCCAAGGTCAAGCACCACATGAACGGTCCTACCGACCCCACCGGCCCGATCGCGGGCGAAAAGGAATAAGCATGCGTTACCTTCCCGGCGCCGCGCAGAACCTGCCCGGCAACCGCACCCAGCTGGCCGCCTACCAGGCCCGTCATTTCAAGTTCGAGGCGCGCGACGGCGTCGCGACGCTGACCCTCGACCGTCCGGAACGCAAGAATCCGCTGACCTTCGATTCCTATGCCGAGCTGCGCGACCTGTTCCGCCAGCTGGCCTACGCCGACGACGTGAAAGCCGTCGTCATCGCGGGCGCGGGAGAGAATTTCTGCTCGGGCGGCGACGTGCACGACATCATCGGCCCGCTAACCAAGCTCGACATGCCCGGCCTGCTCGCGTTCACGCGCATGACCGGCGACGCGGTCAAGGCGATGCGCGCCTGCCCGCAGCCCGTGATCGCCGCCGTCGACGGCGTCTGCGCCGGCGCCGGCGCGATCCTCGCCATGGCTTCCGACATCCGCTTCGGCACGGCGCGCAGCAAGACCGCCTTCCTGTTCACGCGCGTCGGCCTGGCCGGCTGCGACATGGGCGCCTGCGCGCTGCTGCCGCGCATCGTCGGCCAGGGCCGGGCGTCGGAACTGCTCTACACCGGCCGTTCGATGAGCGGCGAGGAGGGCGAACGCTGGGGTTTCTTCAATCGCCTGGCGGCGCCGGAAGCCCTGCTCGCCGACGCCCAAGCCTTCGCCGCCGAGCTCGCGCACGGCCCCACGTTCGCGCACGGCATGACGAAGAAGATGCTGCAGCAGGAATGGAACATGGGCATCGACGAAGCGATCGAGGCCGAGGCGCAGGCGCAGGCGATCTGCATGGCGACCAACGATTTCCATCGCGCCTATCACGCCTTCGTCGCCAAGCAGAAGCCGCAATTCGAAGGCGACTGACGGCGGCCGCTGGCAACGAAAGGCAATCGAGGGAAACGACATGTCCGACAAAAACTACCTGAAGTGGCCGTTCTTCGAACTGAAGCACCGTGAACTCGAGCAGGCGCTCGACAACTGGGCCACGGAGAATCTCGCGCAAGACCACGAGCACGACGTCGACGCCGCCTGCCGCCGGCTGGTGCGCCAGCTCGGCGACGCCGGCCTGCTGCGGCATGCGATCGGCGGCGCGGCCCACGGCGGCGCCCAGGATGCGATCGATACGCGCGCCATCTGCCTGATACGGGAGACGCTGGCGCGCCATTCCGGCCTGGCCGATTTCGCTTTCGCCATGCAGGGCCTCGGCTCCGGCGCGATCACGCTGCACGGCACCGAAGCGCAAAAGCAAGCATATCTGGCGCGGGTCGCACGCGGCGACGCGATCGCGGCCTTCGCGCTGTCGGAGCCGGAGGCCGGCTCGGACGTCGCGGCCATGCGTTGCGCGGCGACGCCGGACGGCGGCCATTATGTGCTCGACGGCGAAAAGACCTGGATCTCCAACGGCGGCATCGCCGATTTCTATGTCGTCTTCGCCCGGACCGGCGAAGCGCCCGGCGCGCGCGGAATCACGGCCTTCATCGTCGATGCCGGCACGCCCGGTTTCGAGATCGCCGAACGCATCGAGGTGATCGCGCCGCATCCGCTGGCGCGCCTGAAGTTCAGCGGCTGCCGGATTCCCGCGGCCAACCGCCTGGGCGAGGCGGGCCAGGGCTTCAAGGTGGCGATGGCGACGCTCGACATCTTCCGCACCTCGGTCGCCGCCGCCGCCCTCGGTTTCGCGCGCCGCGCGCTCGACGAGGCGCTGGCCCGCGCGACGACGCGCAAGATGTTCAACCAGACGCTCGCCGATTTCCAGCTGACGCAGGCCAAGCTGGCGCAGATGGCGACCGGCATCGATGCCTCCGCCTTGCTGGTCTATCGCGCCGCCTGGCAGCGCGACCAGGGCGAGCGCGTGACCCGGGAGGCGGCGATGGCCAAGATGACGGCGACCGAGACGGCGCAGCAGGTGATCGATGCCGCCGTGCAGATGTTCGGCGGGCTCGGCGTGGTCAGCGGACAGGCTGTCGAGCGCCTCTATCGCGAAGTGCGCGCGCTGCGCATCTACGAAGGCGCGACCGAGGTCCAGCAATTGATCATCGCGCGCGAGCTGCTGCGCGAGGTCGGACCGCGCGACGCAGCGGCGGCGAAGGCTTGACGATGGCGAATGTCTTCAGCGTCGACATCCCGGTGCGCTTCGGCGATTGCGATCCGGCCGGCATCGTGTTCTATCCGCGCTATTTCGAGATGTTCAACGGCGTGGTCGAGGACTGGTGCGCGCGCGAGCTCGGCTTGAGCTTCCGCGAGATGCATCTGCGGCACGGCATGGGTTTGCCGACCGTCCATCTCGAAACCGATTTCACGGCACCGAGCGAACTCGGCGAGACGCTGCGCGCGGAATTGGCGGTCGAGAAGATCGGCGGCGCTTCGCTGCTGGTCGCGATCCGGCTGCTCGGGCCGCAAGGCGGCGAGCGGGTGCGGGCCAAGATCGTGCTGGTGGCGATGAACCTGCGCGAACGGCGCGCGATGCCGATACCGCAGCCGATGCGCGAGCGCGCGGCGGCATTCCAGGCAGAGACGAACAAGCAATAACGTTATTCGAAGAGAAAGGCAGCACGATGGAAATTCTGCAACCGCCCGGATGGGCCCGTCCGCGAGGCTATGCCAACGGCATCGCCGCCAAGGGACGCATGGTATTCGTCAGCGGCATGGTGGGTTGGGATGCGCAATGCCGGTTCCAGACCTCCGATTTCGCCGGCCAGGTGCGGCAGACGCTGCGGAACATCGTCGAGGTGCTGAAGGAGGCCGACGCCAAGCCCGAGCATATCGTGCGCATGACCTGGTACGTGGTCGACAAGCATGAATATGTCGGCGCCTACCGCGAGATCGGCGAAGCCTATCGCGACATCATCGGCCGCCACTTTCCGGCGATGACGGCGGTGCAGGTGTCGGCGCTGATCGAGGATCAGGCGCGGGTCGAGATCGAAGTGACGGCGGTGGTGCCGGAGTAGGGCCGCCATGCAAGAGAATTCGCAAGCCGGGGTGCAAATGCTCGGCATCGTCGGCGCCGGAGCGATGGGGCGCGGCATCGCGCAGATCGCGGCGCAGGCCGGCGTGCAGGTGAAGCTGTTCGATCTGCGGGACGGCGCCGCTCACGAGGCGCGCGAGGCGGTCGTCGCGCAATTGAGGAAATTGCAGGAGAAGGGCCGGGTCGACGATGCCGGCGCCGCGCGCGCGGCGGCGGCGTTGCAGCCGGCCCGGACCTTGGACGAATTGGCGGATTGCGACATCGTGATCGAGGCGATCGTCGAGAAGCTCGAGGCCAAGCGCGAACTGCTGCGCGCGCTCGAGGATATCGTGGCGCCGGATTGCATCCTGGCGACCAATACTTCTTCCTTGTCGGTGACGGCGATCGCCGCCGCGACCGCGCGTCCGGCACGCGTGGCCGGCTTCCATTTCTTCAATCCGGTGCCGCTGATGAAAGTCGTCGAGGTCGTCAGCGGCGTCTTGACGGCGCCGGCGGCCGCCGAGCGCCTGGCCGCGTTCGCGCGCCGCCTCGGTCACGCGCCGGTGCTCGCCAAGGACACGCCCGGCTTCATCGTCAACCATGCGGGACGCGGTTATCTCACCGAAGCCTTGCGCGTCGTGCAGGAAAGCGTCGCGAGCTTCGAGCAGGTCGATGCGGTGTTGCGCGAGGCGGCCGGCTTCCGGCTCGGGCCTTTCCAGTTGCTGGATTTGACCGGGCTCGACGTTTCGCATCCGGTGATGGAATCGATCTATCGCCAGTACTACCAGGAGCCGCGCTACCGGCCGAGCGTGATCACGGCGCAGCGCCTGGATGCCGGCCTGCTCGGGCGCAAGAGCGGGCGCGGCTTTTATCGCTACGATGGCGAGGCGGCGGCGGCCGCGGAGACGGCGGTCGCGCCGGCCTGGGACGGCCCGGTGTGGGTCAGCCGTGCCGATCGGGAATCCATGGCCTTGGTGGAGGGCTTGCTGGCGCGTTGCGGCGCCGCTGTCGAGATCGGCATGCAACCGTCGAGCGAGGCCTTGTGCATCGTGACGCCGCTCGGCGAGGATGCGACCGCGTGCGTGTTGCGCGAGGGGTTGGATCCGTATCGGACCGTCGCCATCGATACGCTGACCGGTTGCGGCGGCCGCCTGACGCTGATGATGAATCCCGCCACCGACGACGCGCTCGCGGCGAAAGCCCAGGCCTTGTTCGCGCGCGCCGGGCAGCCTGTCACGCTGATCGACGACAGCGCCGGCTTCATCGTCCAGCGCGTGCTGGCGATGATCGTCAACATCGGTTGCGACATCGTGCAGCAAGGCATATGCACGCCGGCCGATCTCGATTGCGCCGTCGAACTCGGTCTCGGCTATCCGCGCGGGCCGCTGGCCTGGGGCGATCATCTCGGACCGCGCCGGGTGCTGGCGATATTGGAGAACCTGTTGCGCGTTACCGGTGACCCGCGCTATCGGCCCAGTCCTTGGCTGCAGCGGCGCGCGCAGTTGGGCTTGTCGCTGCGCCATGCGCGCAGGTCGGGCGACTATGCTGATACGCGGGCATGATGAAGAAACTTCCTGTTCTTGATGGGCGTGGACGGTCGTGCCGGGGCTGCGGCCGCCCCGCTAGACGCTGCCCCTTCGGGGTCCCCAAAGCACTGCCTGCCGCCCCGGGAAGCGCAAAAACTCGCCTGCGGCTCAGACATTTGCGCTTCTTTTTCCGGGACGGCAGGCAGTGCTTCGGCAGCGTCCCCAAGCGGGGCGGCCGCAGCCCCCTTCCGTTCGCCAATACGGCTACTCACGCGCGTGCAAAGTGCGGAGTCCAACGCCCCAGGTTTGCTGATATCCACGCATCGCCTGGCAAAGCACTTTGCCGAATTGCTTAAATGATGATTCAAGGAGATTGACATGGCCAAAGCCCAATTCCACTGGGACGCCCCGCTGCTGCTGAACGGGCAATTGACCGAAGACGAACGGATGGTGCGCGACGCGGCCGCCGCCTATGCCGGCGATAAGCTCGCCCCGCGCGTCCAGATGGCCTTCCGCAACGAACAGACCGACCCGGCCATCTTCCGCGAAATGGGCGAACTCGGCCT
>DASPLX010000087.1:0-36108 GCA_035627375.1 Paucimonas sp. | reverse complement strand
GCTGTTTTGCAGCGTCACCGAGACCGCGTAGACTTGGCCGGCCGTCATCGTGGTCGGCACGCTATGCGAGACATAGGTGGCGCCGTTGACCGGCGCCGCGTTCACGGTCAGGCTGTAGTTGGCCGATGCCGCGCTGCCGGTGTTCGGCGTGGCCGTCACGCTGCCCGAGTAGGTCCCCGCGCTCGTGCCGGTCGTGACCTTGACCGTGCCGCAAGTCGCGCCCGCCGCGCAGGCGCCGGTCGGCCCGGTGACCGACGTGCCGGCAGCGGTCGCGTAGCTGATCGAAGACACGCCCGATTGCCCGGTGTTGCTCAGCGTGCAGCTCATCGACGCCGCCGTCGGCGATGTCGTGGGCGTCACGCTGGAACAGCTCGTCAGGCTCAGGACCGCCGCGCCAGGCGTGGTGAACGTGGCGTTGACGCTGGCCGTGGCGGTGATGCCGCTCGCATCGGTCACCGTGACTTTCCAGCTTTCGGTGAAGTTGTCGCCGGCGTTGAGCGCGGCGCTGATCGTCGGATTGGCGATGGCGGCGTTCGAGATGGTCGTGCGCGACCCCGCGGTCCTGGTCCAGGCATAGGTATAGGGAGCGACGCCGCCGTTGGCGTTGGCCGTCACGATGCCGGAAGCCGTGCCCGGGCCGCTGGCGTTCACCGTCAGCGCACTCGGATTGATCGTGACGGTCGTGGCGCTGCCTTGCGTCGCGTTCGCATACGGCGCCGTGCCGTAACCGGTGGCGATGCTGCCCAGGCTGTTCGGCACCGAGCTCAGGACCGTAGCCTTCTGCAGCCGGCCGAGGATCCAGGTGTCGCCGGACGTATTGTCGGCGTAGTACTGGTTGGTCGTGGTCTTGGTGAAGGTCTGCGACAAACCGAGCGCGGTGCCGGTCGTCGTGGCGACGATCTGGGTCGGATCGCCGCTGTTGTTGAAGGTATTGGTGGTGGTGACCACGGGCAGCGCATTGCCGTTCAGGTCCCAGCCTTCTTCCGTGCTCTTGTACAGGTAAGGACGCCTGACTTTCGCCGTGGTCGGGCACGGGCTGGCGCTGGTGGCGCTTGCCTCCGCGCCCGCGGCTGCGGTCTTGTCGCAATAAATGAAGGTGCTGCGGCTCAACACTTGCGGGTTGGCAGCGTTAAGCAAGCCCGCACGCGTCTCGGTCAAGCTGGCCATGCCGGTGTTGGCGCCGTCTTGCAGGTATTGCGTCAATACCGTGAGGTTCGAGCCGTTGGGCGCCGGGCTTTGCTTACGCGTTTCGCGGAAGCCGAGCCAACCACGACCGTCGTGCGCGGCCTTCAGGCCGGCATAGCTGTATTCGGTCGTCAAGGTGCTGCTGCCCACACCGCTGCCGGCGACCGTGGTGGCGACCACATAGGTCGGCATGGTGAGATCCACCTTCGGATAGGCAGCGGCATTGGCCGTGCCGCGATCGCTCGTGTAACGCGTCCCCAGACTGCCGGACGACGGATTGCTCAGCGGCACCCAGGCCAGCGTGGTGGTCAAACCGGTGCTCGAGGTGACCGAGACCAACTGGTCCGGCGGCGTCGAGTCGGTCTTGACATACAGCAGGTTGCGCGTCGCGTCGCTGCCAGCGGACGGATTGGCCTTGAGGCGCAGTATCTCGGTCGCGCCGCGGCCGGTGAAGTCGCCGACCACGAACGACGCCGAGCCGTCGCTCTTTTGCAATTGTTCGGCGCTGGTCGTCAGGTTGAAGCCCGGCGCCGTGCGGAAGGTGCCGTCGCCGTTGCTCAAGTACACCGTGTTCTGGCTCGGATCGTCTTTCCAGCGCAGGATGTCGTCGCGGCCATCGCCGTCGAAATCAGCCAATTCGATGCCGACGTTGGCGACCGTCGAGTTGCTGACGAAGCCATACAATTCCTGGCCGTTCGAGACGAGATTGAAGTTAGCCGTCTTCTTCGGCGTATACGTTCCATCGGCAATCGACAGATGCTGAGCGGATGCCACCCAGAAATTGAACAGGCAATCGGTGCGGCCGTCGCCGTTGAAATCCAGCGGATTGGCGCACCCGGTCATGCCAGTGGCTGCCGGGTCGATGTCGAAATTGCCGTCGCCACGGGAAATCCATACGCCGGTATCGACCATCAGGTCGGGCGCGCCGTCGCCATTGAGGTCGGCGACATATGGCTTACGCCAAAAGCTGCTCGATCCGAGCTGCGGATCGGCATACAGGGATCGATGCGCGACGTTGGTGTCGGTCTTCTCGACAAAGCCGCCGTTCGGCTGTCCGAGATAAACACGCGTGCATACCAGGGTCGCGCATTGCGTCGCATCCGAGGGCGGATTGGTGGTCGGCGGGTGCCCCGGCATCATTGCGGTCACGATGTCGAGCAAGCCGTCGCTGTTGACGTCCAGCAGATGGAAGTTGAATCCGGTGCTCTGCGAGGTTCCCAGGTAGTTGTCGCCGGGTTCGGTGCAATTGGGGACATAGGTGCTGCTGCGCGGCTGCAAGCAATCGTAACGCACTACGGTGATGCTTTTCCGCTTGCTAAAATCGATACCCACGACATCGATCGAACGGAACGATCCGTCACCATTGGACAAGTACAGGATGTGCCGCTGCGTGCCGCAGGAAACGCCGCCGCTCGTCGTATACGCCTGCATGATGCGCAGGATATCCGTCATGCCGTCGCCGTTGAAATCGGCGACCGTCGACGCATAGCAGCCGTCGCTCTTGAACAGGTGTTGATCGGTGATATTGAACGACCACACCCTGGAAAAGCCGCCATCGCCTCCGCTGCGATACAACTGGTTCTCGCCCGGCGTGTCCGACCAGCGCAGGATATCCGTGCGGCCGGTGCCCAGGAAATTCCCGGGGACGACACCGTAATTTCCGCTCGTGCTTTGCATCACCAGCGTCGACAACTCGCCGTTTCTGAATTGGAAATTCGTCGCATAGCTGACGTAGCCGCCGCTGGCATAGTTGAAGGTCGTCGGCGGCAGGCACTTGCTTTCGTTGCCGTTGCATTCGGTGATCTGCTTCAAGCGGCTGCGTCCGCTCACCGGCCCCTTGTCGTAGGTCAGTCTGATCGTCTTGACCTGCACCGCGCCCGCCGGCTGGCTCGCCTGATTGGCCGGCCAATTGATGAAAGTGCGCACCTTGTTCAAGAGGCGGATGCTGACGTTCTTGCTGCCCTGGTGATAGGCTTCACCGCGATCCTGCGCGCCGCCGGCATTGTCGGCGCGGTCGACATACTCGAACACCACCTTGTTGACCGGCACCTGACTGCCGTTGCCCGTGTAGCGCACCTCGGCCAGGTTCCATTCATGGCCGGCTGTCGGCGATCCCTCCGTCGGACCACTGCCCCACGCCACGTCGCGCTGCTCGTATTGGAAATCGATATAGTTGCCGACCGTGTCGCTGATGCGGCTGACCGGCCAGGCCACCACGACAGTCTTGCCTTGCGCCGTGATCTGCGCGTTGGCGGTCGCATTGCTGTTGACGCCGTATTCATACACCTGCCCGCTCTTGGTCCAGACCTTGAAGTAAGCCGGTCCGTTGTTGGCGTCGCCGCCGGCCATGCCGTAGGCCCGGATGCGTGCGTACATGTCTTTCTCGGTGCGGTATTCGCGCACCATGCCCGAGCCGCCCAGGCTATCGTTTTGCTGGGCCGCGCTCACCGTGCCGGCGGCGTCGGTCTGGATCAGCCTCTGGCCGTCCAGGCATAGCTTGTCGTTGGCGGTATAGTCGACCGCGCGCGCGCTGCCGTCTATCAGCTTGTTGCCGGGGCAGCGCGTAATCGTCGAGATGCCTTGCACGGTCCAGCCGTAGCCGACCGGGCCGTTCACGCTGCTGGCGCTGTAAAGCAGATTGAGGTTCGGCGCCATGCCGGCAATGCCGGGCGGAACCGCGATGGGAAAGCTGTAGCTTGGCGTGCCGCCATCGGAAACGCTGACCTGGCTCCCCGCTTGCGCATGGGCGCCGAGGCTGAGCAATGACAGAACGAGACCAGTTGCCAGTCGTCCGAGCTTACGGACGTTCCAGGTTCCTTGATCGGGTTGGCGCGCTGTACTCAAGCTGAGCTCCTTCACAACAGCACAGGAGCCGGCTTGCGCCGGCGCGCGCAAGCCCCACGCCGCAACGTCGCCGTTGCAGTGTCGGTCGCGTCTCCTCCACCGCTGTTTCTTAAGTTGAAATTATTTGCAGCGGGGGATGCTACAGAGAGTTTATCTTTTAGAAAATCCCATAGTTATGGGAGGAGGCATTCATGCTGTCCCAAAGTACAGTGTTCAACGCGCGCGATACCGATCTCGAGTGATCGCGCGAATCATTTCGCGCGCGAGGCCGCATTCGAGATGCTCGCCCTGATCGTCGGCGGATTGGTTTGGCTCTGAGTCTGGTGATGCGCCAGATACCAGCGCCCATCGGGATTCCCGTCGTTCATGCTCTCGACGAACCGGGTCAGCGCCGCGACATCGAGCGCCTCCGCCGACATCTGCGTCTCGCCGGTCGAGCGATCATGCATGAACGACAGGATGGCGACGTCGTTCCCGTTCGTCTGCTCGAGCGTCGACAGGACCCGGTTCCAGGGATAATTCAAGGAGCGCAATACCCTCGCCCGATCCGCGAGACGCTGCTGCCGCATGGGATCCGCATGCGCCTGATTCTGCTCGGCCGCGCGCCGCTTCTCCTTCACGGCCAAGACCAACTTGTCGATGCGTTCCTGGTTGCGCCGGGCGGTCGTGTGCAAGTCGCTCCACGCGACGCCGAGACTCGCGCTCCACAGCGCGGCCGCCGCGAGGAACGCCAATCCGAACCACGGCACCGGAGAGCGATGAATGAATTCCAGTTCGAGCTTCATTCCGCGCTCTCCTCGGCGGCCGTATCCACGGCGGCCGCAAACAGCAGGTCGCGAAAATCGGCATGCAGGCCGCTCTTCGTGCCGTCGGCCTGGCGCAACAACTTGTCCGCATTCGTTCCCGCCATTGCCAGGAGGTCGGGCGGCAACGCCAAACGGATATGCCGCCGCGCATCGGCGCCGACCGACAATTCGACGCGCTTGATCTCGCGCTCGATCAGATCGCTCTCGCGGCCGTGGCGCAGCGAACTCATCGATTGCAATACGCCCTGGCGTGCGACCAGCAACGTGAACGCATCCTCTTCCACCGCCATCAATACCGGATGCGCCGACGCATCGTCTTGCCGAAACGCGTTCCATACCCCACTCACATAGGGCCGTAGCGATACAAGACGCAAATTCCTTTCGCGCGCCAGTTCCCTTATCCGCTCCATGAAATCGCGCGGAACGGCGCAAACGACGGATTTCGCCGGCGCCGGAGCCAGGTCGAGCGCGAATACCCAATCCGCTCCGTGCAAACCCAATTGATGCTGGATCTGCGCCTGTGCGGCGGCACGGCTCTCGTCGCGGTCGCGCAGCCCGGCCGGCAGATCGAGGACCAGGAACTTGCTCAACGCCGATCCGACATACACGTGCAGGTCCGTTCGCCGTCCCTTGCCGGCAGCGTCCGGCTCGCCGAATCGCAGCGAGGCCGGATTCGCCGTATCCCATGCCCACTCGCCGGCCGGCTCCACCCGCTGCCAGCGCAGCACGCCCGACTTGCGGCGGGCAAGGACCCGTCGGCCGGTGACATACAAATGCATCGACTCATTCATGCGCGACAACACGATCGATCTCTTCCAAAGTCGTGGCTCCGCGGGCCACCAGGTCCAATGCGCGCAGGTTCAGCGGCCGCACGCCCATCTCCAGCGCTTGGTGCTTGACTTCCGCGATATCTGCCCGATTGAGAATCATCGTTCTCAACGCATCGTCGAACGGCAAGACCTCGGCGATCGCATGCCGTCCCTTATAGCCGGTGTTGCGGCAATGCTCGCAGCCGCGTCCTCTTGCGATCCGCAGATGCGCCGGTTCGAAGCCGGCGTCGGCCATGCGTTGCGCGACCTCCGGCGCGACGGCCGCGGGCTCGACGCAGGCCGGGCAATTGCGTCGGATCAGGCGCTGCGCCACGACGCCGTTCAGCGCCGACACCAGGCTGTAGAGATCGATGTCCATGTGGACGAAGCGGCTGATCACGTCGAACACGCTGTTCGCGTGCACCGTCGTGAACACGAGGTGGCCGGTCAACGCGGCCTGAACGGCGATTTCTGCCGTCTCCGCGTCCCGGATCTCGCCCACCAGTATCTTGTCCGGGTCGTGCCGCAGGATCGAGCGCAGACCCTGGGAGAACGTCAAGCCTTTCTTTTCGTTGACCGGTATTTGCAGCACCCCCGGCAGTTCGTACTCGACCGGGTCCTCGATGGTGATGATCTTCTCTTGGCCGGTCTGGATTTCCGACAGCGCAGCGTACAGCGTCGTCGTCTTGCCGCTGCCGGTCGGGCCGGTCACCAGCAGCATGCCGTGCGGCCGCTTGGCCAGCCGCCGGACGCGCTCGATCGCGTCGTCATCCAGCCCCAGGCTGGCCAGCGAGATCGCGTGCGCGTCGCCGCGCAGCTGCGTCTTGTCCAGCAGCCTCACCACCGCGTCTTCGCCGAAGATGCTCGGCATGACGGAAACCCGGAAATCGAGTTCGCGCGCGCCGAGGGAAACCCTGAACCGTCCATCCTGCGGCACGCGGCGCTCCGCGATATCCAATTGGGCGAGCACCTTGATGCGCGAAATGACTTCCTCCGCCGGCAGCCGCCCGGTCAGCTCGGATGCCGGCACCAGCACGCCGTCCAGCCGCAACTTGACGCGCATGCCTTCGCGGCCGGTCTCGAAATGGATGTCGCTGGCACCCGCCTTCCAGGCGTCGTAGATCGCGGCATCGACGAAGCGCACGATCGGGCTGGTGCTACGTTCGATGGTCTCGATGGAGATCACGTTTCCGGCGACGTCGCGCTCGGCCTCCGAGCGCGAGGCTGCGCCGGCCGACAATTCGCTCGACGCCCGGATGCGCTGCTCGGCATGTTCGAGCGCGGCCAGGATATCGGCGCGCGCGCCCCAGCCGAGTTTCGGATAGCGGCCGATCCGGTTGGCGATCCATTGCAGCGCGCGGTCGTCCCAGGGATCGGAGACGACGAACCAGCAGCCGTCGGCGGCCGGCAAGGGAAATATGCCGCGATTGGCGCAGTCGGTGAAACCGATGCGGCCGAATTCCGGCGTGTTTTCCAACAAGGCTTGCAGCGGGAAATAGCGCACGCCCAACGCGGCTTCCGAGACCCGGGCGATGTCTTCGACGGCGCAGCCGGCGAGCGCGGCCAGCTCGGCGATCAGGGTTCCGCCGTTTCCGCCGGCGCGGTCGCGCGCCTGCGCGAGCAAGCCGCCCAGGGCGGCGGCCAGAGAGGACGACGAGATCGCTTCCATCTTCACATTCCTCCCACCAGGTCGAATACCGGCATGTACATCAAGACGATGATCGCGCCGATCATGAGGCCGACGGTCATCAGCAGCACGGGCTCGGTCAGACGCGTCGCGCGCTCGACGAACAGCGAAAACTCCTGCCGGTAGGTATGGGCGATGATATCCATGACCTTTGCCAGGTTTCCCGAGCGTTCGCCGACTTGCAAGAGACGTTCCGTCACGTGATCGGTGAGCCCGTTCTCGGCGAACGCCGCGCTCAGGCGCCGGCCTTCCATGACGGTGCGCCGGGCATTCGCGATCTGCTGCTGCAGCCGCTCTTCGAATGCCAGGCCCTGCGCGAGCGGAATGGCATCCGCCAGGGTATAGCCGCCCTTCAAAAGCATCGCCATGGTTTGATAGATCCGCGCCAGCTGATAAAGGCGCAGATAATACCGGGCGACCCTGATTTTCCCGAGCGCGCGCAGGACGATCCTGCCCAGGGCGCCGCTTCTATACGATGCCGCGCCCGCCGCCGCAGCAGCAGCCACGCAGCACAGCAGCAGCACGATATGGTCGCCGGCGAAGCGGCCGACCTTCATCAGCAACAGCGTCGAGATGCTCAGCGACTGCGCGAAATCCTCATAGACCTGCGCGAAGCGCGGCACCACGTACGCGACCATGAACAAGCAGACCAGCATGCCGAAGCCCACCACCAGGCTGGGATAGATGGCGGCGCTGACCAGCTTCTTGCGCAACTCCTGCCCCATCTTGTGGTATCGGATATATTCCTCGAGCGCTTCGTCGACGCGGCTGGTGCGTTCGCTGGCACGGATCGAAGCGATGAGCAAAGGCGGAAACGGGAACCGTCCCCGCTCCAGGGCCGCGGACAAGGATTTCCCCTCCTGCAAGCGCTGCCTGATCTCCTGCAGAACGGCATGGCGCTCATCATTGCCGCCCTTCGCACAAAGCGTATCCATGGCCTCGACCAGCGACATGCCGGACGACAGCAAGGTACGCAGCTCTTCGCAAAAGAGCATGACGTCAAACGCCGGCGCGCGCAGGACGAACCGGGGGCGCTGCCGGAACGTGATCGACAGCGCGGTCACGCCTTCGCGCTCCAGCATGTGCCTGACCGCGTCCGGGCTTTCCGCCTCAAGCGTGCGTTCCGCCACCGAACCCGACGGGGCATGGAATGTGCGAACGTGAAATTGCATGGATCTCGAGCTCAACCGGGAGCCCTCTCCTTATAAACGAATTTCCAGTCGGAGTAACGCGCGCCGGTCGCCGTTTCGGCACCCGGCAGCACGATCGGCTGCGTGCGCAGGGCATTCTTGTCGCTCAAGCTGAAAACGCCCATGATCCCGCCGTCGGCCGCCCTGACCAATCCCCATTCTGCGCCGTTGGTCACCGGATCGCGATACAGCCGGCGCAGATGCCGTACCGTGCCGACGAATCGCTTGTCCTCGACCAGCTCCTCCAGCCGCGCCGGATAGGCTTTGCGCGCCCCCGGCGAACGCCGGTGATATTCGCCGATCGCCCGCGCATACGCCGTACCGATCCGGATCAATTCCTCTTCCCGCTCGCGGCGCGAGGCGGCGCTCCACGACTCTCCGAGCGCCGCCAGCCCGATGCCGAAGATCGCCAGGGCGAACAGCATGGCCACGTAGGTGAATCCGCGTTGCGCGCGCATCGCCGGCCCGCCTCACCACGAAGCGTAATCGCTGCCGTCGCGCGCACGGCCGCGCGCCCCGCTCTTGACGTCGAACACGGCGCCGGCCTCCTTGCTCTGCGGCGGCACGACGACCCAGCTGTCCGCGCGCTCGGTGATCGGATCGACCGGCACCTTGCGCAGGTATTTCTTGTCGACCAGCTCGGCCAGCGATTCCGGATAGCGCCCGGTGTCGCCGAAATGCTTGTCGATCGCGTCGCGCATCAGCGCCAGGTCTTGCCGCAACACCGACTCCTTGGCCTTGTCGATATTGCCGAACAGGCGCGGCACCGACAGCGACAGCAGCAGGCCGAGCACGGCCATGACGACCAGCAGCTCGATCAGCGTGAATCCGGAGCGCGGCGATTTCATGCGGATCACCATTGGCGATACGGTATGCCGTTCATGCCGATGCCGTCCGACTTGGAATGGATGTCGAACACGTCGGCTCCCGGCTTGGGCTCTTCCGCCGTGGATGCGTAGCTGCGCAGACCCCACGATTGCTCCGCCGCGGCATCCGCGGCGGCGAACGGATCGCGCGGCAGCCGGCGCAAGAAATACAGCATCTTGCCGCTCTCGGCGGCGCTCGGCACGCCCGCCACCAGCACGGCCAACGATGGCGGATAACCGCTGGCGTCGGCCGCGCGCGCGATGCGCCCTTCATCGTAGGCTTGCTTGTAGGCGTCGATCGCGCGCCGCATTTCCCACAATGCCTGCTTCAGCTCGCGCTCCTTGTTGCGCTTGACGGTCAGCTCGATCAGCGGCATCGCCGCCGTGGCGAGGATGCCGAGCACGCTCATGACGACCAGCAGCTCGATGATCGTGTAACCGTATCCGCGCGCGCGCATGCCGTCCGCTCACTTCACCGTGATCTTCGCCGCCGCCGGCAGCGCCGGCACGTCGACCGGCGGCGTGGCGACGGTGCGGGCCGACGCCAGCCGGATCTCCGCCGCGCCGGCGGCGCGGGCCTTGAATCTGAATGTCGCCATCGTGCCCTCGCCCTTGGCGCCGTCCGCGCCGTTGCGCAGGACCGCCGCCGCGGCCTTGCCTTCGCCCTGCTCCAGGGTCTTGGAAATGCTGACCGCCGCGCCGTCCTGCTTGAAGAAGGAACCTTCCTCGACATCGATCACTTCCAGGGTCTCGGGGGTGAATTGCAACTGCAAGGGAGCGCCGCGCACCGCCATCTCGGATTTGATATTGACATGCACAGAGAACGTATCGCCGGCCTTCACTTCCGCCGGCGCCACCAGCTTCATCGACAGCGGCGGCTGGCGCTCCGCCGCTTCGCCGCCGCTGCCGCCGGCGTCGGACGGCGCCGCGCCGCTCGCATCCAGCCGCTTGTCGGCGGCGGCCTTCGGCTCCGCCGCCTTCTGCTGCGCCGGCAGCGCCAACGGCCTGCTGCGAATGTTGTTTTCCGTGCCCGACCAGAATTCCGCCTGGTTCAAATCCGGACGCCGGATGTTGCGGATGATGCGCGGCGTGATCGACAGGACGACTTCGGTGCGCTGGCCGTCATCGCGTTGGGAAGAGAACAGGCGGCCGACCAAGGGCAGATCGCCGATGCCGGGTATGCGGCTCGCGCTCATGCGCTCTTCGTTGCTGATCAAGCCGGCCAGGAGCTGGGTCTCGCCGTCGTGCAGGCGCAATACCGTATTCGCGGTGCGCGTGCCGATCTGGTACACGAGCGAGCCGGCCGAGGTCTTGATCTCGCGCACCAGCGAACTGACTTCGAGCCCGACCTTGATCGCCACTTCATCGTCGAGATGCACGTTCGGCTCGACATCGAGCTTCAAACCGACATCCACATACTGGACCGATTCGGAAATGAAGCCGCTATTGGCGGAACTGCCGGTAGTGGTGATCACCGGCAGCTTGTCGCCGATCAGGATCTTGGCCTTTTCGCGGTTGCGCGCGCGGATGCGCGGATTGGCCAGGATATTGGCATCGCCCACGTCGCGATGCAGGTTGAGGGTCGCCGCCGGCAGTCCCACAGCAATGGAATTGCGGTTCAAGCGGTCGAGATTGCCGAGATTGAAGCCGCCGGACGGAGCGATCGGCGTCAGCGTGAAGACGTCGGGATACTTGATGCCCAGTTCGGTCAGGCTGGATTTCTTGATTTCCAGGACCTCGACGTCGAGCATCACTTCCGGCTCCGACATGTCGTGCAACGCCACCAGGCGTTCCGCGAGCCGGATCGTCTCGGGCGCCTCGCGCACCATGACCATGTTGAGCTTCTCGTCGACGAACGGATCGCGCACCTTCAGCATCGTCTTCAGGAGCGTCGCCGTCTGCTTGGCATCCGCGCTCGACAGATAGAAGGCGCGGATCACCAGGTCCTGGTATTCCTTGAGCTTTTCCGGCGTCTTCGGGTAAACCAGCACGGTCGAGGTATCGAGAACCTTGTAGGCCAGCTGATTGGTGGTGGTGATCAGTTCGAGCGCATCCTCGAGCCTGGTCTGGCGCAGGAACACCGTCGTGCGCAGGTCCTGGCGCACATCCTTGTCGACCACGAAATTAATGCCGCTGTTGCGCGTCAACACCTCCAGCACCATGCGCAGGTTGGCATCGCGGAAATCGAGCGAGATCGGGCGTGTCTCGGCGAGCCGGGTCGCGGCCGCTTCGGCTTGCCGCGCGTCGAGTTCGAGCTGCCGCTGCAGCACCAGCAATTCGGCGTTCTTCGGATTGTCCTTCAACGCCGATTCGATCACCAGCATGGCGCGTTCGCGCAAGCCCTTCGCGATCGCTTCCCTGGCCTCCGCGACGGCCGCCTTCTGCCGCCGTTCGCGCTCGATGTCGAGCCGCATGGCCTTGGCGCGTTCGTCGTTCGGATCGATGGCGAGCGCGCGCCACAGGATGTCGTCGGCCGCCTTGTCGTTGCCGGCGGCGCGCGCGCCGGCGGCCGCCGTCATCAAGCGCGCGAAGACGGCCGCGCGGGCAGTGGCGCGGCCGGCGCGCAGCGTCGCGCTTTCCGGGTAGCGCTCCACTCCTTCATCGTATTCCTTGAGCGCCTTTTCGTAGTTGCCCGCCTTGATCTCGTCGTCGGCACTGTTGCGGATGAGTTGCGCCGTGCAGCCGGCCGAGAGCGCCGCCAGCACGATGCAGGCCAAGCCGAAGTTTTTTCCCCTATCAAGCAACGCGATACTCCCGAGATTGGCGCGCCGGCCGGATCCGCCTGGCGCGGAATCCGCTCGCGGCGGGCTCAGTGTTTTCTTCGTGGTTCGAGCGATCCATGTCCTATTGCGCCGCCGGCTGCGCCGGAACGATCGCCTTTTCTTCCAGCGGCAGGTAGGTCACCACGATCTGCGTGTCGCCGATCGAATCGATCCGATAGGCGTTATCGAGCACGTCCTGCTCGCGGATTGGAATCAATTCATCATTCCTCGTCAAGTACGTGACCAGCTTGCCGTCGACGCCGACCATGCGGCCGAAATAGCGATAGGGAAATGGCGGCGCCGTCGGCTTGGGCGGCGGCGGTGGCGGCGCCGCGACTTTCGGCGGCGGCGGCAAGAAGCTGACCACCTTGAAGGGATCGACGTCGGATTCGACCAAGGGCTCCTTTGCCAATTCTTCGTCCATCCCCGCGCGCACCGATCGGCCCGGCGCGGCATGGAGCCCGGCGCCAGGCGTGGCGCCGGGCGCCGGCCGCCGCGGCTCGGGCTCGACAACGGCGGCGGAATCGGATGCGCCGGCGCCGCCGTCCCAAGCGTTCCACGCGACCAGCGCGACTGTCGCCGCCAACGCCAATGCGTAACCGCGCCGCAACCCGAATCTCATGCCCGCTTCCGGTAAAAGAACGAGAACCGCAATTCGACCTCCACCACGGCATCGGTGGAACGGCCGCGCCGTACCGAGATGAAATCCAGGGCCAAGCCGTCATGCGAGGCCAGCAGGGCCGCGACCGCCTTCTTCAGAGCGGGATACATGCCCTTCATGCTCGCTACGATCTCTGTGCGGCCGATCTCCGAGGCCGGCGATTCGTCGATCGGCTTGTAAGCGGCGTCGACCAAGGTCACTCCGTTCTTGGCGGCCAACGCCTGCAAATCGGCGGCGACCGTCGCCAAGCGATCGAAGCCGGCCAGTCTGGCCTGCCATGCAGCATCCTTCTCGACCGCGCCGGCCGATAGCGGCGCGCGCAATTGCGCCTCGAGCGATCGGATCTCCGCCTCCTGCTCCCCGACTTGGATGCGCAGGCGAGACGATTCGCCGACGCTCACGAGCGCCGAGAAGCACAACAATGCCGCCCCGGCCAGCCAGGTCCAATGCCGGCGCGGCGATAAGCGGAATTGCGACACATACCTTGAAAAGGCCATGGAGATTCAGGACATGCGGTCTGATCAGTAATTGGAACGTGGAGTCCGGCCGAAACCGTGTCTTCGACAATTTTCGTGACCCGCATTGTAACGCCGGCAACAGCCGGCACCGCACCATGCGAGCGGTGTGCCGTTGCGACCGCGCACGACGAAACTCCCCCAAAGCGGGAAATATCGTCGCGCCTCCCCCACGATTGTTTCTTGAATTGAAATTATTTGCGCCGACGGATGGTAGCAGAAGAATGCCGTTCGGGAATCCCATAGGTATGGGAGCGCGGCCGTCCTGAAGAAGTTTTCAAAGCTTGCTAAGCTGCGTGCTTGGTCACTCCGGCGATTCTCATGAATTCCCACGCGCACTTCTCTTCCCCCAGGCAGGAACGCTTTTTCCTGCTCGCCCTGGCGGGCATGCAATTCACGCACATTCTCGATTTCATGATCATGATGCCGCTCGGGCCGCAACTCATCCGCGCGCTGCACATCGATACCCGCCAGTTCGGCCTGTTGTTATCCTCGTATTCGTTCGCCGCTGCGGCTTCGGGGCTGCTGTCGACGATTTATATCGACCGCTTCGACCGTCGCAGGCTGGCGCTCACGCTGTATCTGCTGTTCATCGTGGCGACCCTGTCCTGCGGCCTCGCGCCCAACTATCCGTCGCTGCTGGCAGCGCGCGCACTGTGCGGCGCCTTCGGCGGCGTGCTCGGCGCCGTGGTGCAGACGATGATCGCCGACACCATCCCGTTCGAGCGGCGCGGCAAAGCGATGGGCATGGTGATGGCCTCGTTCTCGATGTCGACGGTGGCCGGCGTGCCGCTCGGACTGTTCCTGGCCAACCACATCGGCGCGCTCGGTTGGCGCGCACCGTTCTTTTTCGTCGTGCTCCTGTCGCTCGTCTTCTTCGCCATCGGCTACCGCCTGCTGCCGAGCCTCGTCGCGCACATGCACCAGTCGCGACAGGGCAACATCCTGCGCCGGACGTTCGCGGTCGCGCGCGAACCGGCGCACCTGGTCGCCTTCGCTTACATGGCGATCATGATGATGAGCAGCTTTACCGTGATTCCCTACATCGCCCTCTACATGACGAGCAATGTCGGCATGTCCGACGGCTTCATCACGCTCATGTACCTGTGCGGCGGAGCGGCGACCTTCTTCACCGCGCAATGGTTCGGCCGCCTGGCCGACCGCTACGGCAAGCCGCCCACCTTCCGCTGGATCGCCGCGGCTGCCTTCGTGCCGATCCTGTTCACGACCCATATGCCGCCGGTGCCCGCGTGGCTGGCATTGATCAATTCGACCGCTTTCTTCGTGCTGGTTTCGGGCCGCATGATTCCCGGCATGGCGATGGTGACGGCCGTGGCACAGCCCCAGGTGCGCGGCGCCTTCATGAGCCTGGTGTCATCGGTGCAGATGCTGGCGGCGGGATTCGCCAGCCTGGTCGCCGGCTTGATCATCACGCGCGGCGCCGGGGGGCAGGTGGAGCACTACAACCTGGTCGGCTATATCGCGGTGGCATGCGGCATGGTGACGATCTGGCTCGCGCAATACCTGAGGGTGGCTGCGCCGCCGGCCGGGCCGAATGCCACCGCCGAGCCCATCACCTGATAAGTAGTTGGAGGCAACCGATCAGTGCGCCTTCGAACGCGGCTTGCGCTTGGCGCCGCTACCCGCATTGCTTGCCGCGCCGTTGTCGGCGGGCGCCGGCGCGGGTTTCGCCGCCGGCGCCGCCTCGCCGGTCATGGCATTACCGACCGCCTGCTTGAACTGGCTTTGCAGCAGGTTCCACCAGACGGCGGGGTTGGCAAGCTGGGCGCCGATGTCGCCCTGGCCGTTGCCGCCCGGCTGAACGGCCGCGGCGCCCGCATCCCCGGGCTCGGCGGTCTTGGGCTCCTCTTCCGACCGGCTGCGTGTCTTGCGCCGCGTGTCGGCCTTGGCTTCCGGCTCCGCGACGGCCTGCTTGACCTCGGCCGGCCTTTCCTTGGACGCCTTTTGCATGGCCGCATTCAGGTTGTCGCCCATCGCCTGCAAGGTCGTCAGCGTCGCGCTCTGCACCTCGAGCGCCTGGATCGTCGCCCGCAGCATGTTCATGTTGACGGTCAGCCATGATTCGACGGCTTTCAGGTCGGCGATCTGTTTGTTGATTTCCTCGACCGACAAGCTCGGCATCACCATCCCCGGCATGCCGACGCCCGGCACCTTCATGCCGCCCCACAGGTTTTTCACGAATTCCAGCGTATCGGTCATCGCGCTGATGCCGGGCAGGTTAGGTATCGTCGGCTTCTCCATCGCGCACCTCCATCAAGACTGAAGCAGCAGCGTAGCAGATAAATCTGCTAGACAAAATGCCAAGGGCTGCGGTTCCGCTGTTTTGCTGATTTGCATCATTTGCCGGGGCGCTCCATGCGGCAGACCGTCGGCATCGCGGTCTGCGCCGGCGGCAGATAGCGTTCGGTCTTGAAGCCGTAGCCGCTGCCTTCGTTGTCGAAGCGGATGCCGCCGTCCGCCAGCCTTTGCATCACCGACACATAGAGCGGCTGGATCAACTGGTGGTCGGCGGCGCGCATCGTCGCTTCGTGAAAGGCGTTGCGATAGCGCGCGCCTTCGAGCGCGCGGGCGACGGCGGCCGCCTCGGTGCTGCCCGCCTTTTCGATCGCGGCGGCCAGCATCGCGATCATGGCATGCATGCGCAGGTGGACATAATCGTCCTTCGGTTGCGGATAGCGGCGGCGGAAATCGGCATAGAAGACGTCGCTGTCGGCACCGCCGACGTTCGGATGCCATTCGGCGACCGCTCGTACGCGGCCGACGCCGGCCTCGCCGATCGCGGCCGGAGCGCCCAGGCCGTTGCCGTAGAAGGTATAGAACTTGAGCGCGAGGCCGGCTTCCTTCGCCGCCTTCACCAGCAGCGTCAGATCGTTGCCCCAGTTGCCGGTGACGACAGCGTCGGCGCCGCTGGCCTTGATCTTGGCGACGTACGGCGCGAAATCCTTGATCTTGCCGATCGGATGCAATTCGTCGCCGACGATCTCGATATCCGGGCGCTTGGCTTTCAATTGCTCGCGCGCGGCCTTCGCCACCTGGCGTCCGAAACTGTAATCCTGGCCGATCAAATAAATGCGCCTGGCGCGCGAGTCTTCCTTGATCACTTCCGTCAACGCATGCATGCGCATGTCGGCATGGGCGTCGAAGCGGAAATGCCAATAGCTGCATTTCTCGTTGGTGAGGACCGGATCGACCGCCGAATAATTAAGGAACAGCACGCGGTTGCCGGGCTCGCGCGCATTGTGCTTGTTGATCGCTTCGATCAGCGCGGCGGCGACGGCCGAACTGTTGCCTTGCACGACGAAAGGAATGCGCTGGTCGGTCAGGCGCTTGAATTCGACCAGCGTTTCCTCGACGCCCTGCTTGTTGTCGAACGTCGTCAACTGCAGCGGATGCCTCCCGTCCGGCAGTTTGACGCCGCCGCGCGCGTTGATTTGCTCGATCGCCAACCGCAGGTTGCGCGCGACGGCATCGCCGGCATTGGCGAAGGCGCCGGACAAGCCGTCGATCATGCCGATGTGGATCGGGACGCCGGTAGGGACGCCGGCAGGAGTTGCGGCTGCGGCGGATGCCGCACCGACGGTCAGCAGCACCAGGGCCATCGCGGCCGACTTGAAAGGGAAAGGCAGGAGCATCGTTGCGCTATTCTCGGTCGGAAAATCGCCATTTTACGTGGCGGCAATCCGGCCGCGCACCTGCCCGAAAGGCATACAACAAGCTCTCGGGGCCCTGCGGCCTGTCATCCGGAGCGCCGGCGATCCGTTTACACTACGGCAATGGCATCCTCCCCGCCCTCCTCCGGCCCAGTCTTTCCCGCGCCTTCGCTGCGGCGCCGGGCCGTACTGGCCATCGCGACGCTGCTGCTGCACGTGCTGGCCTTCGAGTGGGCGAGCGGGAATCTGCATGCGCCGCCCTGGCAGCAGCCGGCCGAACGGCTCTTCGTCACGGTGCTCGCTCCGGCGCCAACGGCTTCGGCATCCGGTCGAGCGCGCCCCGCCGCCAAGGAAACGGCACGCCCGAAACGGGCGGCGCGCCCCGCGCTCCGACGCTCGGCTCCCCCCGCCCCGCCGATCGACGTGCAGGATATCGCCACCCTGCCGCTCGATCCTCTCGCCGCCCCGCTTGCCGCCGTCGAACCGCGCGCCCTGCTCCCGGTCGCGGATCTGGCTCCGCCCGCGGCAGCGCCGCTCGCGGACGCCGCCGACACGCCGGCCGCGCCGGAACAATATCGGATCGATCCGCCGCCGCCGGTCGAATTGCGCTACGACGTGCAAAAGGTGACGCGCGACGGCAATGCCGTCTACGGCAGCGGCAAGATCGCCTGGCGGACCGACGGCGGCAGCTATGTCATCGACGGCGAAGCCGGCGTGCTGTTCATTACCGCGCTCACCTTCAAGAGCGAAGGCGTGCTCGATGAATACGGGATCGCTCCGGTGCTCTACAGCGAGAAGCGCTTCCGCCGCCCCGAGACCAACACGCATTTCCACCGCGAACGCAACACGATCAGCTTCTCGGCATCGACGCGCGACTATCCGCGCCGGGGCGGCGAACAAGACCGCGCCAGCATCGTCTGGCAACTGGCCGGCATCGGCCGCGGCGACGACGCGAGATTCGTTCCCGATGCCGAGCTCGACATCTTCGTGGCCGGCGTGCGCGACGGCGAGATCTGGCGCATCCGGGTGATCGGCCAGGAAGAGATCGAGGCCGGCGGCGTCAAGACGCTCGCTTGGCATGTGGTGCGCACGCCGCGCCCCGGCTCCTACGACACGAAACTCGATATCTGGCTGGCGCCGCAGATGGAGTGGTATCCCGTCAAATTACGTTACACCGAAAGCAACGGCGACTATCTCGACATGTCGCTGTCCAATCTCAAGGCCCTGGCCTCACGCTGACCGATCCGATTTCCTCATGACAATCCGCAAACTCTTGTTGTTCCGCTTCGTTGCCGCGCTGCTATTGCCAGCCGCCGCCGTCTCCCTGGCTGCCACGGCCGCCGACGGCCATGCCGCCTTCAAATACAAGGTCAACCTGCCGCCCTCGGCCGAACTCGGCTATGCCGTCACCGCAAAACAAAGCGGCTTCCCGCTCGATGGCAAGGCGCGCGTCACCTGGCAGACGGCGGATGGCAAGTTCATGCTCGATACCGAAATGCGCGCCGCGCTGTTCGGCAAGATCCTCGATGCGAGAACGGAGGGCGAGATCGACGACTTCGGCCTCGCGCCCGCCGTCTTCACCGAAAAGCGGCTGCGCAAGGAGGCGGTGACGGCCTCCTTCAACCGCGAGGCGAAAACCATCGTCTTCAACCAATCGAACGCCAGCTACCCGATCAAGGGCGGCGAGCAGGACCGCAACAGCGCCACCTGGCAATTGATCGCTATCGCGCGCGCGGCGCCGGCGAAATTCAAGCCCGGTTCGGAATGGCCCTTGTTCGTGGTGGGCGCGCGCGATGCGGAAGCCTGGGCCTTCAAGGTGCTCAAGCACGAAAAGATCAGGACGCCGCTCGGCGAACTGGATACCGTGCACGTGCTCAAGACGACGCCCTCCGGCAGCCACAATCAGCAAGTCGATATCTGGCTCGCGCCGGCGCTCGAATGGTATCCGGCGCGCATCCGCTACACCGAGCCGGACGGCGATTTCATCGAACAGACGCTGACGACCGTGGCGAAAAAGACACCGGGATGAGGCCGCGAACCGCTAAAATCGAACCCGTGTTCCCATCTGCATCGATGACATGAATTCCCACAGCGCCCTCGTCCTGTTCAGCGGCGGACAAGATTCCACCACCTGCCTCGCCTGGGCCCTGGCCCGCTACGCGCGGGTCGAAACCATCGGTTTCGATTACGGCCAACGCCATGCGATCGAATTGCAGGTGCGGCCGACGCTGCTGCGAAAGATGCGCGCGCTGGCGCCGGAATGGGACCGGCGGCTCGGCGAAGACCACATGGTCGACCTGTCGCTGCTGGGGAAGATTTCCGATACCGCGCTGACGCAGGAAGTCGAGATCAGGATGCAGGAGAACGGCTTGCCGAACACCTTCGTGCCGGGCCGCAACCTGCTGTTCATGACGGTCGCCGCCACCGTCGCCTACCGTCGCGGCCACGACGTCCTGGTCGGCGGCATGTGCGAGACCGATTTCTCCGGTTATCCCGATTGCCGCGACGACACGATGAAGGCGTTGCAAGTCGCGCTCAATCTCGGCATGGCGACGTGCCTGAAGGTCGAGACGCCGCTGATGTGGATCGACAAGGCCGAGACCTGGCAACTGGCGCGCGATACCGGCGGCGACGCGCTGGTCGACCTGATCCGCGCCGATACCCACACCTGCTATCTCGGCGAGCGCGGCGACCTGCACGACTGGGGCTACGGCTGCGGCCGCTGCCCTGCCTGCGAATTGCGGGCGCGCGGCCATCGCGAATACCTGCGGCGCACGCAAGGAAAGTAGGCACACCGCTCACCGGACCCAGCATAGGAGGACGACGATGTCGGTTCATGTTCCGCCCGAGACCCGCAGGCTTCTCTTGAAACTCAACCTATTCGACGATCTCGACGAAGCCGAACTCGAAATGCTGCTGTCGCGCGCCGAGCTGGTCGAATTCGAACAAGGCCAGTATCCGATCCACGAGGGCGACCACGATTACCACCTGTTCGTCATCCTGGCCGGACAGGTCCGCATCAGCAAGCGCGCCCTCGGCGTCCAGAAAACCCTCGAAACCCTCGGCCCCGGCGAATGCTTCGGCGAGATGTCGCTGATCGAGCGCCGCGGCCGCTCGGCATCGGCGCGCGCGATCTCCCACTGCAAGCTGCTGCGCCTCGATCGCGAGGCGATCACGCCGCTGCACGAAATCTCGGCCAAGATCTACCGCAACATCGCGATCCTCATCTCGCGGCGCTTGCGGCATTTGAACGACGTGCTGACGCTGGGATGAGCTTGGCTCCGGCCGGCATCAACGGCCGCGCAGTATCCGATCGAATTTCGGTTCGCGAAAATCCTGGGGCATAGTGTCCGTCGTCTCGAAGCGAAGATTCAAGGCGAACTCGCCGGCCACCGGCTTGCCGTTCACTTCCTGCGGGACGAAGGTCCAGCGTTCCAGCGACGCCTTCGCGTAGCGCCGGACCGATTCCGGCATGCCGGGCACCGCCTTGACGTCGAACGACGTGCACACCCCCTCCGTGCCGACGGTGCACATGGCGGTGATCTTCCCCTGCCAGCCGGCCGTGCCGCCGATATCCTTCGGGTAGCTGGCGTAATAGGTCTTGGTCGGCAGCGGCGACATCCGCAGGCCGTCCATGCGGACCGAACCGCCCGCCTCGCCGGGCGTGACGGTGAAATTCATCTGCACCCCGGTCTTGAACGTCGCCGGCGCGCCCTCGTCGCTCGGCGCCGGGATGCGCGCATTGGCAAGACGCGCGCGGATGTTCTCCAGGAAGCGCGCGGGATAAGAAGATTCGTCCGCGATGTCGATCTCGCTGGCCTTCCCGCTCGTGTCGAACAGCACCTGGGCCCAGACGGTGACCTGGTAGGGAGCATTATTGTTCTCGCCGGCAATCGCCAGCGTGGATACAGGGAGCAACGTGAAAAGCGTGAAAAGCGATCGGTAAAGCATGATGTGTGCGAAATGATGTTGTTCGAATGGGCAAACCGGTGACGGTCCGGGCGGCATGCTGCCATGGGAGCGCCGGCGTGACAATCCCATATTCATGGCGCAATGCGCCTCCCATCTTTGGATGACGCATCTCGCTACCTTGCGCTCTTCGCCGGCTGCTCGACGCAGCCGGGACTGTCACATCAGGTTTCCGACCGCAACCCGCGCCGCCGCCAGGTCCCATGCCGCTTGGCCGACCGTCTTGAAGACCGGAACGCCATGCGGCGGCGCGGCTTGGCCCGCCAGGATGCTTCCCAGCGCCGTCACGCCGGACCAATCCACGTTCGCCTGAATCAGGTCGCCCGCTTCGTGCCTGGCGCCATGGAGATCGTCGACGACGATCCGGCGCGCCCGCAACAGCTCCGGCGGGAACTCCGCCATGTCGGGCTTGAATGCGCCGACGCCGATGGCAAGCGTCTCCGGCGCGATCCGCGCCGGAATCACGGGCGTCTTCGATGTCGTCAGCGCGACGACCAGATTGGTCTCGGGCAGATCGCGCTCGAGCGTTTCCGCGGCCAGCGGGTGCATGGCCAGGTGACGGTATCGCTCTTTCAACCTGCTGCCGAATCGCTCCGCGCTCGCGCGGGTCGAGCCCGCGATCCAGAATCGCGCGATCCCGAGATGCCCGATCATGGCGTCGACATGCGCCGCCGCCTGCGTGCCGGTGCCGATGATGAGCGCCGAAGCCGGCCTGCGCGGCGCCAGCGTTTCGATTCCCAGGAGCGTCATCGCGGCGGTGCGGCGGGCGGTAACGGTGGGCCCGTCGAGCAGCGCAAGCCTGCGTCCGGTCGCGGCTTCAAAGGCCACCACCTCGCCCTGGATCGCGGGCAGCCGGTGCCGGGCATTCCCGGCATGCACGGTGATCAGCTTGGTCACGCCGATGTCCGGGCCGATGGCCGGCATGCAGAGCAGAACGCTGGCCTGGTCGATGGTCACGACCTGCCGCTCCGGCGCGAGGATCTTCCCGGTCGCGAGCTCCCGCGCGGCTTGCGCGATCGCTGGCACGAGCGTGGCGTAAGGCAATGCCTGGGCCGTCCGGACGTCGTCGAGTATCAGCATGCGGATTTTAGAGGCTGTTTGAGTTCATAACAGCCTCTAGCGGAAAAAGAAGCCGGCGGGGAACGGATCGGTGTCTTCCAGCACCCACTGGTTGAAGCCGCTGATATGGGCGGCGCCGGTGACTTCGGTGATGGCGGCGGCATACTCGCCGACCCGAACCGCCTCCGTGACGCGCACCTTGAAACTGCTTCCCACGAGGCTGCCGTTGATATAGGGCTGGTTCAAGGGAAGCTTTCCGCGCAGGTACAGCTGAGCGGCGCGGCCCGAGGTGCCCGTGCCCGTCGGCGATCGATCGACTTCGCGGTCGGCGAAGATGCAGACGTTGGACTGGTCCACGCCGGGCCGGTTGGGCGCGCCGTCGATGATGGTGCCGTACAACGCATCCAGCCCCGGCTCGAGCGGATGCCGGATGGCGACCTTGGCCTTGACGGCCGCCTTGGCTTCCGCCCCCAACTGGATCAGTTGCCGCACCTGCTCGGGCCTGATTTCCAATCCCGCCTGCTCGCCGTTGACGTAATAGTAGAAGGCGCCTCCGAAGACGATGTCGCCGGTGATGCGCCCGAAGGTCGGCGTATCCACCGCCACGTCGCGCAGATAGATGAACGACGGCACGTTCTTGAATGTGACTTCCCCGGCACGGTTGCCGTCCCATTCGACGCGCGCCTCGATGAAGCCGGCCGGCGCATCGAAGCCGATGCGCGTGGTCGGGATTTTCCGCTCCACGTAACCCAGTTCGACCAGGACTTTGGCCAAGGCGATGATGCCGTGGCCGCACATATCGCTGTAGCCTTCGTTGTGGATGAAGATCACGCCGAAGTCGGCTTGCGGCGTCGTCGGAGGCAAGAGATAGGCGCCGTACATGTCGGCATGCCCGCGCGGCTCGTTCATCAGGAATTTGCGCAGGTCGTCGCGATTTTCCTTGAGCCAGGAACGCTTTTCCAGGATGGTCACGCCCGGCACAGGCGGCATGCCGGAGACCAGTATGCGCAACGGCTCTCCGCCGGTGTGCGCATCGACGGTATGAATGGTGCGGGTAAAGCTGAGCATGTTCGGCTTTCAAGGTAGGGGGCGATCGTACATGAGAGTCGCGGCCTCCCGCGCCCCGGACGCGGAAATCTGCATACCTGCCCGGCCGCTCCGCGTGGTCTTGCAATGCAGCCACGGAAGCCGGTTTCCGACACTTATGCCCACACGAAAAAGAACGGGCGGAAGCAGCGGAAAATGCAGATACAGCGCCCAGATGGCGCGCCGCGCAGCACGGCCTGGTCGACGCCCGGAAGGAAAATTTCCCGGCTCGACGTGGTTTAAGTATAACCAAAGTGGATTATATTTAGATCCAAATAAACACATAAATTTGATAACCATGGACAAATTGACATCGTTGCTGCGGGTACCTCAGCTCTACGAACTGGTCGCTGATCGGCTGAAGAAATGCATCCAGGATGGAACCTATCCGCCCGGCGCGCGGCTTCCGGCCGAACGCGACCTCGCCGCGTCGATGGGCGTCGGGCGCACGACGATCCGCGAAGCCATCGCGGAACTCGTGAATCACGGCATCGTTCAAACCAAGCGCAACGCGGGATCTTTCGTGCTGCCGGATGCGCTCGATGCCATTCGCCAAGCCAAAGACGCCGCCGTCCAGCCGGACACCAGTCCGCTTTCGACGCTGGAAGCCAGGCTGGCGATCGAACCTCTGATCGCCCGGTTCGCGGCCGCCGCCGGAAAGCGGGATGCGGAGATGGAACGGCTGCTCGATCTCATGGAAGCCGTGACCGATCTGGCCGATGCCGGGCAGCGCCAAGCCTGGAACGAACACGACAGGCAATTCCATGCGCGCATCGCCCAATTGACCTGCAACCCGGTGATGATCGGCATTGCCGGCGTGATCGCCGCCGCCGTGGACGAGCCCCTCTGGCGGCGATTGCGGGACACCGGCATTCACGATCCGGCGCGGGCGAGGCTGTATGTGTATGAGCATCGCCTGATCTATGAGGCGATCGCCACCGGAAACCAGGAGGCGGCGGCCTTCTATGTACGGCAGCACCTGGAACGCGTGCAGCAGGATATGCTTGTCCATGGCTGAAACCGCCGCGCGCTTTCGTGCGCCGCCTGGCGTACGGCGGATCGTCGCTGGCGGCGCGCTTCCCGCTGCAGTATAGTTTTCCGCTGGGGAGCCGGATCCGTCCCGCCAGACTGGAGGTATCGATGCAAGTCCTTGCCGGTAACGATAGCGACCCGGCCGCGCTGCGGGCGCAGCTGGCGGAAAAGGATGCCCTCTTGCGCCAGGCCGCACTCGGCGAGGCCCTGCGCCGCGGCCAGGGCGAACTGCTCGAAATGATCGCCAAGGGCGCGCCGCTCAAGGACACCCTGACGCGCCTGATGCTGCTGATCGAATCGCAGACCGCGGGCGTGTACTGCTCGGTGCTGCTGCTCGACGAGGACGGCGTGCACATCCATCCGGGCGCCGGCCCCAGCCTGCCGCAGTCCTACATGGACGCGCTCGACGGCTATCCGATCGGCCCGACGGCCGGTTCCTGCGGCACGGCGATGTACCGCAAGGAAGCGGTCGTCGTCACCGACATCCTGACCGATCCGTTGTGGGCGCCCTACAAGCAGCTGCTCGCGCCGCACGGCTTCCGCGCCTGCTGGTCGACGCCCATCTTTCTGAACCAGGACGTCGTGCTCGGCTCGTTCGCGATGTATCACCGCGCGGTACACAGCCCCGGTCCGGACGACCTGAAGCTGATCGGCGTGGCGACCCACATCGCCGGCATCGCCATCGAACGCACGCGGCGCGAGGACGAATTGCGGCGCCATCGCCATCATCTCGAGGAACTGGTGGCGGAGCGCACCGCCGAGCTGCGCCTGGCCAAGGAACGCGCGGAAGTCGGCAACGCCGCGCTCAGCAAGGCGAACGAGGAATTGGCCGCGGCCTTGCATCGCTTGAGCATCACCCAGGCGGAACTGGTGCGCAAGGATAAGCTGGCCGCGCTCGGCTCGCTGGTGGCCGGCATCGCGCACGAACTGAACACGCCGATCGGCAATTGCCTGACCGTCGCCAGCACGCTGGCCGACCAGACCCGCAGCCTGGCCGAACGCTATGCGCAAGGCATCAGGCGCTCGGAGCTCGACCGCTATGTCGGCGAAGCCGGCGACGCCAGCGCGCTGCTGGTGCGCAACCTGCAGCGCGCGGCCGACCTGGTCGCCAGCTTCAAGCAAGTCGCGGTGGACCAGACCAGTTCGCAGCGCCGCACGTTCTCGCTGCGCGAATTCGCGGAGGAAGTCGTGTGCACGCTGCGGCCGTCGCTCAGGAAGTCCGAGGTGACGCTGACGACCGAGATCGCGGACGGGCTGGCGATGGACAGCTTTCCCGGCCCGCTCGGCCAGGCCGTCGCGAACCTGGTCGGCAACAGCTTCATCCACGGCTACGACGGCAAGGGCCCGGGCACGATACGCATCGCGGCCAGGAAGGCCGAGGATGGCATGATCGAACTGAGGGTCGAGGACGACGGCGCCGGCATTCCGGCCGCCAACCTGGACCGGATCTTCGATCCCTTCTTCACGACCCGGCTGGGCGCCGGCAGCTCGGGGCTGGGCCTGCACATCACCCACAATATCGTGACCGGCGCGCTGGGCGGCCGGATCCATGTCGAGAGCGCGCCGGGAGCGGGAGCGCGGTTCATCCTGCTGCTGCCGGCGACGGCGCCGGGCCTGCCGGAGCGGCGGGAATGATCCTCGAAGCCTGTTCGGTGCCTCACATGATGGCCTTGATGCGCTCGTAGCCGGTGCGGCTGATCGGTATGCGCTTGCCGCTGCGCAGGCGCGCGGCGTGGCCGTCCTTGCCCTGCTGCTCGATCGCCTGCAGCTGCGCGATGTTGACGATGTAGGAACGGTGCAGGCGAACGAAGGTCCTGGGATCGAGCTTCTCTTCCAGCTCGGACAGGCGCTGCCGCTTGAGGTAGGTCTTGCCTTCCGTGGTGTTGACGGCGACATAGTCGTCCTGCGCTTCGAGATAATCGATGCGCTCGACCGGGACGACGTGCACCTGCTCGCGGTCGCGGATCAGGATGCGGTCGATTCTCTCGGCCGCCCCGGCGATCAGGCTGTCCAGCGCCGGCTGGACCTGGCCGATCAACTTGCGCGCCCGCGCCAGCGCCTCGTCGAAACGCTCCTGCGAGAACGGCTTGAGCAGATAATCGACGGCGTGCAGGTCGAAGGCCTTGAGCGCGAATTCGTCGTACGCCGTGGTGAAGATCACGCCGCTGCGGCGGCCGGTCAGTTCAAGCACTTCCAGGCCGGTCAGCTTGGGCATCTGGATGTCGAGAAAGACCAGGTCGGGCGCCAGCGCGCCGATGTCGCGCGCGGCTTCGAGGCCGTTCTCGCATTCGCCGGCGATCTCGATGTCGGGATGCGTTTGCAGATATTCGCGCACCAGGCGGCGCGCCAGTTCTTCGTCGTCGACGATCAAGGCCTTCAGTGCTCGGGTCATCGGGATGAGCTTTCTTCGCGTTCCGCCGGCAGCGCGATCTCCACCAGGAAGCGCTGGTCGGCGAGTTTCCAGGAAATGCGCGCGCGATCGCCGTACAGCACGGCGAGGCGCTCGCGGATGTTGCGCAGACCGAGGCCGTTGCCCGGGCTGGGAGAAGCCGCCGGCGGCGCCGGATTCTCGACGGCGATGTGCAGCCAGCCGTCGCGCACGATGGCCTCCACCGTGACCGCGCCGCCGTCGTCGAGATGGCGGATGCCGTGCTTGATGGCGTTTTCCACCAGCGGCTGCAAGGTCATCGGCGGCAGGAGGCAGGAGCGCGCTTCGTCGTCGATGCGGACGGCGCTGCCGAGCTTCCTGCCGAAACGGTTCTTTTCGATGGCGAGAAAGTTCTCGCACAGGCCGGCCTCTTCGGACAGCGGAATCTTCTCCGCCTCGGACAGCGACAGCGTGCGGCGGAAGAACTGCGCCAGCGCGATCGTCATCTCGCGCGCGGCCTTCGGATCGATGCTGGTGAGCGCGCTGATCGAGTTGAGGCTGTTGAACAGGAAGTGCGGATTGATCTGCGTGCGCAGCAGCTGCAGTTCGGCGTCGCGCGCCAGCACCCGGGATTCGGCTTCGCGCTGGGCCGCCGCCTGCACGCTGTCGAAAGCGATCAGCACATCGTGCGCCAGGACCGACAACAGGTACAGGCAGAAGCCGGCGGCGAACAGCATCGTGGTCGCGCTCGGCGGCATGGCGATGATGCCGGCGTCGCCGAAGGCGCGTCCGGTTTCATTCCATGCCTGGCACATCGCGATCCAGGTGAAGGCGGAAAACAGCGGCGCGCCGACGAACGCCGCGAACACGGCCGGCCAGCGGCGCGGATAGGGGAAGGCGCGGCAGACGTAGTAGGCGGACATCGCGACGAAGCCGTAGACCAGCGCCACCGGCAGGGCGAACAGCAGAGCCCGGCTCCAGCCGGCGAGTCCGGTCAGCACCAGCAGGAGCGCCATGCATGCGCCGGCCAGCAGCCATGCCGCCAGGTAGATCGGCAGCTTGCGGGCATCGGAGAACAGCGGATGCATGGCCGGCGCGGATCAGTTCTTGATTTCGACGCCGCCCATGATGGCGTACCCTTCGATCACGAGGCGCTTTTCCGAATTCATCGGCGGCACGCTCTTGTCGTCGAAACCGCCGAGGAGCGGGACGCCGTTGGCGATCACGGACCAGTCGGGCGGGACCGTGATGGAGATGCCGCCCCAGAACGCGAACACGTACAGCACCGCTTCGCCGCGGATCGAAGCCTGGGTCAGGTCGAGCTCGATGCCGCCCATGACCGCGGTCAGCTCGCCGCCGCGGAACTCCTGTGCGTCGCTCTTGACGTTGGCCCCGCTCATGACGGCGGTGGTGTTCAGGTGATTGCCATGTTCGATCTCGGTGCGCCCGGAGCCGTCGCCCTTGGCATCGGCATTGCGCGACAGTCCGCGCGACAGCAGGATGACGCCGCCGGCGATCATGAACAGCGGCCACCAGTCGCGCAAATGGAAGTAGATGATGCCGAGCTTATGCAGCGTCATCAGCACCCCCAGCACGATCATCGTGCCGCCGACCACGAAGCCGGCCGGGTGCCGCGCCTGGTAGACCTTCAGCCCCCCGAAGATGACGAACACCAGCGGCCAGAAGCGGAGGACGGTGCGAGTATCGAAGATGTTCAGATTGCCGAGCAGCAGCAGGATGCCGATGACGATGACGACGATGCCCAGCAGGATGCGATGCTGATGCCGATAGTTGTCGCGGTTCATTGGGCGGATTCCTTGCGGGATTGTTGGTAGAGATTGATCGAACCGCTGACGACGGCAGCGACGCCATAAGCGATCAGGATGATCGGCCAGGTCGTTTTGAATGTCCAGCCCCAGAGATGCTCGATGCAGGCGTACAGCCAGAACGCGATCACGATGTGAAAAACGCCCATGGCGGCCTCCCGGGCGCCGCGCGCGCCGACGATGTCGATCAGGCCGCCCCAGGCCACGAGGATCGGCCAGAAGCGCCAGACTTCGCGCTCTTCGAACAGGCCGATCCTGGCGAGCAGGAACAGGCCGCCGGTCAGGACGAGCATTCCTCCCCAGTACAGATGCTTGCGGTATTCGCTGTTTCGGATCATGTGTCTTCCTTTGCGATCGGACGCACGGTACGGTGTCCAATGCGGCAAAGATAGCGAAGATCGGCGGGGAAGTCTCCCGCTTTGCGGCGAACGGCGGGCCGGCGTCGGCGAATGGTTCCTAAGCGGCGTCCTCGCTCACCCGCAGGCGCGGCCAGCGCGACAGCCATTGTTTTTCCCTGATCCGGCGCGCGAAATTGGCCGGCTTGCGGCAGCGCGGGTTGGGCGTGATGCGCAACGCGAACAAGGACGCGAATCCGAACGCGGCGGCAAGCTCCACGCCGCCGCCTGCGTTCAGCCTCGCGCCGACAGCCGTTTCGATTTCGACCCAATGACTCATCGCGTCCGTCGTCGAGCGGTACGGCGCGTCGCCGTTGCGCAAGTGCATTCGCGCCTGGTTGCGGACCGACCACGGCAGCTCCGGCGCCAGCGCCTTCAAGCCCGCCTCGATCTCCTCATCGCGCTCCTCGCCGCAGGCTCGAGGGTCGAAATACACCAGATCGATATCCGCCAGCGGCGTCGCGCGCCCGCCCTCATGCAGCCGATCCCATACCAGGTTGCGTACGAAGCCGGCCGCCAGCCAGCAGTCCGGCAGCCGGAGCGCGGCCGCGATGCCGAGCGCCCGCATGCGCAAGGCATCGGCTTCGAGCCACGCGCTCACTCGCTCTCGCAACCGATCCTCGTTCACATCCATGTTTTCGCGACTCCTGGCTGAATAAAAAGGCATGCGCCGCATTTTCCCATGACCAGGCGGCACTGCGGCGCGCGACGATATCGCGCGCCGCAACCGCCGGTTACACGCAGCATCAGACTGCAGGTTGCATTCGTCCACACGAACACACATTTCCAGATGTTACATGCGCCAATTCGCAAGAATTCACACTGCAGAACGCGCATCTAGCTGACGGCACCGGGCAATTGCCGCTACTATTCGAGGCGGGGAGTGTTCGCTTCGATCGCAAACAAAAAAACCAATACAAGAAAGCGGCAACGTGCACGCGGGTTCCGTTCGCAGCGATGCGAAGGCCCGCCGGTACGAATAGCGCTTCAGTCAACGTCACAACCCTCCGATGGATTCGACCACGCATGAACGCCGGCAAGGATCGCCGGTCTGTTCGTCGCGTGTTCGGCGGCCGGGCGCGCGGCGCCCGAACCGATCGATAACAACTCGACACCGACGCGCCGGAGCGTTTGCCGCGGCGTGTCCAACAGGCATGCGGGAAGGGGGGCGACATGAATGATTTCAGCAAGAACGAAGGTTCGCGCGGCGGCATTCTCCGCAACTTCCCGCGTTTTTTGTTTCGCTGCCATTCTTCTTGCCGACATCATGACTGTTCCGACCTCCATTTCGGGCCGCCAGGCCATTCGTAGGCTTCCGCGCGCCTTGACCTGCGCCGCCGTAGGCGCCGCCTTCCTGCTCGCGGGCTGCGGCAGCGCGCCTCTGCGGCCATTATCGAAGGATGATGTCGCGCGCCAGGCCGGCCTGGACCGCCAGACCGCGCAGGCCGGCGTCGAGCCGATCTCGGCGCCGCTGTCGATGGATGAGGCGATCGCGCGCGCCCTCAAGTACAACCTCGATCGCCGCACGCGCATGATGGAAGAGGCGCTCGCGATGAACCAGCTCGACGGCACGCGCTGGGACATGCTGCCGCGGTTGACGGCGAACGCCGGCTACGCCTGGCGCGACAAGGATGCGATCACGCGCAGCGAGGATTCGGTGACGGGACAACCGTCGCTCGCCAATCCTTACATCTCGGCGGAACGGACCCATCGCACCCACGACCTGGGCCTGACCTGGAACATGCTCGATTTCGGCCTCAGTTATCTGAATGCCAAACAGCAGGCGGACCGCGTGCTGATCGCCGGCGAACGGCGCCGCAAGGCGATGCATACCCTGATCCAGGACGTGCGTTTCGCTTTCTGGCGCACCACCAGCGCGCAGCGCCTGCGCGACGACGTGCGCCGCGCGATCGATCTGGCGGAAGAGGCATTGAATGACGCGCGCAAGGCCGAGTCCGAACGCCTGCGCTCCCCGGTCGACGCCTTGCGCTACCAGCGCCAGCTGCTGGAAAACCTGCGCCTGCTCGAAAGCATCGAACAGGAGCTGGCGTCGGGACGGATCGAACTCGCCAACCTGATCAATGCGCCCTTGCACCAGGAATTCAAGGTCGAGGAACCGGGCGACAAGGTGGATGCGTCGCTGCTCGACCTGCCGATCGCGCGCATGGAACAGCTCGCCGTCGAACAGAACGCCGACCTGCGCGAGCACTTCTACAACAGCCGCATCGCGGTCGAGGAAACCCGCCGCACCCTGCTGCGCCTGTTCCCGAATCTTTCCTTCAATTACACGGCGCATTACGACACCGACCGTTTCATGATCAACAATCAATGGAACGCCGCCGGCCTGCAGCTCTCCTACAACCTGTTCAACCTGCTGTCGGCGCCGTCGCAAAAGGCGCTGGCCGACGCCGGCGTCAAGCTGGCCGAGCACCGCCGCGTCGCGGCGCAAATGGCGGTGCTGACCCAGGTGCATCTGGCGCGCCTGCATTACCAGGTCGCCTATCGGCAGTACCTGCGCGCCGACGCGATCTGGCAGGCCGACGCCAAGATTTCCGAGCATATCAAGAACCGCGAAACGGCGGAAACGCAGAGCAAGCTCGAGCAGGTCGCCAACAGCACGACGGCGATCCTGAGTCTCCTGCGACGCTATCAATCGCTGTCGCAGCTGCAAGGCGCCGGCAGCAAGCTGCAGGCGACCCTCGGCATGGAGCCGGCGATCGGCAGCGTGAGCGACATGTCGCTCCAGGAGTTGACGCGGCAGGTCGGCGAAGCGCTGCGCAACTGGAACAAGGAAGCGCAGGCGCCCGCGGCCCCGCGCCAGGCGCTGAAGCTGCAGCCGGCGACTGCGCTGGCGGACGCCTCGCGCGCCGGCACGCCGTTCGCCGCGGCGCATGACGAGGGGCGATAAGCGATGCTCCGGATCGGCATACTTTCGACCGCGCTTCTCGCCGCCTGCGCCGCGCAGGCGGCTTCCCCGACGATGCCGGCAGGCGCGCCGGCGTCCGCCGCCGCGAAAGCCGGCGCCAAGCCGGCGCTCGAAAAGCAGGACATCCGCGCCCAGCTCGCGCCGCGCCGCTTCACGACCATTGCCGCCGAAATCGGCGCCAAGATCAGCCGCATCGCCGTTCCCGAGGGCGGCGCCTTCCGCGCGGGCCAGGCGCTGGTGGCGCTCGACTGTTCCTTGCAACAAGCGCAATTGCAAAAGGCCAAGGCCTCGCTGACCGCCGCCGAACGCACTTACAGCGCCAACCGGCGTCTCGAAGAATTGCGCTCGATCGGCAAGGTCGAGCTCGAAGTGTCGGAAGCGGAAGTCGCGAAGGCGCGCGCCGAGGTGTCGCTGATGAACGTGGCGCTCGGCAAATGCCAGATCGCCGCGCCGTTCTCGGGCCGGGTCGCCGAACAGAAGGTGCGCGAACAGCAGTACGTGCAGCCGGGTCAGCCCTTGCTGGACATTCTCGACGACAGCGTGCTCGAACTCGAATTCATCGTGCCGTCGCACTGGCTGGCGTGGCTGAAGACCGGCTACCAGCTCCACGTCAGGATCGACGAGACCGGCAAGTCGTATCCGGCGAAGATCCTGCGCATCGGCGCGCGCGTCGATCCGGTCAGCCAATCGGTCAAGGCGACGGCGGCGATCGACGGCGGCTTTCGCGAACTGATGGCCGGCATGAGCGGCACCATCGCGATCGCGCCGCCGGCGGCAAGGAACTGATCGGTCGTCGAACGGCGCCGGCGCGGACGCTGCGCGTCATTTACCTTCAGGGGAAGAAGAGCATGGAAGCATCGAACAAGAAACGCAGCAGGCTCGTGAACGCGAAGCCCGGTCCCCTGGCGCTGGAAGCCCGCATCATGTTCGACGGCGCCGGCGTGGAAGGCGCGCTCGCAGCCAAGCACGGCGCGGACGCGCTGGCCAAGGATGTCGCCCGCGCCGAACAACCGGCAGCGACATTCGTGCCGCCGGCCGCTTCCGCCGTTTCCGCAGCCTCCGCCGTCATGCAGGCGACGCAGGCCATGCGCGACTTCCTGGAAGCGCATCCGGACGACGCGCGGCTGTTCGCGTTGTTCGACGGCGGGCGCGACGCGCCGTCGCCGGCCTGGATGGAAGCGATGAGCGCGCTGCGCCAAGACATCATGAGCGGCCGTTACAGCGTGCAAGTGCGCGAGGTGAGCGGCGCGGAGATCGGCGGCGTCTTCGCCGCCTTCGCGGCCCGCGGCCCCGACGGCACGCCGGCCATCTTCGTCAACCGCGACTGGCTGGCGGCACAACCCTCCGCCGCGGCGGTGAACCGCATCCTGCTCGAGGAAATCGGACACAGCCTCGACGCCGCGCTGAACGGCAACCGCGATACGCGCGGCGACGAGGGCGAAGCCTTCGCCGCCGCCGTCCTCGGCCTCGAGCCGGGCGCCGCCGACCGCTTGCGCATCGCCGGCGAAGACGACCGCTCGACCATCCTCATCGACGGCCGCGCCTACGAGGTCGAGGAAGCCGCGATCACCTTCTCCGGCGCCTACCAGGGCACGCCGAGTTCCTGGAGCCAGGAAGCCAACCAGATCGCGAACGTGGCGGCGCTCGCCGGCAGCAAATTCAAGTTCACCTCGGCCGATCCGGGCACGCCCTATTTTTCCGGCAACAACGTGGCCGGCACGCTCTCTTACGTGGACGCCAACGGCCAGACGCAAACCGTCAGCGGCGTGATCAGCCGCCTGTTCAAGACCAACGGCACGGTGCAAGGCTTGTTCTTCTACGCCTGGGGCAACACCACCGCGATCGGCGACGGCGGCGGCGGCGGGGACGGCGCCGAGACCGCCTATCTGCTGGTGCTCGACCCGACCAGGTTTTCGGCCGGCGGCACCTACCGCACCAGTTCCGACCCGGTCGATACCGCGCTCAACCGCCTGATCGTGCCGAACAGCGCGCCGGTCGCGGTCAACGATTCGGCCGCCGTGACGGAAGACGGCACGGTCAGCGGCAACGTCCTGGCCAACGACGTCGACGTCAACTACGACACGCTGACGATCACCGGCTTCAAGATCGGGGCGACCGTCGGCACGCTCGGCCAAGCGCAAGTCATCGCCGGCGTCGGCACGCTGCTGCTGAACAGCGACGGCAGCTACAGCTTCACCGCCGCGTCCGGTTATACCGGTCCGGTGCCGGTCGTCTCTTATACGGTATCCGACGGCCAGGCTTCGGCCAGCGGCAACCTGACGATCGCCATCACACCGGTCAACGACGCGCCCGCCGGCGCCGGCAAGACCGTCACGCTGCTGGAGGATTATTCCCATACCTTCGCCGCTTCCGATTTCGGCTTTTCCGATACCGGCGATACGCCGGCCAACACGCTGCATTCGGTGAAGATCGCGACCTTGCCGGCGCTCGGCACGCTGGCGCTCAACGGCGTCGCCGTCAGCGCCGGCCAGGAAATCGCCGCGGCGGATCTGACCAAGCTCACCTATACGCCGGCCCAGAACGGCAATGGCGCCGGCTATGCTTCCTTCACGTTCCAGGTGCGCGACAACGGCGGCACGGCCAACGGCGGCTCCGACACCGATCCGACGCCGCGCACCATCACCTTCGACGTCAGCGCGGCAAACGATGCGCCGGCCGCGAACGCCGACACGGCCGCCGCCGGCGAAGCGGGCGGCGCCGGCAACGGCAGCGCCGGCACGAACCCGTCCGGCAACGTGCTGACGAACGATACCGATCCCGACGGCGGCGACACCAGGACGGTGGCCTCGGCGGCGAGCGGCGCGCAAGGAACGACCTCGGTCGGCGCCGGCACCGCCATCGCCGGCCTCTACGGCACGCTGACCATCGGCAGCGACGGCAGCTATACCTACACCGTCGACAACGACAACGCGACCGTGCAGGCGTTGCGGCTGGCATCGGACACGCTGTCCGAGAGCTTCACCTATACCGTGCGGGACGCGGCCGGCTTGACATCGACAGGCAAGCTCACCGTCACGCTCCAGGGCGCGAACGATACGCTCGCGGCGAACGCCGATTTCAACCTGGCCGTGCATTCGAGCACCAATGCCGCCGCCAAGGTCAACCCGAGCGGCAATGTGCTGACCAACGACACCGAGGTCGATGCCGGCGACACGAAGACCGTGACCCAGGCGAGCGCGGGCCAGACGCTGGCCGGGTCGCCGACCGACATCGGTTCCGGCACCTCGGTCGAAGGCACGGAGGGGCGCACCTATCTGAGCTTCCAGACCCAAGGCGCGGGCAACCTGAAGGTGGGCGACGCGGTCAGCGGCACCGGGGTGCCGGCCGGCACCACCGTCACCGCGATCGCCAACAATTCCGGCACCAAGACGGTTACGCTCTCGACCCGCGTCGCGTTGGACTGGGCGACGCTGGGCACCTCGACCCTGACCGTCGACGGCAGCAGTTACACGATCGACGCGCGGGGCGCGGCCGATGCCAACGTCATCGCGATCTCGTCGGCCAGCGGCGCCATCACCGGCGGCATGACAGTGACCGGCACCGGCATCCAGTCGGGCACGACGGTATCGTCGGTGGCGACGGTCGGCGGCTATACCTTCGTCACGCTGAGCAATGCGGTCAGCGGCGCGCTCGGCACCGACCTGGCGTTCGGCTCCAGCGGCACCTCGATCGCCGGCAGCTACGGCACGCTGGTGCTGCAGCAGGACGGCACCTACTCCTACACCGTCACCGGCTCGCCCGCCGGCACCGTCTACGATTACTTCACCTACAAGGCGCAGGATGCGTCCGGCGCCGCGTCGACCGCGGTCCTGAAGATCGAGATCAACGTCTCCAACACCACGCCGCCGAGCGCCGCCGCCGACGCCAACGCGATCGCCGAGAACAGCGTTTCGCTATCCTCGGACGGATCGACGAACCTGCTGAACAACGATAGCGGCGCCTCCAAGTCCGTCACTTACGCCTGGGCGATCAACGACGCCGCCATGACTTCGGTGACCGGCGGCGGCGTCGACCTGGCCGGGCTGTACGGCACGCTCAACGTCAAATCCGACGGCAGCTACACCTATACGCCCGCCAACGGCAACGCGACGGTCGATGCATTGAAATCCGGCCAGTCGCTGACCGATCAATTCCGCTATCGCATGACCGACTCCGGCGGCGGCGCCGCCATCGCCACCCTGACCATCACGATCAACGGCGTCAACGACGCGCCGGCAGGAGCCGCCGACACGGCGGCGGCGATCGAAGCCGGCGGCGTCGGCAATGCGGGCGCCGGCTACAACCCGAGCGGCAACGTGCTTGCCAACGACAGCGACACCGAAGGCGACGGCCTCGCGGTATCGGCGCTCGACGGCGGCACCGTCGGCCAGGCGAAGGCGAGCAGCTACGGTTCTCTGACCTTGAACGCCGACGGCAGCTACAGCTACACG
>DASPLX010000086.1:0-89358 GCA_035627375.1 Paucimonas sp. | reverse complement strand
CTTCGCCTACATGAAGGATGTGCTCGAACGCCTGCCGTCCTGGCCGAACAACCGCATCGACGAACTCTTGCCGCACCGCTGGAGCCCGGCTGCGTAACCTCGCATGTATCCCGCGTCAATGTGAGATGCCCAGGTGCTTACTTTCAAGTCGATGCAAGCGCATTAGGAGATGATCCACGTACTTTGAGTTACGTTCAATCCGTAGCTTTTGGAGCACTGGACGTTCTAATTACAGCTCACGTTTACGCTATCTCGAACGTGAAGATTACGATAACTGACATCGATGACGATGAAGTAAAGTCCACGCCACGCGCATTTCGTTTAGCAGGGCGCGAAGCGACCCGTAAAGCGCTAGCTGTAATTGCGGAAGGCACTTCGCCTGAATAGATGCCACAAAGAGTGAACTTACATTTGGGCGGAAGTTCGATTTCCTTTTTAACAAAGGAATCGACCAATCCCTATCGGCGGCTCATTTAGAGGTTTGCATGGGATGTTATAAGGTAATGCTTGAAGGACGATGCTTTCTAGCCAAGACCGAAAAAGAAGAGGAAATTGTTGGATTTTTTGCAACCATAGGTATTTCGGCTACAACACGACAAGAGTTCTTTGAAAAAATTGAGTCCGGGTTGAATGGCGTTATTGAAGCTAATAGTCTCAATGTGTTACGCGAATCTCTTAAAAAGTCGTTTTGTAAGATATCGGCCGTATACGTTGTAGAGGGCACCAATGACTTTGCGGGTTTAGGTGGCATTACTCTCTTTAGTGAGAGCGCCTTACAACCGATATTGGCAAACTTTATTCGTATTTATCTATCTGTGGTTAAGCCTCATGAGTTAGTCAATATCAAGCGAGATTAAACTGTTTGGTGAGAGCTGGTCTCGTGTCGCGGGAGCATGCCACATTTTCTGTGGAACTCCGCTAAACCTTCGCCAGCGCCTCGAAGAAGCGCCGCATATCGCCGTTGGGCTTCACTTCGAGCCGGCCCTGCGCATTGATCGCGGCCAGCGCCAGCGGCGCATAGTCGTGCGCCACGCCGCGCGGCGGCAGCGCGCTCGGCACCCAGCCGGCGGCTTCCTTGTGTTGCGGCCAATCGACATCCATCGTCGCGGCGCGCGCCGGGACGAGCCAGTAGTCGCCGCTGCGGTAGGCATCCTGCCCGTTGTAGGTCGCCGGAAACTGTATCTGCACGCCGTCCTCGAGATCGATCCAGTCGGCGTTGGATTGCCGCACCAGCAGCGCCCCGTCGTCGGTGTCCTGGCCGGGATCGCCGTCATGGTCCCAGCGGCGCAGCAGCGGGTGGCGTTCCGGATCGTCGCTGACCGGATGCGCGGGGATGCCTTCCAGCACCACTTGCAGCTCGTCGCGATCGATGGCGCGCACCTTGAGCAGCGGATCGGCCCGCTGTTGCAGCGTATAGTCGTCGTCGACCAGTTCGACCCGGTCGCCGATCCGCAGGCCGAGGACGTCGTCCCGGCCCAGTGCGGCGAGCGTGACGATGGTGGTGCCGGCTTCGTCGCCGTCACCGATATCGAGCACCGGGAAGATCACCGAGCCGTTCTCGCGCGACCATTTGAAGGTCGCTCCGCCTGCGCTCGCATCGGCCGCGCGCGCGCTTCCGCCGCGATGGATCTCGATGCGGTAGAGCTGGTTCTCGGCGCCGCGGAAGCGCGCCTGCGGACTGACGATGCAGGCGTCGGCCTGCATCTCCGGCTGCTTGGCGCGCGCCCGCATCGATGCCTTGCCGATGCGCGGCAGGCTGTCGAGGCTGGCCGCCGACAGGGCCGCGCCGTCGACCGGCAGCATCACCTTGACCTGGCACACCCGTTGCGCGCGGGTCGCCGTGTCCGGCCCGCCCAGCGCCGTTTCGCGCAAACCTTCCGCTTCGACGAAGCTCACGTGGCGCTCCCACACGTCGAGATAGATCAGAAACGTGTCGTTCACGTCACGCAGCTTGTCGAGCGCGGTCGCGGCGTCGAACGGATAGCCGGCCTGCGCGGAATACGCCGTCGGTTCGTCGCTCTCGCACAGCAGGCCGGTCACGTAATAGCGGCCGCCGCCGATGATGAAGCCGCCGGCGGCCAGCTCGGCATTGAGCGCGTCGATCCTAGCCTGGTCCAGCGGGCGGCCCCAGCGGTCGGTCAAGCCGTTCGCATTGGTGAGCACCGCGAAGCCGGCCCGCTCCTTCGGGCCGCCGTGGCGGCCGATGAGATCGGCGGCGAGCGCCTGCAGGTAGTGCTGCGCCAGCGCCGCCTGTTCGTTCCAGTCCGCATCGAGCTGCACCCGGCCCTGCTGCATGAGCACCCGCGTGTAGTGCTGGAACGGATCGAAGGTATCCCTGGTGAAATCGCCTTTCATGCGCGCTCCTAAGTCACATAGATGATGCCCGCGTCCATGCCGGCCGGCGTGTATTCGTCGAGCCGCGCCCGCAGGTTCGCGGCGCGTTGCGGTTGATGCAGGTCGTGGAACGCGCCCATCTCGGATTCGCCGTCGGCGCCTTGCGCGATCTCTTCCGCGCAGGCTTGCGCGAGCTGGCAATAGTCCGGCCTGCCGTAGCGCAGGCTGCCGAATTGCGGCCGGACGCGGTCCCGTTCGCGCGCCTGCGCCTGCGCGATCGCCGCCTCGTCGGGCGGCCGGTTGCCGTGCGCCGCTTGCCGGCGCAGGGCATCGGCGGCGGCCTGCATCGCCAGTTCGGGCTGGCAACGGTAGCGGCGCGGCGTGCGCGACCCCGGCGTTACATGGCAATAGCGCACGCAGCCGAACTGGCGCCGCGCGACCAGCAGGGCGCCGAGAAAGAGGCAGTTTTCCGCGAGCTCGATCGCATGCGCGCGGATGCCGCCGATCACGGTCGAGCGCGCGGCGTTCAGCACGGCGAAGGCGATGCGGCCGTCGTCGGCGTACAAGGCGGGTCGCGCTTCGTGCGTGGCGTCGACGATGCTGTCGCTGACCGACAATGCGAGCGGATCGCTGCGCCGCTCGTCGGCGGCGACCTGGATCGCGCCGACGATGCTGTGTTCGATCTTCACGCGCGCGCCGGTGTAGCGCAGCACCACGCTCGGTTCTTCCGGGCGCAGCGGTTCGCAATCGCAATCGAGCGCCCAGCCCGGCACCAGGGTGCAGTGGCGGATCGTCACGTCGCACAGATCGCCCGCCTGTTCCGGTTCATCCATGCGGGCCTCCTCGTCATCCGCGGCATCGGCGGCATCGCGCCGTTGGCCCGGCCCGGCGATCTCGATGCCGCGCCCGGTCACCAGCAGGCCGTCGAGCGTGAAGCGGCTTCCCTGCGCGCCGCTGACGCTGAACGGATCGGGCTGGTCGGTGCGATAGTCGAGCAGGCGCAGCACCGGCCGCGTCCGGTTCGCGGCGCGCAGCTGCAGGCTTTCGCCTTGCTTCAAGTGGAAAACCAGGCGCTCTTCGTAGACGCCGCTGTCGGCGATTTCGATCACGGCGGCGCGCAGCCGCTTCGCAGCCTCGGGATCGGCGGCCTGCTGGTCCTTGCGCCATTGTTCCCAGGCTTGCAGGATGGTCGCGAATTCGCCGGGCTGCCGCCGCTTCGCGCGCACCCGGTAGAGGGGCGCGCCCGGCGGTTGCGACAATGCGCGTTCGTATTCCCCGCCGCCCAGGTCGGCCGAGAACCCGTAGTGGTAGCGGACCCAGACGCGGCGCGGCAACTGCCCGGCCGGGAATACCATGCGCCCGCGCGCCGGATCCACCAGCACCTTGTCGCGCGGCGCGCGATAGGCGCGCCAGTCGGAGAGGTCGGCCGGCACGATGTTCTCGGCCGGGATGATGCCCTGGCGCCCGCGCACCGGCCAATCGGCCGCGCCGATCGACAAGCTTCCGCGCTCGCCGTAATAGGCCGGCGATGCCTGGCTGCGCAGCGGCCGGACCGCCAGCCGCTGCTCGAATGCGCGGCGCCGGATCGGCAGCGGCAGGTTGATCTCTTGCGCGATGTGCGTCGTCTCGGGCTCGCGTTCGGGAGACGTGTAGAGCGGCGTATCGTTGCCGAGCACGCTGAAGCTGTAGCATTGCGCGCCGACCCGTTCGATGCAGCATGCCGGGGCATTCGTCACCGGATACGATTTCAGCCGCCACACGAACATCCCCACGCTCGGGATGTTGTAGCGGCCGCGCGCGCGCCGGGAAGCGATGCGACGCACATCGACCGTATGCGCCAGCGCATCGAACGGGCCGTCGATGCGGTCGAGCAGGTCGCCGTCGCGCAGGCCGGCGCTGCGGCCGCGCGCGAGGCGCCGATGATCGAGATGCTGGGTCCAGCCGAGCAGCGTGTAGAACTCGACGGCGCGCGCGGGCCAGCCGGCGACTGCTTCGGCCAGTTCCTCGAGCAAGGCCAGCGTGCCCTTGCGGCGGCGGAATCCGATTGTGTTGGCAACTTCGCGGCGCGGTGCGAGTATCCGGTTGCGTGCCCTGGCGACCGCGCTGTCCGGTGCGCCCGCCTCCGCCGCCTCCCCCGCTTCCCGCACCGGCCGCCAACCCAGCAGATCGCCGATGTAGGGCACGACCCAGTCTTCGCAGGTCTCGATGAACCAGTTGTCGTAGAGCCGCGCGATATCGTTCTCGACCACGTTCACCTGCTCGGCGATCACGCGCAGTAAGGCGCGCAGCGGAAAACCCTGCTCCGCGTCGCGCAGGCGGTAGACGACCGGCAGCAGTTCGTACAGGTAGTCCGGCGGACGGCTCATGGGCGCACCTCGTTGAGCAGCAGCGTGTCGGGCACGCCCGGTTGCAGGAAGGCCAGTTGCGCCGGGCGGATCGCGTTGCGCTCGATGCGCGCGGCATGCGCGCGCACCCGGCCGCGCGGCACGGCCGGCATGCCGCCGCCGATGCGCCCGCCGCCTCCAGCGCGCCCGCCATCCGCCGTTTCGGCCTGCCGCGCCAGGCGAGCGATCACGCGCGCTTCGTCGATCGCATCGAGCAAATCGAGATCGACATAGTCGACGCCCGGCACGCGCTGCATGACGGCGATCAGCTCGCTCGCCGTCACGTCCTGGCCCAGTTCGCGCCGCTCGAATCCGAAGGTATCGAGCAGGGCCGCTCGCACCTTCGGCTCGACCGTGTCCCAACGGTGATCCGGCAGTACCCGGATATTGGCGCTGACGACGAGCGCCAGCAGCTCGCGCACCTCGATCTTCGGCGGCAGGTAAGGATCGCCGAAGCGCGACAGGGCGGCCTTGAGATTGCGGAACAGGTCGGACGTCTCGTCGATCGGAATGTCGTCGTCGCCGGCGATGGTGACGTGCACCAGCTGCCGGCGGCCGTCGGACAGGCGCGCCGCGCTCGCCTTGCCGATGCCGGCGAAGGTACGCGCGAAGTCGGCGTAATCCTGGGTCGATACCAGGCGGTCGAGCGCGGCCACCGCCAGCGGCGCATTGCGGCGCGCCTGGTCGCGGCTTTCCTTGTCGGCGCCGCCGGAGGCGCGCATCGGGTTGATCACGGCTTTCACGCCGAGCGGCTTGGCGGCGAGCAGGCTGATCTGCTCCGCCTGCACGTTGCCCGGTTTCCCGATGCCGTTGCGGTAGACGGCCTTGATGTTCTCGGGGCCGGTCGGCAGGCGCGCGCCGCGTTCGCCGTTGCCGAAGATGACCGAAGTCTTCGCATCGTCATCGTCTTGCGTGATGAACTTGCGGTCGTCCGGCGCGAGTTCGGCAAGCGTGTCCGCCTCGTGCCACTGCACGTCGTCGACGCGCACTTCCAGCGTGCTTTGCACGCCCGAGACCGTCGGCGCCGAGGTCCAGGTCAGCGGCGGCTGCTTGAGCACGAAGGCTTGCCAAGCCTTCGCCGCGTCGCCCCCGCCCAGCACCTCGTTGCGCGTTTCGCCGTGGGTGGCGGCAATGACGTTGCCGTACAGCGTGACAGTGTCGCGCTTGTAGCAATAGCGCGGTTCCTTGGCGAAGGTGATGAAGCTGTGCAGCTTGTCGCCCTTCAAGGCCTGCCTGGTGCGCGTCCGGTCCGCGCCCGAGTCTTCGGCCGTCTGCATTCCGTGCGTCACGCCCGCCAGCATCAGCAGCTCGGCGGCGCGCACGCCTTCGGTGCCGGCGATGTCGGCGCGCTCGCCGGCAATGATCAGCCAGCGGCCCGACTCGAGTCCGTCGTACAGCGCGCCCAGTTCGAGCTCCTTGCCGCAGACCGGCTCCGTGATAGGTTCCTCCGCCAGCGGCAGGATCTCGCTCAATACATGGACCGTGGCGCCCCGGAATACCGTCAGCAGCAGATCGTCGTCGCTCAGCCAGGGACGGTCGAGCGTCAGTTGCGTCACCCTGCCCGTGATGCCGTAGTCGGCCTTGGAAACCGTCTGCACCGCGGTCACGCGCGCGACGATCGGCGCCTCCAGGTCGGCGCGTTCGACGATCGCCCAGCCTTGCGGCACGATTTTTTCATAGACCGCGTCGAGCGCGATCACGTTCTTCGGGTCCGGCGGCAGCGGCGCGTCTTCCAGGACGCTGATCGTCTCTTCGCCGCGCGCGCCGCGCGAAACGATGGCGATCCTGGCGCCGCCCTCGGTGGTGTCGAGCCGCTCGCCCGGATCGATCCGGTGGTCCGCGCCGCGGACATGGACGATGAGCGGGTCGGCCTGGGTTCGCAATTTGAAAATGGCGCCGCGATTCACGCCGGCGAACAGCACGCGAACCTCCCGGGCGATGCGTAGTCCCGCCGCGCTTTCCTCATAGGCGACGGTTATCTTGACGGTCGACAGCGTTCCCAGCGCCAGCTCGACCGATTCCCGGTTGTCGACGACGTTCGCGCCGAGCCTGGCCGTGGCGGAGCGGCGTTCCGCTCCCGTTCTGGCGGCGACCGTCACGCTGACGGGATTGCCGCCTGCCGTCGCCAGCCCGATCACGCTTTGCAGCGAACCCGCCAGCGGCCATTCCTCGTGGTCCTTCACGATGCCTTGCTCGTCGAGGATCGGTTTCTTCGGCGCGTTGTGGCCGAATACCGCGCAACTCTTGCGCAGCGCGTGCACGACGATTCCCGGTTCCGGCGTCGCCGCCGTGTTCGCGAGCGCCCGGTACAGCACCGGTCCCAGGCGCGGCTGCAGCTTCGTCAGCAAGCGCGGATAGATGTCGGACCTGGCGCCGAAGGTCGCCGCCACGGTTCTCTCGAGCTGCTTCGGGCCGGCAGGCGGAATCGACGGCGGCGCCGCCAGGAGATCCAGGAAATCCGTGAACTTGCTTGACGCTATCGCCGCCGGCGCGGCGGTACCGCCGATGGCGGCCGCATCGGCCCCATCGACGGCGGCTTCGGCGGCCGCGCGCGCAAGCCGATCATGCACGGCGGAGAGCGCATGAATCATGCCGTCGAGCCAGGGGTCGAGCCGCACGAAACGATTGGCGCGCGCCACATCGGCCTCTTCGCTCAGTTTCGGCAATATCTCGTCCTGCAGGAACGTCGCCAGTTCGACGGCGCCGGCCTGCGCGGCGCGCATGCCGAGCTCGTTCAGCAGGGCCAGCACGCGCCCCGTCATCGCCGCCCCGGCCGAGACGCCGAAGCGGTCGAGATCCGTGAAGCGCGCCACCAGCGTGAGCAGGTCGCCGCGCGCCAGCGCCGCGCCGCCCCAGGCGCGCACGCCCGCGAAGGTGCGCTCGGCCTTGTCGTCCGGCGCCAGCTCGCGGATGCGGAACGGTTGCGGGTCCTGGTTCGCCAGGCCGAAATCGATCAGCAGCGGATCGTGCGGCTTCAGATTGGTCGCCGTTCCCTTCAGGTACAGCTTGCCGTTCCGGATCGCCGCCTCCGTCTGCGGACGCGACATGCGCGGCTGCAAGGCGTTCCATTCATGGCGCGCCGCCAGCGGTTCCGAGGTCTCGAAGCTTTGCATCTGCTCGCCCGGGCCGGGAACGCTGTTGGCGCGCGCGCCCTTGGGAATCTCGACCGGCGCGGAATCCTTTTCGATGGTGTAGGCGAGATACACGCTCGCCGCGACGCCGGGGCGCGGACGGTAGCCGACCAGGCGCGCCAATTCCAGGATCGAGCGCCGCTCGGTCGCCGTGCGCAGATAGCCTTCGTTGGCGATCCGCTCCTGGTAGAAGGTCAGCACGTCGGCCGCGCAGGCCCAGGCGTCGAGCAGCGCGATCGACGCATCGGCTGTCTCGCGCGTCGCGAGCGCGGCAAGCTCGGGATACGCCGTGCTCGACAGGCGCGCCAGCATGGTTTCCAGGAAACTCGCATGAGTGCCCACGCGATAGGCAAGCGCCGCCAGGCCGGGACGGTTCGCCGTCGCCAGCGGCGTGGACGCTTCGATGCCTTCGCAGCAGCCGCAGGCCGGTTTCATGATCCGCCTTCCAGCACGAGGTTGAGCTGTCCGTGTTCCGGAAAGTCCGGATCGTTGTCGAGCCGCGCGATTTCCGTGGCGCCGAGCGCCAGCACGCCGCTCTCGAGCTCGCCGGCCGCGTCCTGGTGCAGCCGCTGCAGCCGCGTCACCGCGACGCTTTCCACGCCTGCCACCGCTTGCGCCGCCGCCACCAATTGCGACAGGTAAATGCCGCCGCCGAAGGTGAGGCGGTCCGGATGGAACAGTCCCAGGCGGCCGTCGGGCAGGGCGCGATTGCTGAACAAATCGAGCAGCGCCGCTTTCACCGCGCCGCGCGCATGCCGCGGCAGCACGCAGACCCGCAGGGCGATATCGAGCGGCACGTAGTGCGCCCACACGACGCCGAGATCGTGTCCCATCCGGCGATAAGGTTGGAGATGGGCGGCGATGACGTCCGGCAGGCGTTCGTCGGCCTCGTTGGCCTGCAAGGGATCGATGCCGACGCGCGCCTCGTACCAGCTGCCGGCCCAGCGCAGGGTCGCCGCCGCGCGCTGGATGGCGGCGTTGCGTTCGGCCAGGCGCGCATAGTCGTCGGCGGTGACGGCGCGTTCGAGCCGCGCGCGGAACGCGTGCGGCGCCAGCAGCTTCGCTTCGGCGGTCGATTCCGGCGCGGCGCCGCCTTGCGCCGCCAGCGGATTGCGCGGTTTCACGGTGATGCCGCTCCAGCTCGCGCGGCGCAACACGAGATAGGCGATCGCCTCGCGTCCCACGTTGCCGGCCGTGCCGTTGCCGATGCGGTAGCGCGCCTGGAAGCGCATGCCCGCCGGCGGACGCAGGCCGAGTGCGCCGTCGCCGAAGCGCAGATGCGCGCGGCCGTCGTCGTCGAGTTCCGCCACGAAGTGCCGGTCGCCGGCGGCGCTGTCGAGCAGGTGCGTCCGCGCTTGCCAGTGCCAGGGAGCGGCATCGGCTTCGGCCGGCTTGCCGGTCAGCCAGACTTGCGGCGCGGCGCGCCGGATATCGCGTACGAATGCCTGCGCTGCCGGCGGCAGTTCGCCGGGCGAGGAATCCGCGAACAAGGGGTCGGCGAACGTTAGCGGCGCTCGCTTGAGGTCGAGGCCGAACTTCGCCGGCACGGCGGTCGTGTCGATCGCGCTGCCGTCGCAGGCGCATTCGCCGGCGCTGGAGTCGGTCGGCACCGGGCCGGACTCGTCGTCGCGCACGGTCTTGCCGTGATCGACCAGCACGACATTGCCGCGCGCCACGCTGATATCCGCGATCGGGTCGCACGCGGGCGCGGGACGGCGCGCCGAGATGCACAGCGCGAACGGCAAGGCGTCCTGCGGCGCCCATTCGACCTCCAGCACGAGCCGGTTGCCGAACAGGGCATCGACCGCGGGCGTCACTTTCGTCAGCCGCACCGCATGCCGATGCGCCGGATCGGCATCCGCCGCGTTACCGGTGCGCGGGCCGAGCACTTCCTCGAAGATCAGCACGTCGCCGCGTTCGAGCCGCAGCATGCGGCGCGGCGCGGCGGCGGCCGAGGTGGCCGAGCCGTCGTCTTCCGGCAGGGGCGGCAGGTCGCCGTCGTCCGCGTCCTGCGGCGCTTCATCGATCAGCGTGGCGCGCGTGGCGCCAGTCGGCAGGCAGCATTCGCTATCGCCCCAGGTATGGAACCGGATTTCGTTATGCGCCGCGAAGAAGCGCAGCTCGGCATCGGGCGCCGCCGCCAGCGGCTTGAAGGCTTCATAGCGGCTGTCCGGCACGCCGTCGAGATCGCGTTCGTCGACGAGGCGGCCATGGTCCGCCTTCAATTCCGGGAAGCCGGTGATGAAATACACGTCGCACGCCTTGACCGGCGGGGTGTCGCCGCTGGTCCACACGGTGACCCAGGCGCGCGCATTCAAGCCTTCGTGCAGGGTATAGTCGACCAGCCGCGCGTGGCGCCGCACCGAGATGCGCAGGCGCGCCGTGTCCAGGTAGGCTTCGGTGGCGACCGCATCCTGGTAATAGCTCAAGTGATCGGCCGTGTAGGCCAGCACTTCCACCAGCGCGACGCCGAGATCGGGCGCATGCCTCTCCTTCCAATCCGGCATGACGACGGCGAGGCGATCGAACATGAGTTGCCGGAAGCCGGCGTAATCCTTGGCCAGGTAATTGAGTTCCGGCGCCGGCCGGACGGCGGGCGGACAGGGCGTGCCGGTCTTGCAATCGATCGTTCCGGGGCAATCGACCTTGAAGCTGAAATCGGCGCAGGCATAGCGCGGATCGAAGCCTTCCCGCATCACGCACAAGGTGTAGATCGAAAAGTCGCCGGCCCGGTCCAGCACCACGCGCAGGCAATCGTCTTGTTCCGTATCGCCGGCACTTTGCTTTCGCAGCGCCAGCACGCGTATGCCGCGAATGCGCCGCCCGCCTTCGATGCGCAGGTCTTCCGGCCGCAAGCCGTACGGATGTTCCGCATCGGCGATATCGGGCACGCCGCCGAAGAAGTGCACGCACAGGGAGCGATGGTCGTCCGCGACTTCCACATAGTCGATGCCGTTGACGCCGCCGTCTTGGCCATGCCTTTCCAGCAGCGCCGCGCGCCGCCCCTGCCGCAGGCAGGCGAGATCGGGCCGCATCATGGCGTGCCTCCCTGGAGGAAGGTCTCGCTGCGGAGTTCTCCGGTGCGCCGCACCGCGTAGGCCAGGTCGACGCGCAACACGGCGTCGAGGCTGCTCACCTGGAGCGCATGGATTTCGATCAGGTCGCCGAGCCAGCGTTGCAGCGCCGCCTGCAGCGTGAATTGCAAGGCGGCGGCCAGTTCGGGACTGTTGGGGCCGAACACCAGCTGCAACAAGCCGCTGCCGAAATCGGGGCGGTTCACGCGCTCGCCGGGGCTGGTGAACAGCAATTGCTCGATCATGTCGCGGATATGGTCGTCGCTGCCGGTGGCGGCGCTGCGTCCGTGACGATCGAAATGGAACGGAAAGTCGATGTTCATGGGCGCCTCATATTCCGCTCGCGCGGGTCTGCGTCTGTACGATCACCAGCGGCGTGCCGCTCGGCGCGCAGATCGCCTGGCTGTCGAGCAGCAGCAGCGGTTGCCCGTTCGAGGTGATGCGGGTGGCGGCCGTGATCCATTGCGCCGTCACGCACGGTCCGTTGGCGGCGGGCGGCGGCGGCAGCGCGCAGCCGGCGACCACGTAAGGTCCGGTCAGCGCGACCGTCGGCATGCCGCTCACCGTGACGCGCGGATTCGGCACCGTGGGTTGCGCCTGCCCGGCATGCGAGCACAGCACCGTGGCGCCGACGTGCAACAGGAATCCCGGCATGGCGTTCTCCGCAAAAACAGCCCCCAATCCTTCCCGACGCCGCGTCGGCCATATTCTTCCTCCGCCTACACGACGACCAGCGCACCGCTGTTGATGGTCACCGTCGGTCCCGCCATGACGATGGTCGCGCCCTTGCCGTTGCTGATCGTGATGCCGATGTCGTTCACCACGATCATCGCCCCGGTCGTGCTCTTGAGCATGATGCCGCCGGCCGGCCCCGGCAGGTCGCTGATCGCGATCGTGTTCTGCAGGCCGGTCTGGAGCACGATGCTCGGGCTGGCCGGATTGCCCGCCAGCGCCAGCGTCGGCACTTCGGCCGCCAGGCCCCAGAAGCCGCCGGTCCAGATCGGATAGTCGGGATCTCCCTGCTCGTATTCGATCCAGACGCCGGCGCCGATCTGCGGCACCATGAACGTGCCCATGGCCTTGCCGGCGATCGGCACGCAAGGCATGGCCCAGGTCGTAGGAATGATGTTCGATACATCGGGCACCAGCGCCTGGATGCGGCCGCGCTGCTCGGGGTCGATGTTCTGGACCACCGTGCCGCGATACTTGCCGAAATACTTCTTCGCGTCGTTCATGCCGGCACCCTCGGGACCGTCGAAATCAAGCCGTTGCGCGACAGGCTGAAGCTTTGCTTGTATTCGCCGCGCTTGATCGAATGCTTGACCTTGTCGACGTAGTACAAACCGTCGAACGCGGTGCCGGCGCCGCGCACGCCGACCAGCTGCCGCGCCTTCAGCAGACGCCCATAGCGCAGCACGTCGAGGCTGCCGGTGCCGGTGACCGTATCCGCCGACTTCGACGCCTCCGCCAGGCCGATCAGCACCGCCTGTATCGGCGAGTATTTCGCCGTCTCCGGCAGGCTCTTGAAGCGCGACGGCAGCGGCTGCAGGATGCCGAGCGGCGGATTGAGCGGACCGATGTCGGGAAGCGGGATCGGGATCGGCACCTTGGTCTGTTCGTTCTGGATGAACACCACCGGCAGCGAGCGCGACTGGCTGTTGAAGCTGAACGTGATCTGCTCGGTATTGGCATGCGCATCCATGTCGACGTTGAGCGCCGGCTGCGGCACGCCGACCTTGATCTTCGGCCCGAGGTAGGCGATGTTCATGCCCGGCGCCGGGCCGGGTTCGATGTAGAACACATAGCCCACGCGCTCGGCGAGATGCTTGAGGTATTCCAGGTCGGTGCCCTTTTGCGCCGGGATGCGGTTGATCGGGATCGGCACGTCGATCAGGATGCTCGGAATGATCAGCGGCGCTACGCCGAGCACGGCGTACTTGGCGAGAATGAAGGCGGCGATCGCCTCGCCCGGCATGGCCGGATACGGCAGCCCGGTCAATTCGATCTTGTCCATCACGACGGTCAGGTCCTCGCCCGTCACCTGCAGCGTCGAATGGCCGGCGTCGCTGCCCGGCACCACCTGGGTCTGCGTCACCACGCCGTCGGCCAGCACGTTCGGCGTGCCGTTGACGGTGGCGACGATGATCACGCGCACGATCGGGATCGGGCTGCCGCCGGCGATCATGAACAGCGTCGGCAGGATCGAGCGGTTGCTCAGCGTGAACGACAGCGAGAACCCGCCGACGCCGCTGTCCTGCGACGTCACCTCGACGGCGGTCAGCGCATCGAGCACCGACTGCGGCACCGGCACCGGCACGGCCGGCCCGACCATCAGCGTCAGATGCACGCCCTTAAGCATCGGGCGCTCCCGGTATGCCCTCGGGCAGGGTGATGCGCAGCGTGCGGCCGACCGCCATCAGATCGTCGGGCCGCAGCGCGCGATTGGCGTCGCACACGCGCCAGAACTGTTCCGGATCGCCGAGATAATGCGCCGTCACGTTGTCGATCCGCTCGCCCTCTGCGACGCGGTGCTCCTGCAGCAGCGCGAAGCGCTCCGGCCCCGGAACGAAGCGGCGCCGCAGATAGACGATCGGCTTGCCGCCGTTCGTCTCGGTCACGGCGGTCTCGGTCAGCGCATAGCGGCTGGTCGGTGGAAAGCGGGCCGTGATCATGGAATCCCCGTCATGCCGAAGGCGCCGAGCGCGGCACCGGCATTCATGCCGGCGAGCCGCTCCTTCTGTTGCAGGTAGCTCATGAACAAGCCGCCGCCCTTGTGCGCGAAGCCGACATCGTTCACCGTCAGCACGCGCATGCCGAGGCTCACCTTGGCCCGGATCGGATTGAGCGCGGCATCGAAGGCTTCCTCGGTGATGGAAAAATCCGTCAGCCGCACCGGCAGGATCCGCGTCTTGCTCCACACGAACAGCATGAGCGCCGTTTCCATCGGCAGGATTTCGAGCGTTCCGGCCTGCGCGAGAGCGTTGTTCGCCTGCAGTTGCGCGCTGGTCGGATAAACGATCGTTTCCAGCGCCGCCAGTTGCGGGAAGATGCCGACCTCGGTCGCGGTGCGATTTTGCTCGGGAAACTCGAGCTGGTCGATCGCATCGATCTCGGCATCGAGCTTGATGGTCTCGGTCGGCGGTCCCTTGATGCGCAATGCCTCGCTGCGGTCGGCGGTTTCCGCGCCGGCGCTCTGCACCTGCAGCGTGCGCGACAGCGTGTCCGGGTTGTATTGGAGCGCGATCACGCGCCGCACGGCGGACGACTGCGGATCGATCAGCACGATGCCGCCCTTGAGCAGGCGCGGGGAATTGGGGAACGTGCTCATCGTCCCCTCGACGAGGCCGTCCGGTTCGCGCGGTTCATGCGAGCGCCTCCTCTTCGGCCGGCGGCGCCGCCGAACCGCTTGGCGCCGGCGCCGGGCCGGGCGCCGGCGCGGACTTGCAGCAACGATCCTTGTCGATCGCGCTCTGCGCGGCGCCCGGCCGGTATACCGCGCCGTTGAAGGACGATCCGACCGGCACGCCCAGCGCTTTTTGAATGCCGGGACTGACCTCGAAACGCGCCTTGGTCACCGATTGGTCGCGCACATAGCCGGTCGTGCTCTTGCCGTTCGCGCAGATCGTCCAGACATCTCCGCATTGCGACCTCGTGAACTGGTTGCGCGGCACCGCCATCCAGTTGTCGTTGTCGTCGCAACCCTTGCTCAAGGCCGTCTTGCAATTGTTGTCGCAGGTGAAGATCGGCGTGAACTTATGGCTCGGGCAATCGACCTTGTCGATATCCACGTCGCGCTTCGGATTCGATAATCCGTTCGCCGGATCGCAGCAGCGATACGCCGAGTTGTCGACCAGGAATTGGCAGGTGCCTTCGGCGAAAATGACGCGCGTGCAGGGATCGGCCGGCTTCTTCGGCTTTTCCTTGGCTCCGCCCTTGGGCTTTTTCTTGCGGGGCGCCTCGGCAACCAACACGTCCGCCGCTTCGGCCTCCGGGCCGGCCGCAAGCGCGATCGCGTCGGCCGCCGCATCGGCTTCCCGCTCGAGATCATCGCCGCCCATGCCGCCGCCGTCCGACTGCTTCCGCATCGCCGCCGCTCCGCTCGCCTGTTGCACCACATGCGTCAATTCATGCGCCAGCAACCATCTTCCTTGGGAAGTGGCGGGCGCATACTGACCGGCGCCAAAAACCATGTCGTTCCCTACGGTGTAGGCGAGCGCGTTCACCGCCTCGCTCGATGCTGCCGCTTGATCGCCGGTATGCACGCGCACCGCGCTGAAGTCGTGCCCGAAGCGTGCTTCCATGAAATCGCGGCTGGCCGCGTCCAGCGGCTGTCCGGGCGAGCGCAACACTTCATGCACGGCGGCGGGAATGTCCTCCACCGGGCCCGTATCCTTTGCGTGGCGCTGCAACGATTCCTTCTTGCGGGCGCAGCGCTCGCATTCGCCCGTGCCGCCTCCGAGCTTGCCGCAGGCGCATTTGCGCTGCAGTATTCTCGCGGCCGGCGGCCGCTCTCGGGCCGCGAAGGGCACCGCTATCTGCGCAACTGACTTGTTCATCTTCTGCTTCCTTCGCAAGTACGGCAGGCATCTATTTCTTCGGCGGATCGGACCAATGCGGATCGCTCCATTGCCAGCGCGCGGTGCCTTCGGCGTCGCAACACAGGCATGCAAAGATGCTGACGACATTCTTTGATCTCTTGACCGCGCAGTGGTAACTAATGGCCGGCGTCATGTTGCAATCCCGGATCTTGCCGGCGGGAGCGGGTTCGCCGAACTGGCGGCAGCCCGCCAGGTCGTTGAATTCATATCCCTCGTTCATCAGGAACAGGGCGACTTTCTCGTCCCGGATATCGTCCCCGTCGAACACCGGTTCGTCGCAAGCGGCGGCGCCGAAATTGTGTTCGAAACAATTCCGCCTGCGTTGTTCCTTCTCGGAGATGGGCGACGGGGCGGGCGCCGGAAGCGGCAGAACGATCGGTCCTGGCAGAGGCGCGTTGCGCGGCGCGGCGGCCAGCTCGGGTTGTTTCACGGGATCGGGCACCACGCGCAGCTCGGGTCTCGTTACCGGCTGCGCAACGGCTTGGGGTTCCAGTTTCGGCGCGGCCGACGATGCGCGCCCTCCTCCAAACGATGGGCTTACCGTGGCAGGCGCTTGAGAAGGCGGCGCGACGACCCGTCCTTCGCGTATCGGCACCCGTCCGGGCGCGCCGCCCTGATGCAGCACCAGGGTCGGACGGCCGCCGCTGGTTTGCGTGGTGAGCCGAGGCGCCGGGGCGCCCGCGCCCATGCGGGCGATCGAGGAAGCGTTCAGCGCGGTGGCAAGCAATTGCAATGCTTCGGCGATTTGGCCCCAGAATTGCTCCGCTTCCTGATAGGCGGTAATGCCGTCGTTCACGCCGGAGATGAAGCAGCGCAGTTCCCACGGATCGGCGATCTCCACCGGAGGCGGCGCCAGCACCCAGCTCCGCTCGCCGGTGCGCCGGATAAAGGGGCGGCGCTCCTCGGGTACAAAATCGTAATCGGAAGGATGAGCTCCATTCAGCACCGCGACATTGTCGGCCGCGCGGCACAGCGTGTCGCCGAAAATGACGCCCTCCCGCCGGCGGCGGCTGCGTCCCTCCGGGCTCTCGCACCAGGGACTTTCCGGCGTGCCCCAGGGATCGTCGCCGCGCTGCGCCCAACCGACATCGCGCTGGATTCCCGCCGCTTCGGCGTGTATCGGCGTCACCGGATCTCCCCGCATCACTGCCGCGGCGGCCCGATCCGCTTCCACCTCGGCCGCGTCGCCCGGCATGCTGATCGCGTCGGCAAGCGGCGATCGATTCCGGCTTTGCTGCACCACATGGGCCAGCTCATGCGCAAGCCTGCGTTTTCCCTCGTTCGTTTGCGGCGCATACCGATTTTCGGCGAACACGACATGGTTGCCGACCGTATACGCGAGAGCGTTCACCGCGGCCGCCGATGCCGACGCCTGCGCGTCGGTGTGCACGCGCACCGAACTGAAATCATGACCGAAATGCGGTTCCATGACGCCGCGCGTTGCCGCCTCGATCGGCTGGCCCGGGGTTTCCAGCACCGCATGCACGACAGCCGGCCAGCCGCCGACGGTCCTTTCGTTCGCCGGCTTGCGCTGCAACGATCCCTTCTTGCGCGCGCAGCCGTCGCATGTGCCGTTGACGGTCGCGTTGTTGCCGCAGGCGCACTTGCGCTGCAAGAGGCGCAAGCGCGCCTGCGGCGGGCCGGCCGCGAGCCTTTCCTTCGTCGCCGCCGTTCTGTTCATCGCACGATTCCTTCATGCAGCGCCCGCGCGATCCGGGTGCCGAGTTCGCCGGCGCCGTCGCCGCTCCGGAACCGGACCGTTCCTCCCGCCACGGCCGGCGTCGCGCCGGCCGCCGGCGCGGAACCGAGGCCGTTGGACAGCATCCTGGCCAGTTCCGCCTCCAGCGCCGCCCGCAGCAACGGTTCCTGCCGCGCATCGAACGGCAGACCGTCGAGCACCAGGCGTTCGATATGCAGGTGGATGCTCATGTCGCGCCGCCCGCGCTTTCGAGCCAGCGGAAATCCGGCTCGTGGATCGGTTTCTCGAGCTTGACGAACTCGGTGCGCGCCGCTTCGAGCACCAGCGGCATGGTGACCGGGCCGCCGGCGCGCGCCGCCAGGAACACGCTGTTGAGCGCGATGTTCTGGATGCTGCCGCCGGTCAGGTTGAGCCGCGCAAGCTTGTCGTAATTGAGTTCGCCGAGCGGCACGGCGCCGGGAAACGCGCGTTGCCACATCGCCTTGCGCTCGGCCGGACCCGGGAACGGGAAGTTGACGATGAAGCGCAGGCGCCGCATGAATGCCGTATCGAGCGCGCTCTTCATGTTGGTGGCGAGGATCGCCAGCCCCTGGTAAGCCTCCATCCGCTGCAGCAGGTAGTTGATCTCGATGTTGGCGTAGCGGTCGTGGCTGTCCTTCACTTCGCTGCGCTTGCCGAACAGCGCGTCGGCTTCGTCGAAGAACAGGATCGCGCCGCCGTCCTCGGCGGCATCGAACAGCTTGCGCAGGTTCTTTTCGGTCTGGCCGATGTACTTGCTGACCACGGCCGACAGGTCGATGCGGTATAGCAGCAGGCCGAGTTCGTTGGCGATGACTTCGGCCGCCATCGTCTTGCCGGTGCCGCTGTCGCCGGCGAACAGCACGCTGATGCCGAGCCCGCGGTTCATGCGCGCCCGAAAGCCGAAGCCGTCGTAGACCTGGCCGCGCCGCCGGACCTGGTCGGCGATCTGGCGCAGCAATTCTTCCTCCTGGCGCGGCAGCTTGATGTCGTGCCAGGTCGCCTTGGCGTCGAGGCGCTGGGCGAGCTGGTCGAGCGCGGGGCGCGCCTGCATCAGGCAGCCGTTCCACAGGCGCGAGGCGAGCGTGCCGGCCGCCGGCGGCGATTCCGGCGGCGTCCGTTCCGGCGCCAGCGCGTCGCGGGCGATGCGGCGTATCGCCGGCAGGTTGAAGTCGAATTGGCCGGCCAGCCGCGACGGATGCTCGTCCGCCGCTTCGCCCAATGCGCCGCGCCAGGCGTCGCGCTGTTCGGGCGGCGTCGGCTTGGCGATGTCGAGCGCCAGGGCGCTGTATTCGACGCCGGTCCAGGGTTCGCGCGTATCGAGGAACACCAGGCCGCCGAGCCGGTTGAGCCAGCGCCGGAGCGCGCCGGCATGCGCTTCGTTGCGGTCGATGTCGGAAACATCGAGATACAAGCCGAGCGGCGCCAGCATGCATTCGCGCTGCCACAGCCGCGCGAAGCTTTCCAGGTCGGCCGCGCCGGGGGGCATGGCTTCCGCCTCCAGCCGGTACAGCAACAGTCCGCGCTCGGCGGCCGCGCGTTGCGCCACCATGCGTTTGCTCGTACCGTCGGCGCCGAGCAGTTGGATCGCCAGCGCGTTGTTCCGCTTCGCGTACTGCCCGATGGCGGCGGCGATCCGGTGCGCGGACGCCATTTGCGAGGCCGGCAGCTCTTCGTCGTCGTCCGCCTGCTTTCGCGGCTCGGGGGCCGCCAGAGGAGTCAACAGGCTCATGAGCCGGTCGTCGAGATAGTTCAAGCCCTTGATGTAGTTGAGAATCCGCTCGTCCGCGCGCAAGGCGCTGGCGGTGAGCGGTTGCGCGCCGGGCTGATTGATCTCGACGAGGCGCCAATAGCGCAGCGGACGTTCCGGCGACAGCACGTCCCAGGCCGGCTTGTCGAACAGCGCGAGCGCCAGCGCGAAAGTGGGGTAAGGCTTGGCGGAATCGCGCTGGGCACGCGCGCACAGCGCGGCGGTGCGCGTGTCGAGTTCCATCGCGGCGCAGAGCAGCAGCACGCTGCGTTCGAATTCCGACAGGCCGAGGCGGCGTCCCAGCAAGACCAGCGCGGGAGGGCGTTCGCTCTTTTCCGCGTCGGCGAGAACGGCGTCCGGTGTATCGGCCGGCGCGGCCGGTTCAGCCATCGGCGGCAAGACTTCGGGCGCGGAAGCGGCGCGCGGCATGGCATTGCGCATCTGGCCGAACAAAGAACGCCGCGCCGGCACGGGCGCGGCGGGTTCCGGACGTCGTTCGGAAGGTCCCGCGACGGGTTTGTCGTCCGCGGCCAGGCGCTCCAGGCGCGCGCGCAGCCAGGCGAGCGCGGCCGCCAGGTATCGCTCGTTGGCCTTCAACCAGTCCTCGAAGTCGCTCATGACACCCTCACTTGCTGTCCGGGATCGAAGACCGGCACCGGCGGCGTGCCGTCGAGCATGAAGGGAATGCTGTCCACGCCGTCGACGCGCAGACGGACCAGGTACAGGCCGGGGTCCGCCGCCGGCACCTCGAAACTGATCGTGGTCGGCGTTTCCCTGAAAGTCGGCGATGCCGGGTCCGGATTGACCAGCGTCTTGGGCGCGATCTGCCGGTTGCCGAACAGGATCAGCACGCGTTGCCCTTCGCGCACGCGGGGCGCGCAGGTGAGCGTGACCGTATCGCCCGGACTCACGCTGGCCGCCGTGCTGTTCGGCGTCACCGCGACGATCGGCGCGAGCGCGAACGCGGTTTCGTTGCTGGCGACGAGCGGCGCATCGGCGCGTCTGGTCAGCAAGCACACCGTATAGAAGCCCGGCGCCCAGCGTCCGAAGGCGTCCGGGTCTTGCGGCAGCGTCCGCAAGCGCACCGCGATCTCGCCCGGCGCCGCGCCCGGCTGCGGCGGGATCTCCTCCACCGGCGGCGCCGGCCGGCCCGGGTTCGGCGGCATCAGGCCGGTGAAGCGCACGCTTGTGTCGGCAAGCCGCAGATGGTCGCCCGCGATCGCGATCTCCTCGTCCAGGCGCGCGGCCGGTTGCGGGCGCGGCGGGCGAATTTCGCGCACCACAGGGGCCGCCGACGCCAGGGCATCGACGCCGCGGTCCCCCTGGCCTCGGCGCAGCACCGGCAGCGGCGCGCGCGCCGCTTGCCGGCTGTCGATCAGGATGACGGCCGCCTCGTACGTGGCCGATACGCGGTAATGGGTCTGGAAGATCGTCCACAGCTTGGACATCTCTTCGATCGACATCGGCACCGGCGTGATGCGCACGCGCTCGATCTGGTCCGCCAGGTCGTTGTCGGCGAGCGCGCCGCGAATCTCGTCCCGTCCCAGCAGCGGATGATCGTGCAGCACGCTCATCGCGCCGCCCAGCACGCGATGGCTGAGCGCGTCGCTGTCGGTGTCGGTGCGCCCGTAGGCCGTCACGAGATAGCGCAGATTGAGCGCGAGCGGCGGACGGCCGTCCTCTCCGGGCCGCGTCTGGCGCGGCAGGCCCGTGTTGCTCCACGCGCCGTTGACCACGGTCTGGTAAAGGAAGAGATTGAGCGAGGCGCCGTTGACGCTCTTGCGCGCCACGTCGGGCGTGCGGGTGGTGACTTCGACATCCACCAGTTCGCTGTCGAGCGCCGGTATGCCGCTGAGCAGCAGGTTGCGCAAGGCATTGGTGGTGGCGGCGATGGCCAGCGAGTTGCTCATGGCGTCCCCCGCCGGTTGCGCCGCTCGAGGTATTCGTCGAGGCTCATCGGTTGCGGGGCGCTGCGCGTGCGCATCGGCGCCGATACGGGGGGCGTCGCGACGGCGCGCACCTCGACGCGGCCGATGGTGATGTGGACGCTGGCGGCCGGCCGCGGCGCCGCTATCTCGCGGCGCGGCGCCGCATTCGATTTCGGTGCCGCGGCCGGCGCCGCCATGGCAGGCCGAAGATCGCCGCGCGCGCCGGCGCGGTGCTGCGCGGCCGGATTGCCGTCGCTTGCGGCAGCGCCCGTTTGGTCTGTCCGCATCTCATCGGCATGCGCGTTCCTGGTCATGACGACGGCTTGCAAGACGCCGGCATGGCGGCGCTCCGCGTTCGCGGCGCGGGCCACGGCTTTTGTCGCCTTGCGCGGCGGAGCCTCCGTAGCGGCCAGCGCCGGCGCCGGAACTCGCGTTTCGTCTTCGTCCGGCGGCATGGGCGCCGCGGTTTCGGATGTCGCGGCGCGCACGGTTGGTACGGCCGTTCCCGGTTGCACTGCAAGAGGCCGGCGCATGGCGGCTCCCCTCTCGGGCACGCCGGCGAATGGGGGCGGCGCGGCGGCGGTCTCCGGTTCGTACGCCGCGCGTACGGGGCCGTCCTCGCGCGCGGCAGCCGCTTCCGGCGGCGGCGCATGGCCGCGATGCGGCGCCATCTCCGAAGCCGGCGGCGCGGCCGATCGCCAGTATCCGTCGGTTGGCGGCCCGGCGGCCGAAGCGGTGAATGTTGCGCTTGCCGGCGCGTGGCGTGCGCCGTCGTCCGTTCGCCGCTCGATGTCCGCCGTCTCGATCGGATCGGTCTCGTCCGGCGCCGCCAGCGTCGCGCCGCGCGCATCCGGCTCGAAACGCGACGGCAAGCGCGGCACGATGGCGCGGGCGTCCGGCGCGCCGCGTTCGCGCCGCAGCAGCAGATGCAGGAAGCCGTTCATGAGCTTGCCAGCTCCAGGTAAAGCCGGCGCCGATGCGCGCTCATCGCGAGAATGTCGGCCTCGCGCCAGCCGTAGGCGCGCGCCAGCGTATGCACGTCGCGCAAGGTCCGCAGCACCCATGCATGGACTTCGGTCCACAGGAAGGCCGCGATGTCGAACAGGCTGTTCCAGGCATGCCCGCACGCCGGACAGGTCAAGGACAGCTCGGTGCATGCCTGCGGATCGGCTTCGTGCATCGCATGCGACAGCGCGGCGGCGGCGTCGGCGGGCAGGGCGTCCGCGGCCGTCGCGACGCCGTCGATGCGAGCGGAGACCACGCAGCGCCGCAGCAGGAAGCGCTGCGCCTGGTCGTCGTCGCAGGCATCCGGAATGGCGAGCAGATCGGCGCTGGTGGGAACGCGATAGGCGATCTCGGTATCGCCGCTTCGCAGGTGATGGACCGGTTCGCTCGATTCATCCTCCGCCCCCGTGCACAGGTCGCCGATGCGGAACGCGGCATCGAGCCGTTCGCCGCAGGCCGGGCATTGCGCGACCGCCGCGACGGCGTCGCCGAACACGGCTTGGCGCAGGCGCAGCAGGCGCGCGTCGCGCGCTCCGATCGACAGCGCGGCGAGCTGCTCGGGGTCTTCGGCCGACACCGCCGCCAGCAGCGCGAGCGATCGCCGCGTCGGCGAAAGATCGAGTCCGCGCTCCCACGCCCGCAGGAGCGCCGCAGCGGTCGGTCCGGCCATGATGCGTCAACCGGCGAGGCCCGTGAAGGTCGGCTCGGACGGCTCCGGCACTTCGACGTCGCGTATCCAGCCTTCGTTCTCGAGCTTGATGTGCTGGATCGCGATGGCGTTGGCATTGGCATCGAGGTCGGGCAGCGCCTGGTATTCCGATACCCAGCAGCGGAACAGCTTGTAGGCGAGCGCGAGCTGGCCTGCCTCGTTATAGACCTCGATGATGATGTCCTTGCGAAAATCCTTGAGCGACGCTTCGGCGCCGAGGCCGGCGCCGAAATTCCATGTCTTGTTCGCCCATTTCTCGAGTTCGGGGTCGTGCGACACGCCGCATTCGATGGTCACCGCTTCGTACTCCGTGCGGCCCGGCATTTTCCTGCTCGACGATGGATCGCCGCCCTCGCGGTGCTTGATCACTTCGGTGGTGCGCTTGAGTCCGCCGACCTTGCTGACCCCGGCCACGTAGCGGCCGTCCCATTTGACGCGGAATTTGAAGTTCTTGTAAGGATCGAAGCGCTGCGCATTGACGCTGAACTGTGCCATGGCGTGTTCTCCTCATTCCTCATACCTGGATCTGCCCGGCGATCTGCTGGACCTTGATGATCACGAATTCGGCGGGCTTGAGCGGCGCGAAGCCGACCACGATGTTGACGATGCCGAGGTTGATGTCGTTTTGCGTCGTCGTTTCCTTGTCGCATTTGACGAAGTAGGCTTCCTGCGGCGTCTTGCCCTGGAACGCGCCCTGGCGGAACAGGTTGTGCATGAAGGCGCCCAGGTTGAGCCGCAGCTGCGCCCACAGCGGTTCGTCGTTCGGTTCGAATACCGCCCACTGCGTGCCGCGATACAGGCTCTCCTCGATGTAGAGAGCCGTGCGGCGCACCGGAATGTATTTCCACTCCGACGCCACCCGGTCGTCGCCTTGCCGCGTGCGCGCGCCCCACACGATGCGGCCGGCGCCCGGCATGACGCGCAGGCAGTTGATGCCGAGCGGATTGAGTTCGCCGTTTTCCGCGTCGTTGAGCGCCACGCTCAATTGCGGCACGCCGACCAGCGTCGCATCGAGCCCGGCGGGCGCCTTCCACACGCCGCGCGTCGTATCGGTGCGCGCGAAGATGCCGGCGACGGCGCCGCAGGGCGCGAAGTTCTCCAGCTGGCCGTCATGCAGCGGGTTGGGTTGCCGCAGGCGCGGAAAGAACAGCGCCGCGTTCTTGCTGTCGGTGCCGATCGAGGCGACGCCGTTCTTCGCGCGGTCCTTGTCGTCCCACGAGGTCGGCGGATCGACCAGCAGCATGGCGCGCCGCTGTTCGCAATAGGCGGCCGCCGCGCCGATCAGCGTAGCGTAGTCGACGTTGCCGTCTTCCAGGTAAGGGGGAATGCAGAGTATGTTGAACAGGTCCGCCTTGCGCAGCGCGTACAGGCCTTCCTTTCTATCCTGCTTGCCGGGGCCGGTGAAATCGTTCACATCGAGGAAGACGCCGTCGGAAGCTTTGTCGGCATCCGCCACCTTGGCATTGGTGGCGACCGTGTTGTCGGCCCACACATCGGTTTCCAATAGGGTCGGATCGGGAGCGGGATGGGGAGCGGGCCGCGTTGCAGGCAGGGCGCCGGTCATCTTCACCAGCCGCGATTCGTTCTCCAGCACCTTGTCGACCTGGCGCGGATGTCCCGGCCTGACCGATACATTGCGGAATATTTCGATCTGCCCGGTCGAGCCGTCGCGCACCGACAGGTTGAACAGGTTGGCGGCGTCGGCGCCGACGACGTCGTGGTCGATGCGGGCCCGCAATTGATTTCCCCACGCGCCTTCGTATTTCGCTTCGAGCGCGATGCCGCTGGCGTTGAGCGTCGCCTTGCTGATCGGCGCGATCGCGGCCGCCGTCGCATCCGCCGCCGCCTTGACGTCCGCCACCGAGGCGCCGGTAACATCGGCGGCCGCCTTGGCGGCGGCGGCGACCGCCTGGGCGGCGCTCCTCTCGGGTTCGGTCGTGTAGGTGTCAGCCTTGGTCTTTGCCGCTGCCGCCGCCGCGGCGGCGTCATTGCCGGCGGCGGCGTCGGCGGTATCCTTCGCCGCCTGCGCCGCCTTGTCGCGATCGGCTCTCGAGGCGAATTTCGGATGATAGAGGCGCACGATGATCGCCTGGCTGCCGCCGTTCAGATAGAAATCGCGCACCGCATAGCCGAGACTGCTGTCCGACCACAAGCCGCCGAAGATGCGCTCGAAATCGCCGTAGCTGTTGATCGTGACGGGGTCATCGGTCGGCCCGCGCAAGGCGCGTCCGAGGAACGCCGTGATCGACGTCGCGACGCCGGTAATGGTGCGTACGCCGCTGGGAATTTCTTCGATGTATACGCCTGGATACGTTACTGTGACCGGCATGGCAGTCTCCTTGATGTGCGGCATGCGCTCGCGGCCGGACGGCGTTCGCGGCAACGCATGTCGAGGCGTGCCGGTTGCCTTGGCGGGCAATTCCTTTCGGCGGCGAAACGGCGCTCTGGCGAGCGAGTGCCGGTTCGCCCATTAGAGCTCACTCGCCGCGTGGACGATTGAGATTCCTCAGCCGTTCAATCGATCCGGGACACGCGCCGGGCAGCCGGCAAGGCGATGAAGAAGCGAAAGGGAAAATCGAGATGGAAACGTGCAATGAAAGCGGGCAACGCAAGCGCAGGTACGTTGCCGGCCGCCATTGAGTGCCGGAAGTAACTAGAAACTAGAACTCATTTCCTAATTAGGCGACCCGTCTATCTATGAAATGAGTTCTAGATAGAAGGAAAGCGCGGCGGCCTTCCCGCGCTTCATCGATGGTAGCGCGGCGCCTTGAGCGTACCGGACACCCCGGCATAGCCGCGCGCATGGCGCGAGGGCGTCCTCACCTCGACCATGAGGCGGCCATTGAGATTGTCGTCGGCGTCGATGTCGGCGTGGCCGCTTGCCGCCAGCAGGCCGGCGTTCAGGCGCATGTTGCGCAGCTGGAGCCTGCCCCGTTCATAGAGGAAGCCGGCGTCGATTGCCGAGAACGCGGATTTGCCGCCGCCGATCGTGCCGCGCACCAGGCTCGCGAGATTCACGCCGAGCAGCGCGCCGTTGTTGACGACGATGTCGCCGCTGGCGCGCGCCCCGGCGAACAATTGGCGCGCCGTGGCGGCTTCCATCGCGAATTCCGCGTCGCCCTCCAGCTTGCCGCCTTCGAGCAGGCGCGGCGCGAGTTTCGAGGTGTCGACCTGGCGCGCCTTCAGGTTTCCCTCCAAGCGCCAGCCGCCATCCCATGTCAATGCCGCGCTGCCATCGAGGAAACCGTCGAACAGCCGGGCGCTGAACGAGTTCAAGGTCATGCCGTCGCGGGTGACATTGCCGGAGGCGCGGAATTTCTGGAGTTTCGGGGCGGAGCCGAAGGGGGGCGCGAAGGCGTCGGCGACGATCTCGATGCGTACGGCGCCGCCCTCGGACTGCAGATCGATATGCCATTGCTTGTCCGGCGTGTCGAGCGTCATTTTCCGCCAGTTGCCGTCCTTGCCGGCCTCCGCCTTGATGTCGAAGGCCGGCAAGTCGATGTTTTCCGACGCCAGCCGGGCGTCGCTGGCGCTGATTTCCTCGAACCGCAGGTCGCCGCGCGGCAGCTTGCCGAACGCGAGCCAGCCCAGGCCTTCTTCCGTGATCCGCGGCGAGACCAGCGCGACCGAGGCGTAGCTTGGCCGGCCGCCGAACCAGCTGCCCAGGCCGGCGAGCGCATCGATGCGGGCCGCCTTGATCTGGCCCTGCGCGCCGATGCTCACGTTCTCGAGCCGCCAATGCGGCTGCGGCCACAATGCCAGGTGTACCTTGCCGACCTTGACCGGTTGCCGGAATTGCGCCGCGGCCGCCTTTTCGAATTGCGCCGCCTTGTCGTCGTACGACATGGTCAGCGCCGCCACGGCAGCCATGGCGGCGGCGACCGATAGCGCGATCGCGACCGGCTTGCCCCATTTCACCGGCTTCCTCGGCGGCCGCTCCGGTTTCCAATCGGGCGTGATCGGTGCGAGTTCCTCGGCGGCGACGCTGGCCTCCTCCTCGTCACGGCGCGCCGCTTCCAGGGCAAGCGCCTCGGCTTCGCGTGCGGCCGCCAGCTCCAGGTCGCGCTGGATGCGCTCCTCGGCTTCCTGGCGCACCTTTTCCCTGTCCCTTTCCCGCGCTTCGCGTTCGGCCTTCTTGCGCGCCTCGCGCCGGACTTTCTCTTCCGCCTTGTGCCGCGCGCGCTCCTCGGCTTCCAGCTTCGCCTGCGCTTTGGCCGCCAGTCGCGCCCTTTCCTTTTCTTCCTGCCGCGCCTGTTCTTCCGCCTCCTGGCGCTCGCGCTCGGCATGCTCCGCCCGGACGCTCGCTTCTTCCTCGGCCGCGCGCTTCGCCTCTTCTTCCGCTTCGCGGCGCGCGACTTCTTCCGCCAGCTGGCGGGCATGTTCCTCGGCTTCCCTGAGCGCCAGCAATTCGGCCTCGCGCCGCTCCGCTTCCCGCCGCGCGCGTTCCTCGGCTTCCCGTCGAGCCGCCTCTTCGGCCAGCCGGCGCGCCTGCTCTTCGGCTTGCCTGCGCGCTTCCGACTCGGCTTCGCGCCGCTCTTGTTCCTCCGCCTCGCGGCGCATGCGTTCTTCGTCTTCCCGTCGAGCCTGTTCCTCGGCTTCGAGCCGGCGCTTCTCTTCGGCTTCCTTGCGGGCTTGCTCTTCGAGATCGTGCTTGTACTTCTCGAGCGCGTCGTGTCGAATCTTGGCGACCGCCGCCTTCAGGCGTTCCTTTTCTTCCTCTTCTTTCCGCGCTTGTTCTTCCGCTGCGCGCCGTGCGCGTTCCTCGGCTTCCCGGCGCGCAGCTTCTTCCTTCTGCCGGCGCGCGCGCGCTTCCGCTTCCTTTTTCGCTTGTTCCGCGGCGGCGCGTCGCGCCTGTTCCTCGGCGGCTTTTTTCGCCTTCTGCTCGGCGATGCGCCGCGCTTCGGCTTCTAGCTTCGCTTTTTTCTCGGCCTCTCTTTTCGCACGCGCTTGCGCTTCCCGCCGCTTGCGCTCTTCCGCCGTCCGCGCGGCTTGCTCGACCGCTTGTTTTTGCGCCAGCCGTTCGGCCTCTATCCGGGCGTAGGCATCGGCGACGGCCTTACGAACGGACTCTTCCTTGGACAGGGATTGCTGCGGAGCGGCCGCGCCGACGTCCGGCTCGGCATCCTGGGTTGCGGGGGCGACGCTGTCGCCGGGTTGGGCCTGCATCTCGCGCAGGAAGGCGCCCATCGTGACGACCGTCAGCGCATCCTGCTGACCGGTGCTCGCGGTGAAATCCAGTTCGAGATCGGCGTCCTCGGGGGCGGCCGTCGTTCCGAAGGCGCGGATATAGTCCTCTTCGGAAAGCTTGGCCAGGGACTCCTGGAGCTTGGCCCCGGGCAAGCCGAGCTTGCCCGCCAATTCTTCCACGGAGGATTTGCCGTCGATTTCCTTCAGCAGGTTGCGCAGGTCCCGCGACAGGGTCTTCGTCTTTCCGACCGCTTCGCCCAGGCCCTTCGCAGTTTTAGTAAAGATGGTCTTGGTATCCATACCGTCTCACCGATGACGCGGCGAGTCGCCCCTGCCGTTGCCGTGATGGCAATGTGAATCCGGCCTTTTATTGTAGACGTGCCGCCAGGAAAATCGAGGGCGGCATGGATACTGTTACGCTCTGTTACTTATTGAAGATGGAGAAGACCCGGCGGCGTTGCGGGGCCGAGACAGGCGTTGCGCGAATGCCGCGCGCCGGAGTCGGATCGCCGGGGTTTAGCGCAGGGTCTTCCAGTCGCCGGCATGGGCGCCGGTTTCCTGGCTCGCATGGGAAGCGGGAGTCTTGTGCAGGAGTTTTCGCAATTTCGCAATGGCGACGGACAATAGCGCAACGCCGGCCGTTAGCAGCAGCACAACGCCGGCCAGCATGAGCACGAACACGAACAGCGCGATGCCGGCCGCGGCAAGTCCGGCCAGCTTGAGTTTCCAATGTCGGCCGAGCATGGCTTTCATGCGGTCGACGCGGGGACGGCTGGCGCCGGGCGCCGGTTCGTCGACCACTTCCCATTCAACGTGTTCAGACATGTCGCATTCCTTTACCAGAAAGCATATGGAGCTAGGCATGATAGGCGGATTGCCATTCAGGATAAATCGAATTAAACGAGTAAATTTCTTCGTAAAAAACGAAATATGAACGGAGCACCGCCTTGATCGCCGCCTTCCTGTCCTTCGTGTTTTTTGCCGTCCTGCTGATGGCGGTGCTTGCGCATCGGCTTCCGCCTATCGTGGCCGGCTGGTATGCCATCGCCAGCATGGCGACGTTCGCCGTCTATGCCGCCGACAAGTCGGCAGCCCGCCGGAGCCGGCCCAGGATATCCGAACGCATGCTTCATGCCTGGAGCCTGGCCGGCGGCTGGCCGGGCGCGGCGATCGCGCAGTCGATGCTGCGGCACAAGTCGCGCAAGATATCGTTTCTCGCCGCGTTCTGGGCGACGGCCGTGCTCAATTGCGGCGCCCTGGTTTCCCTGCTCTTCCTGTTCCTGTCTTAACAGGCCGTTGAAAAGCGACTGCGCGGATCGGTCTCGAGGTCTGCTGTGCTCTGCGTACGCGTGCACTCCTCGATCTCGACCCGCTCGCTATGTTTTTCAACAGCCTGTTAACACCGATGGCATCGATGCCGAAAGGCGTGGCGCTCGCATTACTCCCATGGATATGGTGTTGCCCCGCATGTCGTTTCTTGTCAGACTCGTTAGCCGTGCACCCATCGCGCCGCAATCAAGCCGGACCCATCCGGGGGGAAACATGAAAATTCTTGGTACTGCCCTAGCCGCCTCGCTCTCGATCGCCGTATGCCAGACGGCAATCGCGCAAACCTCGATCGAATCGTTTTCGCCGCAAGGCACGATCAAGGGGGTGCGCCAGGCGCAGGCGCGTTTCTCGGGGCAGATGGCGCCGTTCGGCGATCTGCGTCTGTCCGATCCGTTCGTCGTCAATTGTCCCGAAGCCGGCGCCGGGCGCTGGATCGACGGCCGGAACTGGAGCTACGACTTCGAACGCGATCTTCCCGCCGGCGTCGTATGCGAGTTCACGCTCAAGGAAGGCGTGAAGGACCTGGCCGGCAAGCCGCTCGGCGGCGAGCGCCGGTTCGCGTTCTCCACCGGCGGCCCGGCGATCGTCCAATCGCTGCCGTCGGAAGGCCAGTGGTCGCAGATCGACGAAAACCAGGTTTTCATTCTCGGTCTCGACGCGCCGGCGCGGCCGGAAACGATCGAGAGCAATGCCTATTGCCGCGCCGAAGGCATCAATGAAAAGATCGGTGTCCGCATCGTGACGGGCAAGCAGCGGGACGACATCGTCGCCTTGCGCAAGGATTTCATCGATCGTTACCTGCATGTCTATTTCAAGGCGCGCGGCGCCGTCTGGAAGACGACGCTCAAGCCGGGCAGCCGCCGGCTCGACAAGCTGCCGCTCGTGGTCCTGCAATGCAAGCAGAGCTTGCCGGCGGACGCCCAGGTGAGCCTCGTGTGGGGCGCGGGTATCCTGAGCGAGAGCGGCGTCGCCACCGCCGACGAGCAGGCGCTCGCCTTCAAGACCCGGCCCGATTTTTCCGCCAGATTCACCTGCACGCGTCTCAATGCGCAAGCGCAATGCATTCCCTTCCTGCCGATGACGCTCGAGTTTTCCGCGCCGGTGCGTGCAAAGGACGCGCTGGCGGTCGCGCTTCAGGGCGCCGACGGCAAGCGCTATCGTCCTTCGTTCGGCAAGGATGCCGGAAGGAGCGAGTATGTGACGTACGTGGAATTCAAGGGACCGTTTCCGGAGCGGGCGGCGTTCTCGCTGATCATGCCGGACCAGCTCAAGGACGATGCCGGCCGCATGCTCATCAACCGGGACCGTTTCCCGATGACGGTGAGGACCGACGACCAGCCGCCGCTGGTCAAGTTCCCGGCACGCTTCGGCATCATCGAGGCGAACGGCGACCGCCTGCTGCCGGTCACGGTGCGCAACGTCGAACCGGCGTTGGCCGGCAGACTCGCGAGCATCAAGGGCGCGGTGCTGCAGGTCGGGAAAGACGATGACGCGCAGATCATCGAATGGATGAAACGCATGAACGGCGACCGCCAAGACTGGTCCATCGGCGACACCGTGGAAGAACACCTCAAGAAATCCGTCTTTGCGGCCGCCAAGGAACCCGGGAAGGCGTTCACGCTGCCCAAGCCGAACGGCAGGCGCGCGTTCGAGGTGATCGGGATTCCGTTGAGGAAGCCGGGATTCCACGTGGTCGAACTCGAGAGCCCGAAGCTCGGCGCGGCGATCACCGAGAGCGGCGGCACGGCCTATGTCCAGAGCGCCGCGCTGGTCACCAATCTTGCCGCGCATTTCAAGCATGGCGCCGAGTCTTCGCTGGTCTGGGTGACTTCCCTCGACAAGGGGCAGCCGGTGCCGGGCGCCAAGGTCGCGGTGCGCGCCTGCGACGGCAAGCTGCTGTGGCAAGGCGGCACCGACAAGTCGGGCATCGCGCGCATCGCGCAAGCCTTGCCGGAGGTGCGCTGCGGCTACAACCAGCATTATTTCATCAGCGCGCGCAGCGGCGGCGACATGACCTTCACGCTCTCGGATTGGAACCGCGGCATCGAGGCATGGCGCTTCGATGTGCCGAGCCAGGGTTTCGATGCCGACAACATCATGATCGATACCGTGTTCGATCGCACTTTGCTGCGCGCCGGCGAGACCGTGCACATGAAGCATTTCCTGCGCAGGCACACGCTGGACGGCATACGCTTCGTCGATCCCGACGCGGCCATGGATGGGAAGGGCGGCAAGGAGAAGCGCGCGGGACGCGGCGGCGGCCCGGCCGGCGGTCCGCACAAGCTGGTCGTGACGCACGTGGGTACGAACCAGCAATATGAAATCCCGCTGACCTGGTCCGCCAACGGCACCGCCGCGACTACCTGGAAGATTCCGGCCGACGCCAAGCAGGGCATGTATGCGCTCGGCATCGGCAACCACCAGGCCGGTTCCTTTCGCGTCGAGTCATTCCGCGTGCCGACCATGAAGGCGCTGCTGCTGGGACCGAAGGCGCCGCTGATCCAGGCTTCCCGGTTCGACCTGGATATCCAGCTCAATTATTTCGCCGGCGGCGCGGCGTCGAATGCGCCGGTCAAGCTGCGCACGGTGTCGCAAGACAAGGCCGTTTCCTTCGCCGACTACGCCGACTTCGTCTTCGCCAACGGCGACGTGAAGGAAGGGATGATCAAGGAAGCGCCCGGTTTCGACGACGATCCCGGCGCCTGGTCGGACGAGGCGCGCGACATGGACGGCGGGGAGGGCGGCCGGTCCGGCACCGCGGCGCCGGCACGGACCCAGGCGCTGCAGCTCGACGGCAACGGCGCGGCGCGCGTCGCGGTCGACCGCTTGCCGCAGGCCCAGGTGCCGCTCGACATGCTGGCCGAACTCGAATACCGGGATGCGAACGGCGAGACGCTGGCGGTGTCGACCCGCGTGGCGCTGTGGCCGTCGCGTCATATCGTCGGGCTCAAGCCGGACGGCTGGGCCGTCAGCAAGGATGCCTTCAAATTCCAGACCCTGGTTCTTGGGATCGACGGCAAGCCGATCGCCAATGCCGCGGTCGCGGTCGATTTCTTCCAACGCTTGACCTATTCGCATCGCCGCCGGTTGATCGGCGGCTTCTATGCCTACGAGAACAGCAGCGAGGTCAAACGCCTCGGCCAGGCATGCGAAGGCAAGACCGACGACCAGGGCTTGCTGTTCTGCACCGTCAAGGCGCCGGCCGCCGGCAATCTGATCTTGCGCGCCAAGTCGGCCGACGCCGAAGGTCGCGTCGCCTATGCCAATCGCGAAGTGTGGGTCGCCGGCGACGAGGATTGGTGGTTCAACGCCAGCGACAACGACCGCATCGATCTGATCCCGGAACGCAAGCATTACGAACCGGGGCAGGAGGCGGTGTTCCAGGTGCGCATGCCGTTCCGCGAAGCGACCGCTCTCGTCACGGTCGAGCGCGAAGGCATCGTCGATGCTTATGTCAAGCGCCTCTCAGGCAAGAAGCCGGCGTTCTCGGTCCCGATCAAGGGAAGCCATGCGCCGAACGTCTATGTGTCGGCCTTCGTCGTGCGCGGTCGCGTCCAGGGGATCCGCCCGACCGCGCTGGTCGATCTCGGCAAGCCGGCTTACAAGATGGGCCTGGCGCGGATCCGGGTCGGCTGGCGGGCGCACGAGCTGAAGGTGGCGCTCGCGTCCGACCGGCAAACCTACAAGACGCGCGAGAAGGCCAAGGTGCATGTCAAGGTCACGCGCTCCGACGGCAGCGCGCCGCCGGCCAATGCCGAGGTCGCGCTGGCGGCGGTCGATGTGGGATTGCTCGAACTGATGCCGAACGACAGCTGGAACCTGCTCGAGGCGATGATGCAGGAGCGGGCGCTGCAGGTGGAGACTTCGACCGCGCAGATGCAAGTGGTCGGCAAACGCCACTTCGGCCGCAAGGCGGTGCCGCATGGCGGCGGCGGCGGCAAGAGCGCCGGGCGCGAACTGTTCGAGACCTTGCTGTTCTGGAAGGCGCGCGTCGCGCTCGACGCCAACGGCGAAGCGGACGTCGAAGTGCCGCTCAACGATGCGCTGACATCCTTTCGCATCGTCGCGATCGCCAATGCCGACGCCGACCTGTTCGGCACCGGCAAGACCGACATCCGCACGACGCAAAACCTGATGCTGATGTCCGGCTTGCCGAGCCTGGCGCGCGAAGACGACACGTTCCGCGCCGGCTTCACCTTGCGCAACGCTTCGGATGCGAAGCTCGAGGTCGAGGTCGAAGCGACGGTCGGCGACGGCAGCGGCGGCAAGGCGGCTCTCGTCAAGCTGGCCCGGCAAAGCGTCGCCGTCGAACCGGGCCGGGCCAGGGACGTGAGCTGGGAATTCCGCGTACCGCCGGGCTTGCAGGCCTTGCAATGGGAGGTCTCGGCGCGCTCGAAGGACGGCGCCGAAGGCGACCGCCTGCGGATCCGGCAAAAGGTCGTGCCCGCCGTGCCGGTGCGCACCTTGCAGGCCACGCTGGCGCAGCTGGAGCGTCCGCTCGACATGAGCGTGCAGCTGCCGGCCGGCGCCCTGCCCGGCCGCGGCGGCGTGCAAGCTTCGCTCGCGCCGCGCCTAGGCGACGAATTGCCGGGCGTGCGCGAATACATGAGCGACTATCCCTATACCTGTTACGAACAAGAGCTGTCGAAGGCGATCGCCCTGCGCGACGAAGCGAAATGGCGCGCGCAGATGAATGCCCTGCCGTCCTATCTGGACGGCGACGGACTCGTCAAGTATTTCCCGCTGATGCGGTACGGCAGCGACGTGCTGACGGCCTATGTGCTGTCGATCGCCGACGAAGCGGGCTACGAGATCCCGAAGGCCAGCCGCGAACGCATGCTCAAGGGGCTGACCGGTTTCGTGCAGGGGCGCGTGATCCGGCATTCGCAACTGCGCACGGCCGACGTCGCGATCCGCAAGATGGCGGCGCTGGAGGCGTTGTCGCGCCACGCCGCCGCGACGCCGGACTTGTTCGAATCGTTCGCGCTGGAACCGAATCTATGGCCGACGTCGGCCGTCATCGACTGGTACCTCGTGCTCAAGCGCATGCCGAACCTGCCGGAACGCGACGCGAAATTCGCGCAAGCCGAACAGATCCTGCGTTCGCGCCTGAACTTCCAAGGCACGACGATGGGTTTCTCGACCGAGCGCAAGGATGACTTGTGGTGGTTGATGATCTCGCCCGACGTCAACGCCAACCGTGTCCTGCTGGCGATGCTCGACAACCGCCATTGGCGCGAGGATATCGGCCGGCTGGCGCGCGGCGCGCTCGGCCGCCAGCACAAGGGCCGCTGGAACACGACGGTCGCCAATGCCTGGGGCGTGCTGGCGATCGAGAAGTTTTCCAAGCAATTCGAATCGGCGCCGGTCAGCGGCAGCACCGGCGCGACGCTGGACCGCAAGACCAAGACTTTCGATTGGGCGCGCAAGGCGGAGGGCGGCGCGCTGTTGCTGCCGTGGCCGGCGCAGCGCGGCGAATTGCGGGTCGAGCATAGCGGCGGCGGCAAGCCGTGGGTCACGGTGCGCAGCCTGGCCGCGATACCGCTCAAGTCCGCGCTGTCTTCCGGCTACAAGATCGCCAAGACGGTCACTCCGATCGAACGGAAAGCGCCGGAAGCCTGGTCGCGCGGCGACGTCTATCGCGTACGGCTCGACCTCGAGGCGCAATCCGACATGACCTGGGTGGTGGTCGACGATCCGATTCCCGCCGGCGCCAGCATTCTCGGCACCGGGCTCGGCCGCGATTCGCAAGTCCTGGCCGCGGGCGAGAAGCGCGAAGGCTGGGTCTGGCCGGCGTTCGAGGAGCGCCGCCACGACGCCTTCCGTTCCTATTTCGAGTTCGTGCCGAAGGGGAAGTGGTCGGTCGAATACACGGTGCGCCTCAACAATGCGGGCGAATTCGGATTGCCGCAGACGCGCGTCGAGGCGATGTACGCGCCGGAAATGTTCGGCGAGATTCCGAACCGGGCGGTCCATGTCCGTCCGTAACACGCTGCTCGTGTTTGGCCTGCTGCTGCCGCTGCCGGCGGCGGCCATGCCCTCGCCGGAACAGGTGCGGGCTGCGTACCGGCCGTCCGAGGCCGAGCTGCTCGACCGGCACGGCGAGCCCTTGCACAGCCTGCGCATCGACATGACGGTGCGGCGCCTGCCGTGGGTGAGGCTGTCCGACGTCTCGCCGGCCTTGACGGCGGCGGTCCTTCAGGCGGAAGACCGGCGTTTCTACCGGCATCGCGGAGCCGATTTGGAAGCGTTCGGCAAGGCAGCCTGGGACAACCTGTTCCGCAAGCGGCCGCGCGGCGCCAGCACGATCACGATGCAATTGGCGGCCCTGCTCGATCGCGAACTGCAGCCGCGCCAGGGTGCGCGCAGCCTCGGACAGAAGTGGGACCAGGTCCGGGCGGCGCGCGAACTCGAAGCCGGCTGGAGCAAGGAGCAGATTCTCGAAGCCTATTTGAACCTGGTGAGCTTCCGCGGCGAGCTGCAGGGCATCGGCGCCGCGTCGCAGGTCTTGCACGGCAAGGCGCCCTCCGGCCTCAACGATGTCGAATCGGTGATTCTCGCCAGCCTGATCCGCGCGCCGAATGCCGCGCCAGCGCTGGTCGCCCGGCGCGCATGCGGCCTGGCGGCCGAGCGCAAGCTCGCCGCGCCGTGCAGCGTGATCGCCGCGCTCGCCGAATCGACGCTGGCGCGGACCGCTTCCTACGAGGTTCCCGCCCTGGCCCCGAACGCGGCGCTGAAGCTGCTCAAGCGGCCGGCGGAGCGGATCGTGAGCACCCTCGACGGCGCGCTGCAACGCTTCGCGTCCGATAGCCTGCGCCAGCAATTGACCGCGCTGCGCGGCCGCAATGTCAACGACGGCGCGGTGGTGGTGCTCGACAACGCGAGCGGCGAGATCCTGGCCTATGTCGGCAATGCCGGCGACAGCAGCGTCGACGGCGCCGCGGCGTTGCGCCAGGCCGGTTCGACGCTCAAGCCCTTCCTCTATCAGCTCGCGATCGAGAAAAGACGCCTGACCGCCGCCTCGGTGCTCGACGACACGCCGATCGACATTTCCACCCCCGGCGGCCTCTATATTCCGCAGAACTACGACCGCGAATTCAAGGGCCTGGTCAGCGTGCGCGCCAGCCTGGCCGCATCGCTCAACGTGCCGGCGGTGCGCACCCTGGTCATGCTCGGCATGGAAACCTTCCACCACCGGCTGCGGGCGCTCGGCTTGAACAGCTTGACCGAGCCGGCCGACTACTACGGCTATTCGCTCGCGCTCGGTTCGGCCGAAGTGAGCCTGCTGGAATTGACCAATGCTTACCGCACGCTCGCCGGCGGCGGCGTCTGGACGCCGGTCAGCCTGCTGCCGCGCGCGGCGGCGGAACGGCGCCAGGTGCTCGATGCGCGCGCCGTCTTCATCGTAAGCGACATCTTGTCGGATCGCGCGGCGCGCAGCGCCACCTTCGGCTTGTCGAACGAATTGGCGACGCCCTACTGGGCGGCGGTCAAGACCGGGACCAGCAAGGACATGCGCGACAATTGGTGCATCGGCTATTCGGCGCGCTACACGGTCGGCGTGTGGGTGGGGAATTTCGACGGCCAGCCGATGTGGGACGTGTCGGGCGTGACGGGGGCGGCGCCGGTCTGGCGCGATATCATGGATTTCCTGCATCGGACCCAGCCGAGCCCGGCGCCGGCGGCGCCGCGCGGCGTGGTGGCGCGGCAGATCGACTATGTGCCCCGGATCGAGGCCGCGCGCCGCGAGTGGTTCCTGGCCGGTACCGAAAGCACGAGGATCGAACTCGTGCCGGAAGCTCTGCGCGCGCCGAAGATACGCTATCCGGGCGAGGGCGTCGTCATTGCGATCGATCCCGATATTCCGGAGCCGAATCAGCGCCTGTTCTTCCAGGCCCAAGGCGCGCGGGATCTCGTGTGGCGGCTCGATGGCGTCGTGCTCGGCGATGCGGGTTCCGATCATGCGTGGCGCCCGGTGCCGGGCGAACATCGCCTCGAATTGCTCGATCGGGATGGGAAGACGATCGACGCGGTCGGCTTTCAGGTGCGCGGTGCCGCGCAGGACTGATGCCTACAGCCGCGCGTCCTTCTTCAACTGCAGCACGGCCTTCAGCAATACGCCGAACGCCTTGACGTAGGGCGAGCCGTCGGCCAGCGCCGCCTCGGCTTGCGCGTATTCCTCCAAATTGATCAGCCGCGCCACCTTTTCCGCCTCCGCGTGGAAGGCGGCGTGGGCGTCGGCGCAGGGACGATAGCTCTTGATGAACACGAACTTGCGCTCGGCCTCGCCGTGCAGCCAGTTGCCGAGCGCGCAGGCTTCGACTTTTCCGAGAGCGCGCGCCTCGAGCTGGTGTTTCTGGGCGATCGCCTCCAGCAGCTTGGCTCTCAATTCGTAATCCTTCTTCACCGCTTCGTCGAGCGTCATGGCGGTCTCCCTGGCATCGTGGTTTGCGCTCCGCGCGGCCTAAATCCGGACTGAAGCCGTTCTAGCATGCGGGCAAACGAAGCCGGCCGTCAAGCCGGGGCGGCGCTTCAGTCTTGATTCCGCAACGCCAGCCGCGCCATGCGCATGGCGCCTTCGAAGGATTTGGCGGCGGCGATGAAGCGGCCGTTGTGGCAGAAGCCGGCGTCCGCGACCCCGGTGACCGCCGCCAGTTCGGCGCCCTGCAGGCCGGCCCAGGCGGCCGGCAAGTCCTTGCGCGCTTCGAAACCTTCGGCAGCGGCCGGCACGGTATGCAGCATATGGCGCTGCTCCAGCGCGCTGTAGCTGACCACGAACAGCACCTTCGGCATCTCGTTGCGCACCAGCGCGGTCCAGGGCAGCGCGCCGTTCTTCAGGAACAGCACGCGGCCTTCCTCGAAGCGTTCGCCCTGGCGCACCTGTTCCGCGGCCAGCATCGCGCCGACGCGGTACTTGACCTGGTTGACGAGGATGTCGCGCATGAATTCCATCGCGCGCCGGAATTGCGCCAGCCGCAGCGCTTCGCCGGCTTCGACGCCGCCCGCGCGTTCTTCGTCGAGCCAGGTGGGATTGAAGCCCGAGACGATGGCCGACAAGCCGTAGCCGCCCGGCGCATTGCGCGCGGCGCCGGTGTCCGACATGTCGAGGTATTGCACGATGTCGTTGTCGATCGCCCAGGCCATGTCCTGCGCATCCTTGGCGTCGAGCGCGCGGCCGGTATGCAGTTCGGCGGCGCGCGCGACGCAGCGTGCGCCGTATTCGCGCCACACCAGGCCCGCGCTCGCATAGACCACGCCGGATTGGCGCGCGCCCACAAAGCCTTTCTGATGATGATCGAAGCGGCCGTTGGACGGATCCCAGACGCCGCCGACATCGACGGCGAAATCGGCGGCGGCGATGCGCGCCGGATCGCGCGTGCGAACCAGTTCGCAGCCGGGAAAGACGAGGTCGAGCGCCATGACGGCCCAGACGTCGTCCGCATGGAATCTTCCGGAGTGGGTGGCGATGATCATGAGCGGATCGTCTCGCATTTCGGACGGATCGGCAAGGTTACGCCGCATCATCCTATCCTTCGGCCATCATTCCGGTTCCGGCGCTGCGCGATCGATGTCCGGCTTCCGATCCGTCGTTTCCTCGCGTTTCCGCTGTTTCATCGACTGCCGCATCGCTTCGGCGGCATCCGTTTCGCCGGTGCGCATGGCGTCGTCCTGCGCGGAGGGCTGGGGCATGCTGCCGACCCTGCGCGCGGCATCGGATTGCTGATCGAGATTCTGTTCCTCCGCGATGCCGAAGCGGCCGTCGTCGGATTGCCGCGCCGCCGATTGCGACAGCAAGGAATCCGATTGCGTCCCGCGCGTTCCTTGCCCGGACGGCGATCCGGCGGCCGGCTCGCCGCTCCAGCCCGGCCCTTCCGACGCGGCATGCGAAGCCGATTTCACCGGCTCGGACGGATCCTCGCCGCCGCTCCAGCCTTCCGAACCCGCCGCATAACCGGTTTCCGCCGCGGGCGTGCCGCCGCTCTGCAGGGCGGCGCCCATGCCGCGCGTTTCGCGCAGCATCGTGCTCGCTTCGGCGCCGTGCGTTTCGACATACGCCTTGAATCGCTCCAGGTCTTCGCGTATCCGCTCGGCCACGGCCTGGTCGGCATTGCCGTCCTGCGCCGGAATCCATTGCAGCGGATCGCATTCCATCGTCATCGTCATGCGCGACCGGCTCGGGCCGATCGATTGCAGCTCGATTCTTTCGGCGTCGATCGGCCCGCCGCTGTTGCGCCACGCCACGCAGCGGTCGGGACTTTGCTCGATGATTTCCGCGTCCCATTCCAGGGTCTGGTAAGACACGTTCGCCGCCCAATGCAGATGCGTATCGTCGATACGGCGCACCGTATCCACTTCCTGCATGAAATGCGGATACTCTTCGAAGCGCAGGAGCTGTTGATAAGCCGCATGCACGGGCACGCCGAGGTCGATCGATTGCTGAATCCTTGCCATGATGAATCTCCTTGTCTGTGTCGAGTGATGCCCAATAGACGTGAAGAGAGGGCTTTCTCTTGAGAGCAAAAAGCGGCAACACAAGTTGCGAACAAGCGAGGGAATCGGGTGCCTTTCCCGGGGAACAGGGATAGACTTGAGTCTTCCGTTCCGCAATACGCTTTCCTATCGTGCCGAAAATCCTCTGGGTGCTGCTGCCGCTGACGGTCTATGCGCTCTACGTTGCCGTGGCGACTTGGCGCGGACGCGCACCGTCGCGCTTCTCGCTCAATGTGCAAAGCAGCCTGTTCCTGGTTGCCTATCTGCTGACCACGGCGGGCCTCGGAATTTTCTGGGTCGCCAATCAGCAATTGCCGGTGTTCGACTGGCACTATCTGTTCGGTTACGCGACGCTGCTGCTGGTGACCGTGCACTTGATCTTCAATCTGCCGGTCGTGTTGCGCTGGTTCAAGCGTACTCCCGCGCAGCGGCCGGTCCCCGATGCGCGCGGCGGCATGCTGACGATCGGCAAGGTCGCTGCGCTGCTTGGCGCATTGGGCCTGGCCTTCTATTTCGGGACTCGCCAGGGCACGAATGAACCGCCGTTGCGCTGGGTGCAAGCCGGAGGGGAAACCGGCCGGGACGGCGGCCGGCAGACGGATGCCATCGACGCGATCGCCGCTTACCACGAGTTTTCCTCCGAATCGCAGAGCAGCGTGTTCAAGCGCGCGCCCGGGGTCGATTGGGGAACGCCGCCGTCCGATTTCAAGACCTATCCGGACGCGCCGCATATCGCCCTGGCGCGCGGACCGGCGGCGGAGCGCGGATTGAGCGACGCCCTGCGCGCTCCGGCGCCGCGCATGCAGCGCCTGCGACTGGCCGAACTCGGAGAGATGCTCTATCTCGCGTCCGGCGTCACCGGACCCCGCGGCAGCAACAAGCGCGCCGCGCCTTCCTCCGGCGCCCTGTTCCCGAGCGAACTGTACGTGGCGGCGCGCGCGGTCGAAGGCTTGGCGCCCGGGATGTATCACTACGACCCGGAGCACGACCGCCTCGATGCGCTGGGCCCGCTGCCGCCGGACTTCGGCGCGCCGCAAGCCGCGGATGCCGATGCGGCCATCATCCTGTCCGCCATTTTCCGCCGCACCGGGTACAAATACCGCGACCGCGCCTACCGCTACGCCGTCGCCGATGCCGGACACCTGCTGGAAAACCTGCGTATCGCCGGGCATCAGGTCGGCATGCAAGCCAGACTGGTGCCGCACTTCGACGAAGCCCTGGCCGCCCGGGCGATCGGCGTGGACGGCGTCGAGGAAGGCGTGCTGGCGATCATGGATGTGCGCGGCGCGGCGGCGCCGTCTTCCTACGGCGCTCCGGAAGCCGAACGCTATGTCATGCCGGCCGCGCCGGCCGACGACGCGATCGGCGTGACCGGCATGGTGCACCGGATGACATCGCTGCGGCTGGCGCCGGAAACGCAGGCGCGGCCCGATGCGGCAGGTACGATATCCGGAGCGGTATCCGGAGCGGCATCCGGGCCGATCGTCGCCCTGCCGCCGCCGGCCCCCAGCGCGGCCGGCGTCCACCGCACCATCACCCAGCGCCGCAGCCAGCGTCGCTTCCTCGCCGATCCGGTGCCGCTGGCCGCGCTATCGTCGATGCTGGCCGACATGGCCCTGCCGGCCCAGTTGTCGAGCGCGATCCGCATCAATCTCGTCGTCAATCGCGCCGAGGGCCTGGCGCCCGGCGTGTATCGCTATCTGCCGCGGCATGCCTTGCTGCGCGTGCGGGAGGGCGATTTCGCGCAAAGCGCGCGCTCGGCCGCGCTGGAACAGGACGTGATCGGCGACGCCGCCGTGGTGCTGGTGCTGTCCGCCGACCGCGAGCGCATGCTGGCGCCCGGCCCGCGCGGCTACCGGCACGGCTTCCTCGAAGCCGGCATGATCGGCGAGCGCTGGCTGCTCGGCGCCGTGGCCAGGGGCTTGGCCGCCTGCCCGGTCGGAGCGTTCTACGACGACGAGGCGGCGGCGCTGATCGGCGTCGATCCGCGGCGCGAGTGGGTGCTGCATTTCGCGGCGCTGGGGTGGTCGGCCGAGAAATAAGCAGACCAAGCGGTGGTCGCCGGGCCTCTCCGATGATGACTGCGCCCTACTTGCTCATTCGGCATCGCGTCCTTGCTGGCATAGGTCAGGGCGAAGCCGGGGCGCAGGACTTGCTCGAGAAATCCCTTGACCAGGGCCGGCATGTCTCCCAGCCAGAGCGGAAAGATCAGCACCATGTGCTCGCACCGGGGCACCGCTTCCTGGGCTTGCGCCAGCGCCGGCGGCAGCGTGCCCGCTTCCCATTCGCGCTGGCTGCGCAGCAGCGGAAAGTCGAGCGCGGCGATGTCGATCCGCCGCAAGCGGGGCGATATCGGCACCCGGCGCCAATCTCATGTCCGGATCCGGCGAGCCGTGCCGGACGCGTTCTTCCATACTGCCGCCATCCTCACAGCGGCAACAAGGAAACGATCATGCATGCAGCAAGCGAACCTGCCATCCTGTATTTCGGCACGCCCGTCGTCATCGTCGGCACCGTCAACGAGGACGGCACGTTCAATCTGGCGCCGATATCGTCGGTTTTCTGGCTCGGCTGGCGCTGCGTCATCGGCGTCGGCGCCGCGTCGCAGACGGCGCGCAACCTGCGCCGTACGCGCGAATGCGTGCTCAACCTGCCGTCGGAGAACGAGGTGGGCGCCGTCAACAAGCTGGCATTGACCACCGGCGCGAATCCGGTCCCGGAAAGAAAACATGCGCGCGGCTACCGTCACGTGAAAGACAAGTTCGGGATCGCCGGACTGACGCCGCTGGCCTCGGAAACCGTCGCTGCGCCGCGCGTGCTCGAATGCCCGGTGCAGCTGGAAGCCGCGGTCGAGGCGGTGCATGGCCTCGCCGAAGACGACGAGGCGCAGCGCGGCCGCCTCCTGATGTTCGAGACGCGCATCAAGCGCGCGCACCTGGAAGAATCGATCCTGGTCCCGGGACAGCCAAACCGCATCGATCCCGACAAGTGGCGGCCGCTCATCATGAGCTTCCAGAAGTTCTATGGACTCGCGGACCGTCAACTGCACGACTCGCGGCTGTCGAGCATTCCGGAAGAGTGGTACCGCAGCATCGACGTCGATCGCGCCCGTCGCGAAGCCGCGCGGGTCGCGGAACCCCAAGAAACGCTTTCCTGATCCGTCGGTGCGCCTCTAGAACGCGTACTTGAGCCGCAACACGAACACTTTGGCGCGGTTGGCGAACACCTTGCCCGTGAACCAGGCGGCTTCGTATTTCAATGCATGCGTCTCGCTCACCGGCAGCGAACCGGAGATCGCAGGGCCGATGCGGTGCGATTGTTCGCGCCGCGGCGCCCAGTCGTTCCAGTCGCCGAGTTCGCCGAAGCCTTGCAGGCCGAACGAGAGCTTTGGCCGCCAATGGCGCTTGACCTGCCACTGGTATTTCATCTGCATGCGATCGGCTTGCCGGTCGCGGTAGCTGCGTTCGAAGAAGAGATTGGCATTGACTTGCGTCCGGCCGAATTCCGTCTGCAGCGCCGGGCCGAATTCGAAGGCATAGCCGAGGCTGGTGTCGTCGAAGCGCCGGAGGCTGGTATGCACCGCCAGATCGACCGGATACTGGCCCCGCGTCAGCAGATAATCGTTTTGCCAGGCCAGGCTGTTGAAGCGCGTGCCGCTTCTTTCGGTGCGGACGAAGTGGGCATAGACCTCGGTATGCCAGCGCTTGGTGACGCCGTAGCCGAACGCGAAATAGGGCGAGGCGACGGAGGATGCCGCCGATGGATTGACATTCCACAAACCGGTTTCTGCAATTTTCTCGCCTTCTTCATCATAGACGGTGACGAGATAGTAGCCTGGCGCCGCCGCGGCCGATCCGTGAGCGAGCAATGCCAATACGGCCGGCGCAATGAGTTTTTTCATGGCGATCTCCCTCGGAATCTCCGCAAGCGGCGCTGCGATCCCTGGATTATCTCTCTGATTTTCGCGGGCGGGCGACGGCCCCGGCGAGCCTTGTTGCATTTGGGTTGCGGTGCAAGATACGAGCGACAGGAAGTCGATCGGAGCTCGAAACCGCCGCCTTACGTTTTTGCCCGATCGGGCAGACCTGTCATTTTTCCCATTGATTTCGCGGAGCCGTCATGCCAATATCCGCCGTTGAATTTCCGTTATCCGGAAATTCGACAGGCGGCGGCTTCCCGCACCACGGGAATTCGCCATGCTGCATGAAGGGCAAAGCGGACCAACGTGACTCGCAGAAGACACTGGTTCGTGTGTTGGGGCAGTGTCTCTGCCGTGCATCCGGTGCGCCGGGCCTCTCATGCGGGATTCATAACACTTTGGAGACAAGAATGACTTTTAATAATAAGTTGTTGGGTGTTTGCGTTTCAGTCGTGGCTGCAGCGGCATGCGTTTCCGCCCATGCGGCTTCGAAAGGAGTAACCGTCAGCATCACGCCGGATAAGCGTGTGTTGAAGGCCGATGATGATGTCGTCGTCCATGTCACGGTGACCAATACCTCGTCCACCCCGCAATACGTATTGAAGCATCACGCACCGCTCGGCGGCGAAGAGATGGAAGAAGCGCTGTTCGAGGTGTATCGCGACGGCGCCAGGGTCGACTACCTCGGCGCTCATTACAAGCGTCCGGCGCCGAAGGCCAACGACTACTACGTCCTGCAGCCGGGCAAGTCGCACAAGTTCAAGCTCGAGCTGTCCGCGTTCTACGACATGAGCGTGACCGGCAACTACTCGATCAGCTACAACACCAAATCGTACAACCTGTTCTCCAGCAGCTTCGACGGCAACGGCGTCGCCAAGGCCGAATCGCAGCAGGGAGTGCTGAAGTCCGAAGCGGTGTCGATCTGGATCGACGGCCGTCTGCCGCAAGGCACGGTCACGACCGCCAAGGCGACCGATCCGCTCCCCACCGCCGGCGGCCTGAGCTTCAGCCGTTGCACCAGCTCGCAGCAGAACACGATCGTCAACGCGATGAGCGCCGCGACCAACATGGCGACCGACAGCGACGCCTACCTGCAGGCGAACAAGACCGGTTCGCGCTACACGACCTGGTTCGGCACCTACACCTCGTCGCGCTACAGCACGGTCAAGTCGCATTTCGTCGCCATCAAGGACGCCTTCCTGAACAAGCCGGTCACCGTCGACTGCGGCTGCAACAAGACCTACTACGCTTACGTCTATCCGACGCAACCGTACAAGATCTATGTCTGCAAGGCGTTCTGGAGCGCCCCGATGACCGGCACCGACTCCAAGGGCGGCACGCTGGTGCATGAGATGAGCCACTTCAACGTCGTGGCCGGCACCGACGATCACGTCTACGGCCAGTCCGGCGCGAAGAGCCTGGCGATCAGCGATCCGAACAGGGCCGTCGAAAATGCCGACTCGCATGAATACTTTGCCGAGAACACCCCGGCATTGAACTGATGCAGTACCGCTTGCGGCGCTATCCGAGAGGCGCCGCAAGCCATCCCGCTCCCGGAAATCTCCGGCGCGTTTCCGCGATCGATTACTTCACGGGTAATTGCGGCGGCTTCCCCGAATCGATAATGTCGACCCGAAGATGCGCTTGCGCATGTTCCTTCATTGCCGATATCGCGGAGCCCAAGAATGCAATTACTCATCTCCATTTCGCTGGTCGTCGCGGCGATCATTCATCTCCTGCCGCTGGCCGGCGCGGCCGGTCCGCATGCGCTTTCCGCGCTCTACGGCGTTCCGTTCGACGATCCCAATCTTCAAGTCCTGATGCGGCATCGGGCGGCCATGTTCGGCATCCTCGGCGGCTTCCTGTTGCATGCGGCCTTTGCGCGGCGGCTGCAAGCGATCGCCATCCTCATGGGATTGGCCAGCGCCGGCTCGTTTGTCTGGATCGCATTCGCGGTCGGCGGCTATAACGCGGCGCTCAACCGCGTGGTGCAGGCGGACCTGCTGGCGATCGGATGCCTGCTGGCGGGCGGCGGGCTGTGGTGGGCTCATCGGCTCGCCTCCCGGTAGCGGGCGCCGCCGCGTCACCCTTTCACGCAGACCACCTGCTTCAAGGTGTGCACCACCTCCACCAGCTCGTTCTGCGCCTCCATCACGGCGTCGATATCCTTGTAGGCCATCGGGATCTCGTCGATGACGTGAGCATCCTTGCGGCATTCCACGCCGGCCGTGGCGCGGCGCTGATCCTCGACGGTGAAGCGGCGCTTGGCCTCGCTGCGGCTCATGGTGCGGCCGGCGCCGTGGCTGCAGCTGTGGAAGCTCTCCGGGTTGCCCTTGCCGCGCACGATGAAGCTTTTCGCGCCCATCGAACCGGGGATGATGCCGAGCTCGCCCGCGCGCGCCGACACCGCGCCCTTGCGCGTGACCAGCACCTCGCGGCCGAAGTGATGCTCCTTCTGCACATAGTTGTGATGGCAGTTGACGGCCTCCACGTGCGTCTCGAACGGCTTCTTGATGACGGTGCGCAGCGCCGCGACCAGGTTGCGCATCATGACTTCGCGGTTCAGGCGCGCGAATTTCTGCGCCCAGCCGACCGCCTCGACGTAATCGTCGTAATGCCGGGTGCCTTCCTTGAGGTAGGCGAGATCCATGTCCGGCAGGTTGACCGCATGCACCCGCATGTCTTCCTTGGCGAGTTCGATGAAATGGCTGCCGATCGCGTTGCCGACGCCGCGCGAGCCGGAATGCAGCATCAGCCAGACGAAGCCGGCCTCGTCGAGGCAGACTTCGACGAAGTGATTGCCGCTGCCGAGCGTGCCCAGGTGCTTGTAGTTGTTGGTGCGGCGCAGTGCCGGCGTCTTGCGGCAGATCTCGTCGAATTCGTCTTCCAGCCGCGCCCAGGCGACGTCCACGCTGCGCGGCGGCGTGTTCCAGGAACCCTGGTCGCGGCCCTTGTGGCTGCGCGTCTTCGGCGACATGCCGTGCGGAATCGCCTGCTCGATCGCGCCGCGCAAGGGGCCGAGATTGTCGGGCAGATCGTTCGCCGTCAGCGTGGTCTTGGCCGCCATCATGCCGCAGCCGATATCGACGCCGACCGCCGCCGGAATGACGGCGCCGAGCGTCGGTATCACGCTGCCGATGGTCGAACCCTTGCCGACATGCACATCGGGCATGACGGCGATATGGCGGTAGATGAACGGCATTCTCGCCGTGTTCGCCAGCTGTTGGCGGGCTTCGTCCTCGACCGGCACGCCGCGGGTCCACATCTTGACCGGGCGGCCGCCGGCGACGGGCATGACATCATGGTCGTCGGGTTTCATCGTCGATCTCTTCAAGCGGCGGATTCTCGTTTTGCTCTCCTCGGGTATAGACCCGATTGGCGAGCCAAACGCGGCGCCGGATTGTTAATTTTTCTCATGATGCAAGGAAAGACGCCATGCCACCATCCGCTCGTGGATCTTCCACGAGAAGATCCGCGAGCCCGCGTGGAAAGGCAGGCTGCCCCGCTTCAGGCGCATACCGCGTTTCCGTGCGGAATCCGACAACGCTTCTGGAGATGAGAATGACCTGGAAAACATGGTTCGGAATGAGCATGTCAATCGCCGCCGCCGCGGTTTGCGTCGGCGCCCACGCCGCATCGGGCGATATCGCCGTCACCATCGCGCCGGAAAAGCGCGTGCTGCAAGCGCATGACGACGTCGTCGTCAACGTGACCTTCACCAACGTGTCCGCCGCGCCGCAATACCTCCTGAAGTGGCAAACGCCGTTCGAAGGAGAGATGGAAGAGCCGCTGTTCGAGGTGCGGCGCGACGGCGTCAAGGTCGGATATCTCGGTCCGGTGGTCAAGCGGCCGGCGCCGGAAGCCGGCGACTACTATGTGCTCCAGCCCGGCAAGTCCTACAGCCGCAAAGTCGAATTGTCGGCATTCTACGACATGAGCGCGACCGGCAACTATACCGTGCGTTATCACACCAAGTCGCTCGACTTGTTCGGCACCCGTTTCGGGGCGCATGGCGCGGCGCGCGCGGAAAGGCCGGCCGGCGAGTTGCAGTCGGAGACGGCGGCCATGTGGATCGACGGCCGCCTGCCGCGCGGGGCGGCGGCGGAGGCGATGGCGGCGCCGACGGCGGCCGCCGCCAGCCTGAGCTTCAGCAAATGCACGAGTTCGCAGGCGGCGACGGTCACCGACGCGGTCAGCGCGGCGACCGCGATGGCGAGCGACGGCGACGCTTACCTGGCCGCCGGCAAGACCGGCCCGCGCTATACGACCTGGTTCGGCACGGTCACCTCGGCGCGCTACAACAAGGTCAAGGCCAACTTCGCCGCCATCAAGGATGCCTTCCTGACCAAGCCGATCACGGTCGACTGCGGCTGCAAGAAGCGCTATTACGCCTATGTCTATCCGAACCAGCCGTACAAGATCTATGTCTGCCGGGCGTTCTGGTCGGCGCCGATGACGGGCACCGATTCCAAGGGCGGCACGCTGGTGCATGAAATGAGCCATTTCAATGCCGTGGCCGGCACCGACGACTGGGTCTATGGCCAGGCAGGAGCGAAGCAATTGGCGATCAGCGAGCCGGACAAGGCGGTCGAGAATGCCGATTCGCATGAATATTTCGCGGAGAACACGCCGCCGCTGCAATAAGAGACCGCAAGTCTTGCGGCGCCGTTCGCGCGGCGCCGCGCGCTTCACTTGGCATGCGTGAATTCCACGCGCACCATGCCGGCGGAGGACGGCTTGTCCAGGTTCTTGAGATCGGTCAGATAGCGAGCCTCGTAAGACAGCACATAATGATGGCTGCCCGGTTTGAAATCGAAGCTGGGCGTGATGTCGATCGTGTTCACATGCTTCGAACGCGGCCCGATCTTGCGGTAATCCTCGGCGCTCGGCGGCGCGCGCTTGGCCATGATGCCGATGTAGGGAATCTTCTCGCCGTCGATCGTCGTGATCTCGAAGAAGGCATTGGTCAATTCCTCTTCCGTCGCCAGGTCGTTGGGAACGTATACCGGGTGGGCGCCCCGGTTGTCGAAGGTGATCGTCACGCGCACCTGGCCGGCGTGCGACGCGACGGCGGCGGATTCGGTAAAGGCATTCACCGGCTTATTCCCGGCGCCGCCGACGAGCGGCAGGCAGGCCAATGCGGCGGCGGCCAGTGTCATGATGGCGGTTCGTTTCATTGCGTTCTCCAATCGCAACGCTATTAGTAGCGCCATTGTGCAGGAAAATCGATCGCCATAGGAAGATCGCCGCACCGCGGGCCCGTTTGCTGGCCGATGATACAGGGGCGCGGCAAGCGCGTCCGGCTTGTCCTGGAGGAAGCCGGAGCCGGCGATATCGAAGCGGCGTGCCGTTCAACAACGGCGATATCTTCCGCCGCTACGCGGAACCCGATCAGCCGGCGACGCCGCTCGCTGGCTGAGCCGGGCGCTGTGCCGCCCTGGCCGCGTCCGCCTTGGCCCGAACGTGGGCCGGCGTGAGGCGGCGCATCGTCTTCAGCGTCTGCATGTCGTGGATGACGATCGCGCGCTGATCGACCGAGATCAAGCCGATCGTGTTGAAGGCGGACAGCGTGCGGCTGACCGTCTCCAGCGTCAGGCCGAGGAAGTTGCCGATCTCATGGCGCGTCATGCGCAGGTTGAATTGCTTGCCCGAATAACCCATCTCGGTGAAGCGCTCGGACAGGAAGACCAGGAAGCGGGCCACGCGCGCTTCCGCCGAGAGCGAACCGAGGTGGCTGATCATCGCCTGCTCGCGCAGCAGTTCGCGGCTGACGACCGCATAGATCGCCGATTCCAGCTCGGGATAGGTACGCCCGAGCGAAGAAAACAGGCGGAACGGCACCAGGATGACATCGCAATTGGTCAGGGCGACGGTTTCAGTCGTGTAGTGCTTGCCGTGGATGCCGTCGATGCCGAACATGTCGCCCTTCATCGGGAAGCCGAGCACCTGCTCGTTGCCGAACTCGTCGATCATCACGGTCTTGAGGAAACCGGAATAGACGATATAGAGCATGTCGAACGGCTGGCCGATCGTGTGGATGCGCTGCCCGGCCTTGAATTGCACATGCTGGAAATGGAAATCGTCGTTCGTGACGGCGGAGGGAATGCGCAGCAAGTCGCATACTTCCTTCAGATTGGACCATAGCTTGGCTTGACGATGCGCTGCTGCTGCCGTGGCGGGCGCGCTCGCGGAAAGCGTGGAGCCCGGGCGGAGTTCAGACGTTGGCGTAGTCAACATGGCTTCCTTTGTCGAAGAATTGGTTATGCGCGATGCCGGATGCCCTATCGGAGCCGGGTCGCGATGGCGAAGCGAGGTGTGAATCGATTATTGCAAGCGGGATTCGCGGGCGAAATCAGCGGCGGATGAAATCCATGGTCGGACGCTACGGAACATCGTTCAGGGTTTTCCTACAAGGACGATCGGAGCCAGGTCTTGATTTGGGTGGGGGAACGCATGCCGGTCCCGTCGCATTCGGTCAATCCAGCCGGCGACGAGAAAATCTTGCTCCATTGAAGCACCGGCTTCCGCCCCCATCTGAACCGGAACCGCTTCGCATTTCATTGAGGAACGCCATGCCTCCACGCTCGACCGTCGTCATCGTCACTTTCCTGATCGGCTTGCTGCATGCTTACATCGGTTGGCGCGTGCTGCCCGACCTGCCGGTTCAGGCGCCCTGGCGCTGGCTCGGCGCGGCCTGGCTGGCCGCCTCGGTGATCCTGATTCCGCTCGGCCTGCTGTCGCGCGCCGTTCGACGGCGCAGGTTGGGGGATTTGCTGGCCTGGGTCGGGCTGATCGCCACCGGCCTGTTTTCCTCGCTGCTGGTGCTGACGCTGTTGCGCGATGCCGCGCTGGTGCTGGCCTCCCTGTCCGGCTTGCATTCGCTCGCCTTCGCGAGCGGAAGCGCGGCCGCCGTGCCGCTGGCGGCCCTGGCGATCACGCTGGTCGGTTTCATCAACGCCCGTCGCACGGCGCGCGTGGTCGAGGTCGAGGTGCCGATCCCCGATCTGCCGCCGGCCTTGCACGGCTTCACGATCGCCCAGATCACCGACATCCATGTCGGGCCGACCATCAAGCGCGGCTATCTTGACGCGATCGTCGCCCGCGTCAATGCGCTGGAGGCCGATCTGATCGCGGTCACCGGCGACCTGGTCGACGGCAGCGTGCGCGAGCTTGCGCCGCATACGGCGCCGCTGGCGAAGTTGACGGCCCGTCACGGCAGCTATTTCGTGACCGGCAATCACGAGTATTACTCGAATGCGCCCGCCTGGATCGAAGAGGTGCGGCGGCTCGGCTTGCGCGTCCTGCTCAACGAGCACGTCGTGCTGCGGCACGAGGGCGCCGCACTGGTGGTCGCGGGCGTGACCGATTACACGGCGCATCATTTCGATCCCGCCCAGCGCAGCGATCCGCATGCCGCGCTGGCGGGAGCGCCGCGCCAGGCGGCTGTCCGGGTGCTGCTCGCGCATCAGCCGCGCACGGCGCCGGCCGCGGCGGACGCCGGCTTCGACCTGCAATTGTCAGGCCACACCCATGGCGGGCAATTCTTTCCGTGGAACCTGTTCGTGCCGCTGCAGCAACCCTATACCTCGGGCCTGAATCGCTTGCGCAATCTGTGGGTATACACCAGCCGCGGCACCGGCTACTGGGGGCCGCCGAAACGTTTCGGCGCACCCTCGGAGATCACGCGCGTGCGGCTGGTGGCGGCTTGATTCGGGCCGCGCCGCGTCTGCCGGACTTGGCCGATATCAAGCGGCGCGGATTCGGCCTTCCTAGAATGAGTAGGCTTTCATTTCATGCGTCGGACCATTAGTGATCCATCCGGTTCTCCGATCAACATGGCATGACACGCCAAATCCACCTGGATGGATCATTGGTTTCCGGAAGTAAGGTGCGGCGTCGCGGGCAGGCGAGGCAACGATGAATATTCCCGGTTTGCGCGGACTGAGCCCCGGATCGATTCTCAAGGAAACGGTCCGCGAATTCTTCGAGGACGACATGACCACCTATGCGTCGGCGCTCGCCTACCAGGTGCTGTTCTCGTTGTTTCCTTTTCTAATTTTTCTGATCGCATTGCTGGGCTTCATCGAGCGCACCGAATTCTTCGACTGGGTGCGCCAGCAGATGCAATACCTGTTGCCGGACCCGGCGATGAAGGTGGTGGATCAGGTGATCGCCCAATTGCGCCAGCCGCAGCACACCTTGTTGTCGGTCGGCGTGATCGTCGCCCTCTGGTCGGCGTCGGCGGCGGTGCGCGCGACGATGAACGCCTTGAACGTCGCCTATGATGTGCCCGAGGGCCGGCCGGCCTGGAAGCTGTATCCGTTGTCGATCATCTACACGATCGGCGTGGCCGCGATGCTGATCGCGGCCGCCTTGCTGATGTCGGTCGGGCCGGAGGCGATCGAGTGGATCACGCGCATGGTCGGGATGGACCGGCTGTTCGCGGCGCTCTGGACCTGGCTGCGCTGGCCGGTGGCGGTATTCCTGCTCTGCCTGGCCCTGGCCGTGGTCTACTATGTCGCGCCCGACGTGGAGCAGGAGTTCCGCTTCATCACCCCCGGCGCCACGCTTGCCGTCATCGTCTGGATCGCCGCCTCGCTGGCTTTCAAATACTATGTCGCCAACTTCGCCGATTACAACGCCACCTATGGCAGCGTCGGCACCATCGTCGTGCTGCTGCTGTACTTCTTCATCTCGGCGGCGGTCATGCTGTTCGGCGCCGAACTCAACGCCGTGATCGAACACCGCGTGCCGAGCGGAAAGAATCGCGGCGAAAAAAAGATGCCGGACGAGGGCGAAGCGGCCGCGCGCAGCCGGCCGCAATGATCCTATAGTACGATGCGCGCCGCCAGTTCGCGCAAGGCATCGAGGCCCGGTTCCTTGCGCGGCCAGGTCAGATCCACGCCGTCGTTCGCATGGCGCGGCAGCACGTGCAGATGAAGATGCGGCACGGTTTGCCAACCCGCCGCCTTGTTCGCCTGCAGGATCGTGAATCCGTCCGGCTGGAAGGCGCGCTCGATGGCGCGGGAGATGCGCGCGGCGGCGCGCATGAGGGCGGCGGCGGTTTCCTCGTCGGCATCGAGCAGGGTTTCGTAAGGCTGCTTCGATGCCACGATCACGTGGCCGGGATTGACTTGACCGGCATCCATGAAGGCGAAGACATGCTCGTCTTCATAGACCTTGGCGCACGGCAGTTCGCCGCGAATGATGCGAGTGAAAATGGTTTCCGACATGGGCATCCTCCTTGGGATAGGGAAAAGCGGTTGGTTTCCCTTACTCTAGCCCTAAACGCCCGCACCCGATCCATCGCCGTCGAGATATTCCGACCGGGCGAGAAATAATCGGACTCCATGGTAAATTGGCGGACCGGGGAAGCGGTATCTTGCCGGCGGCATGCCGCTTGTTCCCCGCATGAAGCAAGACGATGACTACCGCGCTTTCCATTGCCGTCGGCGAATTCGGCCGGATCTCGGTTCTCGATGTGGACCGGCCGGTGATCGAGCATGCGCATCCGCAATGCCACGTGCTGCTCAAGGTCGATGGGGCGGATAGCGAGTTCGAAGTCGGCAGGCGCCGCTATCCGTTGCACGACGGAACCGCCGTGCTGGTCGGCTCCTGGCGTTCGCATTCCTATCCCTATCCGCCGGGCTTGCGGGGATCGACGATTCTTGCCCTGTATATCGAGCCGGCGTGGCTGGCGCGGATCGACCGCCTGTTTTCCGGCGCCGGCCGGTACGACTTCTTCCGCCGGCCATGCGCCGAGCTGCCTATGCGCGCGGCTCGACGCCTTCCAAATCGCGGAAGAGCTCGCTGCCGTGCGCACTGATCGCGGGCGAATCGTTGCACTGGTCGAAGCATTGATGACGGAGATCGTGACCGGGAATTCGCGTTGGAATGAAGTGCGGCCTGGCGGCGCGTTCGCACCGCAGGTTTCCGACCATCGCATCCGCCGCGCGCTCGAATGGATGGCGGCGGATATCGTCCGTGCCGGAGACAGCGGTCTGGAGCGCATCGCGAAGGAAGTCGGCCTGTCACGCGCGCATTTCTTCGAATTGTTCAGGCAAAACACTTCCCTGACGCCCGCGCTGTTCCGGAACATGCTGCGGATGGAAGAGGCATATCGGCAGGTGGCGGAAGGACGCAACTCCCTGGGCGCGATCGCGGACGAGATGGGTTTTCGCGCGCAATCCCAGTTCACGCGCTTCTTCGCCATGAATCACGGGGTGACGCCGTCGATCTACCGGCGGGCGGCGTTGCGAATCTAGGCGGATACACAAAACACGTTCGTGTCGAGGAAACTTCTTGCACTTGAGGCACGGCCTGCCGTATGCCAGAAGGGCGCGCCGGCATGGAGGCTTTGACGTTCATCGAGCCCCCACGCCCGGCGAATCCGCCTCAGCTTTCCTGCGCCAGAAAATAACGACGCTCACGGCCGGCGCCGGAATCCTGGATCCGTTTCGTTTCCAGCAGGCCTTGCAATGCCGGCGTCAAACGCTGCCGCAGCTTTTGCACCTGCTCCTTGCTCGGTTCGAAGCCGAGCGAGTCGACGGCGGCCTTGAGAATCTCGGCGGCGGAGCGCGGTTCGTCGCCAATGAGATTGAACCAGTAATCGCCCCCGGTGAACGGCAATTCCTGGCCGGCTTCGGCTTGCGCCTTGCGCCCGCGTCTCTGGCGTCCGGTTCTGCCGTTGGATGCGGGCGCCTGCGCATGTTTGCGCGCCTTTCTGCCGCGACTGGCCGGCGTGGTTTCCGGCGCGCCGACGCTATCCAACTGGGAAAGCGTCTGTTCCAGGATTTCCACGCGCGATTTGTAAAAGTTGAGCCCTTCCTTCGCATGGGCGATTTCGGCCTTGATAGCGGATTTTGCGGATTGCAGATTGGACATATCGAACTCCATTGATAATCGCGGTGCGGCGACGGGTGCATAGAGAATTCGAGAGACCGGCTATAAGAACGCTCATGGCGGATCACCGGCCGCCTCGCCATAGTGAATCGAACGACAAACCACACTCGATGATTGTGTAGTCGCATAACAATTGCTTTGACAATTCCCAACTCGAAGAGTTGTTAACAGTGAATCGCCGGTGTTATGGAAGCGTTTTTTATGTGTTTTTGTAATGCGACCGCGCCGCGGCAGGACAGCTTGTCGCGCGGCAGCGCGGCGCCTTGACGCGGATGGCGATTCAAGGTTTCGCCTGCATGCGGGGCAGATGCGCGTTGATGAGGGCGTAGGCGATCGAGATGTTGAATGGGATCGGCGGCAGTTCGTCTTCCGGACCGTACCAGCGCGCCTCGGCGATTTCGTTCGGATCCGGCGCGATCTCGCCGGATTCGTACTCCGCCGTGAAGGCGATCATCAACGAATGCGGGAACGGCCACGATTGGCTGCCGAAATAACGGAGGTCGCGCACCTTGAGGCCCACCTCCTCGAAGACTTCGCGGTGGATCGCGTCCTCCACCGATTCGCCGGGTTCGAGAAAGCCGGCCAAGGCCGAATAGCGGCCGGTCGGGGATTGCGCATGCCTGGCCAGCAGGATCGCGTCGCCCTTCTTGATCAGCACCATCATCGCCGGCGAGATCCGCGGATAGGCCGTCATCCCGCACTGCCGGCATTGCATGCAATGCTCGTTCGCGGAGACTTCCATCGGCGCGGCGCAGGCGCCGCAATAGCGGTGCGTGCGCGCCCATTCGGCGATCTGGTATGCCCGCCCCGCGATCGCCATCATCGCATCGTCGAGGGTGCCGAACAGCGAACGCAGCTTGCGGAATTCATAGCCCGGCGCGGCCTCCGCATCGCGTCCGACCCAGGCGGTGCGGCAATAGCGCTCTTGCCACAGTCCGACGGCATGCGTCGCATCGCCGGTCACGCCGAGCAGGCTGCAGGCGGCCGCGTCTGGAAGCAGGAAATGCGTGGCGTGCACCAGTAGTTCGTCGCCGCGGAAAATGAAGCTGTAAGCTTCGTCGTGCGGCCGGGCGCTGTGCAGCGGAAGGAATGAAGGAGGCGTCTTGAGCATGGAGAGCGGATGTCGTCGAAAGCGGTCGTCGAGAGAAGATTCATCGAGATGATAGCGCTTTTGACATCGCGGCATCCGGCTCCCGCGAAGGATGGGAGTAAAGCGATGTTCCGGCTTATGCGATCTGGCGCAGGCGCGCCATCAGCAGATCGGTCTGGACGCCGGAGTCGTATTCGCGAAAGCCCTTTTGATAGATCATGGCGCCGACCGTTGCGAGAAAGGCAAAGTCTTCCTCGGTGACGCTCGCCTTGATATGCGCAAGGAATTCCGCATAGGCGGAAACCATGTCTTCGATGGCCAGAGAGTCTTGTAATTTGTCGGCCAAATGGCTCATGACTTCGATCGCGTCTTCCTTGTCCATTTTCGCCTCTCCTGATTGCATGCTTGAATTCTGCGCGGCAAACGCGACAAATGAAATGGCAGAAGCGAAAATCTCGGTTGGCGCAAGTGGAAAACATTTCGTTTGTCGCCGAGCGGCGACAGTTTCGATATCAGGCGGATAAGAGTAAGCGCACGCACTATTACCTGTTAATCGAGAGCGGATTCGTTCGCGCCGCGCGATCCATCCTGGAGATCACTGCGGGCTCCGCGAGGCGTCGTCGATATCGAGATAACGCCAGTTGGTCAGCTCGACGGGATGACGCTTGTAATGCCGTACCCATGGCTGGTGCAGGTCGGCCGATAGTGGATGAATGCGCAAGACCCAAGGCGCATACATGTGCAGCGATTGCGTCATCGCATCATACAGCCGGGTACGCTGCGGCGAATCGCGAAGACGGCCGGCCTCCTCGTAAAGGCGGTCGAATGCCGGCTGCCGGAAGCGTGCATAGTTGACGCGTCCGCTGTTGGGGCCGTAGAGCAATTGGAAGAAATTCTCGCCGTCGGGAAAATCGGCGATCCAGTTGGTTTCGTACATCTGGACTTTGCCGAGCCGCGCCGCCTTGATGATCTCTCCATGCTTGTCGCTCTTGAACTCGACGCGCACGCCGATCGCATCGAGATTGCGGCGCCAGAATTCGTCGCGTAGCCGGCCCGCGCTCGACGCGAGCGTATGCATCGTCAAGATCAGCGGCTTGCCTTCCGGAGTGTTGCGGTAGCCGTCGCGGCCGCGCGCGTAGCTGAAGCGATCGAGCAGGGCATTCGCGAGTTCGGTATCGCGGCGCACCGGACTGCGATAGCCGGGGTCGTGACCGAGCACATCCGGCGGCAGCGGCGAATGCGCGGGCAAGGCCAGGCCGTGTTCGAGCAGCCGGATATCTTCATCGCGGTCGTAGCTCAAGGCGATGGCGCGGCGCAAGGCGATCCTGTCCTTGCCGTAGCCGCCGAGCACCGGATCATCCATGTTCATCCACAGGTAATAAGTTTGCAGCGGCGCGGACAGCGCCAGGCGTACGCGTCGCGCGGCAAGTTCCGGCTTCAGCTTGCCGTTCGCCATGACCTTGTCGATCAGGGCCGGCGGCACCTGTTCCAGGATATCGAATTCCCGCTGCAGGAAGCCGAGCAGGCGCGGCTGGGGTTCGTCGACGACGCGGATATCGATGCGGCCGATCAGGGGCAGGCGCCGGCCTCGCAGGGACGATGCGATGTCCCGGTCTTCGGCGTGGGCGGGTGGCGCATGATCGAATATCGTCGCCCGGAAATCGGGGTTCGCCCGCAGCACGATGCGGCTGCTGCGCTGCCATTCCGCGATCAGATAGGGGCCGGTGCCGACCGGATGGTTGCCGGCGTCGGCGCCATAGGCTTCGATGGCTTCGCGTGCGACGGCGGCGGTGGCAGGCATCGCCATCTTGAAGAGGAAATTGTTGTCGGGCCGGGTGAGACGTATGCGCAAGGTGTGTCGGTCGAGCGCCTGCAAACCGTCGATCGGCCGGTCGATATCGAATGGTTCGCGCTTGAGCGCCTCATCGCCGGCGATCAAGCCGTCGAACAGGAATAGCCACGGCGATTTCAGTTTCGGATCGTAAAGGCGCTTGATGCTGTAGACATAATCGTGCGCCGTCAATTCGCGCGACTTGCCTTGGAATGCCGGCGATGCCGCGAAGCGGATGCCTCGCTGCAGATGGAAGGTATAAGTCTTGCCGTCGCTTTCCGTCTCCGGCAGATCGCGCGCCGTATTGGCCCGCAGCTTTACCGGCCGCGCGAGATAGTCGTAGCGCAGCAGGGGATCGAACAGGTTCTCGTTGATGCTCAGCGTGTTGAGATCGGAGGCGACGGCCGGGTCGAAGCTGGTCTCGCCGCTGACGATGAGGACACGCAGGGTTTTCCCCATATCGGCGGCGAGGAGCGGAAGCGCCGTAAGGCAAGCGGCGCAAGCCGCCAACGCCGAGATGAAATGCCGCGGCCGGAACCAGGCTTGCATGCCGGATCGGAAACGCATGCGCCGGTCAGTCGGGTTGATGCGTCATCAGCTTGCCCACGGCCCAGCCGGAGACGGTGCCGAGTGAAACGAAGGATTTCGCTTCCGGCCAGGTATGTAATCCTAAAAGCCAGGCGGCCGAAGCACCGATGCCGAAACCCGCTGCGGTCATCGATATCAAGATCAGGTAATGTTGCTGCTCCATCTTCATCTGGAAAGTCGCGCCGGCACGGAGTGCACGCATGCTGCCACGGAACGGCGCCCGTGGCAATCTCGGGCTTGCGATCGGGTAAACGAGGACTTCGGCGGCTGGAGAAGATCAGCCTCTAGTCAATGCAACCAATGTTTCTTGTACCACTGCATGAATTCCTCGCCCGGCATCGGCCGTCCGAGGTGGAATCCCTGGGCCTGGAAGCAGTCGTGCTCTTTCAGCACGTTCAGATCCTGCTCCGTTTCGATGCCTTCGGCCACGACATCGATGCCGAGCGCGCGTCCGAGGGCGATGATCGCCTCGGCGATGGCGAGGCTGGAACGGTCGCTCGTGAGATAACGCACGAAGGAGCGGTCGACTTTGAGCTTGTCGAGAGGAAGCCGGCTCAACTGGTTCAGATTCGAATAGCCGGTGCCGAAATCGTCGAGCGCGATCTTCAATCCCAGCAGCTTCAGGCCGTGCAGCACGTCGGCGGCCTGATCGTAATTCTTCATCACGGTGCTCTCGGTAACCTCGATCTCGATCCGGGCCGGATCGATGCCGGTCGCCGAAATCGCATGGCCAATGCTGTGCTGGAATTCGCCGCGCCGCAGCTGCGCCGCCGAGATGTTGATGGCGACCGGGATCGGCGGCAGGCCTTCGCGTATCCATGCCTGGTGCTGACGGCAGGCCTGCTGAAAGGTCCACTCGCCAAGGGGAACGATCAGGCCTGTCGTTTCGGCGACCGGGATGAAGGCGCCCGGCTCGATCTGCCGGCCGTCGTCCTGCTGCCAACGCAGCAACGCCTCCACGCCGACCACTTCGCCGGTGCGCGTGTCGATCACGGGTTGATAATGCAAATCGAACTCGCCGCGTTCGAGGCCGATGCGCAGGCGATCCTCCAGCGGGGTGGCCCGATACCCGGGGCCGTTCCACTCCTGCGCGAAGAAACGGAAATTATTGCGCTCGCCATGCTTGACCCGGTACATCGCGGCGTCGGCGCGCTGGATCAGCATGTCGATGTTGTCGCCGTCCGTGGGATACAGGCTGATGCCGATCGACGGCGACATGCGCACCTCGATGCCGTCTATGCGATACGGCTGGCGCAAGGATTCGAGCGCCTTGGCGGCGACCACCGCCGCATGTTCGTTGCTCGCGATCTTCGGCAGGATGGCGACGAACTCATCGCCGCCAACGCGGCCGATCACGTCCTCCGCGCGCATCAGTTGCGACAGCCGCGTCGCCACTTCCTTGAGCACGCCGTCGCCGACCTTGTGGCCGTAGTTGTCGTTGATCGACTTGAAGTGATCGAGATCGAAGAACAAGACCGCCAGCGGCGCCGCGGCACGCCGCGCGGACGCGACCAGATGCTCGGAAAATTCGTAGAACAGGCCGCGATTGGGCAGGCCGGTCAGCGGATCGTGCTGGGCGCGCAGGCGGGCGTCTTCCTGCGCGTTCTTCTGATCGGTGATGTCGAGGTGGGTGCCGACGATCTTCTCGAGCTCGCCGCGGCGATCGAAAACGGGCAGGCCGCGTACCGATATCCAGCGATAGTTGCCATCCTTGTCGCGGGTGCGGAATTCTTGCGAATAGTCGGGCGTCGGCGCTTCGAGAAAATCGCGCAGATAGCCGAGCACGCGCTCGCGATCGTCGGGATGGATGCGCGTCTGCCAATCCGCAAGACGGTCCTTGAGATCGGCGTCCGTATAACCCAGTTGCGACTTCCAGTCTTCGGAGAATGCGACGTCGCCGCTCTTGACATCCCATTCCCAGAAGCCGAGGCCGGCGATCCTGGTCGCCATGCGCAGCTGGGCCTGCGCCTTCTCCATCTGCTGCTGCGCGAATTTCTTTTCGGTCTTGTCGTCGAAAATCGCGATCAAGTACTTGATGCCGGCATGCTCGTCGCTGACGCGCGACAGCGTGACGTCGACCCAGATCGTCTTGCCGTCCTTGCGGACGCAGCGCAGTTCGCGCGTGAAACTGGAAACGTCGCCCTTCAGAAGCTTGCGCATGCAGCTGTGGAAGGCATCGGCGTCGTCCGGATGCAGGATGTCGTCGATGGCGCCGGCGCCGAGCAATTCGTCCGCGGCATAACCGGTGATGGCGGCCTGGCGCGGGTTGACGCTGAGCCAGCGTCCCGCGGCGCTGACGGTCGCGATACCCACCCCGGCATATTCGAGCGTCGAACGCAGACGCTGTTCGCTTTCATGCAGAGCCAGTTCGGTGAGTTTGACGTGATCGATGTCGATCAGCGCGCCGGCGGCGCGCAACGGCTTGCCGTCTTCGCCACGCTCGACGACCGCGGCTCGAATCAGCACCCAGCGCCACTCGTGCGTCGCGGTGCGCAGCCGGCAGGATACCTCGAAGTAAGGCATCCTGCCCTGCAAATGATCGTGCCAGTGATGCACTACGCGCGGACGATCCCGCGCATGGATGATGCCGAGCAAGGCGTCGAGGGTCGGCTTGATCCGGTCCGGCGGATAGCCGAGCAAGGCGAACCAGGATGCGTCTATCGATGCGGCGCCGCTCCGTATGTCGAGCGTCCATGGCATCGTTTGCGCCCCGTACAGAATGAAGGAGAGCTTCTGGCGGCTGTCGGCCAATTCCCGTTCGAGCCGGCGCTGCTCCGAAATGTCGACGAAGCTGGCAAGCGCCTCGACGATCACGCCGCCTTCGTCATGGACCGGCGCCGCGTTCATCAGCAGGTGCCGGCTAACCTGTCCTTCGCCGCGGTAGACCACTTCTGCATTGCGTACGAACTCGCCGGCGAGCGCGCGCGCGATCGGAAATTCATGCGGCTGATAGTGCTTGCCGTCGGCGTGGAGGGCGCCGTACACATAGCAGTCGTAACTGTCGGCCTTCCCCGCGGTACAACCCAGCAAACCGTCCGCTCGCTCGTTCCGGAACGTCGTTCTGCCCGATGCCGCATCGACCACGACCAGGCCGGCCTGGGTATGCTCCAGCAATGCCGCCAGCTCGGAAGCATCTATCGGATGATGCGATGCATTCGTGCCGGATAGCCTGATCATCATGTCAGTTCGGACCTCTCGGATAAGTAACGACGGGCCGCCGCGCACGCCTCGAGAGGCATCGCTTGCGCGCGGCGTCTTTCCATCGCTATCGGTGAGACGTTCTCGGAAAGCAGGGATTCCCTATGATCTCAACTGAAAAGCAAGCGTCACATTAGCAAAATTGGTATAGCCACAAAGCGGCTTTACTCACTCGTTTGCGACGTATCAAGAGCGCGTTGCCGGTGTCGGCGAGCAATGAGCGGAAACGCGGTGTCGATGCCGCATGACGGAACAGATCTTCATTACCCGGGACGTAATTGAGCGCGGCGGCGTCAGGCCCGATCATGCAAGCAGGTAGAGCGGAACGGCGCCGAGCGCACGTCGCAAATCCGCTCTTGGATTTGTATTACTGTCAGGAGGAAGAAATGACCAATGTCGCTTTCGTCGCGCTTGCATGCGGACTGATCATCGGCCTGGGGGCGATCGGCGCTTGTATCGGTATCGCGATCATGGGCGGACGCTATCTCGAGGCGTCGGCTCGGCAACCGGAATTCATGAATGCGCTGCAGGTCAAGATGTTCCTGCTGGCCGGCCTAATCGATGCGAACTTTTTGATTGGCGTCGGGGTCGCGATGCTGTTCGCGTTCGCCAACCCGTTCGCCGGTTGAGGGCGATCTGAAAAAACGCCCGCCGTCTTCGCAAAGGGGCGGGCGTTGAAGAAGTCCCGGTTGCCTCCGGGGTCATGCACACAGACTTTCGGTAATGCATGACGGCTTGCCGGCGGCGGAGGGCGGAAGAGCCGCGAACCCTATCCGGGAACTGCAGCTCGACGCCGGCCCGCCGCCGTGGTGAAACCGAAGACTCTCAGCGCAGGAATTGCATGGCCTGCGCTTGCGCCAGCAAGACGGCTTCCTCGGAGCGCGAGGCGGGGGCCGGATATTCGAATCCGGGCGCCGTGCGATACCAAAGTTCACCGTCCTTGTACTCGACGAAGGTTGCGGTGGTGGCGCCATCCTTGGCCTTTTCTTCGATGCTCATGGGTGCCTCCTTTCCTGGGTAAGTGCTTGCAAAACTGGTGCAGCGCATCCCGGTTGGTCCGGCATCATCCGTTGTGAGGAACGGATGGGGCACCCCGCGCTGCTTGGTCGTCGGATCGTTCGCCAATCCAGCCAAGCATTCTTGAGGCAAGGCGTCCCGCTCAAAGGGTCCTTGCAGTACGGTTTGACCGCCCGGCAGCCGCAACACTGTGATCCGGGCAGCCCTGAGCGCATGCTTGTCCGAAGGTGCGGTCTTCGAACCGGAAGAATGCTTGGCTGGCGTGGCGAGGGATGACGGTCGGTGGCGCTTCTTCGGGCGGAACACGGCCCTGGCTGGGCCATGCACCTTTTGAAAAAGCGCGCTTGAAGGGCGGCGGTACGGGCAAGCGCGGTGAGGCGCGCTTGCCGATACACCCGAAGTCATCCTTCGATCATTTCGATTTCAAAGATCGTCGTCGCATCCGGTCTGTCCGGGGACGGCCTCCTTGCGGAGGGCTTCACTGCTGGTCCGCCGGAACGGCGGACGGGTACTGCGAACTGCAAGGACAAACACGAACGAATCGCATATCGACGGCCAAAACAAAAAGCCCGGATGTCCTTTCGGGATCATCCGGGCCTTGAGCCTGATCTTTCGATCTGTCGCAGTCTCTTATCCTCCTGCGACCTGGGGATTTCCCCCGGATGATGTGATGCCTGTATTCCAATTGAAGCCAAAGACGCCGTTGCCGATGACGGAGCGGGATTCCAGGCGTTTGGAAGACAGGCCGGCAATTCCGGACACGACCGGCTGTGCCATGAGATATGCATGCAGCATCGCGGCGCACGATGCCAGAGCCGACGCGCAGCGTCGTTTCTGTGCCATCAGTTGTTGCGCCAGTGCTTTCACGTCGATCTCCTGTAAAAAAATGGGTTGGACAAAATGTTCGCCGCCGGTGCGATGAACGAATACGTGGCATTGTGCCATCACTTTTTTGAAAAAACAATCATGCCATGCAAGAAAATATCAAAGGTGGATGTTTTTTTGCGACAGCGTACCGAACTTGTCATCCGGGGAGCGGCGACGTAAACTACGTCCCGTCGTAGTGAGGTACGACTTATGGATACAAATATTGCTAATTCAACATCTGAGCGCAGCATCATGCTGCGTGTCCGCGTTTGCATGGCCGAACGCGGCATTCGTTCCGTCGCGGCGCTGCATCGTCTCCTGATCGAAGCCGGCGTCGAGATCTCCCATCCGCAGCTGATCCGCGTGGTCGACAATCGGGCCCAGCACTTGAACGTCGCCCTGCTCAACGGGCTGCTCAAGGTGCTTGGCTGCCGCGTCGACGAATTGTTCGGCGAAAGCGTCGCCTGAAGCGGGAGCGATGGAGCGCAGTGCATGCCGCGCACGCGCGTGGACGGCGGATTGCGCCCCTTTTATAATCAATTAATTAACATCGCGTTCCTGCGCCACGCATGCGAAAGCGTTGCGCGGCAGGCGTGCGTTGGATCGATCAATAACCAGCACCCGGCGATATCACAGCCGTTCGTGTTTCAGGGGAAAATGCATGGATGTCGCGGCAAGGCGCATGATGCGCTGGTGGGCGATGCCTGCCGTCGCTGTTTGTTGCGTCGGCCTGATCTTGACGCTGATGTTGTGGGATCACAGCGTTCGCGGCTATCGGCAGCAGCTGGAAAGCGATTTCGCCGCTCGTGCGACCACGATCGAGCGCGTCATGCGGCAACGCATCGGCGTGTATTCCCAGGCGCTCCATAGCGCCGCGGCGCTATTCCATGCACAGGGCGAAGTCGACCGCCAATCCTGGCGCCGTTTCGTGTCCGGCATGCGTCTCCAGGAGAACCATCCCGGCCTGCTGGCGATGGCATATGCCCGCTATGTCGATGACGGGGAATTGCGCGCCGTCATCGAACAGGCGCGGCGCGACGGCATCGCCGAATATGCGATGCGCCCAGCCGGCCGGCGCGACCGCTACGTCGTCAACGTCTATGCCGAACCGTTCACCGAACAGAACCGCAGGGCGCTCGGCTACGACATGTATCAGGACGCGGAACGCCGCCGCGTGATGGATCTTGCGCGCGATACCGCGCGTCCGCAGATCACCGCCAAGGTCAACATCAAGATCGACACCGAACCCAATCCGCGACCCGCTTTCATCATGTACTTGCCGGTTTACCGCGGCGGCATGCCGACCACGGTACAGGAGCGGCGCGAGCGGTTGGCGGGTTTCGTGCTGTGTCCGTTCCGCATGCCCGAATTGATGCCGGCCGTCCTCGACGAGTTGGCCGACGATCTCGGCGTCGCGGTATACGACGGCGGGCGCGAAGAGGAGCCCGCTCTCTTTTTCCGGAACGCAGCGTTCGACCAGGAGCGCGCGCCGCTATTGCGGCGCCGGGCGGCCATCGAGGTCGGCGGGCGCACCTGGACACTGGCTTTCGCCAGCACCCGGGAATTCGAGGACGATCCTGGGCGTTACGTGCCCTATGCTGTCCTCGGCATCGGCCTGGCGGTCACGCTCAGCCTGTCCGCCATGCTGTTTTCGATGGCGGCGGCGCGTCGGCGCGCGGTTGTGCTTGCCGATCGCATGACCGAGTCGCTGCGCGCCAGCGAAGCCAAATGGCATTCGCTGTATTCTCAGGCGCCGCTCGGCGTGGTGCTGCTCGACCGTGCCGGCAAGATCATCGAATGCAATCAAGCCATGGCCGACATCGCCGGCGTCGCGCGCGAGGATCTGGTCGGCTTCAATGCGCTCGAACAGGCGCGCGATCCGGTCTTGCGCCCCTGGTTGCTGCGCGGACTGGCCGGCGAATGCGTGCGCTTCGAAAGCGCGTATCGCTTTACCGTCGGCGACGCGCGCGGCCATTATCGCTTCCACTTCCAGCCGATCGAGCAGGATGGCAGCTTCTCGGTGCTGCTGTGCTTCATCGAAGACATCACCGAACAGCATCTCGCCACGGAGCGCATCGCGACGCTGGCCGAGCGCGATGCGCTGACAGGCCTGGCGAACCGCTTCCTGCTCAATGACCGGCTCGAGCAGATGCTGCTGGTCGAGCACCGCGATCATCGCCGGCTCGCCGTGCTGTTTCTCGACCTCGATCATTTCAAGACGATCAACGATTCGCTCGGCCATACCGTCGGCGATGCCGTGCTGAAGGAAGTCGCCCGGCGCATATCGGCCAGCGTGCGCGAGACCGATACCGTCGCTCGTCTCGGCGGCGACGAATTCGTGGTTGTTCTGCGTGACGTGGAATCAGCCGACAGCGTGGCGCACATCGCGGAAAAAATCATGGCGCACATTACCGCGCCGTTGACGCACGCGGACCGGCGACTCGACGTCACCGGCAGCATCGGCATCGCGATGTATCCTGGCGACGGCGGCGATGCCGATACCTTGATCCGCAATGCCGATACCGCGATGTATCACGCCAAGGAAAGCGGCCGCAACAACTTTCAATTCTTCACCGTCGACATGAATGCGCGCGTGATGGAGGCGTTGGCCATGGAAGCGGCGTTCAAGCACGCCCTGCGGGCGCGCGAATTCGTGCTGCATTATCAGCCGATGGTGACGGTCGGCGACGGCCGGCTGGTCGGCATGGAAGCGCTGGTCCGCTGGGAGCGGCCCGGCGCCGGCACGGTGCCGCCCGGAAGCTTCATTCCGATGGCGGAAATGCGCGGCTTGATCGGTCCGCTCGGCGAATGGGTATTGCAGGAAGCATGCCGCCAGGCGCGAGCGTGGCAGCTGCAGGGATTGCCGCCGGCGCCGGTGTCGGTCAACGTCTCCGCGGTTCAGCTGCGCGGCAACACGCTGGTGGCGGCGGTGCGGCACGCTCTCGGCGAAAGCGGGCTGGAGCCGCGCTGGCTCGAGCTCGAGATCACCGAATCGGCCCTTGCTCACAATATCGAATCGGCGATCGCCGTGGTCACGGAACTGAAGGCGCTCGGCATCCGGATCGCCATCGATGATTTCGGCACCGGTTATTCATCGCTGTCCTATCTCAAGCGCTTCCCGATCGACAAACTGAAGATCGATCAATCGTTCGTGCGCGACTTGACCAGCCACAGCGACGACGCGGCGATCACCCAGGCCATCATCGCGATGGCGCGCCAGCTCGGCATGCGCGTCATCGCGGAAGGCGTCGAAACCGCGGAGCAACTGGATTTTCTCCGCCGCAACCAATGCGACGAAGCCCAGGGTTATCTGTTCAGCCGGCCGCTCGCGGCCGAGGCCATGACGCGATACCTGGCGTGCCGCGAGGCGGGCGGCCAGGCGGTCGCAACGTGATTCAGGAGCGGCGCCGCGCCGGCAAGACCTCGCGCAATGCCGCGTGCGCGTCGCGGATCATCTTTTCCGTCGTCTCCCAGCCGACGCAGGCGTCGGTCACCGAGCAGCCGTAGATCAGCTTCGACAAATCTTCGGGGATCGCCTGCTTGCCGCCCACCAGGTTCGATTCGATCATCACGCCGACCAGCGACTTGTTGCCGAAGCGGACCTGGTTGACGACGTCGGCCATCACCAGCGGCTGCAGTTCCGGGTTCTTGTAGCTGTTCGCATGCGAGCAATCGACCACGATATTGGCCGGCAGCTTGGCCTTGGCCAGCGCTTGTTCGGCCATCGCCACCGAGACCGTGTCGTAGTTGGGCCGGCCGTCGCCGCCGCGCAGCACGACATGGCCGAAACGGTTGCCGCGCGTGCGCACGATCGCCACCCTTCCCTGTCCGTTCACGCCGAGGAAGGAATGCGGATGGGAGGCAGACAGGATCGCGTTGATCGCGATATCGATGTCGCCGTCCGTGCCGTTCTTGAAGCCGACCGGCGTCGACAGGCCGGACGACATCTCGCGGTGCGTCTGCGATTCAGTGGTGCGCGCGCCGATCGCCGTCCATGCGATCAGGTCGCCGAGGAATTGCGGAGAGATCGGATCGAGCGCTTCGGTCGCCGCCGGCAAGCCGAGTTCGCACACATCGAGCAGGAACTTGCGCGCGTTGTACATGCCGCGTTCGATATGGAAGGAATCGTCCATGTCGGGATCGTTGATGTAGCCCTTCCAGCCGGTCGTCGTCCGCGGCTTTTCGAAATAGACGCGCATCACGAGCAGGAGCGTGTCTTCGACCTCGGCCTGCAGCGCCTTGAGGCGGCGCGCGTAATCGAGACCGGCGACCGGATCATGGATCGAGCAAGGGCCGACCACGACGAACATGCGGTGGTCCTTGCGGTCGAGGATATTCTTCAGCGCTTCGCGCCCTTGCAATACGACGTCGCCGGCACGATCGGACAGCGGCAGGCGGGCGTGCAGGTCTTCCGGGGTCGGCATCGCTTCGAATGCCGAAACGTTGATGTTTTCGATGTTGAACGTGGTCATGGGAGGCAGGAGATGGTTGATGGAGGCCGGCGCATAGTGTATCTCGTGCGCAGTATCGCGGCTTGAGACGCGGCGCGCATTGCCGGGTGTCAGATCGGTCGTGCGACTTGGGATTCGGGGCCGTGGAACGGCAGCGCTCAAGTCGACGCCAGGCGTTCGCGCCGGGCAAGTTGCGGGAACATCTTCATCCACGCCGCTACCACCACCAGCGTGCCGACGCCGCCGATCACTACCGAACGGACAGCCCCGAACCAACCGGCGGTGATGCCGGACTCGAATTCGCCGAGCTGGTTCGAAGCGCCGATGAAGATCGAATTCACGGCGGAGACGCGGCCGCGCATTTCGTTGGGCGTTTCCAGCTGCACCAGCGATTGGCGTATCACGACGCTGACCATGTCGAAGGCGCCGGTGCAGGCGAGCGCCAGCAGCGACACGATGAACGAGGTCGACAGGCCGAATACGATCGTCGCCGCACCATACATCGCCACCGAGGCGAACATCATCGTGCCGGCCCGGCGCTCGATCGGAAATTGCGCGAGATAGACCGACATCGCGAAGGCGCCGACCGCCGGCGCCGCGCGCAGCAAGCCGAGTCCCCATGGTCCGACGTGCAGGATGTCCTTCGCGAAGATCGGCAGCAGCGCGACGGCGCCCCCGAGCAGCACCGCGAACAGATCGAGCGAAATGGCGCCGAGAACTTCCTTGCGCCGCCAGATGAACGTGATGCCGGCGAACAGGCTCTGCATGCTGACCGGTTCGCGCGCGAGCGGCGCATGTTCGATCCTGATGACGGAGGCGAACACGATCGCCGCCAGGAACAGTACGGCGCTGGCGATATAGACGGCGTCCGCGCCGGCGACATAGATGAAGCCGCCGAGCGCCGGTCCGAGAATCAGAGCCAGTTGCGACCCGGCCGCCGTCGTCGCCAGCGCGCGCGGCAGCACTTCGGGCGGCACGAGTAACGGGCCGAGCGCTTGCTGAGTCGGCATCTGAAAGGCGCGCGCCGCGCCCAGGCCGAGCGAGGCCAGCAGAATGGCGTCGGGCGTCAACCAGTCGCCGAGGGTGGCGGCGATCAGCCAGGCGACGATGGCCAACTGCCCCGCCAGGCACAAGGCGAGCACGCGGCGGCGGTCGTAGCGGTCGGCGACCTGGCCGACGACGAGCGTCAGTGCGACCGCGGGCAGGAATTGGAACAGGCCGACCAGGCCGAGATTGAACGCGCTTTGCGTCAGGTCATACATTTGCCAGCCGACCGCCACCATCACCATCTGGTTCGCCATCGTGGTCGCGAAGCGGCTGCAGAAGAACAGCAGGAAGGACCGGTAGGCGAACAGCGGATTTCTCATCAACTCTCGGGGCGGCGGTAATGCGGAACAAGGAACGAGGCAACGTGCTGCAGGATGCGTGCAGACAGGAATTCTAAGCGAAGAGCGATGGCGCCGCAGAACGCGGCGCCCGGATGTGATCGATACTCGCCGGTTGAGAAGCCGGCTACAAGAAAAAGGTGTGCTTGAGGGAAATGCGCTTAACGGTGACCGTCGTCGAGATTCTTCATGCTAGTGATGGCATAGCCTTTCGCATTGATTTGCGCGATCGGCGCCTCGATGGCGAACTGCGGCATGGTTTCGACATCGTCGTCGACATTGACGCCCCGTTCGGCGGTTTCCCAATCGACGTTGACCGCTTCCTCGGGAATCACTTTCCCCTCCGGCACGGCCAGATAGCTGTAACGGCCCGCATGCTCGGGCCGACGATAAATATCGACGCGCATAAACACTCCTTGCAGAAAATCCACTTGCCGGTCTGACCGCACGGTATGGCAAAGGTTGCCGCAATAGCCGGGCCGTTGGGTAGATTGGTTTCGATTTTTCCGAAGAAATTGTCCTGCTTACTTCGCTTTTTCATGCGTCCTTTCCCTTTTATGATAGATGCTTCGTTTGACGCCGCGAAGCTTCATGCATGGCGCTCGTACAGCGGGTGTGGACGCATTTCACACAATACTCTTTTCAGGAGTCGATATGAAAAATTTTCTTGCCGTCTTGATGGTCGCCATGGTGGCGTTGACTGCAGGCATTTCCGAAGCGGAAGCCAAGCGGCTCGGCGGCGGCGGCGCGATCGGCCGGCAGTCCCATAACGCAGGCCAGCAGGTCTCCCCGGCCTATCAGCAAACCGCCCGCCCGAACCAGGCCGCACCGGCCTCCCCCCAGTCGGCACAACCGAAACCGGCGAGCCCGTGGAAGAACATCCTCGGCGGCGCCCTGCTCGGTCTGGGCCTTGGCGCCTTGCTGTCGCACTTGGGCCTGGGCGGATTGGCGTCCGGCATCGGCTCCCTGCTGATGTTGGCCTTGCTGATCGGTGCCGGCGTGTTCATCTATCGCATGTTGCGCCGCCAGCGTCACGCCGGCGCGATGCAGCCGGCCTTTGCCGGAGGAGGTGCAACGGCGCCGGAGATCGGTTCGCGGATCGAACCTACCGCCTTGCAGTCGCTGCCGTCCTCTTCGGGTGGCGCAAGCCCGGCCTGGGGTATTCCGGCCGACTTCGACAGCGCGGCTTTCTTGCACCATGCGAAGACCAGCTTCATCCGTTTGCAGGCCGCCTGGGACAAGGCCGACGTGAACGATTTGCGGGAATTCACGACGCCGGAGATGTTCGCCGAATTGAAGATGCAGTTGCAGGAACGGGGTGCATCGCCCAACAATACCGACGTCGTGTCGCTCGACGCCGAACTGCTCGGCATCGAGACGATAGGCGACGAATACCTTGCCAGCGTGAAATTCAGCGGCACGATCAAGGAATCAGAAAATGCTCCGGCCGCGCCGTTCACGGAAATATGGAATCTGGCCAAGCCGGTTTCCGGCGGCGGTTGGTTGCTTGCAGGTATCCAGCAAATCGGTTGAGTGTGGAGAATCCCTCTTTCGTCGTAGAGAACGCCCGCAGCCATGCGGGCGTTTTTTTGGGATAGGGCGGATCGAGCGCGCGCGTTAGGAACTGGGAGCTTCCTGCCGCGTTCATATGTGTTCCAACACCATGGAGCACGGCCATGAAAGCCAATCGCCATGATTTCCCATCCCGCATCGCCGGCACGCGCACCGGTGTCTGGCTTGCCGCCGGCGCGACACTCGCGCTGTCCGCCCTGATCGTTCGGCAAAAGACGCGGCGCGTCGAAGCCGATCATCCGCCGCGCGGCCGCTTCCTTGATGTAGAGGGCGTACGCTTGCATTATCTCGAGCGCGGACACGGTCAGCCGCTCGTTCTTCTGCACGGCAATGGCAGCATGGCGGAAGACTTCGATATTTCCGGTTTGCTGGATTTGGCCGCCGTCAAATACCGCGTCATCGCCTTCGACCGTCCGGGTTACGGCTATAGCCGGCGTCCGCACGATCGCACATGGACGCCGGCCGCGCAGGCCGATTTGCTTCATCATGCATTGCAACGTCTCGGCATCGAGCGCGCCGCGATCGTCGCGCATTCCTGGGGGACGTTGGTGGCGTTGCAGCTTGCATTGAAGTATCCGAGCGCCGTGCACGGTCTGGTGCTGCTGTCCGGCTATTACTTTCCTACCGTGCGCCTCGACGTGCCGTGGATGTCGATGCCAGCCTTGCCGGTCGTCGGGTCGTTGCTGCGCCATACGCTGTCGCCCTTGATCGCGCGCCTGAATTGGCCGCTGGCCGCGCGACGCATGTTCAGCCCGGCCCCGGTCGCCGCGCGTTTTGCGGATTTTCCGGCATGGATGAGCCTGCGGCCGCGCCAGATGCGGGCGAATGCCGAGGAAGCCGCGATGATGATTCCTTCCGTCGCGGCCCTCGTCAAGCGCTATCGCGAGTTGAAGATGCCGATCATCCTGCTGGCGGGGGATGGCGACCGCCATGTCAATACCCGACTCCAGAGCGAACGCTTGCATCACCTGCTGCCGCATAGCGAATTACGGATTGCCCCCGGCGCCGGCCATATGGTGCACTACCTCGTGCCCCAGCAAATCCTGTCGGCGGTCGGTGCGATCGCACGGCAGCCGGTCGATACCTTCGCGGCGCCGCATAGACCGCTTCAGGATTCCGCGTTGAACAGCGCGGGCGCAGTCGGAATTTGAGTTTCCCATCGGGCATTCAAAGCGCGTGTCCATAAAAAAGGGCTCCTTGCGGAGCCCTCAAACGCCTCATCGTCATTCCTTGCTTCAGGCGACTGCCGCCAGCGTGCGCGCCGGATCGATCACCAGTTCCTTGAACTCGCGCAACTCTTCCTGATTCAACTCTTCCTTCTCGAGCAGCGCGGAGGACATGGCCTGCATGACATGCTCGTTCGTGCGCAGGATCGCGATCGCGTTGTTGCGCGCCTGCTCGATGACCGCGGCCGCCTTGCACTCCGCTTCATAGCGCATCTGCGGGCTCGAATGTTCGGTGATCCGCAGCATGCCGAACTCGGACATGCCGTGGCGGCACACGATGTTGAGGGCGATCTCCGACGCGCGCGCGATGTCGTCGTCCGCGCCGGTCGTGATCGAATGGCTGAACAACTCCTCGGCGACGCGGCCGGCGACGAGAATATTCAAGCGGTCCAACAACTCGTGATAGCCGTGCAGGAACTGATCCTTTTCCGGCGCGATGAAAGTCTGGCCGAGCGAGAATCCGCGCGGCACGATGGACACGGCCGAGACAGGGTCGAGATTGCCGGCCATGGCCACGATCGCGTGGCCGCACTCGTGGATCGCCAGGCGGGCGCGGGTCTGGTCGTCCAGCATCGCCATCGTCGAGCGGCGCTCCTCGCCCATCAGCATCACGTTACGCGCGCGCAGCACGTTCTCCAGTACGACTTCTTCCAGGCCGTCGCGTACCGCGATCAATGCCGCCTGATTCATCAGGTTGGCGAGATCGGCGCCGGAAAAGCCGATCGTGTGCTTGGCGATCTCGAGGTAGTCCATGTTCGCGTCCACCTTGAGCTTCCTGGCGTGAATCTTCAGGATTTCCTCGCGTTCGCGCAGGTTCGGCTTGCCGAGCTGGATGCGGCGGTCGAAACGGCCGGAGCGCAGCAGTGCAGGATCGAGCGCGTCGACGCGGTTGGTCGCGGCGACCACGATCACGCCGCTGTTGGCGTCGAAGCCGTCCATTTGCACCAGCAACTGGTTCAGCGTGCTTCCCATTTCGCGCGCCGCAGCCGAGCCTTCATCCATGCGTTTGCCGCCGATAGCGTCGATTTCGTCGATGAACAGCACGCACGGCGCCATCGAGCGGGCCTTCGCGAACAGGCGCTTGACCTTCATCGACGACACGCCGATGAACATCGAGCCGAAATCGGAGCCGTTGACGGCGATGAAGTTGGCGCCCGCCTCGCCGGCCAGCGCCTTCGCCAGCAAGGTCTTGCCGGTGCCCGGATCGCCGTACAGGATCACGCCGCGTGGGAAGCTGGCGCCGATCGATTCGTAGATATCGGGCGCTTTCAGGTATTCGGCGATTTCGACCAGGTTCTTCTTCGCCTCGTCGGCGCCGGCGACGTCGGCGAAGCGCACATTGGTGTCGCGGCGCTTGTTCGCAAACGGCAGGCTGAACGGCACCGGGCGCGAAGCGAAGAAACCGACGCCGAGCAGCACGACCAGGATCAATCCGATCGATATGGCTTGTTCGACATTGAAGAGCCGCGCGTCGAATGCGACATCGATGCCTTTCCTCGTGTAGCCGTTCGCCGCGGCAAGATCCATGGCCGGCAGTTCGACGCTGTATTCGCGGCGGTCCTTCAAGACCACCTGCGCGTTGCCGCTGTCATGGCCGGGCGCGATCCTGATCTGCTTGACTTTGCCGGTCTCGACGTCGTTTGCGAAGTGCGTGAAGCTTTGATTGACGGTGTTGTTGGCTTTAAAAGACGCCAATAACGCGCCCGCGCCGAGCGTGCAAAGGATTGCGGCGGCTGCCAGCAGCTTGCGCATGCGCTGGCGTCTCTGGATTTTTGAAATACTGATCGACATGTCTACCTTGCTCCGGAGGCGAATGGAAACAGGCGTTGGTTGCCCGATCCCGAAAAAACGGACTCTGTTCTTTGTCCCGAAATGCTTGCTGCAGTTCATTGCGGACCGGACTTATTTCGGCTTTTTTTTTCGTGCGCTATCGGTTTGATAAACGATGATTCGTGGCTGTTTGAGGGTTTGACAAAAGGCTTTGCCTGATAAATAATTCGGACTACTAATAAATAATTCCAGGCCTTCCTTATGTCAGCCGCGTCCGATAATGCCGATCCGTCGATAGAGAATCGCATCGCCGCCGGTCTCGCCTGCATCGCCAAGGCCATGCGCGCCAAGGCATGGGAGCAGTCGATGGCGAACGGATTGACGCCGACCCAGGCCGATATTCTTGCGTTGCTGGCGGCGCGCGGAACGGCGCTGCGCCTGTCCGTCGTGGTCGAGCAATTGGCCGTCAGCGCCGCGACCGCCAGCGAGGCGGTCACCTCGCTCGTCAACAAGGCCTTGGTGGAAAAAGCCCGCGCCAAGGACGACGGTCGCGCGATTGCCCTGAAGCTCACGCGCGCGGGCGCGAAACTGGCCGCCGAGATCGCCGACTGGAGCGGGTTTCTCAGCAATGCCGTCGAACCGCTGACCGAGGACGAGAAAGTCATCGTGCTGCGTTCGATGGTCAAGATGATCCGTCACCTGCAGGAACGCAACGAAATACCGACCGCGCGCATGTGCATATCATGCAAATATTTCGAACCGCATCGGCATGCCGACAGCAAGGCGCCGCATCATTGCCGTTTCGTGAATGCGCCGATAGGCGATCAGGATTTGCGCATCGATTGCGCCGAGCATGAGGCGGCCGATGCGGATGTCGCGCAAAGGAATTGGATGGTCTTCATTCGCTGAGGATTTTTTTCGCTTTTATATTTAGGAGTCCAACGCAATGCGCTTGGCGCATGCCGGCAAAGCAATGTTCGGCAGGCGTCTCTCGAGAATTCGATGTCTTGGCCGGCGCGATCCGGCCGGGCGCGAGTAGAACGGGAACTTCGGAACGTTTGGCGACTGCCCGAAGCTCCCGACCCCTTCAATCTTCATCAAAAAGGAGTAATGGAATTATGACGACCAAGGCCATTTTTTACCATGCCGGCTGTTCCGTTTGCGTCACTGCCGAGCAGCAGTTTGTCACCGCCCTCGATCCCAAGCGATTCGACGTCGAAGTGGTCCACTTCGGCACCCAGCGCGGCCGTATCGAGGAAGCCGAGCGTTACGGCGTGAAATCGGTGCCGGCGCTCGTCGTGGATGGCCAAGTCTTCCACATCAACTTCGGCGCTTCGATGGCCGATGTAAGAGGCTGATGTAGGAAGGAAATGCATGGGGCCGGCGCTTCCCTTTCGGGACGCCGGCCCTTTCTCGTCAGGTTTCCTTGCCAGGATTCTCTTCCCGGCTGTAGGCGGAGTGCAAATGCACCGGCTGCGGCGCACGCTTGCGCATGCGGATATTAAGCATCTCCACCACCACCGAGAACGCCATCGCGCTGTAGATGTAGCCTTTCGGAATATGATGGCCGAAACCGTCCGCCAGCAAGGCTACGCCGACTACTACCAGGAACGAAAGCGCCAGCATCTTGATGGTCGGATGATCCGACACGAAGCGCCCGATGCCGCTGGCGAACAGCATCATCAATCCGACGGAAGTGATGACGGCGGCGATCATGACCGGAATCTGGTCTACCATGCCGACCGCGGTGATGATCGAATCGAGCGAGAAAACGAGATCGATCAGCATGATTTGCACGATCGCCGCGCTGAATTTCGACACCTGCCGCTGCGTGCCATGCCCCTCGGCGCCTTCCAGCGCCTGATGGATTTCTCCAACGCTCTTCCAGATCAGGAACAGGCCGCCGCCGATCAGGATCAGGTCGCGCCCCGAGAAGCCTTTACCGAACAATGTGATCAGCGGTTCGGTCAATCCTACCAGCCAGGCCAAGGTCATTAGCAGCGCGATGCGCATGAACATCGCCAGGAACAGGCCGATGCGGCGGGCCAGTTCGCGTTGCGCCGGCGGCAATCGATCGACCAGGATGGAAATGAAAATGATGTTGTCGATGCCGAGTACGAGTTCGAGTGCGGTCAGCGTCGCGAATGCGAGCCAGGCTTCGGGATTGGTCAGCAGTTCCAGCATGGGATGGTTCTTTCTATAAAAGACGAGGGCGTCTCGCGACGCCCTCGTGACTATCGGCCGCTTGGCCTCAGTCGTTGTTGGCAAAGCCGAGCAGGTGCAGCAGGCTCGTGAACAGGTTGAAGATCGAGACGAACAGGCTGACTGTCGCCATCACGTAGTTGGTTTCGCCGCCGCGCACGATCTGGTTGGTTTCATACAGGATCATGCCCGACATCAGCAGCACGAAGACTGCCGATACCGCCAGCGACAGCGCCGGGATGCTGAACAGCACCGCCGCAAGCCCCGCCAGGAAGGCTACCAGGATACCGACCATCAGGAAGCTGCCCATGAAGGACAGGTCGCGCTTGCTGACCAGGGCATAGCCGGACAGGCCAAGGAAGATCGCAGCCGTGCCTCCGAATGCCGTCATCACGATTTGCACGCCGTTCGCCATGTTCAGGTAATGGGCGATGATCGGGCCAAGCGTATAGCCCATGAAGCCGGTCAGCGCGAAAACCAAGGCGACGCCGGCGCTGCTGTTGCGGTATTTCGTCACCAGGAACAGCAGGCCGAAATAACCGAGCAAGGTCAGCAGGATTCCCGGATGCGGCAAGCCGAGCGCCGCAGCCGAACCGGCGGTGACGGCGGCAAAACCGATGCACAGAGACAGGAGCAGGTAGGTATTGCGCAGTACCCGGCGTGCCGAACCGTCGATGACGGTACTGGCCGTTCCGGTACGCAAGGCGCCGACACGGACATTGTCGTAACGATGATTCATGGCGATATTCCTTTCTCAAAATATATCGATTCTCGACGTCGCTCATCCTAAGATGCTTGCGACTTTTGAAAAAGCGAAGATAATGGAACAATTGCTTCATAAAAGCCGAACAAATATCCTTACATGAAGACTACCGGCCTGAACTTCCGCCATCTGTACTACTTCTGGGTCGTCGCCAAGGAAGGCAGCGTCACCCGCGCCGCCGAACGGCTCGACGTCGCCGTGCAAACCATCAGCGCACAGCTCGCCTTGCTCGAACAATCCGTCGGCAAGGTGCTGCTGGCCCCGCAGGGACGCCGGCTGACGCTGACGGAGGCCGGACGACTGGCGCTTGGTTATGCCGACCAGATTTTCCTGCTTGGCGAACAGATGCAGGACGCCCTCGCGTCCGATGTCGACGGCACGATGCGCCTGACGGTCGGCATTTCCGATTCGCTTCCGAAACTGATCGCCTCGCGCCTGCTGGAGGCGGCGCTGCGTATGCAACAACGCGTCCGGCTCGTATGCCACGAGGGAAATTTCGAAGCCTTGCTCGGTGACTTGTCGGTGCACAAGCTCGACGTGGTGCTGACCGACCGTCCTGTGCCGTCGGGAACGAATTTGCGCGTCTTCAGCCATTCGCTCGGCGACAGCGAGCTGACGCTGTTCGGCGTGCCCGAACTGGCCCAGGAATACCGGCCGAATTTTCCGCGCAGCCTGAACGGCGCGCCGCTCTTGCTGCCGACCCGCAATAACGCTATCCGCGGCCGGATCGATCATTGGTTCGAGGCGCATGAACTGCGTCCGGATGTGGTCGGCGAATTCGACGACAACGCTTTGCTCAACACGTTCGGCCAGCGCGGGCTCGGCCTGTTCCCGGCGCCCTTGGCCTTGGCGAGCGACGTCAAGAAGCAGTTCGGCGCGGTGCCGGTTGGCGCGCTGAGCGGCGTGCGGGAACAGTTCTATGCGATTTCCAACGAGCGCAAGATCAAGCATCCGGCGGTCGATGCGATCCTCTCGGCGATTCCCGGATGAGGAGCGGCATGGTAAGGTGTCCGACAGAACAAGGCATTGCAACATCCCCAAGGGAGGGCGCATGTTGAAGTACGAGTTTTCGCTGCAGACGCGCGACGGTCAGCGGGTCGACGGCATCGCGATCATGGGCGCGGACCAGGCCGACGCCGAACGCAAGCTGCGCCAGATGTACCGGCAGTGCGAAGTCTTGCGCTGCGACGTCAAGCAGAACGACGAGCGACAAAGGCCGGCGGCGTCGGTCGAGGATCTGCTGTCGCTGATCTCGAAGGAATTCTGAAACCGCTCGGGCTATTCGATGAATCCGTCGGTCAGCAATTCATCGAGCAAGGCTTCGTAATCCTGGGCGCCGCGGCTCGCCGGCGCATGTTCGAAGACCGATTTGTTGTGGGCCGGGCTCTCCGCGAGGCTGACGTTTTCGGCGATGCGCGTCTTGCACACTTCATTGCCGAAGCGCGCCTCCAGCATCTTATGGATTTCCCAAGCCATGCCGCGCCGCTGATCGAAGCGGGTCAGCAGGTAACGGCGCTCGACACGGCGCTTGAGCACCGGTTCCAGCGCCTTGAGTGTCTTTTCGATCTGTAACGCTCCCTTGGCCGACAAGTGGTCGGCGGAAATCGGGACGATCACGCGATCGCAGGCGAAGATCGCGTTCAGCGACAGCACGCCGATCAAGGGATTGCAATCGATCATGACCGGCCGCCGGGCATCGCCGAACTGTTCCGCGTTCAAGCTCGTGTGCAGCTTGTTGACGACGTTGTAACCCTTGCCGAACAGCGTATCGACTTTCGCCAGTTCGATATGCGAAGGCACGATCGCCAAGCCATTGGCGGAAAGCCGCACCAATTCATGCAGCGGCCGGTTGCGTTGGAACAGGGACAGGACGGTATCGTCGCCCGAGGCCGCAGGGACACCGGCGATGGCGCTCAAATGCGCCTGAGGATCGAGATCGATGCCATATGGCTCGCGTCCACGGCGCGCCAATGCCGCAGCAAGATTAAGTGCGGTGGTGGTCTTCCCGACTCCACCTTTTTGATTGAAGATTGCGACGATCGTCATCGATGCATTCTAAACACAGTCGCCCATGCCGCAACAGTCAAAAAAAGCCGCAAAAGCCGCTTGTCTCCATTTTTTCACCATAATTCCTGCAAAATCAGGGCGGATACTGGCTTTGTGACGGAAATGTCGATGATTGACAACCAAGCACCCGCCCCTTCAACCAGGAGAACCACCATGAAATTTCATCATGCAGTCTTGATCGGCCTGTTGATGCAGACAACCGCCGCGCTGGCCGCCGGCAATAATCCGCCGGGGCCGCCGCCTGGAGGTCAGCAACCCCCGGGGCCGCCACGCGAGGCGATCGAAGCCTGTAGCGGCAAGAAAGCCGGTGATGCCGTGACGGTCAAGGCGCCGGATGGCCGCAGCATCAAAGCCACTTGCACGTTGATCGCCGTGCCAGCCGACCGCGATCGGCCGCCGATGCAGAGATGAATCCACATCCCGCAGTCCTGGACCGCGGAAGCATGGCGCCACTTTCCCTTTCTCAAGAAGGGCGCCATGCCGCGGACATCACCTTTCCGATCCCAGCTCTTGGCGCATCATCGCGCTCCTTCCCGTTCTTCCCTCACGTCCGGCAAACATGGACAAATCTTTGACGCTTCGCTAATAACCCCCAGAAAACGTAGCGAAGCGGCAACGGGTTCCCGCAAAAAAGCTTTCCTTATTGCATAAACGAGTATTGAACCGAGGCAAAGCGCTGCCTAGAATCAATTGCGTTGCCTCGCAAAAATACCGTGTATATCCCTTAGCAACGCCGAGTTTTAATTCGGCAACGTCGTGATCGGCACGGCTTTTCCGGCAGGCATCATCGTTCGACGCAACTCATTGCAAGACCGCAATGAGTTGTGCTTGCAGGCCAGTCAATCGTGTCAGACGTATGCCAAATTTCCTCTTTGCTCAGCGCCGTGCCAGAAAAAGCGGAAAGCTCGGAACAGCACTGAGAAGCTTGATCGCAGGAATCGCGATGCTGGGCGGCGCCGCCTTCGCCGATGCGCCGGTGCTCGATGCGCCCTTCAATGAACAAATCATCATGGTGCCTGTCGTTTCCGGCGACGACAGCGTGCAACTCGAAACCACGATTTTCCGCCCGCCCGGGGTCGGGCCGTTTCCGCTCCTGGTCATGAATCACGGCAAGGCGCTCGGCAATCCGCATATGCAGGAACGCGACCGCTTCATCGCCATCAGCCGGGAATTCGTCAAACGCGGTTATGCCGTGGTCATCCCGATGCGCAAGGGCTTCGCGCATTCCGGCGGCACCTATGTCGAGAAATACTGCGATATGACCGGCAACGGCCGGCTGCAGGCCGAAGACGTACAAGGCGTGTTGAATTATCTCGTCGCCCAGGATTGGGTCGACGAAGAGCGCATCGTCGTCGCCGGCCAATCCTATGGCGGGCTGGCGGCGATGGCCTTCGGCGCGCACGGTTATCCGGGCGTCAGAGGCATCATCAATTTCGCCGGCGGTTTGCGGATCCACGGCGGCGGCTGCCAATGGCAGAACTCGCTGGTGCGCGCCTTCGCCGAATTCGGCCGCCACACGATGGTGCCCAGTCTCTGGTTCTATGGCGAAAACGATCACCATTTCAGCCCCGAGCTGGCGGCGAAAATGCACAACGCCTATGTGCGCGCCGGCGGCAACGCCAAACTCGTCGCCTACGGCGCGTTCAAGAACGATGCGCACGGCATGAGCGCCAGTTGGGACGGCGTGAAGATCTGGTGGCCGGAGACGGAAAAATTCCTGCAGTCGATCGGCATGCCGACCGATATCGTCGTCGCGCTCGACGATGAAATGAAGTCGCAGAAGACAAGCTATGCGGCGGTCGACGACGTGGAAGCCGTGCCGTACCTGAAGGACAGCGGCCGCGAGGCCTATCGAAACTTCCTCGCCAAATCGATGCCGCGCGCATTCGCGATTTCGCCGAGCGGCGCCTGGAGCTGGGCCGAGGATGGCGACGATCCGGTCGAGCAGGCGCTGGCCAATTGCAGGAAAAGCAGCGGTGAAACCTGCAAGCTGTACGCCGTCAACGACTATGTCGTCTGGAGCGGAGAGCGCGGCGCCGCCCAGCCTGTACCGCAAATCGTCGCCGTGCCGCAGGAAGGCGAAGCGGCCGGAAAATAGCGGCGCGCGCCGAATTCGCGTATAATCGTCGGCCCTTTTTTGAGAGGTCGCGATGGCGGATACGGCAAAAGCATGCGGTGTGGACTTCGGAACTTCCAATTCCACGGTGGGCTGGAGCGCGCCCGGGCGGCCCTTGCTGCTCGCCCTCGAGGAGGACAAGGTCACCTTGCCCTCCGTGGTCTTTTTCAATGCCGAGGAAGACGCCGCCTATTTCGGCCGCGCGGCCCTCGCCAACTATCTCGCCGGCTACGAAGGGCGCCTGATGCGCTCCTTGAAAAGCCTGCTCGGCACCAGCCTGATCGACGGCCAGACCGAAGTGATGGGCCGCGCCCTGCCGTTCCGCACGCTGCTGGCGCAATTCATCGGTGAGCTCAAGCGCCGCGCCGAGGCCCGGGCCGGCCGCGGCTTCGATTGCGCCGTCTTCGGGCGGCCGGTGCATTTCGTGGACGGCAACGACGATGCCGATCGCGTCGCCGAAGACACCTTGGCCGGCATCGCCCGGGCCGTCGGTTTTCGCGACATCGCCTTTCAATATGAACCGATCGCGGCCGCGTTCGATTACGAATCGCAAATCGACAAGGAAGAGCTGGTTTTGATCGCCGATATCGGCGGCGGCACTTCGGACTTCTCGCTGGTGCGCCTGTCTCCCGAGCGCGCGAAGAAGGAAGACCGGCGCGAAGACATCCTCGCCAACGGCGGCGTGCATATCGGCGGCACCGATTTCGACAAGTACCTGAGCCTGCGTTGCGTGATGCCGCTGCTGGGACTCGGCACGCGCCTGAAGACCAATGCCGAAGTGCCGTCGAGCTATTACTTCAATCTCGCGACGTGGCATACGATCAACCTCGCGTATACCCAGAAGACTTGGCTGCAACTGCGCGAGGTCTATCGCGACGCCTGCGAACGCGACAAGCTCGACCGCCTGATGAACCTGATCCAGGACCGCGCCGGCCACTGGCTGGCATTGAAGGTGGAGGAAGGCAAGATCGCGTTATCCGATGCGCCAGCGGTCGAGCTCGATCTCGACCGCCTGACGCCGCGCGAAACGCTGCATCTGCAACGCGCCGATTTCGGGGCGGCCATCGATCACCTGGTCGACGAGATCGAAACGACGGTCGCGGCGTTGCTGCAGCGCGCGGGCGTCGCGGCCGAGCGCGTCGATACCGTGTTTTTCACGGGCGGTTCGAGCGGCGTGCATCGCCTGCGCGAAAAGATCGCCGCGCTGGTGCCTGCCGCGCGGCGTGTCGAAGGCGATCTGTTCGGCAGCATCGGCGCCGGACTCGCGCTCGATGCCGTTCGTAAGTTCGGCTGATTACTCCGATTTGGTCAACAGCGTGAAATGCTCGACCGTCGGCGGCGCCGCGAAATACGGCCCGACGATCGAACGCCATTCCGTGAAGGCGGGAGACTGGCGGAAATCGACCGTGTGGTTCTCGAGCGTTTCCCAGAAGATCGTCAGGACGTAGCGCTCCGGCGATTCGATTCCCTTGTTCACCTTGTAGCCGCGAAAGCCCTTGGCTTTCGAGATCACTTGATCGAGCCCGCGCTGGATCGCGGCGTCGAATTCCTGTTGCTTGCCCGGCTGGATGCGGATGTCGGCGAGTTCGAGTATCACGGTGATGGTTCCTGGAGAGAGTTGACGATGAGGCGGATGATGACCTCCAGAAGTATATCCGGCCGGATTCCTATTTGGCCGATTCGAGCTTGTCCGCAATTAAGGCGAGGATTTCGCGCACCCGTTCATCGGGCAGGTTCAGCAACGCTTCCCCGACATACCATTCGATCGAACTCTGGTCCGGCAAGGCGGCATGGCGCGCGCCGCTGAACAGCCAGATTCCGTGCCGTTCGGCGAGTTCGTCGCGTATCGCCGTCAGGCGCTCGCGGCCGACCGGGAAATATAGATGCAGCATGTTGACCTGCGGTCGGGCGGGATTGAGCCGAATTTGCGGGTATTCGCGCAAGACATCGTATAGCCATTCCGTGCGCTCGAGATAGGCGGGCATCTTCGCCAGCCGCTCGTCGAAACGCATCGCCGCCGATACGACATATGGCGAGCGGCGCGCGACGTTGCCGCCGAAACGCTTGATCCAGGTGTCGGCCTTGTCGACGAAGCCGGCACTGCCGAGCAGCATGGCGCCGGCCAATCCGCCGATGCCCTTGTAGAACGATACGTAGACCGAGTCGAAGCCGTGCGCGATCTCGCGCGGCGTACGGCGATAACCGGCGGACGCCTCCCATAGCCGGGCGCCGTCCATGTGCAAATGGATGCCTTGTGCGCGGCAATGCGACTTGAGCGCTTCCAGCTCTTCCCAGCTAGGCAAGCGGCCGCCGATTTCGCGCATCGGCAGTTCGTAGAGCGCCGCGCCGATCCGGTCGGGCCATTTCTTCAAGTCGTCGACCGACCAGGTGCGGAACGGATCGCCGACCGGCAAGGCCTTGAAATGGTCGAGCAATTGATAATTGCTGCGCTCATGGAGCAGGACGTGCGCGCTAGAGGCTGTTATGAACTCAAACAGGGGGCACGTTCGGTCGAGAAGGGATGCAGCGCCAGGCGCGGCGCGCCGCACAGGGTGGGCCCCCTGTGCAAGTGCCGCAACGCCGCGATGCGCCCTTCTCGACCGAACCCTCCGGGCAGTCCCGGAAACCGGCCGCCTGCCGTGTTGCGGCTCCTTGCCGTAGCACCGCTACGACGCGTCGCCGCGCCTTGCATTCGACCGGTTTCCGGGGCTGCGTGCCCCCTGTTTGAGTTCATAACAGCCTCTAGGGTGCAAGGCGACGGCATCGCTGCCGGCCGCTTCGCATGCAAGGCGCAGCGCCACCACTTGCGCCATCGTGCCGGTGATGCAGAACACGGCTTTCTCGAAGCCGAGCAGTTCGGCGATCTTGCGCTCGAAGCCTTCCACCAGGGGGCCTTCGCCATAGACATCGTGCGCGATGTCGTTCGCTTCGCACCAGCGCGCCATGGCGGCGAAATCGGCGGCGGCGGAGACCGGCGCTTCGCCGGAAAGGAAAGTGTGGCAGCGTTGGCGCAGTTCCAGGGGATTCATGACGATTCTCCGTTCTTCGGCATTTTTTTCAAGAATGGGTTTCCAGCCACGCGAGCGCGCCCAGCCCCGCGGCGCGGCCGCTGGCGAAGCAGGCGGTCAACAGGTAGCCGCCGGTCGGCGCTTCCCAGTCGAGCATTTCGCCGGCGCAGAATACGCCCGGCAGGCCGCGCAGCATCAGGTGCGCGTCGAGCGCCTCGAACGCCACGCCGCCCGCGCTGCTGATCGCTTCATCGATCGGACGCGGCGCGACAAGCCTGAGCGGCAGGGCCTTGATGGCGTGCGCCAGGCGCAGCGGGTCGGCGAATTCCTCTTTCGAAGTCAGTTCGCGCAGCAAGCCGGCCTTCACGCCATGGATGCCGGCCTTGCTTTGCAGATGCGAGGCCAGCGAACGCGATCCGCGCGGATGGCTCACTTCCTCGATCACGCGGCGCAAGTCCTTGCCCGGCGTCAGGTCGAGCGTCAGCGTCGCCTCGCCTTGCGCCGCGATCCTATCGCGCACCTGGGCCGACAACGCATAGATCAAGCCGCCTTCGATGCCGGTCGCGCTGATCACGAACTCGCCCTGGCGGCTGTGCGTCCGGCCCTGCGTATCGACGACGCTCGCGACGACCGATTTCACCGGTTCGCCGGCGAAGCGGGCACGGAAATGTTCGCTCCAGCGCGCCTCGAAGCCGCAGTTGGCCGGGCGCAGCGGATTGACCGCGATGCCCTGCGCTGCGAGCAAGGGTACCCAGGCGCCGTCGGAACCGAGGCGCGCCCAACTGGCGCCGCCGAGCGCGAGCAGCACGGCATCGGCGTGGATGGTCTGTTCGCCCTCGGGCGCGGCGAAACGCAGGTTGCGGCTCGCGGGCTCGCCGTTCCAGCCCAGCCAGCGGTGGCGCATATGAAAACCCACCCCGGCTTTGCGCAGGCGGTGCAGCCAGGCGCGCAACAGCGGTGCGGCTTTCATATCGGTGGGGAAGACGCGTCCCGAGCTGCCGACGAAAGTCTCGATCCCGAGCCCGTGGATCCACTCGCGCAAGGCGTGCGGGCCGAAGGCCGCGAGCAGCGGCGCGATCTGTTCGCGCCGCGCGCCGTAACGTTCGAGAAAGGGAGCGATCGGTTCGGAATGCGTGATGTTCATGCCGCCTTTGCCGGCCAACAGGAATTTGCGGCCGACGGAGGGCATGGCATCGTAAACATCGACCTGGATACCGTGCCCGCTCAGGACTTCGGCCGCCATCAGGCCGGCTGGCCCGCCGCCGACGACGGCGATGGTTTTCTTGGATTTGCCGACTTCGTTCATGCGCCACATTATACGATTGCGATGCTGCATGCTGTAAATTTATACAGTAAAATTCAAACAACTACCCTCCCGTGCAATCTTTTCTTAGAGGCGCCGCCTATGACCATCGTTCGTTGCAGCTGGGCCAATCCCGCCAATCCCCGCTATCTCGATTACCACGACCATGAATGGGGCGTGCCCTGCCACGACGAGGTGCGGCTGTTCGAAATGCTCAATCTGGAGGGAGCGCAAGCCGGCCTCTCCTGGGAAACCATATTGAACAAGCGCGAGACTTATCGCGCCGCCTTCGACAACTGGGATGCCGAGAAGATCGCGAACTATGGCGCGAAGAAGGTGGCCGAACTGCTCGAGAATCCCGGCATCGTGCGCAACCGCCTCAAAGTCGCCGCGGTGATCAACAATGCGCAGGCCTACCTGCGTCTGCGCGATGAAGTCGGCGGGCTCGCTCCCTACCTGTGGGCCCATGTCGACGGCAAGCCGATCGTCAACCGGTGGCAGACGGCCAAGGATGCTCCCGCCAAGACGCCGTTGTCCGATCAAATATCCAAGGATCTTTCCAAGCGCGGATTCAAGTTCGTCGGCTCGACCATCGTCTACGCTTATATGCAGGCGATCGGCATGGTCAACGACCATAGTGCCGAATGCTTCCTGCACCGGCCCAAGGCCCACTGAACCATGGGTGCGGATACCGCCCTGCGGCTTTCGCTGCCGGCCGCCCGTGCCCTGCATCTGGCCGCGCAAGGCCTGCTCAATCCGCCGAAAAGGCGGGCGGCCAAGGATGACGTCCTCGCCGCGATCCGGCGCATGGGCGTGCTGCAGATCGACACGATCCATGTCGTGGCGCGCAGCCCTTACCTGGTGTTGTACAGCCGGCTCGGCGCCTATGAGCAAGCCTGGCTCGACGAATTGCTGGCCGAAGGCAAGCTGTTCGAATATTGGGCGCACGAAGCCTGCTTCGTGCCGATCGAGGATTACGGCCTGTATCGGCATCGCATGCTGGACCCGGCCGCGATGGGCTGGTCGCGCACCATGCAATGGATCGCCGCCCATCGCGGCGACGTCGACGCCTTGATCGACCATATCCGCGCCAACGGTCCGGTACGCTCGGCCGATTTCAAGCGCACCGACGGCAAGAAAGGCGGCTGGTGGGAATGGAAACCGGAGAAGCGCGCGCTCGAAGCCTTGTTCACCTCTGGGCGCCTGATGATCGCGGCGCGTCAGAATTTTCATCGCGTGTATGACTTGGCCGAGCGCATCCTGCCGGAATGGGATGATGCGAAGCTGCCGTCTCCGGCAGAGACGCAGCGTACCCTGCTGCTGAAGGCAGTCCATGCGCTCGGTTTTGCGAAAGCCTCCTGGATCGCGGATTACTTCCGCACCGCGCGGGTGCGCGAACGGCCCGATCCCGAGGCGCTGGCCGCCGAAGGCGCTTTGCTGAAAGCCGGCATCGAAGGCTGGAGCGGGCCTGTCTATATTCACCCGGCGCAACGCGAGCTGGCCGAGGCGGCCGCGGACGGCCGGCTGAAGCCGACGCTGACGACGCTGCTGTCGCCTTTCGACCCCGTGGTCTGGGACCGCAAGCGCGCGCTCGAACTGTTCAATTTCGACTACCGGCTCGAATGCTATACGCCGGAACCGAAACGCGTGTACGGCTATTTCACGCTGCCGATCTTGCGGCGCGGCGCGTTGATCGGCCGCCTCGATGCCAAGGCGCATCGCGGCGACGGCGTGTTCCAGGTCAAGGTCTTGTATCTCGAACCCGGCATCCGGGTGACGCAACGCCTGGTCACCGATGTCGCCGCCGCGCTCGCGCGCTGTGCCGCCTGGCACGGTTGCGAGCGCGTGGCGATCGATCGTTGCGATCCGCGCGCCTTGCGTGCGGCATTGAAGGCGGAACTGCCGCGTTAGTCCGGCATCGGCGGCAGCCATACCCGCCGCGAATCCCCCCGGATCGAGTTTCCGTAAGGCACGATTTTGCGATTTGCTCCCCCAAGACGCCGAGCGTCGGAGCGTCGAGCACCACTGCGCAGGCTGCCGGCATGCCGGACGCCGCATTTTTCGGCGTCGCCCGTCCCCGGAATTTTGCGCCCTGCCCCGCCAAAAACGCAGTTCGTCGCAATCCGGTGGCACTTGCCCGCCCGCTTTCCTACAGTGACGCTACACCAATCGATCACTGAAAGGAATCGACATGAAAACGACACAGACTCTTAAAGCCGCCGTGCTGGTTGCGCTCGGTCTCGGATGCGCTGTAGCGGTGTTCACTGTCAACTCGGCCAATACCGCCAACGCCGGCACCACGGTGGCCGTCAGCGCGACCACCACCGCGTCCGGCGAGTCCATGCCGGTCGTCACGATCACCGCGAAAAGGCTGACGCCCACGCAAAAGATCGTGCAAGCGATGCGCGACAAGGTTAACGGCGAACAAGGCTGATCACGACGAATAACGAAGCGCTGCCGAACCGGCAGCGTGCAAAGGGAGACGGCAATATGACCAAGTTCGAGTTCTTGAATACGCTGAAGACGGCTTTGCACGGTTTGCCCGCCGATAAGGTGGAGCGTACCGTCGCCGAGTACGAGCGGCGTTTCGAACAAGGCAGCGCGGCGGGGCGCAGCGAGGAAGACATCGCGCGCGAATTGGGCGATCCGTGGGATATCGCGGCGCAAGTGCGTCTTCCGACGCGCGAGCGCGCCGCGAACGGCGCCGCCAAGGCGGGACGCGTGTTCATTTCCGGCGTCGGGCTGGCGGTCTTCAATCTGTTCATGATCATTCCGACTTTCCTCTACGGCATCCTGCTGATGGTGTTGTATATCGTGGCGCTGGTCAGCTATTTCGGCGGCATCTTCTTGACCGCGAGCAGCCTGTCGGGTGTCGAGGAAGTGGCGTTCCGCATGCCGTTCGAGCAAGTCGTGATCGACGCTCCGAATACGCGCCATGCCGAAAATTTCGATCGTCTCAGGATCAGGATCGGCGAAGACGGCATCCAGATCCAGCACGAGAACGACGAAGAAGAGGACGCAGGCACGGCCGATACCGCCGGCGCGCCACAGGCGAACGCACCGGCCGCTGCCGCATCCGCGCCGAATGCTTCCACGCCGGCCGCCTCCACGCCGAGCACTTCCACAGCGGACGCTTCTACCGCCGGCACTTCCACGACGGGACAGTCGAAGGCAACGGCGACCGTCTTTGTCGATGAGGGCGACGATCGAGGATTGCAAACCCTGCGCGGCATCGGCGTCATCCTCGGCGGCATCCTGCTGCTGCTGCTGTGCGCGGTCGTGACCAAGTACACCTGGATAGGCATGAAGCGCTATATCCAGATGAATATTTCCGTCCTGCGCAACGCGTGAACAGGCCGGTTCGAACCAGATCGATCAATCTCAAGGAGTTGAATATGCGAGCACTCATGAAAGCAGGCGCCTTCCTGCTCGGACTGGCGGTGGTGCTGGTCGCATTGTCGTACAACGTGTTGCGGGCCCAAGGCCTGGAGCAATCCGGCGAAACGGGCAGCCGCGCCATGGCGACCGAAACCAGGCCGGTCGATGCCGGCATCTCGATCATCAAGCTCTCCGGCCCGATCGACCTGAAGCTCAAGCAGGGCGCGACGCCGTCGATGAATGTGCGCGCCGAACAGCGCTTCCTGTCGAAGATCGTCACGACCCAGAACGGCAACACGCTGCAGATCGATATCAAGGGTGTCATCATCAACCGCCATCGCCCGATGGTGATCGAACTGACCTTGCCCGCGCTGCAGGAATTGCGCGTGCACGGCAGCGGCGACGCCACGGTTTCCGGTTTCTCGGGCGGCAACCTGCAACTCGCCCTGAGCGGTTCGGGCGACATGAAATTCTACGGTCAGTACCAACGCATCACCGCCAGCCTGTCCGGCAGCGGCGACCTGGAAGTCGACGGCGGCAATAGCGACGATGTCGAACTCACCCTCGCAGGTTCGGGCGATGTGACGGCGCGCGGCACCGCCAAGCGCATGACCGCCAAGTTGAACGGCTCCGGCGACGTGCATGCGAGGGAATTGCATGCCGATTCCGTCAATCTGAGCCTCTCGGGCTCGGGCGATGCCGAAATCTTCGCCAAGAGCACGGTCAGCGTCGCGATCCGCGGTAGCGGCGAAGTCGCGATTGCCGGCAATCCCGCCCAGCGCAATGTCAGCAAGAGCGGTTCCGGCGACGTACGCTGGGAATGATGCGCCGCTGACCGATCGTCTTCAAGCTTCCTCCTAAGCGCCTCCCCTTACTGGTAGTCGCTCTTCCCCGCCGCAACCGCAAGGCTGCCGCGGGGCTTTTTTCTGGTTCATCGTAGAATTCCGGGGAGTTTTCCGAGCTTGCTATCCTGTGTTGTCACAGGAAGGGAGCAAGCATGCTGGACCGGAAGACGCTGGAAGCGATGGGTGGCTGGAAGGGTTATCGGATCGAGAAGGTGGAGTGGCC
>DASPLX010000085.1:0-29012 GCA_035627375.1 Paucimonas sp. | reverse complement strand
GTCATCGGGCCATGACCAAATTGTTCAAGCAGTTCTGCGGGAATGGCCGGCAGGTCTGCCGGCTTGGTTCTTGGTTTTCGTGGCATACATCCTCCTTGCGAGCATGATATGCCTTGAACACGAAATTACTGATACTCCCCGCCGAACGGCCTTTCGAGCGTATCCCAACCGGGGTAAAAGCACGACGACAGCGGCAGCGCATCGCACTCTGCGAGAGAATTTCCAACTGATATCCAACCATTTCCAATAGTTGCCAATAAATTTCCAACTATTTCCATTTGTTGCACCGAAATTGCACCAAGTTTTCCAGAGTTTTCCGTTTATTTCCGTTTATTAACCAACTTTAACGCCATGACCGCCGATCTCCTTTCCCTCGACGCCGCGCGCGAGCGCCGCCGCTACATCGATCTGGCCAATGCCGACCCGGCCTGGCAAGAGATCTGCGCCTCCTGGGCGCTCGAAGGTTTCCAGGCCGACGACTTCAGCACCGAGATCGCCGGCCGCATGATCGCCGGCCAGCTCTCCCTCGATCAAGCCTTCGACGCCATCCGCCGCAGGCATGGCGTCTCGCTGCCCGCCTCATCGGCAAACCACGAATGAACAAAGGGCCGCATACGCGGCCCTTCTCTATCAGCTACCTGCTGTAGGTGGGTGGGTCTTATTTCTGTATATCGTGGTCTTTCCCTGTTATTTCATCTTTATTTTGCACAGCATCTTTAACAACAGTTATTTGTCCGATTGCCACCCCTACGATACCTGTGACGATACCAATTACACACAAAACAAAACCAATAATGGCGATGGTTCGTGACTCAACTAAATACCAGCCCATAAAGTTAAATAACGCCCCCAAAAGGGCAATAAAGAAGCCAATTACGGGCAGCCGCAACAGCTTTTCAACTTTGCTCTTTTTCATGGGCAGTCTTTGTTCGGAAATAGCGGGGGGCTTGCAATAGTGACCGTCTGAGTGATGCCGATTGATGCTTGGACACCTACACCGATACCAACACGTCCCAGACCTGGCACTCCAGTTTGCGCTCCGATACTACCCTCGGATGCATTTCCCTGTACAGTGGCTCCAACTGATCCGCCCCATCCAACGTTTACATCAGCTTGTCCGCTATGGGAAACACTCATTCCTGTAGCAGTTGGATTAGTAGATTGAGAGACTCCACCTTGGACCCCAACTCCAACGTAAGCGCCTAGCCCTGCACTACCTGTTGCTTGAGCTTGAATGAAGACATTCCCGTTCGACGTAACACCAACTGATATACCACCACCGCCAAACAATCCGGGACCAACGGGGGATCCTCCTACCGTGCCCGAAATGCCAACGCTATATTGCTGTTCCGGAGGACAGCTGCATTGGTTTGATGACGCCTTTGGCTTTGACGTAGGCCGCCTAGGCAAGTTCGGGTTAATAGCCGGCCCATTCGCCAGACCCAGCGGATCAATCCATCTGAGCGGGTTCCCCAAGACATATGCGTAGGTGTTCGGTCCTGCAGCAAGTCCGATCGGATCGGATTGGATGTATCTGCCCGTGCCCGGATCGTAATCGCGGAAGTAGTTGTAGTGGAGCCCCGTCTCCTTATCAAAGTACTGCCCCGCAAATCGCGGATTGTACGTGAAGATCCCCAACCCCGACGGGTCCTCCTCCGGCAAGTTCGCCCCGAACGGATCGTCATTGCCCCACTTCCAGACGACTTGGTTGTTGCCGTCCGTGATCAGCCTCGGCGTGTTCAACTGGTCGCTGTCGATGTAATACACCCGCGCCGCCGCCCCAGCCACCCGCACCGTCACCGGCGACGATACCGTCACCGCCCCCGCATTATCCACCGCCTTGGCCGTCACCGTGTACGTCCCGCTTGCTACGTTGCTCCACGTATAGCTGTACGGCGCCTGCGTCACACTCCCCAGCAACGTCGTGCCGTGGTAGAACTCCACCCTCTCGATGCTGCCGTCGCTGTCCGCTGCATCCGCCGTCAACGTGATCGTCGCCGGCGCCGTCGCCATCTCCGGATTGGCCGCCATACTCACCGTCGGCGCCACGTTGCTGATCACCCTTACTTCCACCGCCCGGCTCGTCGCCGTCCCGCCCACGCTGTCGGTCGCCGTCGCCGTCACGCTGTACGTCCCCGCTCCCACATTCGTCCAATTGAAGGCATACGGCGCCACGCTGGTGCTGCCCAGCAAAGATGTGCCGTCGTGGAACGCCACCTGCGTGATCGGATTGGCCGTCCCGCTCGACGCCGCCGTCGCGCTCAGGTTCACCGTCGCCGGCGCGATCAGCTGCGTCGTCGGACCGGTCAGGTTGATCGTCGGCGGGCCATATACCTGGATCGCCGCCGGCGCCGAGCTCACCGCCACCCCTTCCCAATCCGTCGCCTTCGCCGTCACGCTGTAGCTGCCCGGCGCCAGGTTCGCATTGACCGTGTACGGCTCCTGCATCGCCACTCCCAATAACGTCGTGCCGCTGTAGAACTCCACTTTCGCGATCTTCCCGCCCGGCTCGCTGGCCGCCGCCGTCAGCACCACCGCGTTGCTACTGCTGTGCGCGCTGTTGTTCGCCGGCGCCGTCAGGCTCACCGCCGGCACGCCCGTCAACGTCACCGCATCCACGTACACCGTGTTGTCGGTGCTCAAGGTCGACGCCAGCTTGATGCTGTGGTTGCCGGCGCTCAGCTGCAGCGGGAAGCTGTATGCCGTGAAGCTGTTCGTGCTGGTCGGCGTCACTTGTGCGACCGTCGCGCCGTCGACGATCACGTTGATGCTTTGCGCATACGGCGTGACGCAGCAGGCCCGCTGCGCCGCCTTGAACTTGAGCGTGTAGTTGCCCGCATCGGCCAGATTGACCGTCTGGGAGATGTGGCCCGCCCCTTGCAGCAGCAGCGTCTGCACGCCGTCCGGCGCCGCCGGGGCGTTGAACGGGCTGCCGTTGGCTTGGATGCCGCCGCCGAAGAAGCTCCAGTGGTAGCCGTTGGCGGTGTACTGGATGCCGCCGTTGGCCAGCGCCGGCGCCTCGAAGCTGCCGTTCTTGAGCAGCGGCGCCGGGCCGACCTCGATGGCGTCGATGAACACCGTGTTGTCGGTGGTGAGCGTGGAGGCCAGCTTGACGGTATGCGCGCCGGCCGTGACCTGGAAGGTGTAGGTGTAGGCGGTGTACTTGTCGGTGGTGCTCGGCACGGCTTGGCCGATCACGGCGCCGTCCACGGAAACGTCGATGCGTTGTGCATAGGGCGAGACGCAGCAAGCGCGCTGGGCGGCGCGGAACGAGATTTGATAGTTGCCGGCGGCCGGGAAGGCAATGCTTTGCGCTATGCTGGCCTTGCCTTGCAGGAAGGCCGTCTGGTTGCCGTAGGCCGTGACTGCGGCGCCGAACGCGCCGTAGTTCGCCTGGATACCGCCTCCGGAAAAGCTCCAGCCGGTGCCACTCGGCGAGTATTGCAGCTTGCCGCTCATTCCACTCACATCCGGTGTCTCGAAACTGCCGTTTTGCGCGAGGTTGATCGCCTGCGCCGAAGGCGCCGCCGCTGCCGCCAGCAGGCTTGCCAGCACCAAGCCGGCGGTGATCCAGATGCGTCGTAACACGTTGAGTCCTTTCCCTGGGGCGCATCTTGCGGCGCCGTCTTTTGTCGTTGCTTGCTTGTTCTTCTTTGCGGTGCCGCTTACTTGAGCACCGCCACCGGCTGGTCGTGCAGGTACACGTATTCGATGGTCTCCTGGCCGCTGCTCTCGGCGATCAGCTTGCCGGCCGTGTCGTAGTGGAACACCGTCGTGCCCGTCGGCGCGATCTTTTGCACCCGCTGGCCCAGGCCGTTGATCCGGTATTGCACTTCGCCCACCGCCGTCGCGGCGGAGATCATCCTGCCGCGCGCGTCGTAGGTGAATTGGTTGGCGCCGTTGTTGGTGATGCTGCCGTTGGCATCCATCACGATCGCGGTGGTCTGGCTGCCGGCCACTTGCGTCAGGCGGTTGCTGGTGCTGCCATAGCTGTAGTTCGTGACGGCCGCGCCCAACGTGCGGCTGCTGCGGTTGCCGACCGCGTCGTAGGCGTAGCCCAGGCTGCTGCCGGACTTCAGGGCGCTGGTTAGGCGATCCAGCGCGTCGTAACCGTAGCTGATGTTGTTGGCGGCGTTGCCGGCGTCGTTGATGGCGGTGATGCGGCTGGCGGCGTCGTAGCTCAGGGTCTGCGCCGTGCCGTTGAGCGTGTAGCTGGTAACGCGCCCGTCGAGGTCGTAGCTGCGGCTGTGCGTGCGGCCGTTGCCGAAGGTGACGGTGTGGGCCGGGCCGAACGGCTGGTAGGCCACGTTCGATACCAGCGTCTGCGTGGCGCCGTCCTGGGTGGTGTCGATGCGGCTGATGCGGCCCAGGCCGTCGCGCGTGTAGTCGATGCGGCGTCCGCTCGGATAGGTCAGGCCGGACAGCCGCCCGGCGCTGTCGTAGCGGTAGGCCGTGGTGTGGATCTGGCCGCCGATGGTGCGCACTTCGCTGGCCACGCGGCCGCGCGCGTCGTAGCTGTAGGCGATGCTGCCGGAGGCGTCGGTGATGCTGCTCAGGCGGCCGATCGCGTTGGCGCCCTGGTCGTAGGTGTAGACGACGGTGCCGCCGTCGGCATAGGTGATGCGGGTGATGCGGTTCAGGGCGTCGTACTGGTATTGCGTGGTCTGGCCCTTGGCATCGGTCACGCTGGCGACGTTGCCGGCGGCGTCGTAGGTCTTGGTCGTGCTGCCGGTGTCGGGGCTGGTGGTCTGGGTCAGGTTGCCCAGGCCGTCGATGCTGTAGGTGGTGACGAGGTTGCGGGCGTCGGTGACCGAGACCAGGCGGTCCTGGCCGTCGTAGCCGAACTGCGTCACGCCGTTGGCGGCGTCGGTGCTGCGGATGCGGCGGTGCAAGGCGTCGTAGCCGTAAGTCGTGATCTTGCCGAGCGGGTCGGTCGCCTGGGTCAGGTTGCCTTGCGCATCGTATTGGTATTGGTAAGTCGTGTTCTGCTGCGCCTGGCTGGCGCCGGCCGTGATCAGCAGCAGCGCGCCGGCGAGCGCGCGCAACGGCATGGTGTTGAGATTCTTCATTATTGTGCGCCTCCCGTGACTTGCTGCAAGCGGCTCAGGCTGTCGAAGACGCGGCTCACTTGCCGCGCCAGCGCGCCGCCGGCATCCTTGACTTCTTCCTTGACGCGGTTGCCGCGCAAGTCGAGCGTGTAGCGGATGCTGTTGCCCAGGCTGTCCGTCACCTCCGTCAGGCGGTGGGCTTCGTCATAGGCATAGTTGATGTAGGAGCCGTCCGGCAGCGTGACGCGGGTCAGCTGGCCGGCGCCGTCGTAGTCGTAGCTCGTGGTCTCGCCGCCGGTCGTCCTCGACGTCAGCCAGCCGCGCGCGTTGTAGGCCAGGTCGGTCACGACACCGTTCGGATCGGTGATCCGGCCGGCGCGGCCGTGGGCGTCGTAGTTCGACAGCGTGGTCGCATGGCCCGCCGGATTGACGACCGTGGCGAGATTGCCCTGGGCATCGTAGGTATAGGTTGTCGTCTCGTCGACGTCGGTGCGCGGCCCCTTGGCGGTCAGCACTTGGCCGTGCTGGTTGTAGGTGTAGCGCCAGACGCGCGGGGCGCCGACGGCGGCGGCGTTGAATGCCTGGGCGCCGGTCGCGTCGCTCGTCGCTTGTTCGCTGCGGGTCAGCAGGTTGCCCAGCGAATCGTAGGTCAGCGTGATGATCCGCTTGGGCTCGGCGATCGCCGTCGGCAGGCGGAAGGCCGGATGCCATTGCGTGGAAATCGTGCGCGCCTGCGCCGTGCCGGAGGCTTCGACGCGCCTGGTTTCCAGGTTGCGAGTCAAGTCGTAGGTGTAGGTCGCGGTATTGCCGTTCCAATCGGTCGCGCTGGCGACATTGCCGTTGGCGTCGTAGGTGCGCGCCTTGATCGGGCCGCATTCGACGCAGGCCTGGTCGAGGCCGGTGTTCTTGGCGCGGCCGAGCATCATCTTGTAACCGTAGCTGCGCACCGTGGTCTGCGGGTTGGCCGCCTCGCCGACGTAATGGGTCACGGTGGTGGTGGCGGTGTCGTCGGCGGCGTAGTCGCCATAGGACAGTGTGACCTTCTCGACATCCGCGCCGACGATCGAGGCGGTCGCGCGGCCCAGGCAATCGTAAGTCCAGGTCAGGTGCCGGGCGCCGTTCTCGTCGACGATCGCGGTGAGCGCATTGAGCAGGTGGCCGTAGCCGTTGCCGACCGTCGTCACGTTGGGGCACGCCGCGCCGCCGTTGATCTTCGACGCCTCGTTGTAGTGGTAGGTGCGGCTCTTGCCGTCCGGATAGGCGACCTTGGTGAGGTTGCCGGTCGAGCAGGCGGGATTGCTCTCATTCTGCGTCGGGCAGCCGCCCGACGGGCCGTCGTATTCGTATTGGTAGACCTGGTTCGCGGGGTCGAACATCTTGACGACGCGGCCCTTGGCATCGTATTCGAAGTTCAGTTGGCGGCCCCAGTGGTCGGCGACGCACAGCAGCCTGCCTGCCGGCAGCGTCGAACCGGGATGCACGCGCGCGCAGGCCGGCGCGGAGGCATGCGCATCGCGGCCGGCGCTCGTATCGTTGGTGACGCCGTTGCTGTAGACGAAGGTCTGCGCCACGCCGGACGGCGTGGTCGTCTTGTACAGGCGGCCGGTGGCGGCGCCGTACAGCTCGGTGATCTCGCCGTTGGCCGAGACATAGGTGTAGTTGACGACCGCGTTGCCGGCGGCGTTGTATTCGGCGGTGAGGCGGTCGTTGACGTCGGCATCCGCGACCCAGGCGGTGCCGCTGCGGTTGAACACGTAGCGTTTGCCGTCGCCGCGCAGGATGGAGACTGCGGCCGGCAGGTCGTTGACCGGCGGCAGCGGGTTTTCGCACCAGGTTTCGCCGGTGCTATTGCGCCGCCAGCACGTGCCGGGAGGCAGGCCGGGCTGCGTCGCGTACTCTTGCTTGAGCGCGCTATCGAACGCCTGCGTCCAGCGCACGCCGAAATTGCGCGCCATGCGCGCATCGACATTGAATGGGCTGCTGTTGTAGGTGCGCACCACAGACAATGCGCCGGGCGCATTGCCGCCGACGTAGTCGACCTCGGTGTGCCACATGTTGCCGGTGCCGGGATGAATCGGTTGGCCGCACTTGGGTTGTTCGCAAGGGACAGGACCATTGTCCTTAGGATTCCTCTGCTTGCTGCTAATCTGCGTGACCGCGCCGCACTTGGATGTCGAGTTCTCGTTCCAGAAGTATCGAGTATTCTCCGGGCAGCTGCAGGTCTGATAGTCCTGCGACAGAACCCCGCCGTTGGGACAGGAATAGGCGATATAGACTTCGCCGCCGGTCGACACGCATTCGCCGGTGTTCAGCTTGGACAGGACCTGGACCCAGCTTCCCGGATTCCACGGAACCGGCGGTTCCGCCTGGGTCACGCACGTGGAGTAATGGTCCCCAAAGCCGGCATACCAATCGGTCTTCTCGTTGCCGGGCCAGTGCGACGGCACCTGCCATTCGCTCCATATCTTTTGCATGGCGGCCGCGAACGAACCGAACGGACCGTAGTGAACGCCCCAGGAGCCGGTATAGCCGGCATATTCCTTTTTCGAATCATAGGTATGGCTTTGTGCCCAAGCGCCGTTCGCAACCAGGGCCGCGCCGACGACGAGCCAGCAGAGCCAGCGAATCAATTTATCGATGCCGGCGCGGTGGACGCCGGCCAAAGAAAGGCTGCTGGTTCGCTGCATGCTGGGGGTCCTTCGATGTCGTTCTTGGAATGGTCGCGGCGCGGGTGGAATGCTGCGCTTGTTGAATTTGCGCTTGTCAAATTCGCCACGAATAGCCCGCGACAATAGCAAACAACAAACCAAGCAGTCAATATTTGCCGCCTACCGCCTGTCGAAAAACAATGGGCCCGGACCGGCCAAAGGCGGCGCATTTGACGAAAATATTTTCGATCATGTTAATCTTGCGAACTTCGTCATATTCGGCCCGGGAAGTTTGTAACCACTCACAAACGGCCGGATCCTGCCCATCCCCTGAAACCCAAGCTCATGGCAAACAAAGCTCGCATGACTCGGGGCGGCTTCACGCTGCTCGAACTCCTGGTGGTGATCGTGATCATCGGCCTGCTGGCGGCCTACGTCGGCCCGAAATACTTCGCTCAGCTCGGCAAATCCGAGGTGACCGTCGCCCGCGCGCAAATGGAAGCGTTCGGCAAGGCGCTCGACGCCTTCCGTCTCGACGTCGGCCGTTATCCGACCACCGGGGAAGGACTGGCCGCCCTGCTCGCTCAGCCGGCCGGTATCGCCAAGTGGAACGGCCCCTATCTGAAGAAGGAAGTGCCGCCGGATCCTTGGGGCCACGCCTACATTTATCGCGCCCCTGGCAGCAAAGGCGACTTCGAGATCCTGTCCTACGGCAAGGACGGACAGTCCGGCGGTAGCGGCGACGACGCCGATATCGTCAATTGACGCCGTTCGCCTGAAAGCCTGCCATGCAGTATCACGTCCGCGCGCTAGGCGCCGATCATTTGATCACGCACCTGACGATCGACGCCGCCGATGAGGCGGACGCCCGCCACCAGGTCGAGGCGCGCGGCATGTTCCCGGCTGCCGTCATGCCGGCGCGCAGGCCGCTGCTGCGACGGCACCACGGCGCGCAGGGAATATCCCTGCTGCTGTTCAGCCAGGAATTGCTGGCCTTGCTCCAGGCCGGTCTGTCCATCGTCGAAGGGCTGGAAGCCTTGCTGGAAAAAGAAGGCAACGCGGCCAGCCGCGCGGTGTTCATGCGCCTGCTGCAGGCCCTTCGCGACGGCAAGCGCTTCTCGACGGCCCTGTCCGAGCAGCCGGATCTGTTCCCGCCGCTGTACATCGGCATCGTGCGCGCAGCCGAAGGCACCAGCGACCTCCCGCGTTCGCTGGCACGCTACATCGACTACCAACAACGTATCGACGGCGTTCGCGGCAAGATCGTGAGCGCGGCGATCTATCCCGTGATCCTGTTCCTGGTCGGCGCGGGCGTAACCTTCTTCCTGGTCGGATATGTCGTGCCGCGCTTCGCCGAGGTCTACCAGGGCGCCGGCCGCAGCTTGCCCTGGCTGTCGCGGCTCTTGCTCGAATGGGGCCAATTCGCGGCCGCGCATGCCCAGGCCTTGCTGTTCGCCGCCCTGGCCGCGATGCTGGCGGCCGCCGCCGCGATCCATCGCTTCGTCGCGCGCGGCGGCATGGCGAAGCTGCTGGCGCGCCTGCCCGGCATCGGCGAACGGGCGCGCATCTATGAACTGTCGCGGCTCTACCTGACGCTGGGCATGCTGCTCGAAGGCGGCATTCCGATCGCCGCCGCCCTCGACACCGTCGAGGACGTGGTTTCTCCCGGCGTGCGCGGCGGCCTGCGCGCGGCCGGCGACGCGATCCGCTCGGGCGCGCCGCTTTCCAACGCATTCGAGGCGAACGGCCTGACCACTCCGATCTCGCTGCGCATGCTGCGCGTCGGAGAACGCTCCGGCGAACTGGGCCGGATGCTGACCCAGTCGGCGCTGTTCTACGACGGCGAGCTCGGCCGCTGGATCGACCGCTTCACGCGCAGCTTCGAGCCGCTCCTGATGGCTGCCATCGGCCTCGTCGTCGGCACCATCGTCGTCCTGTTGTACATGCCGATCTTCGATCTGGCCGGGAGCCTGTCATGAACGACGTCGCGCAACCGCTCCTCGCCGTCGCGCTCGATGCCGAACTGATCGCGCAGGCGCGCGCGCAAGCCGCCCGCTCGCAGCGCTCGACGATTGCCGAACTGGAATCGCTTACCGGCGCCGAACCGCGCAAGGTGGTGCGGTCCGCCGCCGCCCTGTTCGGGATGCCGGTGCTGGAGACGGCGCATATGCTTGCCTGCCAGCCGGCCTTCGACTTGTTGCCGTTGTCCAAGGCCATGCAACGCCATTGCATACTGCTGCGCACGGAGAACGGCGAATTGACCGGCGTCGTCGCCGATCCGTTCGATGCCGACCTGCAGACCTGGCTCGAAGCGCAAGCCAGAACCCGCATTGCCTATTGCGCCGCGCTGCGCGCCGATATCCAGGCTTACCTGTCGAAACAGGAAGAGTCGGTGCGTGCCGTAGACAGCCTGGTGGCCGGGCCGGACGAAACCCGGCCGGACAGCAAGACGGCCGCCGTGCTGTCCTTCGCCGCTGTCAGCGAGAGCGCCAGTCCGGCGGTCAAGCTGGTCAATTCGACGTTATACGATGCCTTGAAGGCCGGCGCTTCGGACGTCCACCTGGAAAGCACGGCGAGCGGACTCGCGGTCAAGTACCGCGTCGACGGCGTGCTCGATCACGCGGCCAGCGTGGCCGGTGTCGAACTGGCCGAGCAAGTGATCTCGCGCCTGAAAGTGCTGGCCGAACTCGACATCGCCGAGCGGCGCGTGCCGCAGGACGGCAGCTTCCGGGTCGAGGCGAACGGCCGCGAGATCGACTTGCGGGTCTCGATCATGCCGAGCATCCACGGCGAAGACGCGGTGATCCGCATTCTCGACAAGCGCGCCATGATCGAAGCCTATGGCGCCTTGACGCTCGAAGCGCTCGGATTCGACGCAGCCTCGCTCGCCGCCTTGCGCCAATTGGCAGAAGAACCTTACGGCATGCTGCTGGTGACCGGCCCCACCGGTTCCGGCAAGACGACCACCTTGTATGCGGCGCTGACGGAAATCCACAACGGCCGCGACAAGATCATCACGATCGAGGATCCGGTCGAATACCAGTTGCCCGGCATCCTGCAGATTCCCGTGAACGAAAAGAAAGGCCTGTCCTTCGCCAAGGGCCTGCGCTCGATCCTGCGCCACGATCCGGACAAGATCATGGTCGGCGAGATCCGCGACCGGGAAACGGCCGAGATCGCGGTGCAGTCCGCGCTGACCGGGCACCTGGTGCTGACGACCGTGCATGCGAACAATGTATTCGATGTGTTCGGCCGCTTCGCTCACATGGGGATCGACCCATATGCCTTCGTCTCGGCGCTGAACGGCATCTGGGCGCAGCGCCTGGTGCGCATCAATTGCCCGCATTGCGCCGCACCCTATCAGCCGGACGCAACGGCGCTGGCGCGGATCCACCTGGGGCCGGACGACGCGGCGGACTATCGATTCAGGCAGGGCAAGGGCTGCGGCGATTGCCGCGGCACGGGCTACAAAGGGCGGCGCGCGATCGCCGAGATCCTGATGCTGACCGACGAAATCCGCGAGATGATCGTCGAGAAGCGTCCGATACGGCAGATCAAGGAAGCCGCGCGCAACAACGGTACGCGCAACCTGCGCGAAGCGGCGTTGGAATTGGTGAAGCGCGGCGAGACCACCATCGACGAAATCAAGCGGGTGACCTTGCATGCTTAGCCTGACGACGCTGTTCGGCCCCTCCTTGCGCATCGGCGTGTCGCGCCGCGGCCTGGCGCTGTTGCGCGTCGGTCGGCGGCGCGCCGGTTCCGCCGCCGTCCTGGCCGATATCCATTGGACGGACGACGCCGCGCCGGAACAAATCGCGGCCCGGTTAGCCGCCGCGCTGGCGGAAGCGAGATGCGGCGGCATGCGCGCCCGCCTGTTGCTCGCCGACGACCTGGTCCGCTATTTCATGGTCACGCCGCCTGCGAATGCGGGCAGCCTGCGCGATTGCCGGGCCGCTGCGGAAATGCGGTTTCAGGCGCTCTACGGCGAACCGATCGCCGGCTGGCGCCTCGAAGCGGATTGGCAGGCTCGTGCGCCCTTCCTGGCCTGCGCGATGCCGGCGTCCTTGCTGAATATGCTGTGCTCCGCGTTGTCCGAGCGGCGCCTGGCGCCGGTCGAACTGGTTCCGCAGTTCATCGCCGGCTGGAACCGTTGGCGCCGCAAGCTGCGCGGCGACGCCTGGTTCGGCGTGGTCCATGATCACGGCATGACGGTCGGCGCGATCCATCAAGGGCATTTGCGCGCGGTGCGACCGTTGGCGATCGCCGCCGGCGACTTCGATCCCGCCCGACTGCACGCCATGCTGATGCGAGAAGCCCTGCTGCTGGATATCCCGGCCCCGGCCCGCCTTCAGCTTGTCGGCTCCGTGCCGGCCGGGTTGACGACGCCATCGTCCGGCGCCCTGCGCTGCGAATGGATCGGCGGCACGCCGCCGGCCGGAACGGCCGGCATCGAACTGGCGCGTACGGGATCGCCGGCATGAAGCGTCTCGATATCGACTTCGCGCCGCGCGGCGGATACATGTTCCCCGGGCGCCTGCATCCGGCAGCCTGGCTGGCGGGCGCGATCGCGCTGGCAGCCGGCGCATATGCCGGCTCGACCCTGTTCGACCTGGCCCGCCGCCACCAGGAACTCGCGTCCGAGGTGCGACAAGCGCGCATGCAGTTGTCCCGGCAGAGCATGCATCGACAGCCGTCGCCGCCGGCCGCCGTACCGGAGCCGCAGGCGCGCACCGTCAATGCCGCGATCGCCCAATTGAATCTGCCCTGGCGCGACGTATTCGACGCCATCGAGGCCGCGACGCCGGCGACCATCGCTTTGCTGTCCCTCGAGCCGGACGCGGCGAAGCAAGTCGTTCGCGGAACCGCGGAAGCCAAGAACGGCGACGCGATGATCGCTTATATCGAGGAGTTGAAGAAGCAGCCGTTCTTCGCCTTCGTCGTGATGACGCGCCATGAAGTCAATCTCCAGGACCCGAACAAGCCGCTCAGGTTCCAGTTCGAAGCGCAGTGGAGCAAGCAACCATGACCGCAGTCCCTTTCCGATCATTCGTCTTGCGCGCGCATCTCGCGTTGCGGCGCTTCGGCTGGGGCAATGCAGCGGCCTGCCTGCTCGCCGCACTCGTGCTCGCGGCCTGGCTAGCCTGGATACCGCGCGCCAGGAGCGAAGTGGAAGCGCAGCGCCGCACGCTCGCCGATGTCCGCCAAGCCGCGGCGGCGGCCACGCGGACGGATGCGCCGCCTCCGGTGTCCGCCAACGAAGAACGCCTCCGTGGCTTCTATGCCGCGCTCGGCGAGCACCGCTACGCCGAACAGCAGATCAAGACGCTGTTCGCGGCCGCCGCGAAGACCGGCCTCACTCTCGACAGCGCCGAGTACAAGCACGCGTTCGACAAAAACGGCGGATTCCATACCTATCAGATAGCGCTCCCCATCAAGGGCAGCTATGCCGCCGTCCGCCGATTCTGCGAACAGGCGCTGCTGGCGATTCCCTTCGCATCGCTCGACCAGGCGCAGTTCAAGCGCGAGGCGATCGCCGGCAATCAGGTGGAGGCCCGGTTGCGCTTCACGCTGTATCTGGCGGAACCGGACGAATCGGCGCGCGCCCGCAACGCGGGAGCGATGGAATGAAACCGCGCCATCTGTTGCTCGCGGCCGGCCTCGTCGCCGCCGGCTGGCCGGCCTTCTTCGGCGATAAGACACCGGCGGGCGGTATCGCCGAACCGCTCGTGCGCGCGCCCGGCTTGGCGGAAAAGCCGGCGCAATCTCCCCGCGCGGCGTCCCCCGCATCCGCCAGGACGGCGCCGGCCGTCGACATTCTCGTCCTGCGCTCGCGCGAAGAACTGATCGGCGGCGCGCGCGCTGCGGCGGATGCCGGCGCCTTGTTCTCCAACCAGAGCTGGACACCGCCGCCGCCGCCGCCCAAGCCGGCGCCGCCGCCGCCGCCGACAGCCCCGCCGCTGCCGTTCACCTATCTCGGCAAGAAGATCGAGGGCGGCGCCTGGGAGGTCTACCTGGCGCGCGGCGACCAGACCTACATCCTGCGCGAACAAAGCGTCGTCGACGGCACGTATCGCGTCGAATCGATCAAGCCACCGACCTTGTCCATCACCTATATGCCGTTGAACCAGATGCAAACGCTCACCATCGGAGGAGCCGACTGATGCGAAACCGCTCCCCTTTTATGCGCCTGTCCGCAGGCGTGAGAACCGTCGTCCTGTCCCTGTTTGCGGCCGGCATGCTGGCCGGCTGTGCCGCGCAGATGGCTTACTGGGACGGCAAGACCTTGGTCGGTCAAGGAAAGATCGAGGACGGCCTGGCCAGGCTGCACGAGGCGGCCGGGCAGGATCCGCGCAACGTCGAATACCGCAAGACCTATCTGCAGACTCGCGACCATGCGCTGGCGGGTTTCCTGGAGCAGGCGGACCGCTTCCTTGCGGCGGGTAAATCGGCCGAAGCGAAGAAGCTGTACCAGCGCGCGCTGGTCGTCGATCCGAACAATGACCGCGCCCGGGCCGGCGTGGAAACCGTCGACGCCGAACCGCGGCATGCCAAGCTGTTGAGCGAAGCGCAAGCCGCGCTGGACAAGAAGGATGCCGATCTCGCGCAACTGAAGCTGCGCGCGATTCTCGCCGAGAATCCGCGCCACGCCGCGGCGCTGGCCTTGAAGCGCGCGATCGCGGAGCGGACGGCGGCCGCGCCGCAGGAATCGGCATTGTCGGCCGCCTACAGGAAGCCGATCACGATCGAATTCAAGGACGTCGCCTTGAAGCAGGTGTTCGAGGTCATCGCCCGCACCTCGGGGCTGAACTTCCTGTTCGACAAAGACGTCAAGACCGACCAGAAGACCTCGATCTTCCTGCGGAACAGTACGGTCGCCTCCGCCGTGCATTTCGTGCTGCTCACCAATCAGCTCGAACAGCAGGTCCTGGACGGCAACACCATCCTGATTTATCCGAACACGGCGGCCAAGCTCAAGGATTACCAGGAAATGGTGGTCAAGACCTTCTTCCTGTCCAACGCGGAAGCGAAGACGGTCGCCGCAACGCTCAAGACCATCGTCAAGAGCCGCGACGTGGTCGTCGACGAAAAGCTGAACATGTTGATCGTGCGCGACAGCCCCGAGGCGATCCGTCTTGCGGAAAAGCTGGTCGCCCTGCACGACGTCGCCGAGCCCGAAGTGATGCTGGAAGTCGAGATCCTGGAGGTGAAGCGTACCCGGCTGCTCGACCTGGGCATCCGTTGGCCCGAGAACGTTACCCTCACGCCGCTGGCTTCCGATTCGAAGGTCGGGCTGACGCTGCGCGACCTGAACGCCGGCTTCGGCAGCAGGAATGTCGGCGTCGGCGTATCGCCGCTCGTGGTCAATGCGAAGAAACAGGATACCGATGCCAACATTCTCGCCAATCCGCGCATCCGGGCGCGCAACCATGAAAAGGCGAAGATCCTGATCGGCGAGCGCGTGCCGAACATCACCACCACCTCGACTTCGACCGGCTTCGTCTCGGAATCGGTCAACTACGTCGACGTCGGTTTGAAGCTCGATGTCGAGCCGACGATCTACGCCGATGGCGAAGTGGCGATCAAGGTCGCGCTCGAGGTCAGCAATATCGTGAGCCGGCTGGAAACCAAATCCGGCTCGGTCGCCTATCAGATCGGCACGCGCAACGCGAGCACCGTGTTGCGCCTGAAGGATGGCGAGAACCAGGTGCTGGCGGGATTGATCAACGACGAGGACCGCAGCACCGCCAACAAGGTACCCGGCTTCGGAGAAATCCCGATCGTGGGCCGCTTGTTCGGCAGCACCAACGACGACAGTCAGAAGACCGAGATCGTGCTGTCGATCACGCCGCGCCTGATTCGCAACATCCAGCGACCGGATGCGGCCTTGTCCGAATTCAGGGCCGGCACCGACAGCAGCTTCCGCCTGCGCCCCGATGCTGTCGCCGGTCCGCTGCCGGTCGCCGCGGCCAATGCGGCAACCGTCGCGTCCGCCGAGCGGGGCGCAGCGCCGAGTCCGAACTCCGCTCCACCGTCGCCGACGGCGCCCCCCGGTACCGGCGGCGCGAACAATGTCGTTCAAGCGAGCGACGTTACGGCGAGCCAGAATCGGCCGGCCGTCGGTCTCGGCTGGCAATGGCAAGGCCCGGCGCAAGTCAAATCGGGCGAAACCTTCACCGTGCAGCTGGCATTGAAGCCGGAACAGCCAATCTCGAACTTGCCGGTGACGATCGGGTTCGACAACAAGCTTTTGCAGATCATCGGCATCGCCGAGGGCGATTTCCTGAAGCAAGGCGGCGCGCAAACCCGTTTCAACAGCCGGGTCGAACCCCATGGCCAGGTCGTCATGACGGGTGTGCGTTCCGGCGCCGAGGCGACGGCGGCGCCGGGCACCTTCGCCACGCTCACGTTCCGCGCGCTGGCTGCCGCCGATGCGGCGCGCATACAAGTCGTGTCGATCGCGCCGGGCGGCGCCGGCGGCAAGCCTCTCACTGCGGCTGTGCCGTCTCCGCACATCGTACGTATCCAGCAATAATGCCGGCCATGCGTATCGAGTCCTTGCTCCTCCCGGCCGCACGGAATCGGCGCTCCGGGTTCACCTTGATCGAACTGCTGATCACGCTGGCGATTCTCGGCGTCCTGGCGAGCATCGCGATTCCGGTCGCCCAGGTCTCGGTGCAGCGCAGCCAGGAACAGGAGTTGCGGCGCGCGTTGCGCGAGATCCGCGGCGCCATCGACGCTTACAAGCGCGCCGCCGACGAAGGCCGCATCCCGAAGCCGCTCGGCACGACCGGCTATCCGAAGGATCTCGATATCCTGGTCGAAGGCGTTCCGGATCAGCGCGATCCGAAGCGCGGCAAGATCTATTTCCTGCGCCGCGTTCCGCGCGATCCGCTGCATCCCGATACCGGCATTCCCGAAGCGCAATCCTGGGGCAAGCGCAGCTATGCCAGCGAGGCGGCCGATCCGCAGGAGGGAGACGATGTATACGATGTGTATTCGCTGTCGGCCAAGGTCGGCTTGAACGGCGTGCCATATCGTAAATGGTGAGGCAACCATGACCATTCGGACCGACGTCCGCGGAGCGAAACGGCGCGGCTTCACACTGATCGAATTGCTGATCGTGCTGGCGATCGTCGCTTTGCTGTTGACCCTTGCCGCGCCGCGCTATTTCCAAAGCATCGACGCCAGCAAGGAAACCGTGCTCGCCGAGAACCTGCGCACGACGCGCGAAACGATCGACAAGTTCTACGCCGACACGGGACGTTATCCGGAGTCGCTCTCGGAATTGGTCGAACGCAAGTACCTGCGGGCATTGCCATTCGACCCGATCACCGAGAGCTCCGGCACCTGGATCCTGATGCCGCCCGAGAACGCCGACAAGGGCGGCATCTACGACATCAAGAGCGGCGCTTCCGGCAGAGCGCGCGACGGCCGGCCGTTTTCGGAACTATGAACACCGGTCAGCGCGGCTTCACCTATCTCGGCTTGCTGATCCTGATCGCCGTGATCGGGGTCTCCGCCGCGGCCACGTTGCAGGTCGGCGCCGTGCTGCAGCGCCGCGCGGCTGAGGACGAATTGCTCGCGATCGGCGAGGAATTCCGCAATGCCCTGATCAGCTATGCGACGGCGACGCCGGCCGGCCAGAAGCGTTATCCGAATTCGCTCGAGGACTTGCTCAGGGATCCCCGCTATCCGGGTGTCCGCCGCCATCTGCGCCATATATATCCCGATCCGCTGACCGGCAAAGAGGAATGGGGCATGGTCCGCGCGGCGGACGGCTCCGGGATCGTAGGCTTCTACAGCCTGTGCGAAGGGAGACCGATCAAGATCGGCAATTTCGCTCCGCCGTTTCACGAGTTCGAGGGAAAGGCGCTCTACCGCGACTGGCTGTTCGCGATCGAGGCGGTCCACGCAAAACGGTGACCGGAAATCACCGAATCCGCCCAGGTCCGAAACTAGAGCTCCCGCTCTAATTCGCCTCAATTTAGTGCAAGCTTTCACGATCCCGTTTCCCTAGAATGAGCTGGCCGTACGCGCCCATAGAAGACGCGGCGGCGCACCTCGCGCGTTGCACGTAGCCGGTCAAGCCGGATTCGGTTCGGCTCGCTGCAAGAGGTTTCCGCAACGCGGACCACAACGACAATCTAGGAGACAAAACGTGAAAAGCTTCAAGCTTTTGCTGCTGAGCCTTTGCTGTTTCATTTCCGCTTCATTCGCCTCTTCCGCCTACGCTCTCGGCAATCCCACCTACACCTACCTGCGCTGCTTCTATCGCGTCGACACCTCGCCGGCCAAGCCGAAGACCAACTACGTCTGGGGCATCGATCCGGCCAGCGGCGGCTACTATCGCATCTACGGCCGCTGGTGGAAGGATGGCCTGCTGAGCTGGCAAAACATGTTCTACAGCGACGTCTCGCAAGACAAGCTCAAGTCGGTATGCCAGAGCACGCTGGCCAACTACGGCATCAATCGCTCCGTGGCCCTGCATGCGGCGGCCGACACTTCGCTCTCGCTCAATTACACGGTCTGGACCAACGACAGCGCATCGCAGCCGGCGCGCATCAACAAGATCATCGCCTTCGGCGACAGCCTGTCCGACAATCAGAACCTCTACAACGGCACGCAGTGGCAGATGCCGAACCGCAACAGCTGGTTTCTCGGCCGCTTCTCGAACGACAAGGTCTGGGTCGAATACCTGTCCGACAACACGCGCCTGCCGATGTACAACTGGGCCGTGGCCGGCGCCGCGGCCGATGCCTACATGGTGATTCCCGGCGTGAACCAGCAAGTCGATTCGTGGATCACCTACATGCGGAGTTCGCCCAACTATCGTCCCGAGAACACGCTGTTCACGGTGCTCATCGGCGGCAACGATCTGGTCAATTACAACCGTTCGGTCGACTCGATCATCGCCGCCGAACGGCAGGCGCTGATCAAGCTGATCAATGCCGGCGCCCGCAACGTCCTGCTGGTGAACCTGCCCGACGTGTCGCGCGCCCCCGTATTCCAGATGCGCAGCGACGATGCCTATGTCGCTTCGCAGGTGGCCGCGTTCAACGCGCGCCTGGTCCAGTTGCGCGACGAATTGCAGGCGGCCTACGGACCGTCGCTCGTGATCCGCATGTTCGACGCCAACACGCTGTTCAACGACCTGCTCAACAATCCGAGCAAATACGGCAAGACCAACACCTGGCAATCCTGCCTCGCGATCAACTCCAATTCGAGCGCGAACTATCTCTCGATCTGGCCGACGCGCGCCGAATGCACGAACCCGGACACCTTCGTGTTCTGGGACACGCTGCATCCGACCGCGCATACGCACAAACTTCTGGCCGATCATGTGACGAACTTCGTGCGCAGCAGCTTCCCGACCATGCCGGCGCCTTGAAGCGCGGCCGCCGGACGCTCGAAAAAAACGCCCCGTCGGGGCGTTTTTTCTTAGGGCTTCGCCGTTCCGAGGCGCTCCTTCATGAATGCCTCGATGGTCCGATGCACGTGGATCTTGGCCTTCGGTTTCGAGATGCCGTGCTTCTCGCCCGGATACGCCATCAGGCTGAATAAGATGCCGCGCGCGGTCAGTTCGTCGATCAGGCGGGTCGTATTCGCGAACAGCACGTTGTCGTCGGCCATGCCGTGCACCAGCAGCAGCGGCGAACGCAATCCATCCAGGTGCGCGAAGACGCCGCTTTGGCGGTAGGCTTCGGCATTGTCTTGCGGACGGCCGAGGAAATGCTCGCTGTAGTGGGTGTCGTACAGTTTCCAATCGGTGACCGGCGCGACGGCCACGCCGGCGGCGATGCGGTCGGACGCCGCCGCCAGCAGGCGCAGGGTCATGAACCCGCCGTAGCTCCAGCCGAACACGCCGATGCGCTTGCCGTCGACGAAGCTTTGGCGCGCCAGCCACGCGATGCCGGTCAGCTGATCCGCCACTTCGTTCTTCCCGAGCGACAAGTGGATGGCATCGGTGAAACGCCGTTCGCGCCGCGCGGAACCGCGATTGTCGAGCTTGAAGACGATGAAGCCCTGCTGCGCCATGTATTGGTCGAACAGGTCGCCCCATTTGCGCTTGACGGTTTGCGCGCCCGGGCCGCCGTACACCGACAGGAACACCGGATAGCGCCGTTGCGGATCGAAGCCGGGCGGCTTGCGCAGCGAGTAGTGCAGCGTCTGGCCGTCTTCCGCTTGCAGGCGGCCGAATTCGAGCCTGGTATGCGCATCAAGGTAACGGGCATACGGATGCGCGTCGTTCAGTTCATTGCGCTCGATCCAGGCCAGAAGCGTGCCGTCGGCGCGGCGCAGGCTGACCTGGGGCGGCGTGTCCGGATCGGACCAGGTGTCGACGAAGACGTCGCCGTGCTCCGCGAACCGGGCCTCGTGCCAGCCGTCGGCCTGGGTGATGCGCACCGGGCGATCGGCGTTGCTGCCGTCGAGCGCCAGCGCGTACACCTGCTGATCATGGATGGCGTCGCGATTCGAACTGACGTGGACGCGGCCGGTCTTCTCGTCGATCGCCAGGACCTCGTCGACTCCCCACTCGCCGGCCGACACCGGATGCAACAGCTTGCCGTCGAGATCGAACAGATAGAGATGATTGCGGCCGCTGCGCTCGGAAGCCCACAGGAATGCCCGGCGCTGTTTCAGGAAATGGGCCTTGCCGAGCACGTTGACCCAGGTCGGAGACGTCTCGCTGACCAGCGTGCGTTGCGCCAGGGTGGCGACATCGACCGCCACCAGGTCGAGCCGCTTCTGGTCGCGCGATTGCCGCTGATAGGCGAGCATGCGGCCGTCGGCGCTCCAGTCGGCGCGCACGAGATAGATGTCGCGGTCGACGCCGAGATCGATCTGGCGGACCACGCCGCTGTCGGGCGCGACGACGGCCAGCGAAACCTGAACGTTGGGATCGCCGGCGCCCGGATAGCGCTGTTCGACAACCTCGGCGCCGTCGGCGCGCACTTCGAAGCGGCGCGCCACCGGCACCGGCGATTCGTCGAAGCGCTTGAAGGCGATCGCCGAATCGTCGGGCGCCCACCAGTAGCCGCTGGCCTGCCCCATTTCCTCCTGGGCCACGAACTCCGCTTCGGCGTTATGGATGGCCCCGCCGCCGTCGCGCGTCAGGCGGCGTTCGACACCGGCGACGATGTCGACCACGTACAGATCCTGGTCGCGCACGAACGAGACATAGCGTCCCATCGGAGAAATCTGCGGATCGATCACGTGGCCGCCGGCGATCTTGCGCGCCCGCTCGGGATGCGCGACCTCGATCAGGAACAGATCGCCGGCCAAAGGCACCAGCAGGCGCTTGCCGTCGGGCGACCAGCGATAGTCGACGATGCCGCGCCAGGCGGCGGTCCGCTCGCGCTCGCGCCGAGCCTGTTCCTGGTCCGAGAGACGCTCGTCCGGCCGCAGCGCCTTGGAATCGACCAGCCGGCGCATGGCCTTTGCGGCGATGTCGTATTCCCAAAGATCAAGCTGGAATTGATCGCCGTCACGACCGCGCAGAAAAGCGACGCGCGTGCCGTCCGGCGAGATCTGCAGCCGGCGCGGGCTCGGCCCGGACAGGTCGGGAGCGCCGTACAGGCGCTCGAGCGTCAGCCGCTCGGCGAACGACGGCAGGCTGGCGAGGATGAGGAAGACGTAGAGCAGAAGACGCATGGCATGATCCCTGGACGAAAAAAAGCCGGCACCAATCGATGGTGCCGGCGACATGGAATGCGGCGGCATCGGATGCGCGAACCGCGCGGCTCCGGCTGCCGCGAGATCACCTGTTGACGCAGGTGACGACGATATTCGTCACATCCGTGGTGCCCATGTAGGCGGTGCCGTTCTGCACGGTGCAGGTCTGGCCGTCGGGATGACGCAGCACGGCGACGCCGTAGGCCTCTTCTTCGGCGACCTTGGTCGCGAACGTGAACTGGGTTGCGCCCGCGCTCGGCGAGAGCGTGTCGGCGCCGTTGGTCAGCTGGAGATTGGCGCCGGTCAGGCCGACCAGGGTGCCGCCGACCGTATGGAGCGTCTTGGTGCAAAACACGTTGGCATAGGTGATCGACAGGCCGGTCGCGCGCCCGGTGGCGTTATCGACGCCGCAGGTGTAGTGCGGCGGCTGCGTCTTGACGGTGATCGCATAGGAGCCGTGCGCATCGATCTGGTCGGGGAAGGTGTACGAGGTCGCGTTCTTGGGTATGGATACGGTGCTCGAACCGTTGGCGAGCACCAGCCCGTCGCTCACCAGCCCGCTCACGCTGCCGCCCAGGCTGACGGTCGTATAGCCGCCGCAGGCGGCCAGCCCGGCAGCGACGGCGAGAATCGCGGACAACTGAAGATACGTCTTGGAGGATTTCATGGATGTCTCCGGAAAAATCTGGAAGCGCAGCCGGTCGAACCGGATGCGCCGCCCGCGCGTGCGCGAGCGGCGCGGGCTGCGGAAAAGGATTACTGGCAATTGACCAGGACGTCGTTGCGATCGGTGGTTCCCATGGTGCCGGAACCGTTCGCGACCGTGCAGGTCTGGCCGTCGGGCTGCTGCAGAATGGTGACGCCGTAATTCGCCTGCTGCGCCACCCGGGCCGGGAAGGTGAAGCTCACGTTGGCGCCGGCGGTCGCGGACGGCGCGATGGACACGACATCGCTGCCGTTCGCCAGCTTCAGATTCTGCCCCCGCAGGTTGGTGACGGTGCCGCCGAGCACGTTGTTCGGCGAGCAAGCGACCTGCACATTCGTAACGTCGCTGCTGCCGGCCGTGCCGCCGTTGTTGGTTACCGTGCAAGTCATCAAATCCGGTTGCCTGTAGACGCCGACGACATAACTGGCGCCCTGGTTCAGGCGGTTGGTGAATTTGAACGAGGTGGTATTGGCGGCGACATCGAGAAGCGTGGAGCCGGTGGAATAGCCGGTGGAGTAGCTGGTGATCAGGGTGAGGCCGGAAGCGGTCAACCCGGTGATCGTGCCGCCGATGCTGATGGTGGTCACACCGCCGCCGCCGCCGCAACCGCCCAGGCCGGCGGCCAATGCGGCGCCGCACAGCGACGCCAGAATGACAAACGATTTTTTCATGATTTTCCTTGAAACCGGGCGCAAAAATGCCGCCCAGAGTGTATCAAAACCGGCATGATACTGAATGTTAAGGGAAAGCGCTGGGATTCTCGGCCGCCAGGAGGCGCAGCACGTGCGCCGCCGCCACCATTCCGAAACTGGCCGTCACGACCATGGCGGAGCCGAAACCGGCGCAATTCAAGCCGGTGATGCCGGCGGATCCGTCCGCATCGATCGCGCACATCTCCGGCGCCTCCGTGTCCACGGCGGCCGTGTCCACGGCGGCCGCATCCACGGCGGCCGCATCCACGGCGCCCGGATAGCGCAGCGGCTCGGTGGAAAACACCGCGTCGATACCGAATTTGTTCTTGGCGCCGCGCGGAAAGCCGTGCAGCTGGCGCAAGCGCCTGCGCACTTTCTTGAGCAAGGGCTCCTGCTCGGTGCGCGTCAGGTCGCGCACTTCGATCCGGGTGGGATCGATCTGGCCGCCGGCGCTGCCGACGACGATCAAGGGAATGCCGCGCGCGCGGCAATAGACGATCAGGGCGACTTTCGCCGCCACGTTGTCGGTGGCGTCGATTACGTAGTCGTAGCCGCGTTTCCCGATCATGTCGTCGAGATTGTCCGGCGTGACGAAATCCTCGATCTCGGTCACCTGGCAATACGGATTGATTTGCGCGATGCGCCGCCGCAAGGCGGAGACCTTGGCCATGCCGAGCGTATCGGTCAGCGCGTGCAATTGGCGGTTGACATTCGATTCGGCGACATTGTCGAGGTCGATCATCGTGATGCTGCCGATCGCGCTGCGCGCGAGCGCTTCGACGGCCCACGAGCCGACGCCACCGACGCCGATCACGCACACGTGCGCATCGCGAAACCGGGCCAGCGCGGCGGCGCCGTACAGGCGCGCGATACCGCCGAAGCGGCGCTCGAAATCGATGTCGTCCTGCGGAGAAACAACAGCGGAAGAAACCAGGGCATTCATCCCGCTATTTTAACGGAGAGCAAGGATGGGATTTCCTCTAGAATAGATTCTCGTAGGGATATTTTTCTCCCGGTCTCAGTCTTATTGCTTGTGCGGCATCTCCCCTTCCTGTTTCAACTCATCCTGATTTCGGTCACGGCGCACATTGCCATCGTGGCGGCGCGCATCACCACCTCCCTTTACGCCCTCTCGCTCCAGGCCTCGGAATTCACGGTCGGCACCCTGGTTGCCTTGTTTGCATTGTTTCCGATGCTGGTGGCCGTCAAGATGGGCAGGATCATCGACCGTGTCGGCATCGCCAAGCCGATGCTGGCGGGAGGAGCGCTGGTATTCCTGGGATGCGCGATTCCCGGTGCGGTCGACGGATTGGCCGTGCTGTATCCGGCGGCGCTGATGATCGGCACCGGCTTTCTGGCGATTCATGTATCGGTGCAGCACGCGGTCGGCATGATGAGCGATCCGGATTCGACCTCATCGAATTTCAGCTGGCTCGCGCTCGGTTATTCGGTGTCGAGCTTTTGCGGCCCGGTGATCGCCGGTTTCGTCATCGATCATTTCCGGCATGGCATCGCGTATGCCATCGCCGCCGCTCTCGGCCTGGCGGCGATCGCGATGACCTCGGCCATCGGCGCCCAGCACGCCAGGATACCGGCTCCGCCGCCGGCGCAGCGATCGGGCAGCGTCATGGAATTGCTGCGCGACGCGGAAATGCGGCGCATCTACCTGGTGAGCACGCTGCTCGGCTCCGCCTGGGACTTGTTCACTTTCGTCATGCCGATCCACGGCTCCCGCCTGGGCTTCTCGGCTTCCACCATCGGGCTGATTCTCGGTTGCTTCTCCGGCGCCACCATCGCCGTGCGCCTGGCGATGCAATGGCTGGCGCGCCGCTACACGGAATGGCAGATACTGACGGTGGCGCTGGTGCTGGCCGTGATCTGCTATGCGCTGTTCCCGTTCATGAAGACGCCCGCCGCGATCATGTTCGTGACCGCGGCGCTCGGCCTGGCGCTCGGATCGAGCCAGCCGAACGTGCTGGCGCTGCTGCATCATGCCTCGCCGGCCGGACGGGCCGCGGAAGCGGTCGGCATCCGCGTGACGATCAGCAATGCGAGCCAGGTCGTATTGCCTCTGGCTTTCGGCGCCGCCGGCGCCGCGCTCGGGCTGTTTGCGATATTCTGGGGCATGGGCGCACTGATCGGTTACGGCGTCCCGGTCGCATGGCGCAAGGCGTATGCGAGGAAAAGCGAGGCGACTTCATGAACAATTTGCTGCTGGCCCCTGCCCCGGGCTTCGAGCAACCGCTCGAAGTCCTCGAGCATTGTCACGACCGTATCCGCAAGCAGATCCGGACGATGCAAAACCTGCTCGTCCACCTGCCCAAGCGCGGCGCCGATGCCGAAGCCCGCCGGGCGGCGGAAAACGTGGTCCGCTACTTCAGCGTTGCGGCCCATCACCATCACGCCGACGAAGAGGAAAACCTGCTGCCGATGCTGCACGCGGCGGCGCGCGGCGACGATGCGGCGGTTTTGAGCGAAATTCTGCCCCAGATCATGGCGGACCATGTGCAAATGGGCGCAGCATGGAGCAATCTCGAGCGCCAACTGCGGGCGATCGCCGCCGGCGAATCCGCGGCGCTGGAAGCGCAAGACGTGGAACGCTTCGCGCGCCTTTACGCGGAGCACATGGAAAAGGAAGAATCCGTCATCGCGCCGATGGCGCGGCGGCTGTTCGGCGCGGCGCAAATGACGGCATTGGGCGACGCCATGCGCGAGCGCAGAGGCGTCCGCGAACCGGCGTCGCCGACGGCATGACAACACAGGGAGGGAAAATGTCGATAGCGGATTTGCGCAAGGATTATTCTCGCGCCAGCCTGACTGAAACGGATGTTCTGGCCGACCCGATCGCGCAGTTTTCGAAATGGTTTCAAGAGGCGCTGGCGGCCGAGGTTCCGGAAGCCAACGCCATGAGCGTCTCGACGGTCGGCAAGAACGGCAGGCCGTCGTCGCGCATCGTGCTGATCAAGGATATCGATGCGCGCGGCTTCACCTGGTTCACCAACTACCACAGCCGCAAGGGGCGCGAGCTGAATGAAAACCCCTATGCCGCGTTGCTGTTCTACTGGATCGAACTGGAGCGGCAAGTACGTATCGAAGGCCGCGTCGAACGGCTGACGGCGGCCGAAAGCGACGGCTACTTTTACAGCCGTCCGGTGAAAAGCCAGATCGGCGCGATCGCCTCGAGCCAGAGCCGGCCGATAGCGAGCCGCGCAGAGTTAGAGGAAAGAATCGTCGCGGTCGAAAAGCAATACGGCGACAAGCCGGTGCGCCCCGAGCATTGGGGCGGTTATCGCTTGCTCCCCGATCGCGTCGAGTTCTGGCAGGGGCGGCCGTCGCGTCTGCACGACCGCATCCTGTACACCTTACAAGAAGACGGCCGCTGGGAGCGGTCGCGCTTGCAGCCCTGACGGAAGGAAGCGTCGGCGCACTTGAACTCGGGGAAAAATACAGGGAGTCGATTTCGCATGCACGGAGGTGCTTCGTGTTCTGGGAAAAAAGACTGGGTTCCTGGGTGGAAGAGATGCGCCGGCGCGCGGCGCTGCCGTTGCGCCTCGTGCTGTGGAACGGCCGGCAGCTCGATCTCGGCATGGCCGCGCCGAAAGTCACGATCCGCATTCCGGACGCTTCCTCGCTCCCCTACCTGCTGACGCCGTCGCTGGCCAATCTCGGCAAGGCGTATGTCGAGGGCAAGATCGAGGTCGAAGGCCGGGCCCACGAAGTGATCCGGATCGGCATCGCCCTGGCCGCGAATGCCTTGCGCCCCGAAGGCCGGCTCGGGCGCATCGCCCGCTTCGGCTTCCATACGAAACGCATCGATGCCGAGGCGATCCGCTATCACTACGACGTCTCGAACGATTTCTATCGCGCCTGGCTCGACCCCGACATGGTCTATTCCTGCGCCTATTTCGAGAACGGCGACGAGGATCTCGCGACGGCGCAGCGCAAGAAGATCGATCATATTCTGACCAAGCTCCGTGTCCGTCCCGGGGATCGCCTGCTCGACATCGGCTGCGGCTGGGGCGCGCTGGTGCTGCGCGCCGCGGAGAAATTCGGCGCGCGCTGCGTCGGCATCACGCTGTCGCAAAATCAATACGCGCTGGCAAAGGAGCGCGTGCAGCGCGCCGGGCTCGCCGACCGCATCGACATCCGGATCGAAGATTACCGCGATGTCTCGGGCAAGTTCGATCGCATCACGAGCGTCGGCATGTTCGAGCACGTCGGATTGAAGAATCTGACTCTATATTTCAGGCGCATCAGCGCGCTGCTCGCCGACGACGGCGTCGCCATGAACCACGGCATCACGTCGACCGATGCCGGCAGCGGCGCCACGGCGTACGGCGCCGGGGATTTCATCGACGAGTACGTGTTTCCGCATGGCGAATTGCCGCACATCTCGCTCGTACTGCGAACCATGCAGGAAGGCGGGCTGGAAGCGATCGACATCGAAAGCCTGCGCCGGCACTACGCGAAAACCTGCGGCATGTGGGCCGATAATTTCGAGCTGCATTCCGACCGCATCCGCAGCCTGGTGGACGACAAGCGCTTCCGCATCTGGCGCGTCTACCTGGCGGGTTCCGCCTACGCTTTCGAGCAGGATTGGATTTCGCTGTACCAGGTCGTATGCGTCAAGGCGGGCTGCAGCCCGGCGGCCATTCCCTGGTCGCGCCGCTACATGTACGACGCGCCGTGAATGCTATTGGCGCAGCTTGTCGGCGAAGGTCTTGCGGAACTTCGCGATCTTCGGCTCGACGACGAAGGCGCAGTAGCCCTGCATCGGATGGTTGTTGTAGTAGTCCTGGTGATAATCCTCGGCCTTGTAGTAAGGCTGTTCGGAGACGAGTTGCGTGACGATCGGCGCGTCCCAGACATTGGCCATCTCCGCGATCACTTGCTTGGCGATGGCTTCCTGCTCGGGAGAATGGTAGAAGATGACGGAACGGTATTGCGTGCCGACATCGTTCCCCTGCCGGTTGAGCGTGGTCGGATCGTGGATCGTGAAAAACACTTCGAGCAATTCGCGATACGCGATCTCCGCCGGATCAAAGGTGATGCGGACGACTTCGGCATGGCCGGTCGTTCCCTGGCATACCTGTTCATAGGTCGGGTCGGCGACCTGCCCGCCGCAATATCCGGATTCGACGCGCAGCACGCCCTTCAAGCGCTGATAGACCGCTTCCAGACACCAGAAGCATCCGCCGCCCAGTGTCGCTGTTTCGGTTGCCATGATCTGCTCCGATCTCGTGAGGCCCAGTACCCTGTATTGACTTTAGCGCAAAGCATTCCGGGGCGCACCACGATTTATGCAACATTGTGCAACCTCAAGAAGGCTGCCGGTAAGTCGTTTCCCGAAAGCGAATCCTTACGCCGCGCCGGCATCAAAAGTCATGATCGGCGCGCCATGACATAATGATGTCGTTTTCATGTTTTCCAATCCGCAATGTCAACCTTACCGTCGCGCGCAATGTTGCCCGAATTCGATTCGCGCCATTTCCGCAATGCCTTGTCCCAATTCGCCACCGGCGTCACGGTCATTACGACGCGGCTGGATAGCGGCAGCTTTTTCGGTCTGACGGCAAGTTCGTTCAACTCGGTTTCGCTCGATCCGCCGCTGGTGCTCTGGAGCCTGTCGAAAAACGCGACCAGCCTGCCCCTGTTCACCGGCAACTCGCATTACGTCATCAATGTGCTGTCCGCCGAGCAGGCTCACCTGGCCGACCGCTTCGCGCGCCGCGTCGAGAACCGTTTCGAAGGCGTCGATTTCGAGTTGTCGCGCACCGGCCTGCCCATCATCAAGGGCGTCGCCGCCTGGTTCGAGTGCCATAACCGCAGCCGCTATCCGGAAGGCGACCATGTGATCTTCGTCGGCGAAGTCGAGCGCTGCGACTTGGCGCCGCAAGCGCCGCTGGTGTTCCACGGCGGCCGTTTCCTGTCGCCGTAGGCCCGACCCCGAAAAGTTGTATAGACATCTTCGGGAAGCGTACAATACCGGCTTACTTTTGTCCGCTTCCCCCTTTCCCTTTCGAGGATGTCCAATGAACGCGCCTGACACGAACAAAAAGCTCAAAGCCCAATTCCACTGGGACGACCCGCTGCTGCTGAACGAGCAATTGACCGAAGACGAACGGATGGTGCGCGACGCGGCCGCCGCCTATGCCGGCGATAAGCTCGCCCCGCGCGTCCAGATGGCCTTCCGCAACGAACAGACCGACCCGGCCATCTTCCGCGAAATGGGCGAACTCGGCCT
>DASPLX010000084.1:0-46986 GCA_035627375.1 Paucimonas sp. | reverse complement strand
CGCGCTCGAGCAAGGGCTCAGCCCCGATCACGCCTATCTCGACCGCATCGTCGAAATCCGCGCGCCCGACGGCAGCCTGTGGAAACCGACCGACATGTCCGGGCCGAGCCTCCAGCACATGACCTTGCGCGACGGCCTCGTTTACTCGAAGAATACGATCACCGCGCAGGTGATGCAGGATGCCGGCCTGCAAAACATCATCCAGCTCGCGCAAGCGCTCGGCATCGACCGCAGCCGGCTCGACGCCGTGCCCTCGCTCGCGCTCGGCACCAGTCCGGTCACGCTGCTGGAGATGGCGTCCGCCTACTCCACCATCGCCACCGTCGGCAAATACCGCCGGCCGTTGTTCGTCAAGCGCATCACCGACCGCGCCGGACGCCTGCTGGCCGAGTTCGAAAACGAGGGCCGGCGCGTGATGACCGAGGATTCCGCGGTCGAACTGATCGACATGATGCGCGGCGTGGTCGAACGCGGGACCGGCACGGTGATCAAGACGCGTTTCGGCATCCTGGCCGACATCGCCGGCAAGAGCGGCACCACGCAAAACAACACCGACGGCTGGTTCATCCTCATGCATCCGAACCTTGTCGCGGGCGCCTGGGTCGGCTTCAACGACGCGCGCGTGACGATGCGCAGCGCCTATTGGGGCCAGGGCGGCCACAATGCGGCGCTGGTGGTCGGCGATTTCTTTCGCGACACGCTGAAAGCGAAACTGATCGACGCGAATGCCCGCTTCCCCGCCCCGCAACGGGCGGGAATGGAAATGCTGGTCTCTCATGAAGAACCGCTGCCGCTCAGCGAAGGCGACAGCGGCAGCCTGGACAAGCTGCCATCCGGCACCGGCGTCATCACGCGCGGCGACGGCAGCCGCATCATCATTGCTCCCGGAGCGCCGCTGCCGCCGCCCGCGCCGCCGCCGAGCGAACCCGCACGCGGCAGCGGCTGGGAGCGCAATACGCTATGGGAACCCGACCGTAATTGACACTGCCAGCGCGAAGGGCGGCTCAGGGCCGCCCTTCCCTGCGCTTCGAGTTCATTTTGGGTCCGCTCCGGCTTACTGGCCGGAGCTGCTTGCCGCTTCGCCGCGCAGGGTCTGGCTATCGTCCGCCTGCCGTGCCAAGGCGAAACGCTCGTCGGCTTGGCGACGTGCCTCGCGGTATTCTTCCCTGGCTTCCTGCCTGCGTGCCAAGTATTCGGCGCGAGCCTGCGCGCGCGCCTCGCGGCGCTGGATATACGGATCTTTTTCCGTTTCCGTTTGCGCGCGCCGTTCGATCGTCACGGAATGCTCGGGCACGGCGCTCGTTCCGGGCGCCGGCATCGGCCGGTGCGGTGTCCCTGGCGCGACCGGCGGGGCCGGAGGCACGGGCGGCATATCGGGCGGGACCGCTTGCGGCAACGCCGCCGGATCGGGCGGCGCCGATGGCGGTGGCGGCGGCATCGGCGGTTCCGGCGGCGCTAGTGGAGAGGATGTCTGGGCATGGGTCAATTGCGCGAGCGTCATGATCGCCGACCCAAGCAATATCTTGTGTCGCTGCAGCATGGCAACTCCTTTACGAAAAGGGGACAAATCGGACAACGCCGGGGTGCATCACGCACCCGTCGGTCCGTCATCTAATCTTGACCCGCCCGAGACAATATAAGTTCAGGCGCTTTCATGCCGGAAAGGTTGGCCCTCTCGCGGCGGCGAAGCGACCCGGCTGCGGATCGGGCTTCGCCGCGCTCCGCATCAGAACTTGTGGCGGATGCCGAAGTTCAGGCTGGACGGATCCTTGCCGGCGGCCGCGCCGCCGAGCGTCGCCGCGGCTTCGTTGTCGATGCGGGCGTAGGAGGTGTACAGGTTGGTGCGCTTGGACAAGTCGTGGGTATAGCCGAGCGCCCATTGCGTCGTATCGCGGTTGGCAACCAGCTTGTCGCTGCGGCGGACATAGGACGCCAGGAAGCTGCCCTTGCCGACCGGTGCGGACAGGCCGATCATCGCATCGCGCGAATCGGCGTTCTTCGCGCCGGCGGCGCTGTCGCCCTTATTCAGGGCATAAGCGGCATGCGCCTTGAGCCTGCCGAGATTCCAGGTGCCGCCCAGCAGCGTGCTCCTGGCATTGCCATTGTCGGCATTGGCGACGGTCAGCAGGTTCTGGCTGTGATAAGCGAGTACGCCCGTCACCGGGCCGCCGGCATAGGCCAGCGAAGCGCCGATCTGGCGGCCGAGCGAACTGCCGCCGGCGAGATTGCCGAAGGAATAGGCGAGCTGGCCGGTGAAGCCGCTCATGCTGGGTGTCGTGTAGTTGATGGTGTTGTCGGCGCGCTCGTCGTAAGCCTTGAACACCTTGGCGATGTTGCCGGCGAGGCCGAGGCCGAACGGGTCGATCGATTCGAGCGCCGGACGGATCGGATTGTAGGTGCGGCCGAGCTTGAGGGAACCGAAACCGCCGTTCAAACCGACGAAGGCTTGGCGGCCGAACAGGCGGCCGCCCTGGCCAGGCTTGCCGTCGTTCATGGTAAAGCCGTTCTCCAGCGTGAAGACTGCCGACAGGCCGCCGCCGAGATCTTCCGTGCCGCGAAAGCCGATGCGGCTGCCGGACTGCAGGCCGCTCTCGAGAGCGGTGACGCTGGCGGTGCCGTCATCCTTGCGGTGGATGCCGGCGTCGGCGACGCCGTAGATCGTGACATTGGTCTGCGCGAAAGCGGCGCCCGTGGCTGCGCCGGCGAGGGCGAGCGCAAGAATCGATTTTTCCATTATGCGAAGTCTTTCAAGTAGTGAACGAAGAAGGGCTTTCCTAGAAGCAAATACAACCGCGGGAAATTCTAGGAGGCCATCGTTACAGGCTGGTGACTTCGGCAAAACATTTTTGCCACGCGCACGCGGCGATCGGCGATACGTCAATAATGCGGCGGCTTTTCGTTGGCCGGCATGCGCTCGTTGGCGTTGCTGGCGATGTCCTTGAGCCGACGCGCGAGTTCCGTGCACAGTCTTTCGAGATCGTCGATTTTTTTCTGTTGTTCGTAGACGGTCTTGTTCAATACATCGAGCAGGTGGTCCTGGTGCGCGATCTTGATTTCCAGGTCGATCAGGCGTTCGTCGCTCATCAATGCACGCTGCCCTTCCGCGCTTCCTTGCGCTGCTGCACCAGCACCCAGGGCTTGACCACGACCGCCCACAGCGACAAATCGGCCTCGAGCCAGGCCTTGGCCTGGTCGTCGTTGACCTTTGCGATGCCGCCGCCGGCCAGCCATTGCGCGACCATGTCCTTGTCGTCGTTCGCCATGCGCGCGGCGACTTCGATCAAGTCGAGCCCGTCGCTGACGACGATCACGTTGCCGCCGGCGTAATGGCGCAACAATTCGGTCCATGGCAAGCGCGCGGTCTCGAGATTGAGTTTCGCGTACAAGGACGCGTATTGCGGGTCGGAGGAAGAAGGATTCGACATGGCTTGCCGGAAAAGAAAGGAACAGCGCGGCAGCTTATCAGATTTCGGATTTTGCGCGATCATTGGAGCGATTCCAGTCCCTCGAGCCCGCCGATGAGATCGACCAAAGCCAGCGCCGCCGTTGCCCGCCTGAATGCCCGCGATCCGGAATTTCGCTATTCGCTCGGCATGACCGCGGCCGGCTTTTTCTATTTGCTGCGCGCCGCGAGCGGCGCCGCGCCGGAAAAGATCAGCCCCGACCTGACGCTCGAGGAATTCGTCGAGTTCGCGAACAAGACCGGGCCGCAGAAGAAAGTCAGGGTCAGCAAGCTCGATGCGGCGTTCGAGAAGCAGCTCGAACGCAAGAAAGCCGGCGAATGAGGCACCGGCTGGCGGCGCCGGGACAATTGCCGGCACGTATGGGAGCCGGCGCCGGACGGTGCGCCGGGAGGAGAATGCGGATCGCGTCAAGCGGCGAAGTCGCGCACGTAAAGACAGGTGTCGCCTTCGCCGTCCTTCATCCGGATCCGGTCTTGGTAGCGCAGGCCGAGGCTCTCGAGCAGCTTGATCGAACGCTCGTTGCCGGGCGAGACGATAGCGACGATGCGCTCCAGGCCGAGCGTGTGCCGGCCGTAATCCATCACGGCGGCCGCGGCTTCGTAGGCATAACCCCGGCCCCAATGCCTGGCCAGGAACGCGAAACCGATATCGACGTCATCCAGGGTGTCGCGCTTGATCAGGCCGCACATGCCGAGCGGCGTGCGGTCTTCCTTCAGCTCCGTCAGATAAAGGCTGAAGCCGTGGCGCTCCTGCATCGCCAGCGGCCCGTCGACGATGTAGTCGCGCGCGCCCTCCACGGTACGGATGCCGCGATCGCCGATGAAGCGTTTCCAGGACGGCTCGTTCAAGAGTTCGAGAACGAACGGCGCGTCGTCGGCCCGCAGCAGGCGTAGGCTGAGGCGTTCGGTGTCGAGAATTTTCATGTGCGGCTCCCCGGGATACGGAATGGAAATCAAGTGGTCGCGCGAGCCGGCCATTCCTCGCGCAGCAAGCCATAGACATGGGAATCCACGACTTCGCCCTTCATGATCCAGCGCTTGCGCAGCAAGCCTTCGCGCGTGAAGCCGAGGCGCCGCAGCGCGCGGTCGGAGACCAAGTTGCGCGGATCGGCTTCGGCTTCCAACCGCCGCAGCGACAATTCCTCGAAGGCATAGTCGATCAGCGCCGTCATCGCCTCTTGCAGGTAGCCGCGTCCCCGATGCGCCTTGCCGAGCGCGTAGCCGACCTCGGCGCGCATGCTTTCCTCCTCGAGGCGGAACAGCACGCAGGTGCCGGCCACGATGCCGGTGCCGCGTTCGACGATGGCGAACAACATGCCGCTGCCTTCCTTGTTGCGGCCGTCGACGCGCTCGAACCAGGCGCGCGCGTCGGCTTCACCGGTCCAGGTAGCGATCGATAAGTAACGCGTGACCTCGTCGTCGCCATGGATGGCGAGCAAGTCGGGCAAATCCCTTTCCTCGACGGCGCGCAACAGCAGCCGTTCGGTTTCTATCGTGGGCAAGGCTGGAAATGGCATGGTCGTCCTGCGGCAACGGTTGGAAGGAATCCAGATTCTACTGTCATGTTCAATCGAGCAAGGGACAGGGGGTGACGGCCGTGCCGCGCGCCCGGCATGCGCGCTCGTAATCGCGCAGATAATCGCGTTCGTCCTGGTCCAGCGCCGCGAGATCGATCAATTCCCAGTCGTAGCCGACATGAATGATGTTCTCGAAGCGGATGCGGTCCGGCGCGTCGGCGTCGGGATGGGTGACGATGACGTTTTCGATGCGCACGCCGCCGCGGCCTTCGAGATAGATGCCGGGTTCGACCGACACCACCATGTCGGGCGCGAGCAGGAACGGCGAGGCGGGGCCGAAATTGATGCCGCCTTCGTGCACATGGATGCCGATGCCGTGGCCGGTTCCGCAGGCGTAATCGTAGCCGCGCTCCCGCACGCAGCCGCGCACCAGGCGGTCGACGTCGGCGCCTATCGTCCCCGCGGGATAGCTCGCCATCATGCCCTTGAGGCAAGCCTTGAGTACGGCAGTATAGATCTCCTTCTGCCACGGCGCCGGACGCGCCGCGCCGGACGCGTTGCGCAGCACGGTACGCGTGCAATCGGTGGCGAAGCCCTCGGCATAGTAGGCGCCGCTGTCGAGCAGCACCAGGTCGCCGTCGCGCAATTCGCGCTCCGGGCTGGCGTCGCCGTAATGCATGAGCGCCGCCGTTTCCCCGGTCGCGGAGATCGGGTTGAAGCTCAGCGCGACCGCCCCCTGCTCGCGGTAAGCGCCGACGATCGCTGCGGCGAGATCGCGTTCGGAATGGCGCATGCCCGCTTGCCCGTACTTGGCGAAGCGCATCGCCTGGGCGACCGCCGCCGAGCTCCTGGCGAACGCGGCGCGCACGGCGGCCAGTTCGGCTTCGGTCTTGACGGCGCGCATCGCATCGACCGCGTCGAACGCGCTATCGTGGCGCGCCGCCGGCCAGGCCTCGCGGGCCCATTGCGGCAATGCGCAGTTGACGCTCTCGGCGCGATAGCAGACCTGCCGCACGTCGAAGCCGGCGAGAAAGGCGAGCAAACCGGCGCGGTCGTCGCGGAATACCCGCAGCTCGGCGTCGAGTTCGACCGGGCAGGCGCTGCATGCCGACGGCAGGTAGAGCGCGGCTTCGCGCCCGAGCACGAACAGATAGCCGAGATGCGATGCCAGGTTCGGCAGATGATGGCCGCGGCTGTTGAGGAGATAACAGATATCGTCCGCGGCGCAGGTGACGTAACAGGTCGCGGCCGCGCCGTGACGCGCGGCGATGGCCTGCTGCAGGCGCACCAGGTTGGCGCTGACGCTGCGTCCGGTCACGCTCTCCGGCAAGGCCCTGATCGGACGCTCGACCCGCCAGCCGGGCAAGGCGACGGCGCGTTCGAGTTCCTGGCGCTCGAGCGCAACCCACTCGACGCCAGCCGTCGCCAGTGCCGCATCGAGCTTGACGCGCTGGGCCACGCTGACGCGATAGGGGTCCCAGCCGATGCGCACGCGCGCGGCGGCGCGCGCACCGAGCCAGGCGGCGATGCCGTCCCAGATAGCGATGCCGAGCGGGAGCTTTTCCACTTGCACCAGCGTCGCATCGGTCTGGCGCTCGGCCTGGACATGGTAGCGCCCGTCGACGAACAGAATGAACTGGGCGCCGCAACCCAGGGGGTCGAGCAATTCGCGCCGCACGAAGACGCCGCTGCCGGCCGAACCGTCGAAACCCGAGACCGCGTAGCGCAAGCTGTTTTCCATCGGCGTGTACGCCGTCAGGAACGGATCGTGCGACGGCACCAGCAGCACATCGAGCGCCAAGGCGGTCATCAAGTCTTGGACGGCGCGATGGTTGGCGCGGACATCGGGGGCATAGGACGACGCGGGAAAGCTGTACGGAAGGGCTGGGAGCATGGCGATCCTTTCGAGGCAAAAAGGGGTAGCGGTTCGGGGTGCAATCAAAATTTTAGCTACACTAAAAATTTAAGTAAAGCTAAAATTATTGTGGCACTAAAATTATTACCTCCTCATACTCCTGGAATGCCGATGGCGCCAGGGATGAGGGGGTGTTCCCGGGCGCGCCGATCCGGCTTGATCGAAACCGGCGTCGTCCCTTGAACTGCCTCTCAAACCGCTCTAGAATCGCGCCACGATCTTCCCCGCGCTGCGGCGCTTCTTCTCTGGCCGGCTCCAAGGACCGCGATGACCACCAAGCAAATCGGAAAGCGGATCCGCAGGCTGCGCAAGGCGCAGCACAAGACGCTGCTGCAAGTGGCCGAGGAAAGCGGCCTGTCTGTCGGGTTCCTGTCGCAGGTGGAGCGCAACCTGAGCGGCATCACCTTGTCCTCGCTCGTCAACGTCGCGCGCGCGCTCGACGTGCCGTTGCAGGAACTGGTGGACCAGCCGGCGCAGACGGCGCCCGACTCGCACCAGGGCCGCCGCGAAGTCTATGCCATCGAGGATGAGAGCGTCGGCTATGAACGCCTGTCGACGGTGTTTCCCGGCAGTCGGCTGCATTCGGTGAAGATGATCGTGCCGGCCGGCTTCGCTTCCGAAACGGTGTCGCATGCCGGCGAGGAGATGGTGTATGTCTTGAGCGGCGCCATCGTCTATACGGTCGGCGCCCGCGAGTACCGGCTCGACAGCGGCGACTCGCTGCACTTCGATGCCGGCACGCCGCACAAGATCGAGAATCGCGACCGGCAGCAAGCCGAAGTGCTATGGGTTGGAACGCTGGCGATCTTCGACGACGCGCAAGCCTCCGCGCGCGAACCGGCGGACCTGGCCGGCACGGAATTTCACGAGATCGGGGCCGAATGACCTGTCCCGCGGACCGGTAACTTTCGGTCGCCATATTTGACGCAACGCAAGCGGCATGCTTTTCCCCTGGGCACAGGATAGACAGCAGCACGGAAATTCACCACGCTAGCTTTGTCGCCCACCGGCGATAGCGCGCATCGCATCTTGCCTCCGGCGGCCAGCCGGGTCGCACAGTCAGGCTTATCGGCTTGCCTGTCCGAGACCGAGCGCGGCTCGTTTCCACGCCCCGGACGGGAAGCCCGGCGGAGGATGCCATGACGCAGGATTCGAACGAGGCCAGAGCGTATCTCTCGACGCTTCCCGTGCAAGGTCGCGAACGGCGGCTCGCGCTCGCCATCGTATTGGTGTCCGTCGTGGTGTTCCTCTGCACCGCACCGTTCGCGCAGGTCAAGCTGCCCGCCGTCTGGGCCTTCATCCCGATCTATGAATCGGTGATCGTCATCAATGACTTGATCACGGCGGTCCTGCTGTTCGGACAGCATCGGATCCTGGGCCTGCGCGCGCTGCGCATGCTGGCCTGCGGTTATCTGTTCACGTCCTTCATGGCGGCCCTGCATGCCCTTACCTTTCCCGGCCTGTTCGCGCCGGCCGGCCTGCTCGGCGCCGGCCCGCAAAGCACGGCCTGGATCTACATGTTCTGGCACGGCGGTTTTCCGCTGTTCGTGATCGCCTATGCGTTGTTCAGAGGCGAAGCGCCGCGGCAACGGCGGCGCTTCTCGACGCTGACCAGCATCCTCATGGTCGCTGCACTGGCCGGCGCCCTGGCCGCGCTGGCGACGGCCGGCCAGGATCTGCTGCCCGCGATCATGGCCGGCAACCGCTACACGCCGGCGATGAAATTCGTCGTCACCAGCGTCTGGCTGCTCAGCCTGGCCGCCGCCTTCGTGCTATGGCGGCGGCGGCCGCATTCGGTACTCGACCTGTGGCTCATGGTGGTGATGGTGGCCTGGCTGTTCGATATCGCCCTGTCGGCGGTCCTCAACGCCGGCCGCTTCGACCTCGGCTTCTATGCGGGGCGCCTGTACGGCATGCTGGCGGTCAGCTTCGTCCTGCTCGAACTGCTGCTCGAGAACGGCGTCCTCTACGCGCGGCTGGTGGAAGCCAACGACAACGAGCGGCAACAGGCCGCGCGACTGCTGGCGGCGCGCAACGAAGCGCAGGCCGCGAGCCGCGCCAAAGCGATGTTCCTGGCGAACATGAGCCATGAGATCCGCACGCCGCTCAATGCGATCATCGGCATGTCGTATCTCGCGCTCAAGACCGAGTTGACGCCGCGCCAGCGCGATTACCTGCAAAAGCTGCAGCGTTCCGGCCACCACCTGCTCGGCGTGGTCAACGACATTCTCGATTACTCGAAGATCGAGGCCGGCGGCCTGTCGATCGAGCGCGCCGAATTCGACCTGGAAGCCCTGCTCGACAACGTCGCCGCGTTGGTCGCCGACAAAGCCGGGCGCAAGAACCTGGAACTGATCTACGACGTCGCTCCCGACTTGCCGAGTCGGATGATGATCGGCGATTCGTTGCGGATCGGACAGATCCTGATCAACTATGCGAACAACGCCGTGAAGTTCACGGAGCGCGGCGAAATCGCGATCGTCGTGCGGCTGCGCGAGCATACCGTCAGCGAAGCGCTCTTGTGGTTCGCGGTGCGCGACACCGGCGTCGGCCTGACCGAAGAACAGAAAGGCCGGCTGTTCCAGAGTTTCGAGCAGGCCGACGTCTCGACCACGCGGCGCTACGGCGGCACAGGACTCGGACTGGCGATTTCGAAGAAGCTGGCGCAACTGATGGGCGGCGAAGTCGGCGTCGAGAGCGAATACGGCAAGGGCTCGACCTTCTGGTTCACGGCGCGCGTCGGCATCGGCAAGGATGTACGCAAGGTTTACCTGCCGCAACCGGACTTGCGCCGCCGCCATGTGCTGGTCGTCGACGATAGCGAAAACGCGCGCGCCGTCCTGAGCGGGATGCTGCGCGAAATGTCCTTCCACGTCGATGTCGCCGCTTCCGGCCTCGCGGCGATCGGGGCGGTCCGCGGCGCCGACATCCTGCATGAATCCTACGACGCGGTGCTGCTCGACTGGCAGATGCCGGGGCTGGACGGCCTCGAGACCGCGCGCCGCATACGCGCCCTCGAACTCGAGCGTCCGCCGCGGCTGGCGATCATCACCGCCTACGGACGCGAAGACCTGTTCGCTCAAGTGAGCGGAATCGGCATTGATCTGGTGCTGGTCAAACCGATCAGTCCGTCGGCACTGTTCGATGCCTTGATGCGCATGCTGGGTGAAACGGCCGCCCAGCGCGGCGCGGCGGCGCGGACGGCCACCATTCCCGTTCCGCCGAAGGAGCTTTCCGCGCTGCGCGGAGCGCATGCCTTGCTGGCCGAAGACAACGAATTGAACCAGCAGGTGGCGACCGAATTGCTGACCGACGCCGGCCTCGAAGTCGACATCGTCCGCACCGGCCGCGAGGTGATCGACATGGTGCGGCGCAAGTCGTACGACATCGTGCTGCTCGATATGCAGATGCCGGAGATGGACGGCGTCGATGCGGCGCGGGCGGTGCGCGCGCTGCCGCAATTCGCGGCGCTGCCGTTGGTCGCGATGACGGCCAATGTAATGCAAGCCGACCGCGAGCGCTGCATCGCCGCCGGCATGAACGATTTCATCTCCAAACCGATCGAACCTGAAGAGCTCTGGCGCGCGCTGCTGCGCTGGGTGAAGCCCGGAGACTTATCGGCGCCGGCCGGTCGCACGGCGACGGCCGAACCGCCCCCGATTCCTGCCATCGACGGCATCGACACTGCGGCGGGCCTGCGGCGGACGCTGGGCAAGGAAGCACTGTATCTCTCGCTGCTGCGGGCGTTCGCCGACGGCGAGGCCGGAACGGCGCGCGCGCTGCGCGCGGCCCTCGAACGAGGCGACGTCGAAACCGCGCACCGCATCGCGCACACTCTCAAGGCGACCGCCGGCAATATCGGCGCCACCTCGGTGCAGGAAACGGCAGCCGTGCTGGAAGAGGCGTTGCTGAACGGCCGCCCGACCGGCGCCATGCCGGACGAACTCGAGCAGATGCTGCAGCGGCAAATCGAGGCGATCGGAGCGGCGCTGCCTCCCGCGACCGAGGCAGGCGTGGCACGGGTCGCGACGGAGGAGGCGCGCGACGACGCCTGCCGGAAATTGACGGCGCTGCTGGCAAGCAATGATGCCCGGGCTTGCCAGCTGCTGGACGAACAGGCGCCGCTGTTGGCCGTCGCCCTGCCCGAGCATTTCAAGCGGCTGGAACAGGCGGTCAGGCAGTTCGATTTTGCCCAGGCGCGTCGCATTTTGTCGGAAGCGACTGCACAAGAGCCGCAGGCGGAAAGGTCATCATGAACGCCATATTGCCCATCGAACGCAAGCCGACCATCCTGGTGGTCGACGATGCACCGCAAAATCTGTCCCTGATCGTGGGTTTGCTATGCGATCGCTACGACCTGAAGGTGGCGCGGAGCGGTCTCCAGGCACTCGAGATCGCCCGTTCCGACCCGCCGGATCTGGTCTTGCTCGACGTGATGATGCCGGAAATGGACGGCTATGCCGTGTGCGCCCATCTCAAGTCGGAACCGCGGACGGCGGACATTCCGGTGATCTTTCTGACGGCCAGGAACGAAATCGAGGATGAACAGCGAGGTTTCGCACTGGGCGCCGCCGACTACATCACCAAGCCGATCAGTCCGCCCATCATGCTGGCGCGCGTGGCGACCCATCTGGCACTCAAGTCCTCGGTGGATTTCCTGCGCGACAAGAACTTCTTTCTTGAATACGAAGTGCGGCGCCGCACAGAGGAAGTGCAAGCGATCAAGGAGGTGACGATCCTGATGCTCGCCTCGCTCGCCGAAACGCGCGACAACGAGACCGGCAACCATATCCTGCGCACACAGCACTATGTCCGCGCGCTGGCGCTGGCCCTGCGGGAGCATCCGCGCTTCACCGATGTGCTGACCGAGCACAACATCGAACTGTTGTTCAAGTCCGCCCCGTTGCACGACATCGGCAAGGTCGGCATCCCGGACAACATTCTGCTCAAGCCCGGCCCCTTGACCGCCGAGGAATGGCACATCATGAAGACGCACACGACCCTGGGGCGGGATGCCATCGAGGTGGCGGAACGCCGGCTGGGCCGTCCCGTTCCCTTCCTGCAGTTCGCCAAGGAAATCGCGTATTCGCACCACGAAAAGTGGGATGGCAGCGGCTATCCGCAGGGTTTGGCCGGCGAAGACATCCCGCTGTCGGCGCGCCTGATGGCGGTCGCCGATGTCTACGACGCCCTCATCAGCCGGCGCGTCTACAAACCGCCGTTCCCGCATGGGGACGCCGCGGAACTCGTCCGCGCCGGTCGCGGCAAGCATTTCGACCCGGACACGGCGGATGCATTCTGGACCATACGCGAGGAATTCCGGGCCATCGCGCTGCGCTTTGCCGATCCGGATACCGAGGAATCCCATGCCGCCGGCGCGGGCTGAGCGTCGCTATCGTAGCGCGCAGGGCGCGCTCATTTCAGCAGATCGTAGGCGCCGCCGCGTTCGAGCGCGCGCTTGTATGCCGGGCGCGCATGAATGCGCGCGAGAAAATCGGCCATGCGCGGATAGGTCTGCGCATTCACTCCGGCGCGCGACGCCGCCGCCTCCAATGGAAAACTCATCTGGACGTCGGCCGCGCTGAGATCCTTGCCGGCGAACCACTCCGCCTTGCCGAGCTCCGCTTCGATATAGTCGAGATGGGTCTTGATCTGCGGTTCGATGAAGGACCGTTTCGCTCCCCGGGCGATGGCGCGCGCCATCGGCCTCACGAAGAACGGCATCGGCGCGTGCTCGACCCGGTTGAACGCGAGCTTCAACAGCAAGGGCGGCATCAGCGAACCTTCCGCATAGTGCATCCAGTAGCGGTAGCGCAGGCTTTCCGATGTGCCGGGAGCCGGCACGAAGCGACCGTTGCCGTAACGCTCCGCCAGGTATTCGATGATGACGCCCGACTCGGCCAGCAAGAGTTCGCCGTCGGTCACCACCGGCGACTTGCCGAGCGGATGCACGCGCCGCAGCTCCGGCGGCGCCAGCATGGTCTTCGGATCGCGCTGGTAATGCTTGATCTGGTAGTCGAGGCCGAGCTCTTCGAGCAGCCACAGCACGCGCTGGGAGCGGGAATTGTTGAGATGATGGACGACGATCATGGCTTCTTCGGCAAATCGTCGGTCACCGTCACCCAGTCGACATGGGTGTCGTAATAGACATGGGCCTGCGGCAGGCGGTCGAGCGGATCGACGAAGTTGGCGCGCGCGATATGCATCTCGCCGGGCCACTTCGTGGAGCGGAAGAACAGCGTGCTGCCGCATTGCGAACAGAATCCGCGCTGCGCCTCGGGCGACGATTGGAACCACTTCAATGCGCCGGCCGGATCATGCAGCGAGAATTGCTCCTCCTTCACGCCGACGAAGGTGACGAACGCCGCCCCATGGGCGCGCCGGCATTGCGTGCAATGGCAATGCGCCACCCATTTCGTCGGCAGCTCGATCGAAAAACCGACCGCTCCGCACAGACATTTTCCGTTTGCTGTCATGTTTGTCCTCCTCGTGGTTGTTGCCGATGCCGCGCCGATCGATTGTTGCCGCGCTCAGCGCCGCGGCAGCGGCTTCATCAGGTATTTCGGCGACTCTTCGTAGCCCTGCCGGAAATAGAAACGATGCGCCTGCACGCGCCGCGCATGGCAGTGCAATTCGATACGGTCGCAACCGCGTTCGCGCGCCAGCTCCTCCGCGCGCGCCTCCAGCATCGCCCCGACGCCGCGGCTGCGCGCATTGCCGTCGACGCAAAAATAACTGATGCGGCAAAAGTCGCCGGCGAGCGCGATCTGGGGAATGAAGTGCAGCGAGATGAATCCGAGCACGGCATCGCCTTCGGCGGCGACCAGCAGGCGGGCGTCGGGATGCTCCAATTGCTGCGCAACCTTGGCGGCGATGAAGGATTCGGTTCCGGGATAATCCAGGGCGGTCAACAAGGTGGCGATCGCCGCAGTGTCCGCGAGCCTGGCGTTCCTGATCTCGATCATGCGTTCCTCTGCGAATGGGCGCGGCGCGCGCCGGCAACGGGAGAGACAGTGTAGCGCGCTCCGCGTTTTGCTGCCCGGACCGGCCTTGGCGGGACGTCGAAGAACGCAGCGAGCGGAACGGGATCGAGCCGCGCGGCAGTTTTCAACAGCCGGTTAGAGCGCTCCGGTCGCCCGATTCGCCGGGCGCACCGGCTCGTCGGGACCGAAACGCTCCAGCATGAAATCGATGAAGGTCGTCAGCTTCGGCGTCGGCTGGCGGTCGCGCGGATAGACGAGATGGACCGGCCGCGGCGGCGGCAGATAGTCCTGCAGCAAGGGCACGAGACGGCCGGCGGCGACGTCCTCGCCGAGCAGGATTTCCGCCTGCATGATGATGCCGTGGCCGCGCAACGCGGCCATGCGCAAGGCCTGGCCGTTGTTCGAGCGGAAGCGGCTGGCCGGCAACTCCATTTCGCCGCCGTCCCCGGTCTTCAGCTTCCAGCTCACGCGCCGGTTCCAGTGCGCATAGTCGATGCAGGCGTGGCGGTGCAAGTCTTGCGGCGTGCGCGGCACGCCGGCGCGCCGCAGATACTCGGGCGACGCGCATAGCAGCATCGTGTAGGGCCGCAGCGGCCGCGCGACGAGGCTGGAATCGTCGAGCCCGCCGATGCGGACGGCGGCGTCATAACCTTCCTCGACGATATCGACCACCCGGTCGTTCAACTGCAGGTCGACGCTGACTTCCGGATACAGCGCGAGATAGTCGGCCAGCGCCGGCGCCAGGCATTGCGTGCCGAGGGAAGTAGCCGCGGTGATCTTGAGCGTCCCGCGCGGCGCCGCGCGCATCGCTTCCGCGCCCGATTCGGCCTGTTCGATCTCGGCCAGGATCGCGCGGCAACGTTCGGCGTATTGCAGGCCGATCTCGGTCAGGCTCTGACGCCGCGTCGTGCGTGCCAGCAGGCGCGCGCCGAGCCGTTCCTCGAGGTGGCGGATATGTTTGCCGACCATCACCGGCGAGATCGCGAACCGCTCGGCCGCCGCCGTGAAGCTGCCGGCGTCGACGACGGCGACGAAGATTTCCATGCTGCGCAGCTTGTCCATGGGACTCGGATATTACTAATCATCAGTTAGGAATATTGTTCATCCTAACGCATTTTTTCCTATTGAGAATGAATCGATAATCTCCTCGCCCATCCAGGCTCCCCCATCGATCCATCAAGGAGAATGTCATGAAAGTCGTCGTCATCGGTGCCGCCGGCACCATCGGAAAAGCGATCGTCGAGCGGCTCGCGTCGCGCCATGAGATCGTGGCGGTCGGCAAGTCGAGCGGGCGGCATCAGGTCGATATCGCCGATATCGCGAGCGTCGAAGCGTTGTTCGACAGGCTCGGTCGCGTCGACGCCGTGGTGGTCGCGGCCGGCGATCTGCATTTCGGGCCGCTGGCCGAGATGACGCCGGAGAAATTCGCGGTCGGCCTGCACAGCAAGCTGATGGGACAGGTCAATGTCGCGCTGGCGGCGCAACGCTACTTGAACGACGGCGGCTCGATCACGCTGACTTCGGGTATCGTCGGCGACGAGCCGATCCGCTTCGGCGCCAATGCGACGACGGTCAACGCCGCCGTGGAAGGCTTCGCCCGTGCCGCCGCGATCGAATTGCCGCGCGGCCTGCGCATCAATGTCGTCAATCCGACCTTGCTGGACGAATCGGTGGAAGCCTACGGGCCGTATTTCTACGGTTTCGAGACGGTGCCGGCCGGCCGCGTGGCGCTGGCTTACAGCAGGAGCGTGGAGGGCTTGCAGACCGGGCAGGTATATCGGGTCTGGTAAGTTCAGGCGCGCCTGGCGCGCCACTCATGCTCCAGTATCGCCAGCACCGCGGTATTCCACCAGCGCCCCTGGAAATAACGGTTCTCGACGAACTCCGCCTCGACCCGCATGCCGAGCCGCTTGCACAGCAGGATGGCGGCCTTGTTCTCCGCCATGGTTTCGGCGTAGATGCGATGCGCGCCCAGCGAGCGAAAGCCGAAGTCGACGACAGCAGCGGCGGCCTCGAACGCATATCCGGCCGCCTGCCATCGGCGGCCGAGTTCGCAGCCGACCGACGCCTGGCCCTCGCCTTCCAGCCGCACGCCGCATGATCCCATCAATTCGCCGGCCTTCGACGTGACGGCGAATTGGTACTTGGTGCGCGGCTCGGCCCGGCTCTGCTCGATGAACATGTCGAGCAGGAAGGCCGGCTTGTCGCCGGCGACGTCGTCTTCGTTGTAGAAGCGCCGGAACTTCGGATCGTCGCGCAAGGCGCGATAGGCATCGAGATCGCCGCGCACGAAGTCGCGCAGGATGAGGTTGGGGGTTTCGAGCCGGGCCATGAAAGACAATGAGCGCTGTCTATGCCGCCCTCGGCTTCTGCAGCAGCGCCTTCAGGTTCGCCAGCCGGTCCTGCGGCGTGAGCACTTCATTCTCCTTCGGCACCGCATCGCCCTCGTCGAGCTTCATCTCCTTGATGAAGCGCGAAATGTCGCAATTGACGCTTTCGCGCGCCCGCTTCCTGCGCTTGCACCAGCTGACGGTCAGGCTGCGCTGGGCGCGCGTGATGCCGACGTACATCAGGCGGCGCTCTTCCTCGATGCGGGCCGCGATCTGCTCGGCCGGCGCGTCCGGATCGCCCTTGTGCGGCAGGATGCCCTCCTCGCAGCCGACCAGGAACACGTGCGGATATTCGAGGCCCTTGGAAGCGTGCAGCGTCGACATGCGCACGGCGTCGGGCTCTTCATCCTTGCCGTCCAACATCGTCATCAGCGCGACCATCTGCGTCAGGTCGAGCAGGCTGCGCTCGTCGCTCGTGCCATCCTTCCCGCCGTTGCCCTTGTCTTTCAGCCAGTTGGTGAAATCGAGCACGTTCTGCCACTTCGATTGCGCCTGGCGATCGTCGAAGTTGTTGTAGAGATAGGCTTCGTAATCGATCTCTTTCATCATCTCGTCGAGCAGCTCGGCGGCGTGGCCGACGCGGTGCGCATGCATCTCCAGGCGGTTGATGAAGTCGCAGAATTCGCGCAGCGGACGCAACTGGCGGTCGGCCAGCTCCGCTTCGATGCCGCCCTTGTAGACCGCCTCGAACAGCGAGCATTGCCACCTGCCGGAGAACGCGCCCAGCACTTCCAGCGTCGATTGGCCGACGCCGCGCTTGGGCGTGGTGACGGCGCGGATGAAGGCCGGATCGTCGTCTTCGTTGGCGATCAGGCGCAGATAGCTGATGATGTCCTTGATCTCGGCGCGGTCGAAGAAACTCTGGCCACCCGAGATGGTGTAGGGAATGCGTTCCTTGCGCAGCGCCTGCTCGATCACGCGCGCCTGGTGGTTGCCGCGATACAGGATCGCGTAATCGGAAAAGCGGGTGCGGCATTCGAACTTGTGGGCCGACAGCATGATCGCGACCTGCTCGGCTTCGTGCTCGTCGTCCTGCATCGCCACGATCTTGATCGGGTCGCCCAGGCCGTGCTCGGACCACAGCTGCTTCTCGAACAGCTTCGGATTGTTGGCGATGACCGCGTTGGCCGCCTGCAGGATGCGCGTGGTGGAGCGGTAATTCTGCTCCAGCTTGATGACCTTGAGATCGGGGAAATCGACCTGCAGCAGCTTGAGGTTTTCCAGCGTCGCGCCGCGCCAGGCATAGATCGCCTGGTCGTCGTCGCCGACCGCCGTGAACAAGGGCTTCTTGCCGAGGCCGGTGACCAGCAGCTTGAGCAATTCGTACTGGCAGGCGTTGGTGTCCTGGTATTCGTCGACCAGCAGGTAGCGCAGCTTGCGCTGCCACTTGTCGCGCACCTGTTCCTTGGCGCGGAACAGTTCGACCGGCAGGCGGATCAGGTCGTCGAAATCGACCGCCTGGTAGGCGGTCAAGGTGGCGACATAGTTGCCGTACACGCGCGCCGCCTGCGCTTCGTCCTCGGTCGTCGCGCTGTTCAAGGCCGCCTCGGGATCGATCAAGCCGTTCTTCCACAGCGAGATCGCGTTCTGGATGCGGCGCACTTCCTGCTTGTCGGTGGTGATCGCCAGATCCTGCACCAGCGAGAAGCAATCGTCGGCGTCCATGATCGAGAAGCGGTCCTTCAGGCCGACCTCCTGGGCTTCGCGCCGCAGTATCTGCACGCCGAGCGAATGGAAGGTCGAGACCGTCAGGTGCTTGGCCTGCTTCGGTTCCTTGAGCAGTTTCGCGATGCGCTCCTGCATCTCGTGCGCCGCCTTGTTGGTGAAGGTCAGCGCCGCGATGTGCTTGGGGTCGTAATTGTGGTTCTCGATCAGGCTCGCGATCTTTTGCGTGATCACGCGCGTCTTGCCCGAGCCGGCGCCGGCCAGCACGAGGCACGGGCCGTCGAGGTAGCGGACGGCTTCGCTTTGCGGGGCATTGAGACCGAAGGACGGGGAAGAAGACATGAGGCACACCGGGGAAGCAAGCGCGCCATTGTAGCAGCGTGAAAGCCCGGCCACGGCCCCGGCCGACGGGATTCCGGTACCCCCAGGAGTACCGCCCGAAATCGTCGGGATTTCGCGGGATGCCGGCGCATACTGCCCGCCACCGGCTTGTCGCCGGCAAGCAACAGCCGGCGCGGCCTACGAAAAATCGGCGCGGCTACCATGAATATGGCATGTCCTGCGCGCCGTTTTCGGGTTTAATGCGCATCCATCGAACGGCATACCTTCGTCACACCGTTCCTATTGCACATCGCAATATCAACAGGAGACCCCATGATTCGCGTCACCAAATACTATCGCTGGCAAGACAGCGCCTCCTTCGACCGCCGCTATTACAGCCGGGAGCACATGCAGCTCACGCGCGAGCAGCTGCTGCCCTATGGCCTTCTGCGCCTGGAAAGCGACCACCGGCTCAGTTCCCGCGCGCCGGAGGAAGGCGAAATCATCGCCGCCAGCCATGCCTATTTCCGCTCTTTCGAGCAGGCGCAAGCCGCCATGACGGCGGCCGGCCCGACGCTGATGCGCGACTCGGCCCGCTACACCAATCTGCTGCCGGAAATCCGCTTTTCCGCCGTGACGGAACATTTCTGAAGCGTCGCGCGGGTTCAGCGACCCGCCGTGGCACGCTTCGGCCGGCGCGCTCTCAGCGCCGTCGCGATCGCCTCCTTCGCCAGCGCCAGCAAGACGGCGCGGTCCTCGAGCAGTTCGCCCGGCACCTCGTAATATTTCGTGACGTCGACGCGGCCCTTCCTGGTCGTGTACCAGAAGCAGCCCGACCCCATCGCGGCATATTTCGGGCGTGTCGTGTCGTCGACCGCGAAATACAGGACATCGCCCATCACCATCGCGAATTGCACGCCGTCGGCGCGGATGTCGCGGCCGCCGAAGAATCGCCCGCTCGTCAGATTGGCGAGCGGCGCGAGGCAGTCCATCAGATGGTCGACATATTCCTGGCTGTTTCCCGTCACGGCGCCTCCCGTTGCGCAAGTGGTGGCCGTCGATTGTAGAGCGGCCGCGCCGCATGCGCTCAGCCGGCGACGAACTGCCCGTGCAAGCCGAGCGGCAAGCCGTAAGGCAGGTGCACGCGCGCGACCGGCCCATGCGCCAGCGCATCGCACTCGAACACCGACAGCGTCGTGCGCTCTTCCTTCCAGTTGTATGCCGTGCCGACGATCCAGGCGTCGGTCTCGCGCCGGCCGCCGGGCCGCGGCACGAGCAAGTGCTCCTCGGCGATCCATTCGCTGCCGTAGGCGTAGCGTTCGACCCGCCCGTCGCGCAGCGCCAGCACGGTATCCATGCCTGGCACGGCGCGCGGCATCGCCGCGCTACGCTGCAACAGGAGCGCGACCGTGCTCTTGAGGCCGGTGCGGCGCGCATCGAAGCAAGGAAACTCGACGTCCTCCAGATCGAGGGAATGCTGTCTTGCACGCCCGGCCGCAAGATCGAGTTCCACTTCGGTCCAGTCGCTGGCCGCTCGCGCATCGGCCGGCGTTCCGTTGCCGATGCGCATGTCGCGCATCTCGCGCAGGATGTCCGCTTGGCGCACGTAGGCGAGACGCACGGTGCCGCCCTCTTCCCACGCATTCCCCAGGTGGAACACGCCGCCGTTCGGCAATTCGAAGCGCCGCAGCGACCAATCGCGCTTATCGACCGCGAGCGCGATCAGCGGCGCATCCGCGTGCCAGCGGTAGCCGTCGAGCATGGTCGCCGCCATCGTCCGTTCGAACGCCAGCGGCATCAGCAGGAACACCAGGTAGCGCTCCGTCACGGCGAAGTCGTGCACCATGTCGGCCTGCGGCGCATCGAGCAGGGCCTGGCGCCGCAATCGACCGTCCGGCGCGATTTCGTACACGATCAGCTTGCCGCTGCCGGCCAGGTAGCCGAAGTTCCAGACGGTACCGTCGGGCGCGACCCGCGGATGGGCCGAAAACGGCGCGCCTGCGGTTTCGGGCGACCATGCCTTGAAGCCTTGCGCGGCCAGCGTATCCGGATCGATCCGCAACGCCGATCCGCCCTCCCACAGCGCGTACAGTTCGCGGCCGCCGCGCAACGGCAGCAGATTGATGTTGGCGACGTTGATCGCGTCGGGATTGCGCACCGGGGCGCCGTCGGCGAAGCGGGTGCCGAAACCCGGATAGAGAAAACGTCCGGCCGCTTCTTCTTCGGCCAGCTTGGGCGTGCGCAACAGCACGCCGCGATGACTGGCCTTGCCGTCGGCCAGCCGGAACGCCTGCACCATGCCGTCGCCGTCGAACCAATGCGCATACGCGGTGTCGCCCAGGCGCATGCGTGCCGGCCCGTTGCGATACAGCGTGCCGCGCAACGCGGCCGGCAAGCGGCCTTCGATGCGTGGCGCATCGGCTTCGATCACGCCGGGAAAGCGCGCGTTCAGCGGCCCGGCATAGGGGGCGAAGGAGCTCGCCCAGGCCTGTTCCGCGGACGCGGCACGCCCGGCGAGCGGCCACGCAAGACCGGCACAGGCAAGCGCGCGCAAGCAGGCGCGGCGTTTGGCGTCGAGCGTCATGCCAGCCTCACTTGACCTGGATGGAGATCGCGGCGCCGGCTTCGGACAGCGAGACGGCCGCATCCTTGAATTGCGGCGGACCGAAGCCGCCGCCGGCGCCGGAAAAGCCGTAGGGTTCGGCCGGAATGCCGATCATGTTCATCGTCAGGCGGCCGTTGCCGTCGCGGTCGTGCACGACCGATACCGCGTAACTACCGGCCGGAATGCCGGCGAACACGACGCGTATCCTGCCGTTCGCGTCGCGCTGGCCGGCTTCCACCTTCTGGCCGCGCAGGACCTTCTTCGGGAAGGCGTCGGCGGAATCGAACAGGCCGATCATGACCTGCCCATCGTTGTCCTTGACGTTCTCGACGGTCACGGCCAGATCGGCGGCTTGGGCCGCGCAACCGAACATGGCCGTGACGGCTAAGGCGACGTATCGGGGAAGAGTGGAAAGAAATTTCATGGATGTCCTCGCAAAAGTGGAAAGCAAGGCCACTGTACAAACGACAACGCGGATCGTGGCGCGCGATGCGACGAAGCGCGGGAATGCGGCCGCGAACGATGGAAAAAACGGCGCGAGACAAATCGGAGTTCATTGCGGCTTGCATTTTCGGCCGGCTTGACTAAATTCCAATTTCCGGGGGTATCGAATCCGGATCAGCGGCTTTCACGCAACACCGCCCCTCCCATGTATATGGGGGCGGACGGGCGCACCGTTGGTAATCGGCGATTGTTGCTTGAAAATCGTAGATGCCGGACTTAGAGTCTGTGATGTCGACGGACGAATGAAGACGCCGTCTTCCTCGAAGGCGAATGCGAAGCCCGGTGTTGTCCGATGAATAAAACATACTTCCATGAAGTCGGATACTGACAACTTCTCCAGGTGGTCGCTGTCTTGCAGGAAGCCGATAATCGAGCTGCGGCAGATGTCGAGATGAAGTGGAGCGCATGATCGTGGACCAGGATGTTCAGCCGGAAGCAGTCGACGACGGTGCCGCGGAGTCCGGCATACTTTCCGTCACGCCCTCGGTCGCCTCGAGGGAAGAGCCCTTGCAGCTCGAGATCGAATTGCGCCGCGCGATCGGCAGCGATCAGTTGCGCCTTTACTATCAGCCCCTGGCCGATCTTCGCACCGGCCAGATGGTCAGCCTCGAAGCCCTGGTGCGCTGGCAGCACCCCGAACTCGGACTGATTCCTCCGCTCCAATTCCTGCCGCTGGCCGAAGGCTCCGACCTCATCGATGCCATCGGCTACTGGGTTCTGCGGCGCGCCTGCCGCGATCTGCGCACCTGGATCGACAACGGCTTTTCGGATGTGCGCGTGGCGCTCAATATCTCGCCGCGCCAGTTCCGCGATCCGCGGCTGGTCGAACACATCGAGGAAGCCGTGTGCGAAGCCGGCATCGAAGCATCCCTGCTCGCGCTGGAAGTGACCGAGCCGGTACTGATGCAGGATCCGCCGGCCTCCGCCGCCGTGCTGCGGCAATTGAAGGACATCGGCGTGTCGCTGATGCTCGACGATTTCGGCACCGGCTATTCCTCGCTGACCTGGCTCAAGCGCTTTCCGTTCGACCGCGTCAAGATCGATCGTGCCTTCGTGCGCGGCGTGCTGAACAATGCCGACGACGAAGCGATCGCCAAGGCGATCATCGCGATGGCGCATCATCTCGGCATCCGCGTCGTCGGCGAAGGCGTGGAGAGCGAGGAACAGTGCGAATTCCTGCGCCGCCACATGTGCGACGAGATCCAGGGTTATTTCTACAGCCCGCCGGTGACGCCGAAGGAGATCGAGGCGCTGCTGGTCGAAGGCCGGCGCCTGCCCGAGCATCTGCTGCGCATCCAGAAGAAGCAGCGCACGCTGCTCTTGGTCGACGACGAAGCCAACATCCTGGCGGCCCTGAAGCGCCTGCTGCGGCGCGACGGCTACAACATCCTGATCGCCAACGGCGGCCAGGAAGGGCTCGACCTGCTGGCCCAGCACGAGGTCGACGTGATCGTGTCCGATCAGCGCATGCCGGGCATGACCGGCGTCGAATTCCTGCGCACCGCCAAGGGCGTGTGTCCGAACACGGTGCGCATCGTGCTGTCCGGCTACACCGAATTGCAATCGGTGACCGATGCCGTCAACGAAGGCGCGATCTACAAGTTCCTGACCAAGCCGTGGGACGATCAGCTGCTGCGCGAGCATATCGCCGAGGCTTTCAAGCACAAGGAGATGGCCGACGAGAACCAGCGCCTCGATCTCGAGGTGCGGACCGCCAACCAGGAGCTGGCGCTGGCGAACCGGCAGATGGAAGAAATGCTGCGTCACAAGCAGCAGCAGATCACGCGCGCCGAAGTCAGCCTCGATATCGTGCGCGAGATCCTGCGCCACGTCGTGGTGCCGATGATCGGCATCGACGAAAACAACATGGTCGCCTTCGCCAACAGTTCGGCCGAAACCCTGCTGGCCGGCTTCGGCGGCCTGCTCGGCTGCGACGTGCGGCAGGTCTTGCCGGAACTGTTCACCCGGTCCGACGAGCTGGCCAACGAACCGAAGACTTGCAGCATTCACCGCAACGGCATGTGTTTCGATGTGACGATCGCCCCCATGGGCGACAAATCCCTCTCGCGCGGCAAGCTGATCAGCCTCGTGAAACGTGAAGGCAAGTTATGACGAACTATCGCAATCGACTCCCGCTGGACCAGGCGGTCCCCGGCATGACGCTTTCCGAAGCCTTGTGCGATGCCAAGGGCGACGTCCTCCTGCCGCAGGGCGCGACGCTCACCGAGGCGGTGCTGGCGGCGCTGCGCCGGCGCGGCGTGGAATCGCTGCCGATCGCGACCGACGACGACGCGGCGCCGCTGTCGGACGCGGAACTCGAGGCGCTGCGGGCCCGCGCCTGCGCGCGCGTCGCGCAGCTGTTCCGGCTCTCCAGCGGCGAAGGCGCGAGCGCCCTGCTGCGGCAATACGTCACCAATTTACGCATGGAAAAGCCGGTATGACCGCGATCGCCCTCTCCACCCTCACCATTCCCGAAGTCATCGGCCGGGTGCACGACCTGCCGTCGCTGCCGGTGGTCGTCATGGAATTGCTCGATACGATCGGCAAGGACGACGTCGACATCAAGACGCTGGCCGAAAAGGTGTCGCACGACCAGGCATTGACCGCGAAGACGCTGCGACTGGCGAATTCCTCCTTTTACGGCATGCAGCGCAAGATCACGACGATCTCGCAGGCGATCTCGGTGCTCGGCTTCCAGAGCGTGCGGACGCTGATCACGGCCGCCGCCGTGACCGGCAGCTTCGAGACCCAACGGCAGTCGACGTTCAACCTCCCCGCTTTCTGGCGCCATTCGCTGGCTACTGCCGTGTGCGCCAAGTCGCTCGCGCGCCACGCCCACGTCAACCAGGAATACGCCTTCATGGCAGGACTGTTGCACGATATCGGACGGCTGGTGCTGGTCAGCTGCTTCCCCGAACAGTACGAGGCGGCATTGGAGTATCGCAACCAGCACGACTGCTATCTGTTCGACGCCGAACGGGAGATACTCGCGGTCGAGCATGCCCTGGTCGGCAGCGCATTGGCCGAGCACTGGAAATTCCCGTCGGTGATGCAGAAGGCGGTCGCCAACCATCACACCCCGGACGAGTTGGAGACCGGTTCGCTGGCGACCATCGTCCATGTCGCCGATGCGATCACGCACGCGCTGGACCTGTCGGCCGATGCGGACGACCTGGTGCCGCCGTTGTCGGACGCCGCCTGGTCCAATCTTGGCTTGTCGGCCGGAGTCGTGATGGAAACGCTGGAAGAAACGCAGGCGCAGTTCGCCGAAGCAAGCCAGGTGCTGGTCGCCTGAAGCGCTTGCGCGCGGACCTGGATTTGAACGGCTTGTTCCGATTATCGATCGCTTCCGGGGAGAACCATGGAACCGGTGCCTCTCAATCTGCACAACCGCGCCGCGCCGGCGACGCCGGCCATGGCCGCCTATTTCGACGCCAGCCCGGTCGCCACCTTCACGATCGACGCCGAGCACGTGATCACGCATTGGAACAAGGCGTGCGAGGCGACCACGGGCGTTACGGCGGCCGACATGATCGGTACCCGCAATCAATGGCGGCCGTTCCATCAGAGCGCGCGCCCGACGCTGGCCGACCTGATCGTCTCCGGCGCCTCGGAAGACACGATACGCACCCATTATCCCGGCAAGGTGCGCCGCTCGCTGCTGATCGCCGGCGCTTACGAGGCCGAGGACTTCTTTCCGCATCTCGGCCCGCGCGGACGCTGGCTGTTCTTCTCGGCCGCGCCGCTGTTCGACGCGATCGGCAACATCATCGGCGCCGTGGAGACGCTGCTGGACGTCACCAAGCGCAAGCAGGCGGAGGAAAACCTGCATCGCACCCAGCTCGAACTCGAAAACCTCGTCGCCAGGCGCACCGAGCAGTTGGCGCAGGCCAACCGCCGGCTCGAGGACGACATCCGCAAGCGGGAGGAAACCGAGGCGGAGCTCCTGCGCCGCAACGCCGAATTGACGGAATTGAACGCCAAGCTGACCATGGCGCAGGAACAGCTGGTGCAATCGGAAAAGCTGGCCTCGATCGGCCAGCTGGCGGCCGGCGTGGCGCATGAGATCAACAATCCGATCGGCTATATCTTTTCCAATTTCGGCACGCTCGAAAACTACCTGGCCGACCTGTTCGACATGCTGGCCGCCTATGAAAAGGCGGAGCAGGCGATCGCCGAGCCGCAAGCCCGGGCCGAACTGGAAGCGGCGAAAGAGCGGGTCGAACTCGGCTTCCTGAAGGAAGACATCCCGGTCCTGATGAACGAATCGAAGGAAGGAATCGTCCGGGTGCGCAAGATCGTGCAGGACTTGAAGGATTTTTCTCGCGTCGACGCGCGCCAGGAATGGCAATGGGCCGATCTGCACCGCGGCATCGATTCGACGCTCAACATCGTCGCCAATGAGATCAAGTACAAGGCCGACGTCGTCAAGCGTTACGGCGACATCCCGGAGGTCGAATGCCTGCCGTCGCAGATCAACCAGGTCGTCATGAACATGGTGGTCAATGCCGCCCATGCGATGGGCGAGGCGCGCGGCACGATCACGATCTCGACCGGCGCCGATGCCGAACTGGCGTGGATCGAGATCGCCGATACCGGCTCCGGCATCCCGAAGGAAATCCTGTCGCGTATTTTCGACCCTTTTTTTACAACAAAGCCGGTCGGCAAGGGCACGGGGCTTGGATTATCGCTGGCCTATGGTATCGTACAGAAACATCGCGGACGCATCGATGTGGAAAGCGAAGCCGGCAAGGGCACGATTTTCCGCATCGTCCTGCCGATCCGCCATCCCAAAGAGGATGATCAGCAAGAGACAGGGAGACAGGATCGGCAGGCATGAGCAATCTGGCCGCAATCGAAGATCAACCCGCCGCGGCGCCGCAGCCGCGCATCCTGTTCGTCGACGACGAGCAAAATATCCTGTCGTCGCTGCGCCGCCTGTTCCGCACCCACGGCTACCAGGTCCTGACCGCCGACGGCGGCGCGTCCGGCCTCGAAATACTGGAAAAGGAAGCGGTCGATCTCGTCATTTCCGACATGCGCATGCCGCAAATGGACGGCGCGCAATTCCTGGAAAAGGTGCGCGAGCGCTGGCCCGATACCATCCGGCTGCTGCTGACCGGATACTCCGACATCCAATCGATCCTGGCCGCGATCAACCGCGGCGAGATCTATCGCTACATCACCAAGCCCTGGGACGACAACGACATCGTGCTCGTGGTGCGCCATGCGCTCGAACGGCGCGCGCTGGAGCAGGAAAAGCGCCGGCTGGAGCTGCTCACCCAACGCCAGAACGAGGAATTGCGCGCGTTGAACGCCGGGCTCGAAGCCAAGGTGCAGGAGCGCACCAAGGAATTGCGCCGCGCGCACGATCAATTGGTCGACGCCAACGGCAAGCTCAAGACCAGCTTCCTCACCTCGATCAAGGTGTTTTCCAGCGTGATCGAAATGCGCGGCGGCAAGCTCGCCGGCCATTCGCGCCGGGTGGCCGACCTGGCGCGCCGAATCGCGATGAAGATGGGCCTGAGCCCGCCGGAAATACAGGAGATCTTCGTCGCCGGGCTGTTGAAGGATATCGGCAAGGTCGCGTTTTCCGACGATTTGCTGGCGCAACCGGTCAATACCATGAACGGCGAGCAGCTTGGGCAATATCGCAAGCACCCGTTGCGCGCAGAACAGTTGCTGATGCCGCTCGAGGATTTGCGCGGCGCGGCGAAAATCCTGCGCTCGCAGCTCGAGCGTTTCGACGGCCAGGGCTTTCCAGACCGGCTGACCGGCTTCAACATTCCGCTCGGCGCGCGCATCCTGGCGCTCGCCAGCGACTACGACAACCTGCAGACCGGCACGCTGATGCAGCGCCGCCTGCGCCCTGACGAAGCGGTGCCCGCCATCGTGCAGGCGCGCGGCTCGCGTTACGATCCGCAGGTGGTCGCGGCGTTCCAGGAAGTCATTAGCGGCAAGAGCGGCGATCAGCCGCCCGAGCTCGAATTGCGCGCCAAGAACCTGCTGCCGGGCATGGTGTTGTCGCGCGACCTGATCACCGGCGACGGCTTCCTGCTGCTGTCGGCGGAAAACCGGCTCGACGAACGGATGATCAAGCAAATCATCGATTTCGAGGAATCGAACGAAGACAAGCTCACGATCCACGTCTACGCGGAGCGGAGAGCATGATGCGGCGCTTCCTGGTGGTGGACGACGAAATCCACGTCTTGCATGCGCTGCAGCGGACGATACGCCAGCACGTGGCCGAGAAGGATATCCACGTCGAGACCTTCACCGAATCGGACAAGGCGCTCGAGCGCTGCGGCGAAGTCGATTTCGACCTCGTGATTTCCGATTACCGCATGCCCGGCATCAACGGCATCGATTTCCTGCGCACGGTCAAGGCCATCCAGCCGGACGCGGTGCGCATGATGCTGTCGGCCTCCTCGGAGTTCGACACCATCGTCCACGCCGTCAACGAAGCGGAAGTATTCCGCTACATCGCCAAGCCATGGCAAGCCGAAGAGATCGCCGACGCCATCCTGCGCGGACTCGAGCGGCGCGATAAATTGATCGACGACCGGCGCCTGGCCGACGAGATCCGCGCCCAGCGCGACAAGAGCGCGGCGCAGCAGCGCGAAGCGCGGCGGCTCGAGGAGCTGGAACCCGGCATCACGAAAGTGAACTGGGGGCCGGACGGGTCGGTGCGGCTGGACGAATGACGCCGACGGCTTCTTGAAGCATCATTTTCGGCAGAGCGGGAATCCGGTATCGCAAACATGCCGGATTCCCGTTCCTCATTTCACGCTTACGGGCAAACGCCGAGGCTATTGGTCGTCGCGCCGAGGGTGGTGACGGTGGTGTCGAAATTCAGACCCGATACCGTCAATTTGCCGGCAACGCCGCCGCCGGTACAGAACGCCTCATACGTCACGCTGACCGTGCAGCTGGCGCCGGCCGCCAATGACGACGAGCAGGTGCCGCCGCTCCTGTAGTAAGCCCCGGCCGTGCCGCTGGTCCTCTGGGCGGAGTAGGACATGCCGTTGGCGGTATGGGCGCCGGTATTGGTGATCGTCACCGACAACGTCTTGGAGTAACCCTTGTTCACCGTGCCGTACGATAGATTGGTCGGGCTGTTGCTGATCGCGGTGCCGCCGGCGGCATCGACTGCTGCCGACGCATTGACGATACCTGCGCCCAGGAGGCAAGCAATCCCGTCAGGATCAACACAGGGTGTCGGGAACGGCCGGGCTGTCGCCATCAACTTGTCCTTGATTTCATTGGGCGTCAGTCCGCGGTTCTTCGCCAGCATCAAAGCGGCGACACCCGCAACGTGCGGAGTTGCCATCGAAGTGCCTTGGTAAAACACGTAGCTGTCGCTGCCCGGCGTCGTGGTGCCGGTATTGAGCGTAGAGAGAACTCCGTTCGACGCGGAACTGCTCGTATCGCCGCCAGGAGCCGCGATCTCAATGTACCTTGAGCTCAACCCGTCCCAATCATGATTCGAATACCAAGCCCTTCCACCGGCGCGATTCACCGCCGCGACGGTAATTGTATTGTCGCAACTGGCGGGACTGCTAGCAGAGGTGAGTCTCTTGGAATTGCCGGCTGCGACGACGACCGCGCTGCCGCGCGAGTAAGCGCTGTTGATCGCGGCCTGGTAAGTCGGAGTATTGGAACAGGCCGTCTTGGCCTCAATCGACAAATTGAGCACCTTGGCCGGATTCGCATTGTCCGGCACACCCGCCACGGAACCGCCGGAGGCCCAGATGATCGCATCGGCGATGTCGGAGGTATAGCCGCCGCATTTGCCTAGTGCCCGCACCGGCAAGATCTTCGCGTTGTAAGCCACGCCGGCAACGCCAGTGCTGTTGTTGGTTCGGGCAGCAATCGTACCGGCCACATGGGTGCCGTGCCAGCTCGAATCGATGGCCCAACCGGGTATCGGATTGCCATTCGGGTCCTTACCGCATTCGCCTACGGCCAACCAGTCACCCGGATCGGTGGCATCGCTGTCGCGTCCACCACCATCGTTTGCCCGGGCGGCGTCGGTGATGAAGTCATAGCCGGAAACGATGTTCGCCGCCAGATCTGCGTGCGGACGATATCCGGTATCGATCACTGCCACGGTGATACCCGTTCCGGACGATTTATCCCAAGCCGCCGGCAGGTTGATGCCCGCGGTCGGCTCGTAGTAATGCCATTGCTCGGCATAGCGCGTGTCGTTCGGCACGAACGCCGGAGTCGCGATGTAGTCGGGTTCGGCATACTCGACCGACGGATCCTGCGCCTTGATCTTGGCCGCGATCGCGGCCACGTCCTTGGCAAGCAGCTTCTTGTTCAGCGCAACGACATTCGCACCGGTGGCAATGCCATGCAGCGCCTTCATCGTCAAGCCGTGCTGCGCGCCGACGTTGTGCAGGATCGCCATCCGATCGGCACGGATCGCCGGCACGTTGGTCACGCCCTTCAGGTCCTTGGCCACATCCTTGTACTTGATGATCAGGCGATCGGTGTAATCGCTGAAGCTTGTCCCGACCGACGCGGCATCTTTCTTTTCCGGTGCGGCGGCGCTTGCCGGACCGGTGGCGACGAACGCGGCGGCGCTCACGCACAGCGCCAGCAGACCTTGAGATGCCAAGTATTTCTTCTTCATTTACCTTCCTTAACGTCGTAGTTATTTGTCGATCGAGCAGGCCTTCGGGCCTGCCCCAGCCTTTTCAACACGCGAGTTCAGCCGTACCTGACGATAAGGTCGGGCGAAGATTGAACCAGCGGAAGTTTTCAGCCGTGTCTCCTGCGGCTGTTACAAGGCACTCCAGGCGCTTTCCTGTCTCTAGCTGGACATTGGGTAAAACGCGATCTCGGTATTTACAGAAGGCAATGAACGTTAAGACGAGTTGCCAATACGCAATTTGATATTTATCAAATATTGCGCTTGAAAGTCACCATTACTTCATGACTGGTCGACGGCGCAGGTAGGGGAGGTTCGGCCGGCGGCAATTTCAACCGGCTTCCGGAGGATTGACCGGCAAGCGCACCGTGAACCGCGTCCCGCGGCCCACCTCGCTGGCGACGTCGATGCGACCGCCATGCTTTTTGACGATGCCGTAGGACAGCGACAAGCCGAGCCCGGTGCCGCTGCCAACCGGCTTGGTCGTGAAGAAGGGTTCGAAGATCCGGTTCAGGTTTTCGGGCGGAATACCGCAACCGGTGTCGGTGACCTCGACCCACACCCAATCCTTTTCATGACCGGTGCGGATGCGGATCGCTCCCGTTTCCTTGATCGCATGTGCCGCGTTGACGAGCAGGTTCATGAAGACCTGGTTCAATTGCGACGCCAGGCACTTGATCTGCGGCAGCGCCGGATCGTATTCCTTGACGACCTTGGCCTTGTACTTGATTTCGTTGTTGACGATGTTGAGCGTCGAATCGAGCCCTTGATGCAGGTCGGCGATCTGCCAGTCGCTCTCGCCCACGTGCGAGAAATCCTTGAGCGACTGCACGATGTCCTTCACGCGCTTCAAGCCCTCGATCGATTCGTTCACCAGCGCGGTCGTGTCTTCTTTCAGGAAGTCGATGTCGGCCTGCTTGCGCAATGCGTCGATGCGGGCTTTCAGGTCGGGGTTGGCGGCCGACGTCGCAACCGTCCGCTCGTACTGTTCGATCACTTCGAGCAGCGTATCGACATAGGTGCGCAGCGTGCCCATATTCGAATTGACGAAGCCGATCGGATTGTTGATCTCGTGCGCGATGCCAGCCGCAAGCTGGCCGATCGATGCCATCTTTTCCGATTGCAGCAGCTGGTCGTGCGCTTCCTGCAGCTTCTTGATCAGCGACTGCTGCTCGACGCTCTTTTCCTTGAGCGTTTCTTCCATCAGCTTGCGATCGGTGATGTCGGTCAGCGATCCGATCACCTCCAGCGGATTGCCGTTGGCGTCGCGGATCAGGCGCAGGGTGTCGTGCATCCAGACATAGCGGCCGTCGCTGGCGCGGAACCGATACTCATAGGTGCGCTGGCCGTCGACGAACACGCCCGCCAGGCTCGAGAAGATGTTCGGGATATCGTCGGGATGGATATGGTTGAACCAGAAATTGGGATCGGCCACCATTTCCTCGGGCCGGTAGCCGAGCACGCGCTGCGCGTTGCCGGACACGAAGGTCATCTTGAAATCGCCGGTCGGCACGCTGCTGTAGATGATGACCGGCGTATTGTCGATCAGGTATTGCAGGCGGACGTTCGACGCGGCGGTGTCGGCGGAAGCGGGCGCCGCGGCCGGTGCCGGAGCAGGCTTCCGGTCCACCGGCGCATTGAGGGCATCGAACTCTTCGAATTGCATTGTCGTCATGCCTGAAAGTGATCCGGACGGCGAGGCAGGATGAGAGAAACGGGACTTTTCGTCACTGACGGCAAACAACCGCATGGCGAATGACGCAGCAATGATGCTGTCCATCATAACGCCAACCCCTTCTTTTTTGCACTGTTTCGGAGAGGCCTGCGCATGCGAAACAACACCGTCATCGCGGCCGGACCGGCGTCATCCGCAACCGCCGATCGTCCCGCAGGCGGTGCGGAATTCGCAATCGTCCTTCTTGATCACCGTGGTATCGCCGCATTCGCGGCGCAGCCTGCCGACCATGGCCGGGGCCGGGCGCGCCGCATCGTCTCCGCCGCCTGCGCCAGCGCGGTGTAATTTCCGAAGACCCTTCAATAAACGCGCGCCATCCACACATGCGGTTGTGTCGACGCGAGCTGTTGCGTGCGTTGAACCTTTGCATCACCCGGCGCGGTCGTTCGCGGCTGGGGCGCCGAATCCGTTACATAGATGACGGCGATGCCAAGCAAAGCAAGGGCGCAGGCGGCGGCGACTCCGGCGCGCGGCAATTTGCGCAGCAAGCGCCGATAGAGCGGCGCCTGGGTGGGTAAAACACGGGCGAGCGGCTGCGGCGAAGACGGGTGGCGGAAGGCGTGGCGGCGGCGTGCTTTCATGGCGGAACAGGAAAAAATCTCAGCCGACGTTATAGCCAAAGAAAGGCGCTTCAACAATCCCGCATTTATGGGAAATAAACCTTTATGTCCGCCCGGCCGGGCAGTACACTGGGGGTTCACGGCCGCTGTTTTTCCCTATGAAATTTACCCATCTCATCGAAATCAACGATCCTCTCAATCCGCTCATCGAGCCGCTGTCGCGCGAGCAGTTGTGGCGCGGCTTGGTGTTGCGCGCGGAATCGCCGCAAATGTTCATTCCCTGGCTCGACAGCTGCACCCTGATCGAACGTTCCGCCGCCGTGCTGTCGCGCGAATTGCGCTATGGCACGCTGACGGTGCGCGATACCGTCACCTTCGTACCGCAACAGAGCATTCGTTACACGGTGCCGCCCCAAAAGGATATTCCGGCCTCGAGCCTGGTAATGACGATCGAGGAGCCGGAAACGGATATCTTTTTCGTCCGCTTCGAATACGACGACGGCACGGGCGACCACGAAAACGAGGAACAGGCGTTCTACAACGATTTCCGCCGTTCCGCCTACAAGGAAGCCGACATCGACACGATCCGCATCATCCGGCAATTGGCCGAAGAAGGACGTTTCGACACGCCGCCGATCTGAGCGCTTGCGAGCCTGGACCGCGGCTCCTGCTGGCGCAGCCGGACAATCCCTCAATGGGGCACGACGCCGGGCTCAGCCTTGTCCATTCCTTCGACCTCGGCGCGCTCGGCCTGCAGATTGACTTCCCGATGGGCGATCGTGCTACGGCGATGCTTGGTGACGCGCACCTCTTCGACCAAGCGCATGCGTTTTTCGACGACCAGCACTTCCTCGAACACCGGCACGATCAAGGTATCGCCGTCATAGCGCGGCTGCGGCAAGTCGACAGTCGTCAAAATCTGCCCCACCGGTATCCGCTCGACGACGATCTCGTCCTGCAATAAGGGAACATCGAGCGTTTCCTCGCGCTCGCTGACGCTCTTGCGAATGCGCACGCCGTCGCCGACATACAGGGTTCGCTTGACGGCCTGCAATTCATGCTGGCCGGCGGTCTCGAATGCGGAAAACTGCAGATCGACACGATAACCGCCGTCCGGCTGCAAGGACAGCGCGCCGGCCGGCACCATGATTTCATGGCCGTCGGCGAACCGCAGCAGCGCTGTCAATTCCTGGCCCGCCGCGTGAATCGAGGCGATATGCGCCACCCGTTCGTCGAGATCGGCGACTTGCGCGCCCGGAATCGGAATGGCGCCTTCGGAAGCGTCCCTGCCTTGGGTCGCATGCAACATGATCGCGTTTTCCAGTAACAACGAGATTTCCTTGCGTATGCAAATTGCGCGCCCGGCGGCGGCGCCAATTGCAAGCCCGGCCGCGCTTGCGGGCTTGTAGCTTTTTCCGGGAATGGGCATTTTTTGCATGGTATTACCGTTGTTCGGCGCGCCGAACTAATCGTTCCGCGCAAGTTCATATTCGTATCGATGCATTCCGGGAGCGCAATCATGGCAACCATCATCGCTGGCCGCTTCGACGAACAGGACGAAGTGCAGGCCGCCGTGGCGGCTTTGGAGCAGGCAGGCTTCGTTTCGGAGCATATCTGCGCGTTCTATACCAATCCGCCGGGACGGCACGCCACTTTTCCGGTCGGCGGCGACCGCGCCGAATCGCCGGGCGCGGAAGACAGCGGCAAGGGCAGCGCGACCGGCGCGGCGGCTGGCGCCGCGGCCGGCGCGACCGCCGGCATGGCTGCGGCACCTCTGATGGGACCGATCGGACCGGTGGTCGGCGGCTTGGTCGGCGCCCATCTCGGTTCGCTGGTCGGCACCTTGTCGCAAATGGATGAAGCGGAAGAGACGCCGCCCGTGCGGCAATCCGGCATGCTGGTCGCGGTCGAGGTCGGCGGGGAACAGGATGAGGCGCGCGCCCTCGAGGTCTTGCGCTCGCATGGCGCCGTCGATATCGAACGCGCGGAGGGCACGATCGCCGACGGCGACTGGCGCGATTTCAATCCGGTGAGCACGCCCACGCTGATCGACCGGCCGGGACCGCGCCATGCCTGAGCCGGATCGGAGATCTAGCCGCGCAGTGTTTTTCTAATCCGCCAAGGCAGGATTGATGAGCGCGGTCAGCACGTGGTCTTCCCACTTGCCGGCGATCTTCAGATAGGCGCGCGCATAGCCTTCGCGCTCGAATCCGAGTTTCCGCAGCAAGCGCGCGCTGCGTTCGTTGGAGGGCATGTAGTTGGCCATCACGCGATGCAAGCCGACGGCATGGAACATATAGCCGATACCGGCCCGCGCCACCTCCCGCATCAGTCCCCGGCCCTGATAGGCATGCCCGATCGAGTATCCCAAGTGACAGGCTTGGAAAACGCCGCGGACGATATTCGAGAAATTGCACAGCGCGATGATGCGCGCGGCGTCGGGCTCGTCGTGTCTACTGTCGCGCGCGAAGACGGCGAAGTGCACGGCGCGGCCGTCCGCGAAGGCCTGGAGCCCGTCCTCGATGCGCCGGCGCGCCGCCTCCAGCGAATAAAAACTCTCTTCCCGCAGCGGTTCCCAGGGCGCGAGATGCGCGCGGTTGTCGAGCTGGTAGTCGACCAGCAGCTGCGCCTGGTCCGGCAGGAGCAGACGCAGGACAGTGCGATCGGTTTCGATGGTCGGAAGTTCGGACATGGCGAATAGGGATGGGGAGGCAGCGTTCGAATAATCCGGTTGGCACCCGGACAAAGCGCGGGTAGCATGCAATAAAAATCGGACGATGGCAACGAGCGCCGTCGTCGCTGCGACCAAAAACAGGAAACGAGATGCTTCGCCCCATTTTGCTGCGGCTTTGCTGGCTGCTGGCAGCATTCCCGCTCGCCGGCGCGAACGCGGCCGAACCGCCGACGATCCGCCTGGCCAGCTTGGCCTGGTTGCCCTATGTCGGTCCGAATCTGCCGCAAGGCGGTTTGTCCGGCGCCGTCGCCGAAGCGGCGGCGAAGGATTTCGGCCACCGCGTCCGCGTCGATTACTTTCCCTGGATGCGCGCCATGCAAGTCGGCGGCAAGGATCCGGAATTCTCCGGCTACTTTCCCGCCTACTACACCGAAGAACGCGCCCGCCAGTGCCACTTCTCGGCGCCGATGGGAGTCAGCACGGTCGGCCTGGCCTATTTGCGGAGCAAGCCCGTGCACTGGCAATCGCTGCCGGATCTGGCCGGCAAGCTGATCGGCGTGGTGGCCGGCTATTCGAACGGCGAAGCTTTCGACGCCCTCGTCAAGGACGGCCGGCAAAAGGTCGACGTGTCGCCGAGCGACGTGGTCAATCTCCAGAAACTCCTGGCGCAGCGCGTCGACGGAGTTGCGATCGACAAATCGGTGCTGCGCTATCTGCTGGCGACCGATCTCAGGCTGATCGCCGCGCGCGACCAGATCGCCTTCCACGACAAGCCGCTTGCCGAGCTGACGCTGCACATCTGTTTCCAGCGCACCTTGGCCGGCTGGAAGCTGCAGCAGAACTACGACAAGGGCTTGCGGCGGATCGACATCCGCAAGATCGAGAACGATTATTTCAAGCTGCTCGAGGCGCGCGCCAGGCCGGGGCCGGCCAACTAGCGCAGCATTTCCACATGGGGAATCCCGTCTTCGTCATAGGGTTCGGAGGTGGCGCGAAAGCCGAAGCTTTCGTAGAAGCGGCGCAGATAGAGTTGCGCCGAGATGCGGATCCGGGTGCCGGGATAGGTGCGCTCGGCATGGCGCAAGCCTTCCTCCAGCAATTGCTTGCCGATGCCGGTGCCGCGCGCCGCCGGCACCGATAACACGCGGCCGAGCGACGCTTCGGCGTATTTCACGCCGGGCGCGACGCAGCGCAGGTATGCCGCCAGCTTGCGCTCGCCGCCCTGCCGCTGCCAGCCGAGCAGATGATGGGCGCGACGGTCGATGCCGTCCAGATCGGGATAGAAGCAGCGCTGTTCGAGGATGAACACTTCCTGACGCGCCGCGAGCAACGCGTAGAGTTCGTCGATCTGCAATTGTTCGTAGGCGGACCACTGCCATTCCGTCATGGGGATACCTCGAAAATAGATGGACTCAGGGGATGATGACACCGTGCTTGCGCGCCAGGCTGGCGAGCTCGCCCTTGTCGATCATATCGTTGAACGCGCGGTTGAAGCGCTGGCGCAATTCGTCGTGGCTGGAGCGCTTCGGGAAGGCGAAATAGCCTTGCTGGGTATCGATGATAGGCGTGATCGGCTTCACCGCGCCGCGCATTTGCAAAACGTCGATCGCCGCTTCGGTATTGCGGCGGTTGGTGGCGAACAGATCGATACGCTCGTAGACCAGCATCAGCAGGCCGTTCTCGAGCGTTCCCGCATTGCCCACCCGCAGTTCTTCGCGCGCGCGATCGAATGCGCTGCCGTAGACCCAGCCGTTGACGGCGGCCACCCGGTTGGTGCGCAGCAAGGCGTAGTTGCCGTCCCACGCCGGATGATCGGCGGAGCGGACGTAGAACACCATCTCATCCTGGTAGAACGGACGCGCGGCGAACGCGAACCGCGCTTCGCGCTCGGCGGTCTTGTAGGGGCCGACCAGGACGTCGGCGAGGCCTTGCTCGACCAACGCCTGGGCGCGCGCCCACGGATAGATTTCGAAACGCACGCGGTCGCCGGTACGCTGCGCCACCGCGCGCATGATGTCCGGGCCGAGGCCGACGTATTCGCCGCTCGTCGTGCGTTCGAAGACGCGGGCGAAGTGTGCGCCCACAATGAGCAATTCGCCCGCGGCGGCGCTCCCGCAAGCCGGCACGATGATCGACATCGCCATCAGCAATAGGACGAATCGCAGGCGCATGGCCGCTCTCCTCGGCGAACGATGTGTTTCGATCATTGTAGTCGCAGCGACCGGCAATGCCAGGACCGGCAAATCAGATATCGACTGGATCGACCTCGAGCGTCCATTTGGCGCGGACTTTCATCTCGCGCAGCGCGGGAATCCAGGTTTTCAGGAACGCTTGCAGCGCCGGGCGCGACGGCGATTCGACCAGCAATTGCGCGCGATCGACATTGGCCACGCGCGTCATCGTCATCGGTATCGGTTCGTTGACCGTGATGCCGGCATGATCGGCCAGGGCCGCGGCGGCCTGCAGGAACTCGAGCGCGGTCTGCAATTCCCGCGCCTCGGCGCGCAGCAAGGCCTGGTACATGAACGGCGGTAGCAAGGCTTGCCGGCGCTCCTCGAGCATGCGGCCGGCGAAACTGTCGTAGTCGTGCGCCATCACCGCGCCGTACAGCGGATGCCGCGGGTAACGGGTCTGGATCAGCACTTCGCTGCGCTGGCCGTCGTCCTTTTGCGCGGCGCGGCCGGCGCGCCCGGCCACCTGCATCAATTGCGCGAACAGCCGTTCGCCGGCACGGTAGTCCTGCGAGAACAGCGCGGTGTCGGGATTGAGGATGCCGACCAGCGTGAGATTCTGGAAGTCGTGCCCCTTGGCCACCATCTGGGTGCCGATCAGGAGATCGACCTCGCCGCGATGGACGGCGTCGAAGGCTGCCTGGGCACTGCCCTTCAGGCGGGTCGAATCGGCATCGATGCGGGCCACGCGCGCTTCCGGAAACAAGGCTTGCAAGCCTTCCTCGATGCGCTGGGTGCCGCGCCCCAGGGGCTGGATATCGATGTTGCCGCAGGTCGGGCAGGCGCGCGGTATGCGTTGCTCGAGGCTGCAATGATGGCAGCGCAGGCGCCGGTCGAGCTTGTGCAGCACCATGAAGGCGGTGCAGCGCGCGCAATTGCTGACCCAGCCGCAGGCGTCGCACGCGATCACCGGCGCATAGCCGCGCCGGTTCAGGAACAGCAGCGACTGTTCGCCGCGCTCCAACCGCCGGCGCACGGCGCCGATCAGGGTCGATGTCAAGCCTTGCGCCGGCTTGTCGCGCTCCATGTCGATCAGCCGCACCGCCGGCAGGACCGCGTTGGCGACGGCGCGCGCGCGCAATTCGAGCCTGCGATAGCGGCCGGACTGCGCATGCTGCCAGGTTTCGAGCGAGGGCGTGGCGGAGCCGAGCACGATCGGTATCGCGAGTTGATGCGCGCGCCACACCGCGAGATCGCGCGCCGAATAGCGCAAGCCTTCCTGCTGCTTGTACGAGGCGTCGTGTTCTTCGTCGACGATGATCAGCTTCAGCTGCGGCAGCGAGGCGAGCACGGCCAGGCGCGTGCCGAGCACGATGCGGGCGCGGCCGAGATGCGCGGCCAGCCAATGGCGCAGGCGCTCGCCTTCCGCCAGGCCGCTGTGCAAGGTCGCCACCTCGAGACCCGGAAAGCGGGAACGGATATTCGCCTCGAGCTGCGGCGTCAGATTGATTTCAGGGACCAGGATCAGGACTTGCGCCGCCGCGCCGTCGGCGAGGACGCGCGCCGCGGCCTGCAAATAGACTTCGGTCTTGCCGCTCCCGGTCACGCCGTACAGCAGCATCGGCGCATAACCGCGCGCCGCCGCGATGGCATCGACCGCCTCGCGCTGCGCCGGGTTCAGGGCCGCTTCGGCGACCGCCGCCGCATCGTCGGCGGGCGGCGTCTTCGCCAGCTTGGCGAGCGCCCGGTCGAGGGCCGTCGTCTTCAGCGCGCGCAGATTCTTCGGCACGCCGGGAACCGCGACTTCGCCGAGCGGACGCTGGTAGTAGTCGGCGGCGAAACGGCACAGTTCGATCCAGGCCGGCGTCAGCGGCGGCAACTGGGTGCGCACCGCAAGCACATTCTTGAGCTTGTCGGAAGGAACATCGCTCACCTCTTCCACCTGCACGATCAGGCCGATCTCTTCGCGCCGGCCGAACGGCACGACCGCCAATTGTCCGGACCGGGGCCGCGCTTCTTGTTCGCTCGCCGCTATCCAGCGGTAGTCGAACAGCGTGTCGAGCGGCGCATCGAGCGCGATCTTGAGGATGCAATGTTCCACGAACTTGAAGTGATACCTGAATAGTTCAGCTAAATGCCGGTTTCATAAATGCTTTTTCGTTTTCCACACAAACTGTGGATAACTTTGTGGAGAAGCCCTCCCCGATCCGCCGCGAAGCCAGGATTCATGCGGCTTCCAGACTGTTGCTTATTGGAATAGCAATAAACAACATCTTTAAAATCAGGTACTTACAAAAATAATTCAAACTGAAATGATAAATAGTGTTAATTAACGCGCAGCCGTCATGGTTCGGTAATTTTGTGAATAAGTAGCCGAAGGCGCTTGAACAACTGATGGGTTTTGTGTTATTCCGGCAAAATTCCGGTTTGCCGGCCGCCGCACTTGCATAGCCATCAACAAAATCGACACGTTCTGTCAACTGTCCTTTCGTTCAAAATCGCCCTCAAAAACTTCAAGTGAAACCTCACATTGCTTGCTAACTCCGCGTTTCATAAGCTGTTTTTTAGCTATCCACAAATGCTGTGGATAACTTTGTGGAAAAGCGCCTCTTGACAGCCCGCGAAGCCAGAATTCATGCGGCTTCCAACAAAATGCCAAATTGAAAAGCAAGAAAAAACCCTTTGAAAATCAAAGGCTTGCAAATTCAAAAATGAGGCTTGAAATAATTTCGCAATTTTTTGATGTTGCCCTGCATCACGACAAATTTTGTGAATAAGATGCCGTGCGGCGGGGAGGAAGCGCGCGCCGGGCCGAGCCGCTGAACCGGCGCGGTTCGAACCGGTTTCAGCCGTGGTAGGGGCGGCTCAGCTCGTGTACCGCCGCGACCAGCGCCGACACCGCTTCCGGCGGTGTATATTGCGAGATCCCGTGACCGAGATTGAACACGTGGCCGCTGCCCGCGCCATGCTTGCCGAACGCGGCCAGCGCGCGGCCGGCCTCGGCCCGGATCCGCTCCGGACCGGCGAACAGCACCATCGGATCGAGATTGCCTTGCAGCGCCACCCGGTCGCCCACCCGCGCGCGCGCCTGGCCGAGATTGACCGTCCAGTCCAGACCGACCGCATCGGCGCCGATGGCGGCGATCTGTTCCAGCCACAGGCCGCCGCCCTTGGTGAACACGATGCTGGGAATCCGGGCGCCGTCGTGTTCGCGCTTGAGCTGGGCGACCACGTCGCGCATGTAGGCCAGCGAAAACTCCTGGTAGGCGCCGTCGGCCAGCGCCCCGCCCCAGCTGTCGAAGATCATCACCGCTTGCGCGCCGGCCTCGATCTGGGCGTTCAGGTAGGCCGCCACGGCGTCGGCATTGACGCGCAACAGGCGATGCATCAGGTCCGGACGGTCGTACAGCATGGTCTTGACGGTGCGATAGTCGTCCGAGCCGCGCCCTTCGACCATGTAGCAAGCCAGCGTCCACGGGCTGCCCGAAAAACCGATCAGCGGCACGCGGCCGTGCAATTCCCGGCGGATCAGGGTCACGGCATCGAACACGTATTGGAGGCTGCCCAGATCGGGCGCGCGCAACGCCATCACGGCTTGCTCGTCGCGCACCGGATGGGCGAAGCGCGGTCCCTCGCCCTCGGCGAACGAGAGGCCGAGACCCATGGCGTCGGGCACGGTCAGGATGTCGGAGAACAGGATCGCGGCATCCAGGCCGTAGCGGTCGATCGGCTGCAACGTGACTTCGGCCGCCAGTTCGGGATTGGTGGCCAGGCCCATGAAGGAACCGGCGCGACTGCGGGTGGCGCGGTACTCGGCCAGGTAGCGTCCGGCCTGGCGCATCAGCCAAAGCGGCGTGTATTCGGTGGGCTGGCGCAGCAAGGCGCGCAGGAAAGTGTCGTTTTGCAAAGGATCGAAGGAGGACATTGGGGAAGACATGGGCTTTCTTTCGTGAAGGCGACATTATCGCCTATGCCGGCCTTGCGACGTTGCGTCGCGTCCGCAACAGCGAAACGTGACGCTCTGTCTTTCTTCGAGTTGCATTGCTATAGTGAAATTCCACCTCGAAGATTTCGTCTGCAATGTGTATCATCGCGGCCCAGCCGTTGAAGGGATACAAACATGCGCTGCCCATTCCGACCATTCGTCCGCATCCTCCGCCAGACGGCCGCCGCTTGCGGCCTGGGTGCGGCCCTGCTGGCGCCGCCGGCGCAAGCCGCCGATTTCTCCGTCACCTTCATCAATCCCGGCCGCTCCGACGAACCGTACTGGCGCAGCGCCACGCGTTTCATGCAACCGGCCGCGCGGCAACTCGATATCCAGCTCGAGGTGCTGTATGCCGAACGCGACCATCTCAAGATGATCGAGCTGATGAAGCAGGTCGCGCTGCGCCCGCGCAAGCCCGACTACGTCATCCTGGTCAATGAAAAGCTGGCCGGCGGAGAAATGCTGAAGCTGGCTGAGCGTACCGGCATCAAGGCCTTGTTCGCCTACAGCACGCTGGAGGGCGAACAATTGATCGAGTTCGGTCCGCCGCGCCAGAAGTTCAAGCGCTGGCTCGGCTCGATCACGCCGAATGCCCACGACGCCGGCCGCCTGACCGCCGAGGAACTGGTGCGGCAGGCGCTCAAGAACCGGGTCGTGGCCGACGACGGCAAGATCCATGTCGCTGCGATCGCCGGCGACAAGGCGACGCCGACCGGCACCCAGCGGCTCGCGGGCGCCCTCGAGGTGTTGACGACCCATCCGGCCGTCGTGTTCGAGCAGACGGTGCACGGCAACTGGGATCGCGCGCGCGCCAAGGAACAGGCGCACGGCCTGATGGCGCGCTATCCGAAGCTCAATGCGTTCTGGGTCGCGAGCGACCTGATGGCTTACGGCGCGATCGAGGCGGCCGAGGCGGCGGGCCGCACGCCGGGCAAGGATATGCTGTTCTCGGCCGTCAACAATTCGCCGGAAGTGCTGCAGGCGCGTATCCAGGGCCGCATCTCCGCCCTCGCCGGCGGCCATTTCACGGCAGGCGCCTGGGCGCTGGTCATGCTGTACGACTATCACCACGGCAAGGATTTCAAGCCGCTCGGCCTCGACTTGCGGCCGCAGCTGTTTTCGCTGCTCGACGCCGACCTGGCCGAGCGTTTCCTGACGCGCTTCGGCGACGAGAATTTCTCGACGATCGATTTCCGCCGCTTCTCGCGCCGTTTGCATCCGCAGTTGAAGCAATATGAGTTCAGCCTGCCCGCGGTCCTGAAATGAAGGAAGACGGCGCCCCCATCCAACCGTTCCGGCCGCTGTCCAAGCGGCTGGTCGCCTGGGTCTTGCTGTACAGCGCGATCTTCACGCTGGTCATGACCGGCGCCGTGGCCGGCTTGCACTATCTCGATGAACGCGACGAAGCGCTCAAGCAATTGCAGTTCGCCGCCGCCAGCTACCGCAAGAGCCTGGCCAGCAGCCTGTGGGAACTGGACATGCCGGCCGCCCGGCTGCAGCTCGACGGGCTGGCGAATTTTCCGATGGTCGGCCAGGCGGAACTGCTCACCGCTATCGGGCAAAGAATCCACGCCAGCAAGTACGCCGCCGCCGGCTCCGACGGCGGAGGCCGGCCCGCGCTGGAAGTGGAATTGGTCAGCCCGGAGCATCCGGACCGCGTGGTCGGCCGCCTGCGCCTCTACATCGATCAACGCGCCCTGCTGCGGCGCCTGGAAGCCGATGCCCTACGCATCCTCGGCGGCGAAGCGGTGAAGGGATTGCTGTTCGGCATGCTGCTGGCATGGCTGATCACGCAACTGGTGACGCGCCATGTCTCGCACATCGCGCGCTGGGCGGGCACGGTCCAGCCGGGCGCGCCCGAGCAGCCGCTGGCGCTGCACAGGAATCGCCCGCCGCAACGCGACGAACTCGATCAGCTGGCCGATGCGCTGAACCGCCTGCATCAGCGCCTGCATCAGCACATCGTGATGCAGAAATCGCTCGAGACGCAGCTGCGCGAGCACCGCGACGGATTGGCGCAGATGGTGGCCGACCGCACCAGCTCGCTCGAACGGCTGCGCGAATTCCACGGCATGATCATCACGGTGCTGACGCGCTTCATCAACCTGCCGCCCGAGCAGGCGAGCATCGCCGTCGATCACGGACTGGCCGCCTTCGGCGGCTATTTCGATGCCAAGCGCTGCGGCTTGCTCATGCACGACGACGCGGCGCGCGGCTATCGCATCGCCAATGTCTGGCCGCCCTTGCGCGACGGCGCCAGGGTCGACGATCTCCTGCTCGCCGACGACGATCTGCCGCCGATGTTGTTTCCCGTGTCGCATGCCAAGATCTGGATCAGCATCGACGCCGCCGATCCGGCTACGCTTCCGGAAGCGCACCACCGCCTGCTGGCGCTGTTCAGGTGCGAGGCCTGCACCGTCGTCAGCATCGAGGTCAAGGGCGATACGGTCGGCCTGCTGTACCTGATCGGCGTCGCCGTCTCGAGCGACAGCGCGGATGCCAAGCTGCTGCAGCTGGCGGCCCAGGTGGCGGCCAATATGCTCGACCACAACACGGCGCAGCGCAACCTGCTGCTGGCGCAGCAAGCCTTGCAGGACGCGAACCGGGAATTGCTGACGCTCTCGCGCCACGATCCGCTGACCGGTCTCGCCAACCGGCGCCAGTTCGAGGAAGCGAAGGATCTCGAATTCCGCCGCGCGCTGCGCGCCGGCAGCCCGTTGTCGGTGCTGATGTGCGATATCGATGAATTCAAGCGCTACAACGACACCTACGGCCATGCGCAAGGCGACGATTGCCTGATCAAGGTGAGCCAGTGCCTGCGCAACCTGTTCGGCCGCGCCGGCGAGGTGCCGGCCCGCCTGGGCGGGGAAGAATTCGCGGTATTGCTGCCGAACGTGAAGCACGACGATGCGGTGCGGCTCGCCGAGAACCTGCGCCAGGCGGTGTGGGAGATGCGGCTTCCGCATGCGGCGTCGAGCGTGTCGGACCGCGTCACGATCAGCGTCGGCGCGGCCAGCCTGCGGCATGAACTGCACCGCGATTTCGATCGCCTGCTGCGGGATGCCGACGAAGCGCTGTACCGCGCGAAGGAGACGCGCAACTGCGTCGCCGCGGCCTGCTAAGGCACGTATTTCTTCAGCAGCTTGTCGAGCTGCTTCGACGCTTCCATTTCCGCCAGGCCGTCGTTGATCAGTTTCAGCAGATGCTCGCCATGCTCGTAACGGCGCGAGATCATCATGTAGAACTCGGTCGAGGGCATGCCGGGCACCGGCTTGCCGCCGAGATCCTTATCGGCCAGGTAAGGCTGACCGATCGCGGAGAAACCGGCCATGATCTCGTATTTCTCGACGAACAGATCGCAGCGTCCGGCGTGCAGCTTCGCCAGCAGGGATGTGAAATCGCGTGCCCCCTGGTCGACGCTGCCGGGAGGCAGGCCGTAGGTCTCGTAGTTGTAGCCGAAGATGCCGCAGACACGGAATTTCTTCAGGTCTTCGGCGCTGCCGATCGGCAAGCCGGCCGGATGATGTCGGCGCGAATAGAAATAATAGTTCGTGGTCCGGTAATATGGGCGGGACAGAAAATACGTCTTGGCACGCGCCTCGTTCCACGAGGAATTCAAGGCCATCTGATACGCCATGCCGTGCTCGACTTCCTTTTGGCAACGCACCCACGGCAGCATTTCCACATAGAAATCGATACCCGCCTTGGCAAAGATCGTTTCGATGACATCGACGGCGAATCCGCGAATCAGCCGTGTGGGCTTGTCGTTGACGCGCTGATAGTAGGTGTACGGCGGCCATTCGCTGCCGTCCTCGCAGATACGGATGATGTTGCCTTTCAAGCCCGCTGCCCATGATGTTTCCATAGGGACAGCGAAAGCGATGGTGATGACGAATCGGAATGCGAGGCGGCGCGAAAAAGGCACAGTCGAAACTCCCACGGAGACGCAACCCAACGGTTCCCGCCGGGCAAGATACGACAAGACCTATCCTACCGCGATTGATTTGATGCAACCACTATTCCATGCGTGTTGTTGTTGCGTTGCATTTGCGTCCTAGCGTATCGTTGTGAAACCTCGGATGAAACCGGAAGTCACTCACTCCATTGCGGCATGCGGGATAACCAACAAACGATCGCTTGCGATGTCCTCGTCGTCGGCGGCGGCATCAACGGCGCCGGCATCGCGCGCGATGCGGCCGGACGCGGACTATCGGTCGTTCTCTGCGACAAGGACGATCTTGCTGCTCATACGTCATCGGCATCCACCAAGCTGATCCACGGCGGCCTGCGCTATCTCGAGCACTACGAATTCCGCCTTGTGAGGAAGGCGCTGGCCGAACGCGAGGTTTTGCTGCGCGCCGCGCCGCACCTGATCGCGCCGCTTTGCTTCGTGATGCCGCACGACGCGGGTCAGCGGCCGGCCTGGATGATTCGTGCCGGCCTATTTCTGTACGACAACCTCGCCAAACGCGAGTTGCTGCCGGGCTCGCGCACCGTCGACCTGCGCGTACACGAAACCGGCGCACCGCTGAAGCCGCAGTTCACGCGCGGCTTCATGTACGCCGACGGCTGGGTCGACGATGCGCGGCTGGTCGTCGTCAACGCGCTCGACGCGGCCGCGCGCGGCGCCACCGTGCTGACGCGCACCGCTTGCGTTTCGGCCGTGCGCAACGGCGAACGCTGGCATGCCCGCCTGCAGACAGGCGACGAGACGGGCATCGATGTGCAGGCGCGCTGCCTGGTCAATGCCGCCGGGCCCTGGGTCACGCGATTCGCGCAAAGCGCCGTCCACGAACGCCCCGCCGGCGCGCTGCGGCTCGTGAAAGGCAGCCATATCGTCGTGAAAAAGCTGTTCGACCATCCGCATGCCTACATCTTCCAGCATCCCGACGGCCGCATCGTGTTCGCGATCCCCTATCAGCGCGACTTCACGCTGATCGGGACCACGGACGTCGAATACCGCGGCGATCCGGACCGGGTGGCGATCGAACGCGACGAGATCGAGTACCTGTGCGCCTTGAGCGCGCGTTATTTCCGCCAACCGGTGACGCCGCGCGACGTGATATGGACCTATTCCGGCGTGCGTCCCCTGCTCGAAGACGAAGCGGGCAACGCGGCGGCCGTCACGCGCGACTACCGGCTGGCGTTCGAGCCGGACGAGATGCTGCTGTCCGTCTTCGGCGGCAAGCTGACGACTTACCGCAAGCTGGCCGAGGAAGCGGTTGACCGCATCACGGCCGCGCTCGGCCATCGCGTGCCGGCCTGGACGGCGAATGCCTGCCTGCCCGGCGGCGACCTGTATTGCGAATGTCCGGTCAACCGCTCGGTGCTGGAATTCGACGGCTATGTCGCGGCGGCGCAGCGGCGCTATCCCTGGCTGCCGCCCGCGCTCGTGGCGCGCTACGTGCGCGCCTACGGCACGCGCCTGCACGTGCTCCTCGATGGACGGAGCGGCCTGGCGGACATGGGCCCCGAAATCGTCCCGGGACTGTATGAAGCCGAAGCAGACTATCTGATGCGCCACGAATGGGCGCGCTGCGCCGAAGACATCCTGTGGCGCCGCTCCAAGCTCGGCCTGCACTTGCCGAAAGAAGCCGGCGCCGAGCTCGATGCCTGGATCGCCGCGCACCCCGAAAAAACGACGGCCGCCGGTTCGCCGGACGCTCACGCGTCCCACGCTTGCCTGCGCGCCGAAATCCACTAGAGGCTGTTATGAACTCAAACAGGGGGCACGCAGCCCCGGAAACCGGCCGAATGCAAGGCGCGGCGACGCGTCGTAGCGGTGCTACGGCAAGGAGCCGCAACACGGCAGGCGGCCGGTTTCCGGGACTGCCCGGAGGGT
>DASPLX010000083.1:0-2687 GCA_035627375.1 Paucimonas sp. | reverse complement strand
CGGCTATGCCGACTACGGCGTGCTGCGCCAGGTGAACGTCGGCGGCGAAGCCATGCCGCCCGAAGGCTTGTCCGCCTGGCGCGCGGCCGGCCTGGCGCATGTGCGTCTGCTCAATACCTACGGCCCCACCGAAGCGGCGGTCACGGCGATGATCCACGACTGCGCCGGCCATGTGGCCGGCAAGCTGCCGAAACCGACGCAAATGCCGATCGGCCGCGCCTTGCCGGGACGCCGCATTTATTTGCTCGATGCGGATATGAATCCGGTGCCGACCGGCGCGGCGGGCGAGCTCTGCATCGGCGGCGAATTGCTCGCGCGCGGCTACCATGGCCGCCCCGACCTGACGGCCGAGCGTTTCGTCCCCGATCCGTTCGGGCAACCGGGGGCGCGGCTGTATCGCACCGGCGACCTGGCGCGCTGGAAGAGCGATGGCGTGATCGAGTACCTGGGCCGTATCGATCACCAGGTCAAGCTGCGCGGCTTCCGGATCGAATTGCCTGAGATCGAAGCGTGCCTGCTCGGTCACCCGGCCATCCGCGAAGCAGTGGTGCTGGTGCGCGAGGACCGGCCCGGCGACAAGCGCCTGGCCGCGTACCTGGTGACGGCGGAGGAGGTGACGGAAGAGGAAGCGCGCAGCCATGTGCAGGCATCCTTGCCCGATTACATGGTGCCGTCGGCTTTTGTGATGCTCGACGCCATGCCGATGAATCCGAACGGCAAGCTCGACCGCAAAGCCTTGCCGGCGCCCGACTATAGCCATCCAGCCGAACGGACGGCGCCGCGCAATGCGATCGAGGAACGGCTGGCTGCGATCTGGAGCGAGGTGCTCGGCATCGAGCCGGTCGGCATCCACGACAATTTCTTCCTTTTGGGCGGGCATTCCCTGCTGGCGACCAGACTGGCGTCGCGTATCCGGGGCATCTTGCAATGCGATTTGCCGGTGCGCGCCTTGTTCGAGGCGCCGACCATCGCGCAGTTGGCCGAGCGGGTGCAGCCGGCCACCGGGCAAGCCTTGCAGCCGATTCCGCAAGTGCCGCGCACCGGTCCGCTGCCGTTGTCGTTCGCGCAACAGCGCCTGTGGTTCCTGCAACAACTGGAGCCGGACAGCGCGGCGTACAACATGCCGGCGGCGGTGCGCTTGGTGGGTGAGCTCGAGGTGCCGGCATTGAAGCGGGCGTTCGAGGAATTGGTGGAACGGCACGAGACCTTGCGCACGACCTTCCGCGAGGAGAGCGGCGAAGCCGTGCAGGTGATCGCACCGCAACTGGACATATCGTTGCCGATAGTCGATCTTTCCGGGCTGGCTATCGATGCGCGCGAAGCGGAAGTCAAGCGCATTTCCGAAGCCGAAGCGGCGAAACCGTTCCGACTCGCCGCCGGCCCCTTGATGCGGCTGTGCCTGCTCAAGCTGTCCGAGACCGAGCACGTCTTGCTGGTGACGATGCATCACATCGTCTCCGACGATTGGTCGATGAGCGTCTTCACCAGGGAATTCGCGGCGCTCTACACGGCGGCAATGCAGGGCAAGACCGCCGATCTGCCGCCGCTCGCCATCCAATACGCCGACTTCGCGGCATGGCAGCGGCAATGGTTGACGGACCAGGAACTGGACCAGCAGTTGACATACTGGAAGACCCAGTTGGGCAACGAGCATCCGGTGCTCGAATTGCCGACCGATCGTCCGCGCCCGCCGGCGCAAAGCGGTCGCGGAGCCATGCACCGTTGGGCGCTCGACGTAGAATTCCTGCCGGCCTTGCAGCAGCTTGGCCGCCAGCAGGGCGCGACGCTGTTCATGACGATGCTGACGGCGTTCAGCGTGCTGTTGCATCGCTTGTCCGGCCAGGACGATATCCGTATCGGCGTGCCGATCGCCAACCGCAACCGCGTCGAAACGGAAAATGTGATCGGCTTCTTCGTCAATACGCAAGTGCTGCGCGCGCAACTCGATGCGCGTCTGACATTTGCTGAACTGTTGGCGCGCGTCAAGGAAGCGGCGCTCGGTGCGCAAGCGCATCAGGATCTGCCGTTCGAGCAGCTGGTGGAAGCCTTGCAGCCGGAGCGCAATCTCTCGCATTCGCCGCTGTTCCAGGTGATGTTCAACCTGCTGCAAGCCGATGCCGCAACGCGACTGGAACTGCCCGGCCTGGCTCTGCAACCGGTGGCTCGCGACGACGGCACGACGCAATTCGACCTGTCGCTCGATATCGTCGAGCGGCAAGGCAGGCTGGAAGCGGCCCTGACCTACAGCGCCGATCTGTTCGAAGCCGCGACGGTCGAACGTTTCGCCGGCTATTACACGAACCTGCTCGACGCCATCGTCGCCGCACCGCATGCCCGCATCGGGCAGCTGCCGATGCTCGGCCGGGATGAATACCATCAGGTCACGTCCGGCTGGGGCGTCGCCGCTTCCGTATCGGAACCGTTCATCGCCGTCCATGCGCAATTCGAGGCCCAGGCCAGAACCACGCCCGATGCCATTGCCCTGGTCTATGACGACGCCGAATTCACGTATGCCGAGCTCAATGCCCAAGCCAATCGCCTGGCGTATCGTCTGATCGCCGCAGGCATCGGCGCCGATGCCAGAGCCGGCGTCTGCATCGAACGCTCGCCAGCCATGATCGTCGCCTTGCTGGCGATCCTGAAAGCTGGCGGCGCCTACGTGCCGCTCGATCCGAATTACCCGGCGG
>DASPLX010000082.1:0-3322 GCA_035627375.1 Paucimonas sp. | reverse complement strand
CGGCTATGCCGACTACGGCGTGCTGCGCCAGGTGAACGTCGGCGGCGAAGCCATGCCGCCCGAAGGCTTGTCCGCCTGGCGCGCGGCCGGCCTGGCGCATGTGCGTCTGCTCAATACCTACGGCCCCACCGAAGCGGCGGTTACGGCGATGATCCACGATTGCGCCGGCTATGTAACCGGCAAACTGCCGAAACCGACGCAAATGCCGATCGGCCGCGCCTTGCCGGGAAGAGCGATCTACCTGCTCGACGCCGACATGAATCCGGTGCCGATCGGCGCGGCGGGCGAGCTCTGCATCGGCGGCGACTTGCTCGCGCGCGGCTATCACGGCCGCCCCGACTTGACGGCCGAGCGCTTCATTCCCGATCCGTTCGGGCAACCGGGCGCACGGCTGTACCGCACCGGCGACCTGGCGCGCTGGAAGAGCGATGGCGTGATCGAGTACCTGGGCCGTATCGATCACCAGGTCAAGCTGCGCGGCTTCCGGATCGAATTGCCGGAGATCGAGGCATGTCTGCTCAGCCATCCGGCCGTCCGCGAAGCAGTGGTGCTGGTGCGCGAAGACCGCCCCGGCGACCAGCGACTGGTCGCGTATCTCGTGACGACAAAAGCGGTGACGGAAGAGGAAGTGCGTAGCCATGTGCAAACATCCTTGCCCGATTACATGGTGCCCTCGGCCGTCGTGTACCTCGACGCCATGCCGATGAACCCGAATGGCAAGCTCGACCGCAAAGCCTTGCCGGCACCTGACTACAGCCAGTCAGCCGCACAGACGGCGCCGCGCAACGCGATCGAGCAACAGCTGGCGGCGATCTGGAGCGAAGTGCTGGGCATCGAGACCGTTGGCATCCATGACAATTTCTTTCTCTTGGGCGGGCATTCCTTGTTGGCGACCAGACTGGTGTCGCGCATCCGCAGCGCTTTGCAATGCGAGCTGCCGGTGCGTGCCTTGTTCGAGGCGCCGACCATTGCCCAACTGGGCGAGCGCGTGCAACCGGCTGCAGCACAAGAATTGCAACCGATTCCGCAGGTGCCGCGGACCGGACCGTTGCCGTTGTCGTCTGCGCAGCAGCGCTTGTGGTTCTTGCAGCAACTGGAGCCGAACAGCGCCGCCTACAACATGCCGGCGGCGGTGCACTTGGTCGGTGAACTCGATGTAGCCGCATTGAAGCAGGCGTTCGAGGGATTGGTGGCGCGGCACGAGACCTTGCGCACGACCTTCCGCGAAGAGAATGGCGAAGCGGTGCAGGTCATCGCACCATCGGCCGACATCGCCATGCCGGTCGTCGAGCTGTCGACGCTTGCTGCCGAAGCAAGGGAAGCCGAAGTCAAGCGCATCGCCGAAGCGGAAGCGGCCAAGCCATTCGACCTGAAGACAGGCCCGTTGCTGCGGCTGACCTTGCTCAAGCTCTCCGACACCGAACATGTCTTGCTGGCGACGATGCACCATATCGTTTCCGACGGCTGGTCCATGTCGATTTTCACCAGGGAGTTCGCGGAGTTCTACGCCGCAGCATCCCAGGGCAGGGCAGCAGCGCTTGCCCCATTGCCCATCCAGTACGCCGATTTCGCCGCCTGGCAACGGCAGCAGTCATCGGACGACAAGCTGAAGCGGGAACTCGATTATTGGAAGACGCAGCTCGGCACCGAACATCCGGTGCTCGAACTGCCGGCCGATCGTCCGCGCCCGCCGGTGCAAAGCGGACGCGGCGCCCGCTATCGTTTCACGCTGGATGCCGCACTCGTCCATCCCTTGCGCCGGATTTGCCGCACGCACGGAGCGACGACGTTCATGGCCTTGCTGGCGGTGTTCAATATCCTGCTCGGACGATTGTCCGGACAGCGCGACATCCGCGTCGGCGTGCCGATCGCCAACCGCAATCGCTTGGAACTCGAGGGCTTGATCGGCTTTTTCGTCAACACCCAGGTCATGCGTGCCCAACTCGATGCACGCATGCGCTTTTCCGAAGTGCTCGGACGCATCAAGGAAGCGGCGCTCGGCGCGCAGGCGCATCAAGACCTGCCATTCGAACAATTGGTCGAAGCCTTGCAGCCGGAACGCAGCCTGTCGCATTCGCCACTGTTCCAGGTGATGTTCAACCTGATCCAATCCGATGCCGCGGCTTTGCCGGAACTGTCGAATCTCGTCGTCAAACCGCTGATCCGCGACGATAGCGTCGCGCAATTCGATCTGTCGCTCGATATCGTCGAACGCGAGGCGAGCCTCGATGCGCTGTTTACGTACAGCACCGACTTGTTCGACGCGGCGACGATCGAACGTTTCGCCGGCTATTACACGAATCTGTTGCGGACGGTTCTGGCCGACGAAGAGACGCGCATCGGTCAATTGCCGATGCTGGGGGATGCCGAACTCCAATGCCTGACGCGCGAGTGGAACACCGCAACCGAAAGCCGCAACTGTCTCCCGCCGGCGCATAAGCTGTTCGAAGCCCAGGTCGAGGCCGCACCGCAAGCCGCCGCCCTGGTTTTCGACGACGCCGAACTGAGCTATGCCGAACTCAATATCCGCGCCAACCGTCTGGCGCATCGTCTCGTTGCGGAAGGTGTCGGCCCGGACAAACGGGTGGGGATCTGCATCGAGCGCTCCGTCGATATGATCGTGAGCCTGCTTGCCGTGCTCAAGGCAGGGGGCGCCTACGTGCCGCTCGATCCGAACTATCCATCCGATCGACTCGCTTACATGGCGGACAATGCCGGCATTCACATCGTTCTCGGCAGCGCGCATACCTTGCAGCGCACCGGCTTGGCGCGCGCGGCGCGGCGGGCGCTCGACGTGACTGTCATGCCGGCGACCGGTTCCGCGCATAACCCCGATGTGCCGATCCGGCTCGGCAATCTGGCTTACGTCATGTACACCTCCGGCTCGACCGGCAAGCCCAAGGGCGTCGGCATCACGCATGATGCGCTGGCCCGGCACAGCCAGGTCGGCTGCGAATTCTTCGCCCTGCGGCCGGGCGAGCGGATGCTGCAATTCTCGACCTTCAATTTCGACGGCTTCGTCGAGCAGCTCTATCCGGCCCTGAGCTGCGGCGCGACCGTCATCCTGCGCGGTCCCGACCTGTGGGATAGCGAAGAGCTGTATCGCCGCATCCTGCGTCACCGCATCACCGTGGCCGACTTCACGACCGCCTATTGGTTCCAGGTGATCCAGGACTGGGCAGCGCGCGGCTATGCCGACTACGGCGTGCTGCGCCAGGTGAACGTCGGCGGCGAAGCCATGCCGCCCGAAGGCTTGTCCGCCTGGCGCGCGGCCGGCCTGGCGCATGTGCGTCTGCTCAATACCTACGGCCCCACCGAAGCG
>DASPLX010000081.1:0-18865 GCA_035627375.1 Paucimonas sp. | reverse complement strand
ATCGCTGCGCGCGCCGCTGATCCGCATCAATCCGCGCGAATCGAGCGTACGACGCCCGGCCGACGTCGGCCTCGCCTTGGGCGCGCTCGAAGCCTTGCGGCGCATTCAAGAGGCGATGGGCCGCAATTGATCTTCGCGCGTCAGCGGCGGAACAGGTCAAGAATCCGGTCGAGGAGCGAAGGCTTCAGACGGATCTTTTGATACAAGGTGCTTCCCATGATTCTCTTTCTCTACCAAATGTTTCGGCTGGTATGAAAAGTATAAGTACCCTGTATATCGCGGATGTGACGGCCGCCACATTTGATGCAAATACAACAGTATGAGAGGCGGACACTAGAGGCTGTTATGAACTCAAACAGGGGGCACGCAGCCCCCTGTTTGAGTTCATAACAGCCTCTAGGGCCGCATATATTCCTGGTACTTCTTCAGGATCGCATCGTAGGCGCCGTTGCTCTTGATGGCCTTGAGGCCGGCGTTGAAACGGTCGCGCAGTTCGGCGTCGTGGAACGCCGCGAGCCGCGGATTGGGCGGAAAGATGGGGTGGAAGGTGACCGGTTGCGTAGCGTCGATCGACGCCTCCAGGCGCGTGCTGAAGTAGCGGAAGATCCGGCGGTCGCCGACCACGACGTCGACCCGTCCCGTATAGAGCAGCTTGTCCTGGATGATCTGCTGCGGATATTCCTTGTACTCGGGATGGCGCGCGGCGAGCGCCTTGAAGCGTTCGCCGAGTATCACGTTCGCGTTCTGGAAGCCGGCGACCGAGTAATCGATCAGGTCTTCGATCTGCCTGAGCCGGATGTTCCGGCTCGTCAGCGTGGTGGCGACGTTTTGATAGAGGATATAGGGCTCGGAAAAGAAATGGTTGCCGCCGATGCCTTCGTCGACCGTCAGCAAGCCGTCGAGTTGGCCGGCGCGGAACAATGCCAGCCCGCGCACCGGCGGAAACTGCACGCCGACCATCTTGAGGCCCGCGGCCGCCAGCGCCTGTTCCGCGATTTCATATTCCAGTCCTTCCTTGCCCGATTCCATGATGTAGGGCGGCTTGGTCAATCCCATGCCGATGCGCACTTCCTTCGGCGCTTCGGCGCGCGATAGGGCCGGTACGAACGGCGCCGCCGCCAGAAAGAGGCAAGCGCAAGCCATCAGCAAGGAATGAATCACCCGCATTAACGTCCTTCGGGAAGAAAAATACCGATCCGCCCGGGCCCGCCTATCGCGGCAGAGACGCGTAGAAGAAGCACCGACGCGCGCATACATGCCGATTATGCGCCTCGATTTTGACCATGCAAAAGATTTCTTGACGGATCAGGGAGTTAGGAGATATCGATGCGGCTTATCCACAAGCTTGCCCACAATAATTGTGAACAAGACAGTAGGCCGCCGTCACCGTGTCGTGAACGACCACGCTCTGTCGAACGGCATGGCGGCGTCCGCAGGCGGCCTCTAGGCGAATTTGCCGAGCATCTCGGCCAGATTCCTGGCGCGTGCCGCCGCTTCTTCCATGGTGGCGGCGCCGCTGGTGTGGGTGGTGATGGCGCTCGTGAGGAGCGTGACGAAGGCGCGGTCGAGCGCTTTGCGTGCCGCCGCCAGCTGCTGCGCGACGCCGTCGCAATCGGCGGGAACGGCCGCCTGCGCGACAAGCTTCTGCACCCCGCGCAACTGGCCTTCGACACGCGCCAGGCGGTGCAGCAAATCGGTTTTCTGCTGGTCGGTGAGGGCGGTTCCCTGCACGATCTTGGGCGGCGTGTCTGCCACGAGCGACTCCCTGCATGAAGTGAAAGGATACTGCTCGGGGTATGCTAACACCGATCGGCGGAATTGATAACGGCGCCGTTACGCTCCGGCCGCGACGCCGCGAACGCGGACGATCAGCGCGTCTCGAACACGCCGGCGCCGCGGTTCTTCTGCACGTTGTCCCAGGCGAAGACTTGCGCGTTCATGGCGACGTACACGCCCTGCGGCAGCGTTTGCGCCACGCCGCAGGCGAAACCCAGGTTGAACAGCGCGTCGGAATTGGCGATCTCGTAGGGAATCATCGCGCCGGTGAGGATGATGGTCTTGCCGAGCCGGGCGTTGCCCAGCACTTCGGCGGTCTCGCGCATGGTGTCGGTGCCGTGGATGATGACGACGGCTTTTTCCGGCGCGGTGCTGCACGAGGCGAGCACGCGCTGGCGATCCTCGTCCTTCATGTCGAGCGAATCGAGCAGGGGAAGCTGTTCAAACACGACCGGCAACGTGATGCGGGCGCGCTTGATCACATCGGGCAGGTGGCTCGCGCCGAAAGTCAGTTTGCCGGCGATTTCATCGTAGTGCTTGTCGAAGGTGCCGCCGGTGGCAAGAATGCGAAGCGTCATGTAGGTCAGCTGAATGCGAAATCGGGACTCTCATCATAGCGCGAACGGTTGAAGTAATGCGAACCGAACGACGCCATCGACGAGGCGCGCGAATTCAGGCGGTCAAGCGTGAAGCGGCGCAGGAGCTTGAACACGCTCTGATTGATTTCCATGGTGGCCTGCATCATCAGCAAATCGACGTCGTGCGACTTGCTTTCGGCCCGTCCGGCGCGCGCCGCCTTGCCGCGGCAGCTTTGCGCATCGAGCACGCAGCGGAATACATCTTCCAGCGTGATCGTGCTGGCCGGGTAGGCAAGCTTCCAGCCGGCCCCGTCTTCCGCGCGCAGCAGGCCGGCGCGTTCCAGCACCGTGCACAGCTTGGCCAGATCCTTTTCGCCGCGCCCGGTATGGCGCTCGAAATCGGCGAGCGCCAGGGCGCGCGGAGCGGCCGATGCAGCGGCGGCGAGAATCTCGGTGGCGAGCCGGAAGCGGTCGTGCAATGCGCCGTTGCCGAGGATGAAATTGTCTGCCGGAACCATCGATTCTCCTTGTATAGCCGTACGACAGCGCCTTGCAGGAACGAGGCGATATCGGCACAGGCGGCATCGTAGGCGAGGGAGGCGGATCAAATCCAATGCCTTATGCGCATCATGTTATGCATTTCTTGCATAATTGCTCGAAATCCCCTGTATCCCGGTCAAGGACGCGCCCCGTGGAGGTTGAACAATTGCGGCAAATGCCGGTCAGATGCGGACGACGTAATGCCATCCGTCATGCAAGGCGGCGAGCGGAGGGATGCGTCGTCGCGGTACGCGGCGGTCGTGCGTGCCCTTGATGCACGTGGTGCTTTGTCCGGACGAATCGTTTACAGTGTCCCGGACCGACACCGTTTTCAGAACGTCGACGCTGGCGATGCCAGCTGTTTTTTTGAACAAGTCTCTCACCGATGAAACCGATCGCACCCGGCACCGTGATTTTCCATCGCCATCGCGGCTATGGCGTCATTACGTCCGTCAACCTGCTGACCGGCTGGATTTCCGCGCGCTTCGGCAACGAGGTGCGCACCCTCGACCTGAACCTCTCCTCCGACGAGGTGCAGCATGCGGACGGCGAGGTGATCCGCTTCCGACGCGCGCCGCCCGACCGCATGCCGCATGCGCGCCTGATGGCGATGGTGCGCCAGCTGCATCGCGCCGGCTACCAGAAGCTCTATCTTTACAGCTGGCCGAAACCCTCCGGCCTGCATTGGCGCTGGCATCTGTTCACCGGCCAGCGCAACTGGCTGGACCGCTCGTGGCGCGAAGGTTGGTATGGCTCGGGCTCCGACTACAACTTCAATCCGGTGATGGGCTGGGGCGACAGTCCGGGCGAAAGCGCGCAGGAACTGGCGAGCACGCTCGCGCGCTTCGATCCGCAGGGCTTGTCGCAGGCGCTCGGCCGCGATGAGGACCATACCGCCTGGTTCGACGCGGTGTGCGAGACGCTGCTGCCGAACTATGCCTTTTCGCTCGGCTGGGATTTGCGCGACGGCCCGCTGCCGCTCACGCTGCCGGTGATTCCGGTACGGCGCAACGTGCCCGAGTATGCCGGCCCCGCCTTGCCGTGGCCGCCGGGCTGGCCGCAACGCTGGACCGGCTCGACCTCGCTCGTCAAGCCGGCGGCGCAGACTTCGTTCAAGATCGGCGGCCAGGCCGGCGCGCCGTCCGATACCGTGAGTTAGTTCTGTTTCGCCTTCTCCGCATCGACATACCAGGCGCCCGAACGCGGCGCCCGGTGGAGCGGGAACGCGGCGGCGCCATGGCGGCGGAAGATCACCGCGAAGTCTTCGTCGCAAGCGCCGAAGCCGCTGCGGCACGGCGGCCGCTGGACCTTCAGCCGGCCGGCATTCATATGCTCTTGCCAGGTCGCGCTGGCGCTTTCCAGTTGCCGTTCCACCGCCAGCGTGCGTCCGGCGACCTGCGTCGATGCGCCCAGTTCGTCGGTAGCCTTGGCCTTGACGGCATATTGTCCTTCGGCCAGGTTGCATTGCGTGAAGCCGTAGCCGCGGCCATTCAGGAGCGCCGGCTTGAAGCCGGTGTCGCCCAGCGCGATCTCGACCCGTTCGACGCTGCCGTCGCTGTCGCTGGCGCTGCCTTGGACCGAGATGCAGGTGCCTTGCACGGTCTGCTCGGCGATGCTCAATTCCGGCGGCAGGTTCGCTGGCGGGCTGCCGACGACGACCGGTTGGGCCGCCCTTAGCGTGACGGCGGCGCCTTGATCGTCGCGCGCGGTGACGATCGGCAGGTAGCGCGCATTGTCGGGCAGATTGTCGAACACGACCGACCAGTCGCCGGTGCCCACCGCGTCCTTTTCCATCTGCGCATGCTTGCCGGCGAGCGATGCCGTGACGCGCGCGACGAAGCCGTCCGGGTCGGCCGCGACGCCGCTCACGGTGATCGTGGTGCCGCTGGCGGAAGCCGAGGCGATCGCGACGGTCGGCGCCTGGTTGTCGAGCCCCCAGAACTTGACGATCCGATAGCTCGAGCAGATGCCGGCCTCGATGATGTGCTCCGCATGCGGCCGCAGTCCGCATTGATCCTCGCCAGGGCCGGGATCGATCGGCGTGCCGTGCTTCATGCCGGCGACCAGCCAGGTCTCGACCAGCGCCTTGCCGCCGGCGTCCTCGAACACCTGGTGCCGCACCCGGCCGTTGACGGTCTCGGTGATCTCGGGCGTCTGGTCGATGCCGAGCACGTTGGTCCATTGCTCCATCAATTCCTGCATGTCCTTCGGCTTGACGGTGGTGTCGTCGCTGCCATGCCATAGCGAGATGCGCGGAAACTTGCCGCGATGCGTCGTGGCGGAGCGCACCAGGTCGCCCCATTGCTTCGGCGTCAGGTCTTGCATGCTCCCGCCGAACACGCCGCAATTGGTCAATGCCGCGATCGTGTCGCTGGCGCATTTGTACGGCACGCCGGCGATGCTGGCCCCCGCCACGAACAGCTCCGGATAGGCGGCCAGCATTACCGCGGTCATTGCGCCGCCGGCGGACAGTCCGGTGATATAGATGTTCTTCGGATCGACCGCATGGTCCGCCTTCATCCGGTCGATCATTTCGCGAATCGACCTGGCTTCTCCTTTTTCGCGCTGATGATCCTCCGCCAGGAACCAGTTGAAGCACAGCCGATCGTTGTTCGCCTTCTGCTGTTGCGGCAACAACAAGGCGAAGCGCAGCTTGTCGGCCAGCATGGTCCAACCGGTTTCGTCGTCGTAGTCGGCCGCCCGTTGCGTGCAGCCGTGCAAGGCCACGACCAGCGGCCGCCCGCGATCGAGATTGCGCGGCACGTACTTGAACATCTGCAGGTTGCCGGGATTCGAGCCGAAGCCGGCGACCGGCTCGAGATTGCCCGATTGCGCGAGCGCCGCCGGCGCCAACACCTGCAACGCGGCAAATAGGGCGGCGCTCGCCGCGCGGAATGAAATCGTTCCCAATGCTTGCTCCTCGATGGCTGCCGGATTCGTCGATCTGTCTGAATGTGCTTCCAGCATAGAGTGCACGGTCGTCGGCGAAAGCGGGCAGCGCAAGCATCGTGCATTGTTCACGGGCCCTTTGTGCCGCATCAAATTTCAGCGACCGGCCTCACCTATCGTTACGGAATGCGAGCCGGCGACGGTGCGCGTCGCGCGCCGGGAGATCTTGCCCGCATCACCGCCGCCTGGCGGCGGTGTTTCGTGGTCGACCGCTGTCGATCATCCGCGCCAAGGCAGTAGGCTTGGGCGCCTTTCCAGAAAGCGAGTGAAGCATGGACGACAAGTACATCGTATTGACGAGCCGGCAATCGATGACCGGCGATCCGTTCGCAAGAGTGTTCCCGGCCATGGCCGGCAGGCCCTCCCTGGCCTTCGACGTTGCCTTCGAAGTCAGGGACTTGAAGAAGAAGGAAGTCGCCGAACTGGCGCGCAATCCCGAAGTCGTGGCCAGCGCGCCGGTCATGCCGATGAAATTGATCGCGCCGCAGCGCGCCGCCAACCAGGAACTGGTCGACGTCGCCAACCAGCAAACGGCCTGGGGCGTGCAAGCAGTGGGCGCCGACAGCTCACCCTTCGACGGCGACGGCATCGTGGTTGCCGTCATCGACACCGGCATCGATGCCGGCCATGCCGCGTTCAACGGCATCGATTTGCTGCAGCAAGACTTCACGGGCGAAGGCGACGGCGACGAACACGGCCACGGCACCCATTGCGCGGGCACGATTTTCGGGCGCGATGTCAACGGCACGCGCATCGGCGTCGCGCGCGGCGTCAAGAAGGCGTTGATCGGCAAGGTGCTCGGACGCGACGGCGGCGGCTCGAGCGAGCAGATCTGCAGCGCCATCCTGTGGGCGGTCGAGAACGGCGCGAACGTCGTTTCGATGTCGCTCGGCATCGATTTCCCGGGCTATCAAAAAGAGCTGGAGCGACGCGGCCTGCCGCCCGAGGTGGCCACTTCGCGTGCGCTCGAAGGTTATCGCCGGAATGTCGAGTTCTTCGAAGCGCTGGCCGCGCATGTCCAAGCGCGCAGCCTGTTCTCGCAGACGGCGTTGATCGTGGCCGCGGCGGGCAACGAGAGTAATCGCAAGCAGGGCGAATTCTGGGAGGTCTCGGTCAGTCCGCCGGCAGTGTCGCAAGGCATCGTCTCGGTCGCCGCGATCCAGACCGGGGCGCAGGGCTTCACCGTCGCCAGTTTCTCGAATACCGGCGCCAACCTGTCGGGGCCGGGCGTCAATGTCGTGTCGGCGCAGGCCGGCGGCGGCCTCGTCGCCTTCAACGGCACCAGCATGGCGACGCCGCATGTCGCCGGCGTGGCGGCGACCTGGGCCCAGAAGCTCAAGGCGGAGGGCCGGCTGAATGCGATCGACCTGACCGCGCGCCTGATCGGCTCGACCGTGACCGAGGGCTTCAAGCAAGGCTTCGACCCGCTCGACGTCGGCGCCGGGCTGGTGCGCTGCCCGCAACAGTAGGCAGGGGTCAGGCGAGCGCTTGCGGGTTCAGCACGTTCTTGGGCGCGCCGGCGGCGAAATCGACAATGTTTTGAAACGCCGCGCCGAAGTACAGCTCGTAGCTGTTCTTCTCGACGTAGCCGAGATGCGGCGTGGCGACCACGTTGTCCATCCGCAGCAGCGGCGATTCCTTCGGCAGCGGTTCGGTCTCGAAGACGTCGAGCGCGGCGAAGCCGGGCCGCCGGTTCGACAATGCAGCCTCGAGCGCGCCGGCGGCCACCAGCTCGGCGCGGCTGGTGTTGACGAAGAGGGCGCTCGGCTTCATGCGCGCGAGATCGGCGGCCGTCACGATGCCGCGCGTGGCATCGTTCAGGCGCAAATGCAGGCTCAGCACGTCGGCCTCGGCGAAGAACGCTTCCCTCGACGCGGCGGCGCAATGGCCGTCCGCGACCGCCTGCGCACGGCTCGCTTCGCTGCCCCAGACCGTCACGCACATGCCGAAAGCCCGGCCGTAACCGGCGATCATGCGGCCGATCTTGCCATAGCCCCAGATGGCGAGCGTCTTGCCTTTCAGCGTGACGCCGAGCGTATTGCCATCCGGCTGCAGCGACGCCGCTTGCCACAGTCCTTCCTTGAGCAGGGCGGCGTATTGCGGCAGCTTGCGCGCGGCGGCCATGATGAGCGCCCAGGTCAGTTCCGCCGGCGCGGTCGGGTCGCCCGTTCCTTCGACGATGACGACCCCGCGCTCGGTCGCGGCCGCGACATCGACATGACCGCTCACCTTGCCGGTCTGGGAAATCAGCTTCAGCCGCGGCAGCTTGGCCAGCAAGGCGCGGGTGATCGCGGTGCGTTCGCGAATCAAGACCAGGGCTTCGAATTCGGCCAGGCGGATCGCCAGCTGCCCGACGCCGCGCGCGGTATTCGTGAAGATCTTGACCTCATGGCCGTCGAGCAGGCGGAAACAATCGAGATGGCGGACGCTGTCCTGATAGTCGTCGAGAATGGCGATTTTCATGGAAGAAAGCGATAAAACGCGTAAAAAACCGTCAGTCTAGTAGGAAAGCAACGCATCTGCCGGATCAGCAATTAATTTACTACATTACTCAACCATTTTTACTACATTTTTGATGGAAAACAGCCTGAAAACGGCTTTTCAGGGTGTACAATCGCCAGCAATTTTTCGCATGATGGCGCTCCTCCGCCGCTGCGAGCATGCCCCACCAGCCCGGAAAATCAAGAATTCCAACGCGGGCAATGCGACCGTGCAGCCGACTGCAAGCGGTCGCGCCTCGACAAGACCGCCGTACCGCCATCCTGGCAGCGCCTCGGATCAGCACCCGGGCAGCAAGAACGACGATCCTGCCGTGCCGGGACAAGACCGATTTCTTTATTGGCATTGGAGGTAGTTTTTGATGAACCAACCCGTCATGGAGGGCATCGCGACAGTGAATGCTCCCGCCTACGTCAAGCACCCGAAGCTCGTCAGCTGGGTCGCCGAGATCGCCACGTTGACCAAGCCGGACCGCATCTATTGGTGCGACGGCTCGCAAGAGGAATACGATCGGCTGTGCGCCGAGATGGTCGCCGCCGGCACCATGAAGAAGCTGAACGACGCCAAGCGGCCGAACAGCTACCTGGCCTGCTCCGACCCGTCGGACGTGGCGCGCGTCGAAGACCGCACCTACATCTGCAGCGAAAAACAGGAAGACGCCGGCCCGACCAACAACTGGGTCGCTCCGGCCGACATGCGCGCGACCTTGAACGGCCTGTTCGACGGCTGCATGCGCGGCCGCACCATGTACGTGGTGCCGTTCTCGATGGGCCCGCTCGGTTCGCCGATCGCCCATATCGGCATCGAACTGTCCGACTCGCCCTATGTCGCCGTCAACATGCGCATCATGACGCGCATGGGCCGCGCGGTCTATGAGGTGCTGGGCGCCGACGGCGAATTCGTGCCTTGCGTGCACACGGTCGGCGCGCCCCTGGCGGCCGGCCAGAAGGACGTGGCCTGGCCCTGCAATCCGACCAAGTACATCGTCCACTATCCGGAAACCCGCGAGATCTGGTCCTTCGGCTCGGGCTACGGCGGCAACGCGCTGCTCGGCAAGAAGTGCTTCGCGTTGCGCATCGCTTCCACCATGGGGCGCGACCAGGGCTGGCTGGCCGAGCACATGCTGATCCTCGGCGTCGAATCGCCGGAAGGGAAGAAGCATTACGTCGCGGCGGCGTTCCCGTCGGCCTGCGGCAAGACCAACTTCGCGATGATGATCCCGCCGAAAGCCTTCAACGGCTGGAAGGTGACGACGATCGGCGACGATATCGCCTGGATCAAGCCGGGCAAGGATGGCCGCCTGTACGCGATCAATCCGGAAGCCGGCTATTTCGGCGTGGCTCCCGGCACCAACACGGCGACCAATTCGAACTGCATGTCGTCGCTGAACGCCAACACCATCTTCACCAATGTCGCGCTGACCGACGACGGCGACGTCTGGTGGGAAGGCATGACCAAGGAAGCGCCCGCGCACCTGATCGACTGGCAGGGCCAGGACTGGACGCCGGAAATCGCCAGGCAGTCGGGCCGCAAGGCGGCGCATCCGAACGCGCGCTTCACGGTGCCCGCCACGCAGAACCCGGTGCTCGATCCGGCCTGGGACGATCCGGCCGGCGTGCCGATCTCGGCCTTCATCTTCGGCGGCCGCCGCTCGACCACCGTGCCGCTCGTGACCGAGGCGCGCAACTGGATCGAAGGCGTCTACATGGCCGCGACCATGGGTTCGGAGACCACCGCCGCCGCGGCCGGTCAGCAAGGCGTCGTGCGGCGCGACCCGTTCGCGATGCTGCCGTTCATGGGCTACAACATGAGCGACTATTTCCGGCACTGGCTCGACATGGGCGGGAAGATCGCCGCCTCCGGCGCGAAACTCCCGAACATCTATTGCGTCAACTGGTTCCGCACCGACGAGAACGGCAAGTTCGTCTGGCCCGGCTTCGGCGACAACATGCGCGTCCTGAAGTGGATGCTCGACCGCATCGAAGGCAAGGCCGGCGGCGTCGAGCACATCTTCGGCATCACGCCGGAGTTCGGCGACCTGACCTGGGACGGCCTCGAATTCACGGCCGAGCAATTCGCCAAGATCACTTCGATCGACAAGGCGGCCTGGGAAGCCGAGCTCAAGCTGCATGACGAGCTGTTCGACAAGCTCAAGCAGGGTATGCCGCAGGAACTCGAAGCGGCCAAAGCCGAATTGAAGAAGCGGCTCGCGGCATGACGCGGCGGCGATGATTCGCCGGCGGCATCGCAGGAAAGCGCGGTAGGGCGACCTCACCGCGCTTTTTGTTTGCGCCTGCACCTTTTGACAGCTAGGCGGCGGTATCCTGCCTTCCTATACTGGACTTCGCGCATTCGCCGGCCGGCGCGGGTCCGGAGATCCGTCATTTTCGCCGGCCGCCGCTTTCCAAGGGAGATTGAACATGTTCGGGTCCGCGATCCTCGAAGTCGTTGTCGGCATCGTCTTCATCTACATCCTCGTCAGCGTCCTGTGCACGGCCATCCGGGAAGGCATCGAGTCGTGGCTGAAGACGCGCGCCGCCTATCTCGAGCACGGCATCCGCGAACTCCTGCATGACAAGTCGGGCAGCGACCTGGCGACTGCCTTCTACAATCATCCGCTGATCTTCAGCCTGTTTCCGAACGGGTATGCGCCGCGGGCGCCGAAGGCGCGGCCGGGCTTGCTCGCCAAAGGGGACAATCTGCCGTCCTATATCCCGGCGTCCAATTTTGCGCTGGCATTGATGGACATCGCCGCCCGCGGCCCGCAAGCCGGGAATGCCGCCGGCGATGCGAGCACGTCCGCGATCAGCCTTGAGGCGATACGGAAGAATGTCGCGCATATCGCCAATCCGGCGGTGCAGCGGGTGCTGCTGATGGCGGTTGATGCAGCGCAAGGCGACATCAACAAAGCCAAGACTTTGATCGAAGCGTGGTACAACAGCGCCATGGATCGCGTATCGGGTTGGTACAGGCGATCGACGCAGCGCATCATCTTTTGCATCGCGCTGCTTCTGGTCATCGTGCTGAACGTCAATACCTTCACGATCGCGGACCATCTCTACCGCAACGACGCGGTTCGCTCGGTCATGATCGCGCGCGCCGAAAAGGCCGCCACGGATGCAGGATATGCGGCCAGCAAGTACGAAGACATCCGGAAAGAACTCGGCTCGCTGAATCTGCCGATCGGCTGGCCGGAAGGTTTCCGCAAGCCGCTGCTCGGACGCGACCTAAACGGCCCGGCGGATTGGCTGATCCTGATCTTCGGCTGGCTGCTGACGGCGTTCGCGGCCACCTTGGGTGCACCGTTCTGGTTCGACGTGCTCAACAAGGTGATGGTGATCCGCTCGACGGTCAAACCGCACGAGAAAAGCCGGGAGGAAGCCTCCGAGGATCGGCAGCCGCCGTCGGCATCGAAGCAATGATGCGATAGCGGACACCGTCCAACATTCTGTTCTGATTTCCTGGAGATATGTCGTCATGATTTCCGCCGAATTGCTGAAAGTTGCATTGCCGCAGTGCGCGAAGCCGGACCTCTGGGCCGACGCGTTGAATTCCGTTCTGGGCCGGTACGGCATCGACACGCCGGCCAGGATTGCGAGCTTTCTCGCGCAGACCGGGCATGAGTCGGGGCAATTCAACCGTCTCACCGAAAACCTGAACTACAGCGTGGCGGGGTTGATGAAAACCTGGCCGAAGCGCTTTCCCACCGTGCAGATCGCCGAAGGCTATGCCCGCAATCCAGAGAAGCTGGCCAACTTCGTCTATGCCAACCGGCTCGGCAACGGCGACGTCCCGAGCGGCGACGGCTTCCGGTTTCGCGGACGCGGGCTGATCCAGATCACGGGCAAGAGCAACTATCTGGCGACCGGCAAGGCGCTGGGATTGGACCTGGTCGGCAGCCCGGATCTCCTGCTTCAGGCCGAACATGCGGCTGCCAGCGCGGCTTGGTTCTGGAGCAACCACGGCTTGAATGCGCTGGCCGACGACAATACCGACGATCAGGATCTCGAGGACTTCACGGAAATCACACGCCGCATCAACGGCGGCACCATCGGCTTGAAAGAGCGCTTCGCCTTGTACAAGACGATCGAATCCCGGCTGGCCTGATGCTGTCGCCGGGAATACGCATCCCGGCATGGCAAGAGGAGATCCGAGAACATGCTCCTCCGTCTTCCCTGGCTTGGCTCGACCCTGAAAACCCGGTCGAAGAAGCAATTGTAAAAATTTCGCTGCGTCATGAGTTCTTCCAAGAAACTGATTAGCTAGCATTCACCTCCATCAAACCCTGGCTAATCTAGGAGTTAGGACGAATTTTCCTTTTCATTTCATCCATTGATTGTCCGAATGTTACGCATAATAAGTAGCGTCTCGTTACAATTTATATCTTGCCGTACGGCAATATTGTGCAAAAATGTGATCATGCCGCGTAACAATTAGACGGCATGTTTGCCTGTCCGCCGCAAGGTCCGAATCATGAGTGCTCCTGCCAATCTTCCTCAAGTGACGGTGCCTGCGCTTTCCGAAGCGCAGCGGGCGGAGCTATTGACGGAACTGATCGACGTCGGCCTGACCGTTGCCAATGCCCAGATCGATAGCCTGACCGCACGCTTGGTCGATGCCCTGCAGCGCGCCGCGTCGCAGGCCGGCGATCTGAAAGAAGCGGAACTGCGCGCCAAGGCAGCCACGCTGCTGCGGCAGAACCGCTATCCCTTCCATTACCTCTTGACCGAGCGCTTGCGCACGGCGGTCGCGCATGAAATGCGGGCGACGCGCCATCCGGAATTCGTCCACAGCGAACTCCAAGAGACGCCCCCGGCCTTGCCGCCCGAGCTGGAAGTCGACAAGAAAATCTGCCTCATCAAGCTCGCACGCGCGCTCGAAAGCGAACAGGCCGACCGGCTGAACGCGCTCAATGCGCGACTGGCATTCCTGACCGGCCGCGAGACGATCGAAACGGCCCACAACCCATTTCGTCCGCTGGTCTTCCTCTCCGTGCTGCACGATGCCTGGTGCGAATTCCAGCCGGAAGCAGCGACGCATCCCATGCTTTACCGGCTGCTGCAGCCGAGCCTGTGCATCGAGATGGCGCCGATCTATTACGCGCTCAATACGGCCTTGATCAAGCGCGGCGTCCTGGCCGGCATCGAGGAGGCAGCGATCCTGACCCGCCCCGGCCCGGCGCCCGTAGCCGACGAGGCCGCTGCCGCGCCGCCGCCCCCGGCCGCCAAGACGACGGCCGCCGGCACGCAGGAGCGCCCGGTCGCCGACGACCCGGTTCAACAGCAATTGCGGCGCTTGTTCCCGGCCAGCCGTCCGGTCCTCAGCCAAAGCCCGCGTCCGGCCGCCGCCAACGGCTTTCCCACATTGTTCGACGAGGATTTCCTGCAGGAGAAGGCCGATCGCAACGGCATGCTCGACTATCTCGAACAAGTCCAGGAAAAGTCCGCCCTGCAATTGATGCCCGTGGCTGGCCAAGCCGTGCCGGTCGAGGAACCGGCCCAGCTCGCGCAGATCAAGCGCGAGGCGCCGTCCGGCACCTGGACCCAGACCGACGGTCATGCACTCGATCTCGTGATCCGGATTTTCAGCGTGCTCTTGCGCGACCGCGATATCGCTCCCGACATGAAAACGCTGATCGGCGGCCTGCAGCTGCCGGTATTGCATGCCGCCATCGCGGACAAGGATTTCTTCTTCAAGGAAGACCATCCGGCGCGCCGCACGGTCGAATTGCTGAGCCGCCTGGCGGCCGCCTGGGACCGCCGGAGCGGCGCCGACGATCCGCTTTATCAAACCATCCTGCGCAACGTCAAACGCATCCAGTCGGACCGGCGCCCGGCGGTGTTCGCCCAGGCCGTGGCCGATATCGAAACCTTCCTCGCCAAGGAAGAACGCGAAACGACCGCCGTGCTGTCGGCGCCGATCGCCCAGGCGCTGAAGCAGGAGAAGCATCTGCAGGCGGTCAAGGCGGCCAAGCATGAAGTGGCGCTGCGCATCGGCACCGGCGAAGTCGTGGCCTTCGTCGAAACCTTCCTCGAGGACAAATGGGTCACGGTCCTGACGATCGCCTACGGCGTGAAGGAAGAAAAGCCGCGGATTCTCGACAGCGCCATCAAGACCATGGATGAACTGGTCTGGAGCGTGAAGCCGAAGATCACGCGCGAAGAGCGCAATGAGCTGGTCGGCAAGCTGCCGGGCATCATCGCCAAGCTCAACAAATGGCTCGACGCGATCAAGTGGAACGACGCCGAGCGCGTGAAGTTCTTCGACGAATTGGCGCGCTGCCATGCTTCCATCGTGCGCGCGCCGGTGGAATTGTCGCCGGAGCGGCAACTGCAGCTCGCGCTCAAGATCGCGAAGAAGGCCGCCGAACGCCGCCAGCAGCGCGAGGCGAGCCGGCCGCCGGAGCCGGCCTCCGACCAATTCGACGAGCAGGTGCGCAACCTGGCCTGCGGCGCATGGGTGGAATTCCGCCAGAAGAGCGGCATCAGTCTCAAGGTGCGCCTGGCCTGGATCAGCCCGATGCGCAGCTACTATCTGTTCGCGACGCGTGCGCGGCAGGAGGCCTTCTCGCTCTCCGACGAGGAATTGACGCAAGCCTTGCGCGAGAAGCGCGCCCATGTCTTGCTGCCGGCCGGCGTGGTCGGCCGCGCGCTGACCGAAGCGCTGGCGCCGCGCGCCGCCAACAACGGCGCGTTGGCCGCCTGACCGATCAGCTGCCCCTGTCCCTGGCGTGGATGCGCTGCGGCGTGCAGTCGTTCCGCATCGCCTTCAGCGCCTCATCGATCCGTTCCAGCCTCCCCCGATCCGTTAAGTTTGCGCCCGAATCGCCATGCGGTCCAGCACCGCGTTCGGCACTGTCGCGTTCGCAACAGCGGCCGTGGAAGGCATCGTGAAGGGGTATAGAATCGAGACATCGACCGTCGCGTCGCATCGCGGAACCGCCGCCGTGATCCATCGACTGCACTTGCTGCTCGTTTCACCGTTCGCCGTGCTGCGGCGCGGTATCCATGCGCTGTGGGCGATGCAAAATCGCGAGCGCGAGCGGCTCTACGGGGAGATGCAGCAAGTGCGCGGCTTGATTCATCTGTTGATGAAACAACGCAACGGCTATCGCTGGACCGAACTGGAACGCCGCAAGATCCGCGCGCAATTGCGCCAGCTGGCCGAAATGAGTCCGTACCTGATCCTGTTCGTGTCGCCGGGCGGCTTCCTCGCCTTGCCGCTGTTGGTCTGGTGGCTCGACCGGCGCCGGCAGAAGCGCGACGCCGGACAAGCAGCCGCGCCCACGCTGGCCGCGTCGAATAAGCCATCGGCCGCGCCAGCCGACTCGGCCCAGGAGTGAGCTCTCAGCGGAAGCGCACCGCGTAAATCGGCGGCAGCGTGGTCGAGATCGCCTGCCAATCGTCGCCGCCGTTTTCCGACACCCACAAGCCGCCCGTCGTCGATCCCATCATGAGGGTCTGGCCGTCGTCGGCCACCGCCAGGCCGTGGCGATAGACCAGGTCGTAACAATGCTCTTGCGGCAAGCCGCGGCGCAGGGTTTCGAAGCTCTTGCCGCCATCGCGCGTGCGGGTGACGGCAAGCGCCGCATCGACCGGAATCCGTTTCTGGTCCGCCGCCGCCGGCACGAACCAGGCGGTGCCGGGGTCGCGCGGATGGGCCGCCACGGCGAATCCGAAGTCCGATACCAGGCCCGGCATCAAGCCGTTCCCGTCCTGGCCGAGCTGCTGCCAGCGCGCGGCGCCGTCGCTCGTGCGCCAGATGCCGTTGTGATGCTGGCACCAGAATACGTCTGGCGCGGCCGGACACTGGACGATCGCGTGCGGATCCTGGATATGCTGGACATCGGCTTGTTCGGGCGGCATGTAGGCCGCGCGCATGCCGGCGGCGCTGACCGTCCAGCTCGCGCCGCCGTCGCGCGTGATCCAGGCGCCGCCGCAGGAGATGCCGACCAGCAGACGGCGGCTGTCGTGCGGATCGACGCAAATCGAATGGATGCCGGGATAGTCGTAGCCGCCGCCGAACCATTCGCGGCGCTCGGGCACTTCCCACAACGAACGCACGAGTTCCCAACTGTCGCCGCGGTCGCCGGAACGGAACAGGCCGCCCGGCGCGGTGCCGGCCCACAGCACGCCCGGCTCGCCGGCGCCGCCGGCGGCGAGCGCCCAGATCAGGCGCAGCTTCCACTCGACGTCGCCCTTGTCGCCATCCTGGCCCTCGGGCTGCGGCGGGTAGGCCGGCACGGCGATCTCGGTCCAGTCCTGCGCATCGCGCTCGCGGCGATGCAGCTTGACGCCGAAGTGGCCCAGATTGAGCGCCGCGTAGAGCGTGCCGTCGCGCCGGTCGAACAGGGTCAGCGTCACCGGGTCGCCAAGGAAACTGCTGCGCTCGACAGTCCAGCCGGCGCTGCCGCGAACCAGTTCGAACAAGCCCTTGCGGGTGGCGATCAATGCTTGGTGCGACATGTCCGGCCTCCAGATTCAGCGTTGAACGAAAGGGCTCAGCTTACCAAAATCGGCCCGGTTTCATGTCGATTTTGTCGCGCCGGCTCATCCCCCGGACAAGGCTTGCAGCACGTGCACGCTGCTGTCGGCGCGCAAGGCGTCGGTCAGGGCGACGCGGTCGGCGATGCGGCGGCCGTCGACGAAGACGGCGACGTGCTGGCGCAGGTGGCCTTGCTCGTCGAGCACATAGCCGCGCAGGCGCGGATTGACGGCGAATGCCGCCTCGAGCGCGGCGCGCAGGTCGGCGGCATCGGTAACGACTTCCGGGATCTCGGTGAAACGGCGCAGCTGTTGGGTGAAGACGATGGTTGCCATGGCGGTGTCGGGGTTATGCGATGCGATATCGGCCGGTTTGTTCGAGCGTTTCCTCGGCGGCTTGCCGCAGCCATTGCACGAAGCGCTGCGCCGGGGCGCCGGCTTCGAGCGGCTTCTTCAATAGCGCGATGTAGCGCGTGCCGTCGCCGACGAAGCCGTGCGGCGCGGCCAGCCTGCCGGCGGCGAGACTGTCGGCCACCATGAACAAGGGCGCGATCGCCGTGCCGAGCCCGGCCTCGGCCGCTTGCAGGCTCAGGAAGAAATGATCGAAATACTGATCATGGTACTTCGGCCGGACGCTTCCCGCCCGCCGGCCGCGGGCATCGGACGCGGCCGGCGCCGCTTTCGCATGACGCAACCAGAGCGGCCAGGCGTCGGGACGGCCGGTCGTATGCAAGCGGACGTTGGCCGCATGGCGGGACGCCGGGCTCGCGGCGCCGACCGGGCCGACATATTCCGGGAACAGGGGAATGCTGATCGCGCGCGCATCGAGCGCGAAATCGGCGCGGCGGATCGCGAGATCGATGTTTTCTCGCACCAGGTCGATCGGACCGCCGCCGGTGGAGAGATAGACGGGAATGTCGGGATTGGCATCTTGAAAGCCCGACAGCCGCGGTATCAGCCAGCGCATCGCCAGCGAACGTTCGCACGACACGAGCAGGGCGCGCGTCTGCGCCGGCTGCACGATGTCGGCGGTCGCCTCGGCGATGCGCTTGAGCGCCTCCTGCGCCGCCTCGAACAAGACGGCGCCGGCCGGCGTGAGCTTGACCTGGCGGCTGGTTCGTTGCAACAACTGCACACCGAGCCGCGCCTCGAGTTCCGACACGCGGCGGCTGACCGCGCTATGCGACAGCGCCAGGCTCTCGGCGGCGGCAGTGAAGCCGCGCAGGCGGGCGACGGCTTCGAAGATGCGCAGGTTTTCGAGCGGCGGCAATTTCATCTGTGCATTATAGACACGGATCGGCATCCGAATCGGCAACCATCGCGCCGCCAAAACGCCGATAATCGCCTTGTCCCTTTTCATTCCCACAGGTGCAGCATGATCGATTTCCGCAGCGATACGGTGACCCGGCCGACACCGGCCATGAAACAAGCGATGTTCGACGCGCCGCTCGGCGACGACGTGTTTGGCGACGATCCGACCGTCCTCCGCCTGCAGCAACTGGCGGCGGACATGCTCGGCTTCGAAGCCGGCCTGTTCATGCCGAGCGGCACGCAATCGAACCTGGCTGCCTTGATGACGCATTGCCGGCGCGGCGAAGAGGCGATCGTCGGCCAGCAATGGCACACCTATCGCTGGGAAGCCGGCGGCATGGCCGTGCTCGGCTCGATCCAGCCGCAACCCTTGCCGCATCGGGCGGACGGCACCATCGCGCCGGACGATATCGAAGCCGCGATCAAGCCCGACGATCCGCATTTCGCGCGCACCCGCCTGGTGGTGATCGAGAATACGCATCACGGCCGCCTGCTGCCGCTGAGCTACATGCGCGAAGTGCGGGCCCTGGCGCAGCGGCGCGGCTTGCAAACGCATATCGATGGCGCGCGCATCTTCAATGCCGCGGTCGCGCATGCGGCGGAGCAGGGCACCGATCCGATGGCGGCGGCGCGCGAACTGTGCCAAGGCTACGATTCGATGTCGGTCTGCCTGTCGAAAGGACTCGGCGCGCCGGTCGGCTCGGTGCTGCTCGGGACCCGGGCCTTCAT
>DASPLX010000080.1:0-56746 GCA_035627375.1 Paucimonas sp. | reverse complement strand
GAAAGACTTGTTGCGCTATTACGCCGAGGAATCCTTCGACGTGCGCGACATGCTGCGCCCGGCGGTCTTCATTCCGGAGTCGAAGCGCCTCAACGTGCTGCTGCGCGACTTCCGCTCCAACCGCAACCATATCGCGATCGTCGTCGACGAGTACGGCGGCGTCGCCGGCCTCATCACGATCGAGGACGTGCTCGAACAGATCGTCGGCGACATCGAGGATGAATACGATTTCGACGAAGAAGAAGACAACATCCTGCCGCTCAAGAACGGCGCCGACGTCTTGCGCTGGCGCGTCAAGGCGCTGACCGAGATCACGCAATTCAATGAAGAGATCGGCGCCGGCTTTTCCGACGAGGACGTCGACACCATCGGCGGCCTGGTCGCCAACCATCTCGGCCGCGTGCCGCGCAAGGGCGATATCTTCGACATAGGCCGGTTGCGCTTCGAGGTGCTGCGCGCCGATGCGCGCCAGGCGCACGTGCTCAATGTCGAGAAGCTGCCGGAGCCGCCGGCCACCGAAGAAGACGCCGGGTCTTGAATCGCTCGACTGAACGCCTGACGCTCCCGCTCCGTTTGCTGCTGTGCGTGTTGGCCGGCGCGGCCAACGTGCCGGCTTTCGCGCCTTTCGGCTGGTGGCCGCTGCAAACCGCCATGACGGCGTTGCTGTTCCGCGCGGCGGCCGGCGAATCGTCCATCAAGCGCACTATCTGGTACGGCTGGGCGTTCGGCTTCGGCTGGCTGGCCGGCGGCTTTTACTGGCTCTATATCAGCATGCATCGCTACGGCGGCATGCCGTCGTGGATGGCGGTGCTGGCCGTCGCGCTGCTCGCGCTCTTCCTCGGCGGCATTTACGCGCTCGGACTCGGCATCGCGGCATGGCTGCGGCGCCGCTGGCACGCGGCGCCGACGACGGCATTGCTGCTGCTCTTCCCCGCCGCCTGGGCGCTGGCCGACTGGGTCCGCGGCTGGTTCTTCACCGGCTTTCCCTGGCTCGCGGCGGGTTATGCGCACACCGAAAACCCTCTCTCCGGCTTCGCCCCGGTCGTCGGGGTCTACGGCGTCGGCTGGCTGGCGGCGCTCATGGCCGGCTGCCTCGCACTGCTGCCCGCGAAAAAGCTGCCGGCGCTGCTATCCGTCGCCTTGCTCGCCGGCGGTTTCGTCCTGCACCGGATCGACTGGACCGAAGCGCATGGCGAGCCCTTGTCCGTCCGTCTGCTGCAGGGCAACGTGCCGCAGGAATTGAAGTTCGACAGCGAACAGCTGTACACGTCCTTGCGCCTGTATCACGACATGATCACCGAGGCGCCGGCCGATCTGATCGTGACGCCGGAAACGGCGATCCCGGTATTCCTGCATCAATTGCCGTCCGATTACCTGCCCCGTCTGCAGCGGTATGCGCGGGAATCGAACAGCCATCTCGCGCTGGGCGCTCCCGTCACCGATAAGGCGCTCCACTATGCCAACAGCGCGGTCGGCATCGCGCCGGGGCCTGCCGCCGACGGCCGCGCCGGCTTCTATCGCTACGACAAGCACCACCTCGTGCCGTTCGGCGAATTCATTCCATTCGGCTTCCGCTGGTTCGTCGAGATGATGAACATTCCGCTCGGCGATTTCACGAAAGCGTCGATCCTGCAGCCGCCGTTCAAGGTCAAGGACCAGGCGGTGCAACCGAACATCTGCTACGAAGACTTGTTCGGCGAAGAGATCGCGGCGCAGATCCGCGCCGGCCGCGCCCAACCTGACGGCGGCGCGAGCGCCGGCCCGACCATCCTGCTCAACATGTCGAACATCGCCTGGTTCGGCGATTCCCTGGCGCTGCCCCAGCATTTGCAGATTTCGCAAATGCGCTCGCTCGAAACGGGGCGGCCGATGCTGCGCGCCACCAACACCGGCATGACCGCCGTGATCGATCCGAAGGGTAGAGTCACGGCAAGCCTGCCGCCTTACCGGCGCGCGACGCTGACGGCCTCGGTGCAAGGATATCGCGGCATGACACCGTATGTTCTTTTGGGCAACAGTCTACTGGTCGGACTGCTTGCCGCCTCCCTCGCCGGCGCTTGGCTGGCCTCTCGCAAAACGCCCTCGCACTGACAAAAACCGCTAAAATTCAGGGTTTTAGCGAATTTTTCCTGCCTTTTCGGCATATCCGGATCAAGCCACGATGCTTACATTTCAACAAGTTATTCTCAAGCTGCAAGAGTATTGGGACGCGCAAGGCTGCGCGCTGCTCCAGCCCTACGATATGGAAGTCGGCGCAGGTACGTCGCACACGGCAACTTTCCTGCGCGCCATCGGTCCGGAGCCGTGGCGCGCCGCCTATGTGCAACCCTCGCGCCGCCCGAAAGACGGACGCTACGGCGAGAATCCGAACCGCTTGCAGCATTACTACCAATACCAGGTGGTGATGAAGCCGGCGCCCGAGAACATCCTCGACCTCTATCTCGGCTCGCTCGAGGCGCTCGGCCTGAACCTCAAGCAGAACGACGTGCGTTTCGTCGAGGACGACTGGGAAAACCCGACGCTCGGCGCCTGGGGCCTGGGCTGGGAAGTCTGGCTCAACGGCATGGAAGTCACGCAATTCACGTATTTCCAGCAGGTCGGCGGGCTCGATTGCAAGCCGGTGCTCGGCGAGATCACCTACGGCATCGAGCGCCTGGCGATGTATCTGCAGGGCGTGGAAAACGTCTACGACCTGGTCTGGACCGAATGGGAAGAGCATGGCGTGACCAGGCGCCTCACCTACGGCGACGTGTTCCACCAGAACGAAGTCGAACAATCGACCTATAACTTCGAACACTCGAACACCGAATTCCTGTTCTCGCTGTTCTCGAATTACGAATCCGAGGCCAAGCGCCTGATGGCGATCGAAGGCCGATCGCTGGCCCTGCCGGCCTACGAGATGGTGTTGAAGGCGGCCCATACCTTCAACCTGCTCGATGCGCGCGGCGCGATTTCGGTGACCGAACGCGCAGCCTATATCGGCCGCATCCGCAACCTGTCGCGCGCGGTGGCCCAGGCTTACTACGAGTCGCGCGAAAAGCTCGGTTTCCCGATGTGCGGAGACCTCAAGGCCGCCGCCTGATCCGTCGTGAAAGAATTCAAAAAATGAACCAAACACTGTTAGTCGAACTCCTGACCGAAGAACTCCCGCCGAAGGCGCTCGCCAGGCTGGGCGAAGCCTTTGCCGCCGGCATCGCGAGCGGGCTGAAAGCGCGCGATTTCCTCGAGGCCGATTCGGTCGTCACGTCCTATGCCACGCCGCGCCGCCTGGCCGTCTCGATCACCGAGGTGCGCGCCACGTCGCCGGACAAGAAAATGCGCGAGAAGGTGCTGCCGGTCGCGGTCGCGCTCGACGCGGAAGGCAAGCCGAGCGCGCCGCTGCAGAAGAAGCTCGCCGCGATGGCGGGCGCGATCGGGGTCGCCGGAATCGGTCTCGAAGAACTCGAACGGGCCGTCGACGGCAAGGCCGAAAGCTTCTTCTACAACTACACCGCGCCCGGTTCGGCCCTGCAAGGCGGGCTGCAGGCGTCGCTGGAAGACGCGATCGCCAAGCTGCCGATCCCGAAGGTCATGAACTACCAGCGCCCGGACGGCTCGAGCGTGCAATTCGTGCGTCCGGTGCACCGCTTGATCGCGCTGCACGGCGCCGACGTGGTGCCGCTCTCCATTCTGGGATTGCCGGCCGGCCGCGTGACGATCGGCCACCGTTTCCTGTCGAGGGGTGAATTGACGATCGCCAGCGCCGAGAGCTACGCGAGCGTGCTGGAATCCGAAGGCAAGGTCATCCCGGGCGTCGCCGCGCGCAAGGAAAACATCCGCGCCGCGCTGCTGGCCAAGGCCGGCGACGACCGCGCGCTGATGCCGGAATCGCTGCTCGACGAGGTCACCGCGCTGGTCGAATGGCCGGTGGTCTACGAATGCCGCTTCGAGGAAGAGTTCCTGGCCGTCCCGCAGGAATGCCTGATCCTGACGATGCAGACCAACCAGAAGTACTTCGCGCTGACCGATGCTCACGGCAAGCTGCGCTCGCGCTTCCTGATCGTCTCGAACATCGAGACGCCGGACCCGCAGCACATCATCGGCGGCAACGAACGCGTCGTGCGCCCGCGCCTGTCGGATGCGAAATTCTTCTTCGAGCAGGACAAGAAGAAGAAACTGGCGGACCGCCTGCCCGGCCTTGCCAACGTCGTCTATCACAACAAGCTCGGCACGCAAGCCCAGCGCGGCGAACGCATCAAGACGCTGGCCGGCAAGATCGCCCAGGCGCTCGGGGCCGACGTCGCGCTGGCCGAACGCGGCGCGCTGCTGGCGAAGGCCGACTTGCTGACCGACATGGTCGGCGAATTCCCCGAACTGCAAGGCATCATGGGCACCTACTATGCGCGCCATGACGGCGAGCACGAGGAAGTCGCGCTGGCGGCGTCGGAACATTATCAGCCCCGCTTCGCCGGCGACGCCTTGCCGGCGACCCAAACCGGCACTGCGGTCGCGCTTGCCGACAAGCTCGAAACCCTGGTCGGCATCTGGGGCATCGGCCTGCAGCCGACCGGCGACAAGGACCCGTTCGCGCTGCGCCGCCACGCGCTCGGTGTGCTGCGCATGCTGATCGAGAAGCGCCTGGCGCTGAAGCTGTCGGGCCTCGTCGCCGATGCGGCCGCCCTGTTCGCGGGCAATGCCAATTTCAAGGACCCGAGCGCCGATGTCCTCGCCTTCCTCTACGACCGCCTGCGCGGCTACCTGAAGGACAAGGGCTACAGCGTCAATGAAGTCGAAGCCGTGGTCGCCCAGGCGCCGGACGCGCTGGCCGACATCGTCGAGCGCCTCGACGCCGTCAAGGCATTCGCCGCGCTGCCGGAAGCGGAATCGCTGGCCGCGGCCAACAAGCGCATCACCAATATCCTGAAGAAGACGGACTCGGCCGCCGGCGCGGTGCAAGCCGCCTTGCTGCGCGAGAACGCCGAACAAGGTTTGCACGCCAGCATGACCACCGTGCTGCAGCAGGTCGATGCGGCATTCGCGAAAGGCGACTTCGCCGGCACGCTCAAGACGCTCGCGCAATTGCGCAACGACGTCGACGCCTTCTTCAACGACGTGATGGTGATGGCCGAGGACGAACAGTTGCGCAACAACCGCATCGCCCTGCTGTCGCAATTGCACGGCATGATGAACCGCGTCGCCGACATCTCGAAACTGGCCGCCTGACGATTCGATGCCCGAAGCAGCAACCAAACTGATCATCCTCGACCGCGACGGCGTGATCAACCACGACTCGGACGAATTCATCAAGTCGCCCGAGGAGTGGATTCCGATCCCCGGATCGCTCGAGGCGATCGCCCGCCTGAACCAGGCCGGCTATCGCGTCGTGGTCACCACCAACCAGTCCGGCATCGCGCGCGGCTATTTCGACATGATGACGCTCAACGCGATTCATCAGAAGCTGCACCGGTCGGCGCAAGCGGTCGGCGCCGACATCGACGCGGTCTTCTTCTGTCCGCATGCCGCGGCCGACAATTGCGATTGCCGCAAGCCGAAGCCGGGCATGCTGCATGCCGTCGCCAAGCGCTTCGGCGTCAGCCTGAAGGGTATGCCGACGGTGGGCGATTCGCTGCGCGATCTGCAGGCCGGGTTCCTGGTCGGCTGCCGGCCTTACCTCGTATTGACCGGCAAGGGCGAGAAGACGCTCGAAAAGGGCGGCCTGCCGCCCGGCACGGCGATCTATCCCAATCTCGCCGCCGTGGTCGACCATTTGCTGAAAGAACGCGACGCCGGCGCGGCGTGACGCCGCCCGCTTCGCATCCACCGGAGCTTCCATGTATCGCCTCTTCCTGTTCCTCCGTTCCCTGCTGTTCCTGATCTGGATGATCGTCGTGACCGTCCTGTTCGCGCCCACCTGCTTCGTGGCCGCACCGTTTCCGTACCGGACGCGCTATTGGTGGACGGGACGCTGGAACCTCCTCATCCTGTGGGGCGCGCGCAACTTCTGCGGCATCCGCCATCAGGTGAAAGGCCTCGAAAACCTGCCCCAGGGACCGGCCGTCGTGCTGTCGAAGCACCAATCGGCCTGGGAAACGATTTTCCTCTACCTCGGCCTCGGCCACCCGCTGCTCTACGTGTTCAAGAAGGAATTGACGTACGTGCCCTTCTTCGGCTGGGGCATCGCGCTGCTGCGCATGATCCCGATCGACCGCAGCAAGGGCAAGGACGCGTTCACGCAAGTCGTCGAGATCGGGAAGAAGCGGCTCGCCGAGGACGACGTCTGGGTCATCATGTTCCCCGAGGGGACGCGCACCAAGGTCGGCAGCCAGGGCAAGTACAAGCTCGGCGGCGCGCGCTTCGCCATCGAGACCGGCGTGCAAGTGGTGCCGGTCGCCCTCAATTCCGGCGAATGCTGGCCGAAGAATTCCTTTATCAAGAAACCGGGACTGATCACGGTCTCGATCGGCAAGCCGATACAGTCGGCCGGGCGCGAACCCGCGGAACTGATGCAGGAAGTTGAAAATTGGATAGAATCGGAAATGCGCGTGATTTCGCCGCATGCCTATTCGACAACGGATTGCGTTGCGAAGCAGGTGCGGGCCTAAGCCTTAATGGAGCTTGGCCCCGGCGGCTGGAAGAACAAGAAGCAAAAGTAGCCGGCCAGGATGGATGGCCCACTAGAACGCCCGCACGCATATCCCTCTTCCGATCCGACATGGGCCAACCTTGAAGCTGCTGAGACAGACTACGCCGGAACCGCAACAGCTCGCGCTGCAGCTCGATTTCTTCACCTCCGATTTTTCCGCGCAACCCGCGGTCGATCATCCGGCGCCCAAGCCGTCGCCCACGGCCGGCCTGCAGCTCCCGCTGGTGCCGGCCGTCGTCCCGGCGGGCAAGCGCCGCGTCGTCGTCAACGAGATCGCGCTCGACTATGTGCTCACCCGCGCCAAGCGCCGCTCGATCGGCTTCCTGATCGACGATGACGGCTTGCATATCCGCGCGCCGAAATGGGTGACGATCGGCGACATCGAAAGCGCGATCCGCGAGAAGCAGCGCTGGATCTTCGCCAAGCTCAACGAACGGCGCGAACGTTCCGCGCGCCGCCTGCAGCCGCAGATGCAATGGCGGGACGGCGGCACCCTGCCTTATCTCGGCGCAGACATCACGCTGCGCATCGCCAACCATCGTTCCACCGGCATCGCGTTCGAAGCGGATACGCGCGAACTGACGGTCTGCCTGCCGGTCGACGCCACCGAACAGCAACTGAAGGATCGGGTACAGGCCTGGCTGCAGCAGGAAGCCAAGCGCGTCTTCGCCGAGCGGCTGCCGGTCTATGCCGAAAAGCTCGGCGTCCGGTACCGCGCGTTCGCGCTGTCCTCGGCGGTCACGCAGTGGGGTTCCTGCACCGCCGACGGCAAGATCCGGCTCAACTGGCGCCTGATCCATTTCACGCTGCCGCTGATCGATTACGTGATCGCGCACGAGCTGTCGCACCTGCGCGAGATGAACCACAGCCCGCGCTTCTGGGCGACGGTGCAGTCGATCTTTCCCGAGTTCCAGTCCGCCCGCAAGGCCTTGCGCGACCAGGCGCCGGAAACGCTGCCGATTTTCTGACGCGCGGCGGGAAAACGCGGCGCCGCATACAATGGCCGCTGTCCCCATTCATTTCCATCAGACGGAGTAACAGCATGCGCATCCTGCACACGATGCTGCGCGTCGGCGACCTGCAGCGTTCGATCGATTTCTACACCGAGGTGCTCGGCATGAAACTGCTGCGCACCACCGACCGCCCCGAGCAGAAGTACACGCTCGCCTTCGTCGGCTACGGCAACAATCCCGAGCACGCGGAGCTCGAACTGACCTACAACTACGGCGTCGACCGGTACGAACTCGGCACCGCTTACGGCCACATCGCGATCGGCGTCGAGGATGTCTACGCCACCTGCGAGAAGGTGAAAGCGCAGGGCGGCACCGTGACGCGCGAGGCGGGCCCGGTCAAGGGCGGCACGACCGTGATCGCTTTCGTCCAGGATCCGGACGGCTACAAGATCGAATTGATCGAACGGAAGGCCGCCTAGCGCCTGGGCCGGAGCCGCCCGCCGCGTGCGGGCACAGCGGCGGTCAAGCGGCGGCGCGCCGCTCCGCCAGCCGCCATTCGGCCAGTTCGGCGATGGTCAGGATTTCCAGGCCATGCCGGGCGGCGAATCGCGCGATATCCTCGCCGCGCATCATGGTGCCGTCGGGATTCATCAATTCGCACAGGACCGCCGCCGGTTCGAGCCCGGCCATTCTGGCCAGATCGACCGAGCCTTCGGTATGCCCGCGCCGTTCGAGCACGCCGCCCGGCGCCGCCCGCAAGGGAAAGACATGCCCCGGCCGGGCAAGGTCTTCCGGACGCGCATCGTCCGCGATCGCGGCGCGTACCGTCGTCACGCGGTCGGCCGCCGACACGCCTGTCGTGACGCCCTGCCGCGCTTCGATCGATACCGTGAACGCGGTGCCGTGACGGCTTTCGTTGCGCGCCACCATCGGCGGCAAGTCCAATCGGCGTATCGTCTCGTCGGTCAGGCACAGGCAGACGATGCCGCTGCACTCGCGGATCAGCAAGGCCATGGTCTCGACCGTGAGCTTTTCGGCGGCGACGATCAGGTCGGCTTCGTTCTCGCGATCGAAGTCGTCCATCAGGATCACGGGCCGGCCGGCACGCAAGGCATCGAGTGCGCGCGCGAGCCGTCCGGCAAAGCCGTCGGAGGAGGAAGAAAAAAAGGAAGGGGATTGAATCATCGAAACGCTCCACGCAAATGATTTGGCGAAAACGTTCCAGGGCACGCGAATAGCCGCGCTCCACGACGATGGCTCGGCATGGAGATCGGATATCGGCACATCTTCTTTCATCCGGACTATGACCGTCGGCCCTGGATTCGCACCAGATCTGCTGACCTTGCCTAGAATGACCGAGGCAAGCGCTCGCGGGCTCGACCACTCGCGTGGTTTTACCGCCGGTGGGGAATTCCGCCCCGCCCTGAAGACGTACTGAATACCGGCCGCGTTCCAGAACGCGGCCGGCGGAAAATTCTAGCATCGGCGTCGCGGCGGCGCCGGCGGGCGGTTCAAAGCAAGGGAGAGTTGCGCAAGTCGAGCGTGCCGCCGCCGACCGGCGCCACATCGCCGCGCACCCGCACCGACATGTGCTCGCCGTCGACGCTGGCGATCAGCTGGCTCGGCCTGCCGAGGAAACGGCCCTGATGCAGAACCAGCGGCAGATCGGGGCGCGCGTACCCATGCCGCACCAGGTAGGCGGCCGCCGGCCCGGCGGCGCTGCCGGTGGCGATATCCTCCACCCGGCCATCGTTGTCCCAGGTCCGGCCCTCGAGCGTGGGCACGTCGATGACGTAGACGAAACTGGCGCCGAAACGGGCGAGCAGCCGGTCGAAATCGCGGGCGACGATGCGCGCTTCGGCGAGATTCTTCCTGATCGGAACGATCAGGTAGGGCAGGCCGGTGGAGACGACCTCGAGCGGCAGTTCGCTCACCAGATCGTCCGGCCGCAGGTTGAGGGCGGCCAGGACTTCGTCGCGGCCCTCGCGCGGAACGGAGCCGGAGAATACCGCCGTGCCCTGCTCCATCTCGGCCGAATAATGCCCGCCGCCGCGCCGGCTGACCAGCGGAACGCCGCGCTCCGCCAGTTGCAGCCGCAACGCGACTTCCGGCGTCCCGGCGAAGCGTTCCGCATGGAGCGCGCATGCCGCGCCGATCACGGGATGGCCGGCGAACGGCAACTCCTCTTCCATCGTGAAGATACGCGCCCGGAAGCAATGCGGATCGGGCGTCTCCCACAGGAAGATCGATTCGAAATGGCGCATCTCGCGCGTGACGGCTTGCAGCAAGGCATCCGGCAACGGCCGGTTCAGGAAGAAGACGGTGAGACTGTTGCCGGACAACGGTTGCGATGTGAAGACATCGACGAGACGGTAATCGAGGACGGTCATGCGCTCTCCATCGGACGCGGGAATCGGACGGCCAGCATAGCGCAGCCGGAGAATTCCTTCAGGACGCGCGTCAAGCGACGACGGAGCGTCCGATCAAGCGGGAGCCAGGCGATTCGCGAGCGCGACGAACTGCTCGACCGGCACCGCTTCCGGCCGCGCCTGCGGATCGATGCCGGCATCGATCAGATCGTTCTCGGTGAACATGCCGGCCAGGCAGTTGCGGATCACCTTGCGCCGCTGCGAGAACGCCTTGGCGACGACTTGTTCGAGCCTGTCCTCGTCGCAGGCGAGCGGTTGCGCCAGCGGAATCATGCGCACGATCGCCGAGTCGACTTGCGGCGGCGGATCGAAGGCGGTCGGCGGCACGACGAACAGCAGCTCCATGTAGTAACGCCATTGCAGCATCACGGACAGGCGGCCATACGCCTTGCCGCCGGGCTCGGCCACCATGCGTTCGACGACTTCCTTCTGCAGCATGAAGTGCTGATCCTGCACGCGCGGCGCGATGCGGGCGAGATGGAACAGCAGCGGGCTGGAGATGTTATAGGGCAGATTGCCGACCACGCGCAGCTTGCGGCCGCCGTCGTCCGGCACCGGGATCGACGCGAAATCGAACTGCAGGGCATCGCCCTCGTGGATCGTCAAGCGTTGCGGATCGAAGCTCTTCTTCAGGCGGGCGACGAGATCGCGGTCGAGCTCGACCACGTGCAGCCGGTCCAGTGACTCCAGCAGCAGGCGCGTCATCGCCGCCAGGCCGGGGCCGATCTCGACCATGACGTCGCCGGGCCGCGGATCGATGGCGCGGATGATGTCGTGCAGGACGACGTCGTCGGTGAGGAAATTCTGGCCGAAGCGTTTGCGCGGAATATGTTTCATCGTTGTAGTGAATGCGCGAGCGAGCTCGCGGGTCAGTTCGTTCCGGCCGCAGCACGGGAAGCGACGGCCATCTGCGCCGCGGTCTTGACGGCTTCCAGCATGCTGCCGTGGTCGGCATGGCCGACGCCCTTGGCGGCGAGATCGAGCGCCGTGCCGTGATCGACCGAGGTGCGGATGATCGGCAAGCCGAGCGTGATGTTGACGCCGCGGCCGAAGCTCGCATGCTTCAACACCGGCAAGCCCTGGTCATGGTACATGGCGATCACGCAATCGGCCTGCGCGAGATACTTCCGCTGGAACAGCGTATCGGCCGGATACGGCCCCGACACATCCATGCCGCGCGTCCGCGCCGCCTGCAACACGGGCGCGATGACCTCGATTTCCTCGCGTCCGAGATACCCGCCCTCGCCCGCGTGCGGGTTGAGCCCCGCCACGAGTATGCGCGGCGCGGCGATGCCGAACTTGGTTCGCAGGTCTTCGTGCACGATCCCGATGGTACGCGACAGTCCGTCGAAGGTGATCGCGGCGGGTACATCCTTCAACGGCAGGTGGGTCGTCGCCAGCGCGACGCGCAAATACAAGTCGCCGTCGCCGCCCGCCAGCATCATGACGACTTGCGGCGTGCCGGTTTTTTCGGCGAGATATTCGGTATGGCCGGTGAACGGGACGCCGGCGTCGTTGATGACGCTCTTCTGCAAGGGCGCGGTCGCGATCGCATCGAAACGGCCTTGCCGCGCTCCCTCGATGGCGGCGTCGAGCGTCTGCAGCACCGCGCGGCCGTTGCGCGCATCGAGCTTGCCGGGCTGCGCCGGCTCGGCCAGCGGGCAATCGACGACGATCAGCCGATCGGCCGGATAGTCCGGCAATCCGCCGTGGCGCCAGGCCGGTATGGTGAGCGCCGAAAGCTTGATCGCCGGATCGATCTCGGCGGCCAGCAGCGCCAGCAGCGCCGCATCGCCGAACAAGACGCCGCGCACCGACGAACGCATCTGCCATGCGGCCCGCAGCGAAATCTCCGGACCGATGCCGGCCGGCTCGCCGCAGGTGATCGCGATCGTCGGGCGCGCAGCCACGTCGGCGCCGTTCGGCTTACTTGTTGTTGCCGTCGTCGAGACGGATCTCGACATAGGCGCGGTCGCGCAGCTGGCGCAGCCAATCCTCGTTCGCTTCCTCGAGCTTGCGTTCGCGGATGGCCTGGCGCGCGATCATGCGTTTGCGCTCTTTCGACACATCGTCCATCTTGCGCTCGATCACCTGGATCAGGTGAAAGCCGAACTGCGATTCGATCGGTTCGCTGACTTCGCCCGGCTTGAGCGCATTCATGGCGCGTTCGAATTCCGGCACGGTATCGCCGGGATAGAGCCAGCCGAGATCGCCGCCCTTGGCGGCCGAGCCGTCGTTCGAATAGAGCTTGGCCAGTTCCTCGAAGGTCGCCGCCTTGTTGTCGAGGCGCTGCTTCAGTTCCAGCAGCTTGCGGCGCGCATCGGCCGCCGTGACGACCTGGTTCACCTTCAGCAGGATGTGGCGTGCATGGGTCTGCTGCACCCCGGCCGCCGCGCCGCCGTCGTTCGCGGCGCTCGGCGCGCGCTTGCCGACCAGTTTCAGGATATGGAAACCGTTGGCGCTCTTGACGATCTGCGACACCTCGCCTTCGTTCAGCCTGGCCACGGCATCGACGAACAATTGCGGCAGGCGCTCACGGCTGCGCCAGCCGAGATCGCCGCCGCTCAAGGCGTCGCTCGAATCGGAATAGGTGGCGGCGAGCTGGGCAAAGTTGCCGCCGGCCCGGAGTTTCTGCATCACGTCCTCGGCGCGCTGGCGGCTCCTGGCGATCTGTTCGGCCGAGGCATTTTCCGGTACGCGGATCAGGATCTGCGCGAGATTCAATTCCTGCTGGTTGGCCGCCGCATCGGCCTCGGCCGCCAGGAAATTGTCGATTTCCGATTCGACGATCTGGATCTTGTTGTCGACTTCCGCCTCGCGCACACGCTGCATCAGGATTTCGTTGCGGATTTCCTCGCGGAATTTCGCGAACGGCATGCCTTCGCGCTCGAGTTGATTGCGGAATTGCTGGACCGACATCTTGTTCGCTTCGGCGATGCGGCCGATCGCCATGTCGAGCATCATGTCGTCGACGCGGATGCCCATTTCGCGCGCCAGGCCCACCTGCGCGCGGTCGACGATCATGCGTTCGAGCAGTTGGCGGCGCAACTGGTCGGGCGGCGGCAGCGCCACGCCTTGCTGGCGCATGCGCTGCTCGACGGTGCGCATGCGCTCTTCGAGTTCGTAGCGCGTGATGACGTCGCTGTTGACGACGGCGGCGATCGAATCGGCGGCTTGCGCGCGCGGTTGCGCGGCGCCGGCCTGCGCCCAGGCTGCCGGCTGCGCCGAGAACGCGGTGCAGAGCAATAGCGCGGCCAGCCTGGCGATGCGCGCCGGAGAGTGTTTTGGATGCATGGCGTTCGAAGTATTCATGGTTGACCTGCTGCGATATTACGGTTGATTCACCAGTTGGTAGCCCGGGATGCTGCTGCGCAAGGCTTCCAGCGGATTCGAGCCGAGCCGCGTCAAGCCGTTGAGCTCGAGTTGAAAAAAGTAGGCCGACGTGGCCTTGCCGGTGCCGGTCGGAATGCGCTGTCCGACGATGCGGAAGACCCAGCAATCGGCCTTGTATTCCATGCCGAGCAAGCCTTCGACGACCTTGCTGTCGGGCAGCGAATAGTTGATCCGCCCGACGCCGTACCAGCGCCGCGCGACCGGCCATTGCGACGACACATCGACCTGCTTGAGATTATTGAACAAGTCGCGCCGGTATTGAAGATTGAGCACCTGTTTCGGGGCCGGTTGCCAGCGCACGCCGAAGTTGGCGCGATTCAGCGCATGCAGATTCCGGCTGTATTGCATGGTGGCCTCGGCCGTCAGCGTGGATGTCAGGCGGCCCGAGGCCGACGCCAGCAGGTCGGACCGGCTCTCGTTGACGACGCCGGTGCCGAGCGTGACGCGCTGGTCCGAGAAATAATAGCGTTGCCCGAGCGCGACGCGCAGGCGCTCGACGCCGGTCGGTTCGATATAGCGCGACACCAAGGCGGCCGTCAGCTGATTCGCATCGCTGATGCGGTCGTGGCCGATGAAGCGGTTCTCGCTGAACAACTGCGCGAAACTCAAGTCGGCTTCGGCCGTGTCGAAATTCGGGAACGCGCTCTGGTCGCGGTAGGGCGTACGGACATAAAACAGGCGCGGCTCCAGCGTCTGCGTCATGCGCTGGCCGAAGAAATTCGCCTCGCGCTCGAACACCAGGCCGCTGTCGACCGACATCGTCGGCAGGCTGCGCGTGAGATTCCTGGCCGCAGTCGCGGCAGCGGCAGCGCCGGGCGCATCATCGAGCGCGTATTTCGTCAGGTCGAACGACAGCTTGGGCGTGATGAAGTAACCGGGTCGGATGATCGGATAGGCGAGCTTCGGATTGAGCACGAAACGCGTGCCGCGCAGGAGCGTTGGATGCCAGAAGCGCGTCAGCTCGGCGTCGACCGTCCAGTCGAAACCGTGGACGTCCTGGCGGCCGGCACGGAAGGTCAGCTGCGGCAGGCGGTCGTAGGGCCGCGTGATCGGCGCCGCCGGATCCTGCAGCACCATGTAATTCGAGAATCTGGCGCCGGCGGTCCAATGGGCGCTGCCGTAGCCGAAACTCAGGTCGCGCAACAGGAGGCGTTGAGATGCCGTCGTCAGCGTGCGCGGGAAATCGCTCGGGTAATCGTCGTCGGAGGCCGTCGAAAGATTCCAGTTCATGCCGAGGCCGGGCGCCAATACGTGGCTGTGCGTCGAAGTGATCGCGTAGCGCGTCGTCTTGGTTTGATTGTCGTTCGGTAAAACCTCGAGCCGCGTTTCGCCGGAATAATTCTGGCTCAGGTAGCGCCCGTGCGCGCCGAGCTGCAGGCCGCGCCGCGCGATCGCGTTCGGATAAAGCGTGAGGTCGCGATTGGGCGCGATGTTGAAGTAGTACGGCACGCTGATTTCGACGCCGCCCTTGTTGGTCGTTCCGAACGAAGGCGGCAGCACGCCGGACTTGCGCGCGTCGGATAGCGGAAAGGACATCGCCGGCGTCGCCAGGATCGGCACGCCCTTGAAATAGACGACCGTCTTGGATGCCGTACCGACGTCGCGGCCGTTGTCGAGACGCAGCGTGTCGGATTTCAGGTACCAGTCCGGGTCCGGGCCTTCGCACGTGCTGTAGCTGCCGTCGGTGACCACGGCGCGGTCTTCCGATTCGAAGTCGATGCGCTCGGCCCTGCCTTGCGCATTGTTGCGCTCCAGCCGGTAGGTCGGGTTCGTGACATAGCCCTGGCCGGCCTCGATCTTCAGCTTGAGTTCGTCGCCCGTGTAGCGGTCGCCGTAGCGCTCCATCCGGATATGGCCGTCGGCGTCGACCTGGTCCTCGATCACGTGGTAAGTCGCCGTGTCCGCCGTGATGCGGGTGCCGCCGCGGACGATCTCGACATCCTTGCCGACCGTGACTTCCCGGTCCGGATTGCCGCTGATCTGCTCGGCGTGGATGGTGGCCGGCTGATCGCGGTCGCTCGCCGGCTGGCGCTTGGCGGCGCCGGCGGCGGGCGCCCCCGGCTCGGGCCCGGTTTGCGCCGAAACGTACGAAGGCAACGCCGCCGCGGCGACTACGCCGGCGACGATGCGAAGCAAGCATTGCGAATTGGGAAACGCGGGAAACCAGGTCATGAAATGAAAGGCCGATGTATCCGCCGATGGCCAGTCTTGCAGCGCCTTGGCCGGCGAAATCCCGTATTATAGAGCCTATTCCAACAAGGACTGCCTGCCGCCTGTTTGCCCAAGGGACCGGATACCGCGTTGCTCGTCATTGCGTGGAGCCCGCCACGCTGCTTCCTCGCGCCTTGTCTCCGCCCTCTTGAGCAAACAATCGACAGACACTCCCTGCTGCAATAGACTCTCGTCACCGCAATCAACCGTTCGTCCTGGCTGTTCATGTCCTTACCATCCCCTTCCGATTCCCGTCTTGCCGATTTAAAACTGTGGCTGGCCGATCTGGCCGCGCCGGCGCCGAAACTGCTGCCCGATTCGATACGGCCGGCATCCTCGGATGCGAGCTTCCGCCGCTATTTCCGCATCGATGCCGCCGACGGCGCCAGCTATATCGCCATGGACGCTCCTCCGCCGCAGGAGAACGTGGAGCCCTTCATCCATGCCGCCGGCGTGTTCGGCAAGACCGGCGTGTCGGTGCCCAAGGTGCTGGCCCAGGATGTCGCGCGCGGCTTCCTGCTGCTGACCGATCTGGGCGCCACCACCTACCTGAACCAGTTGTCGGCCGATACCGCGCACAAGCTGTATCTCGACGCGATCGATGCGCTGATCCTGTTCCAGGCGCAAAGCCAACCCGATGTCTTCCCCGAATACGACCGGGCGCTGCTGCAGCGCGAATTGATGCTGTTCCCCGACTGGTACGTCGGCAAGCATCTCGGCCTGACGCTGTCCGATGCCCAGGGCGCGACGCTGAACAAGATGTTCGACGCGATCCTGGCCAACAACCTGGCGCAGGCGCAGGTCTACGTGCACCGCGATTACCATTCGCGCAACCTGATGGTGCTCGGCCGCGGCAATCCCGGCATCCTGGATTTCCAGGACGCCGTCTACGGACCGATCACCTACGACCTGGTATCGCTGCTGCGCGACGCCTATATCCAATGGGACGAGGAAATGGTGCTCGATTGGGTGATCCGCTACTGGGAACGCGCCAAGCGCGCCGGCCTGCCGGTCAACCCCGACATCGACGCCTTCTACCGCGATTTCGAATTCATGGGCGTGCAGCGCCACCTGAAGGTGCTCGGCATCTTCGCACGGCTCCATCACCGCGACGGCAAGGACGCCTACCTGAAGGATATGCCGCTGGTGATGGAATACACGCGCAAGGCCGCCGGCCGCTATACCGCGCTGGCGCCGCTGGTCCGCCTGCTCGACGAGCTGGAAGAAAAAGCGCCGCAGTTCGGCTATACGTTCTAAGGGTTGCCAATGAAAGCCATGATTTTCGCCGCCGGTCGCGGCGAGCGCATGCGCCCGCTGACCGATACCTGCCCGAAACCGCTGCTGAAAGTGCGCGGCCGGCCGCTGATCGTCTGGCACATCCTCAACCTGGTGCGCGCCGGCATCACCGAGATCGTGATCAATCACGCCCATCTCGGCCACATGTTCGAGGAAACGCTGGGTGACGGCTCGCGATTCGGCGCCAAGCTGCTCTATTCCGCCGAAGGAACGGCGCTCGAGACGGCGGGCGGCATCGCGAAGGCGCGCCATCTGCTCGGGACCGAGCCGTTCGTCGCGATCTCCGGCGACATCTATTGTCCGCACTTCGATTTCGCGCAGGTGCTCGATGTCCTCGAGGACAACGACATCTGGGGCAATCCGCATCCGGCCGACAAGCGCGACATCGCCTGGATCTATCTCGTGAAGAATCCGCCCTATCATCCGAAGGGCGATTTCGCGCTCAGCAACTACGCGATCGCCGCGCAAGGCGAGCCCATGTACACCTTCGCCAACATCGGCGTCTACCGCCCGGAGATGTTCGACGGCATCGTGCCCGGCGAACGCGCCAAGCTCGGCCCGCTGCTGTACGACTACGCGGCGCAAGGCCGGATCGGCGGCGAAGTGTATTCCGGCTTCTGGGAGAACGTCGGCACCGTCGGACAACTGGAACACCTGAACGCGCCCTTACAAGGAAACGATCGATGAAATCCTTCGCAGCACGACGCGCGGCGCTGATCGCGCAAATGCAGGCCATGGGCGGCGGCGTGGCCGTCATCCCGACCTCGGCGGAAGCGATGCGCAACAGCGACGTCGAGTACCCCTACCGCCACGACAGCTACTTCTACTACCTGTCCGGCTTCACCGAACCGGAAGCCGTGATCGTGCTGGTCGCGGGCAAGCCTGGCGCGAGCCAGGCGCCGCAAGCGATCCTGTTCTGCCGCGAGAAGGACGTCGAGCGCGAGATCTGGGACGGTTTCCGCTACGGGCCCGAAGCGGCGCGCGAGTCCTTCGGCTTCGATGCGGCTTTCCCGATCGCGGCGCTCGACGCCGAAATGCCGAAGCTGATCGCCAATGCGCCGGCGCTGTTCCATCCGCTCACCGGCAATGCGAAACTCGACGGCCAGGTGCAGGCCTGGCTCGCCGCCGTGCGGCAGCAGGCGCGCGCCGGCGTCACCGCGCCGGCCTCGGCGCACGACGTGCATCGGCTGCTCGACGAGATGCGCCTGTTCAAGGACGAAAGCGAAGCGGCGACCATGAAACGCGCCGCATCGATCTCGGCCGCGGCGCACGCGCGCGCGATGCGCATGACGCGCCCGGGCAAGCGCGAATACGAGATCGAAGCCGAACTGCTGCATGAATTCCGCGTCAACGGCTCCGACTTTCCCGCCTATACCTCGATCGTCGCCACCGGCGCCAACGCCTGCATCCTGCATTACCGCGCCGGCCACGCCGTCGCCAAGGACGGCGACCTGGTATTGATCGACGCCGGCTGCGAGTTCGACGGCTACGCCTCCGACATCACGCGCACCTACCCGGCCAACGGCAAGTTCTCTTCTGCGCAGAAGACGCTGTACGACATCGTGCTCGCCGCGCAGGCGGCGGCGATCGCCGAGGCGCGTCCCGGCAAGCGCTTCATGGACGGCCACGATGCCGCCGTGCGCGTGCTGGCGCAAGGCATGCTCGACACCGGACTGCTCGACAAGAACAAGGTCGGCGCGCTCGACGACGTGATCGCCAAGGGCGATTACCGCCAGTTCTACATGCATCGCACCGGCCACTGGATCGGCATGGACGTGCACGACGTCGGCGAATACCGCGAACCCGGCACCGAGGCCGGCGCAGGCGAGCGCCCGTGGCGCGTGCTTCGTCCCGGCATGGCGCTGACGGTCGAACCCGGCATCTACGTACGCCCGGCCCCCGGCGTGCCGGAGCAGTACTGGAACATCGGCATCCGCATCGAGGACGATGTGCTCATCACCGACCAGGGTTGCGACATCCTGAGCAAGGATGCGCCCAAGACCGTCGCCGATATCGAAGCGCTGATGGCGCAGCGCTGAGGCGGCGGCGGGGATGGCGGCGGACTACGACATCGCGATCTGCGGCGCCGGCCCGGTCGGGCTGGCGCTGGCGGTCATGCTCGTGCGGCGCGGCATGGCCTCGGAACGGATCGTACTGATCGACGCCAAGCCCATCGAGCAGGCCGTCGACGATCCGCGCTCGATCGCCGTCTCCTGGGGCAGCCGGCAATTGCTCGACCAGATCGGCGCGTGGCCGGCGGCGGTCGATCCGATCCACGACATCCACGTTTCCCGTCGCGGCCACTTCGGCCGCACCATGATTGCGCGCGAGGAATACGGCGTGCCGGCGCTCGGCTATGTGACGCGCTACGGCGCCCTGGTCGCCGCGCTCGCGAAGAGCGCCGATGCATTGAATCTTCGTTCGTTCCGCCCGGTGCAGGTGACCGGACTCGAGGAACAGGACGACCGCGTGGAACTCCGATCGGCCGACGGCCGCACATGGACGGCAGCCATCGCCGTGCAAGCCGAAGGCGGCCTGTTCTCCGATCAGCATGCGAAATCCCGGCGGCGCGACTACGAGCAGACCGCGATCATTTCCCATGTCCATGCCGCCAGGCCGATCGCGCACCGCGCCTTCGAACGCTTCACCGACGAAGGGCCGCTGGCCCTGCTGCCGCAGGAAGGCGGCTACGCTCTCGTGTGGTGCGGACGCCCGGCGACGGCGGAACGCCTGATGGCGCTATCCGATACGGCATTCCTGGCCGAACTGCACGGCGCGTTCGGCGATCGCCTCGGCCGCTTCACCAAGGTTGCGCAACGCGTCGCCTATCCGCTCGGCTTGAATGCGCGGCCGGCCGCGTCGCCGCGGACCGTCGCGATCGGCAATGCCGCGCAAACGCTGCATCCGGTCGCCGGACAAGGCTTCAATCTCGGCCTGCGCGATGCCGCCGTGCTGGCGCGCCTGCTGGCGCGCGCAGCCGCGCCGGAACAATTGCTGCATTTCGCCGCGAGCCGCCGATCCGATCGCAGCCTGACGATCACGCTGACGGACACGATGGCGCGCATCTTCGCCGGCGCGCCGGGCGGCGCATTGGCGCAGCATGCGCTCGGCCTCTCGCTCGGCGTGCTCGATTGCGTCCAGCCGGCCAAGCGATTGCTGGCCGAGCAGATGATGTTCGGCCGGCGCTGACGGCATCATCCCCGACGATCGTCCCGGCCGGCGGCCGGCACATCGAATTACCGCTTGATCCCGGTTCTGGCAACTACATGTTCTTGTAGTTTTCCGCGCGCATTCGCCCGCGCTACAGTTCCCCCGTTTGATTTACGTTGTACGCCCCGCAAAGAAGTGCGACCGAATTTGTGCTCCCGGCACGTCTCATTCCGCGAACTTCGGTCGATAAAGGTCAAAAGTATCTCCGCTGTTTTTCTGAATACTGGATCGGCTCACGGATTTTTGGCCGCCTCGGCACACCCGGGCGCCAGCCGCTGGCGTTGGATCTAACGCGTTTGCGCTTCAAATTGGCTTCATGCAATACCAGATTCACCGAATCCCAATCAATGGACTCAGGATCGATTGCATTGCCTTTCTTCGTTGATCGCATTGGGGACCATTGATTTACCAAGAAACTAAGTTGGCCGCATACCCGCGGTCGATTTGGTCGGTCGACCTGTCGCATATCCGTGACAGGCTGACCAATATCGGGGAATGGTCCCCATCAAAAAAAGGAGCGAAGAGACATGGAGCAAACATTGCGTTATGCAGCACGTCCCATTTTGCTATCTGTTTTGATTGCGGCGGCGTGCAGTGCCGTCGCCGCGGAACGCGTGGATTTGGACAGGATGCCGCCACAAGCGCAGATCGCCTTGTCCGGAGGCCAGGCCGGCGCGCACCAGCTGCTCGGCTTATCGGCCGATGAACTGAAACCGATGCGCAGCCAAACCTACGCAAGCGGCAAGGTCGTCACACGCTACCGGCAATATCACCAAGGGGTGCCGGTCTGGAATGAAGCGGTCGTCGAGCATCGCATGCCCGGCGCGGCCCAGGCGCAACTCAGCGGCAGCATGCTGCGCAACCTGAACCAAGACCTGCCCAGCGTACGCCCGACCTACTCCGCCTCGCATGTCCTGGATCAGGCCAAGGCGCTGGCGCGCGCTTCGTCCACGGAGAACGAGCAGGCGCAACTGTACGTCAAGCTCGATGACAGGAATGTCGCGCACTTGGTCTACATCGTCTCCTTCGTCAACAACAGCGCCGCCAAGCCGAGCCGGCCGTTCTTCATGATCGACGCCAACAGCGGCGCCGTGTTGAAACAATGGGAAGGCATCAACCACGCCGATGCGACCGGCCCCGGAGGCAATCTCAAGACCGGCAGATATGAATACGGCACCGACTTCGGCTTTCTCACGGTCGACAGCAACTGCGCCATGAGGACGGCCGACGTGGTCACCGTCAATCTGAACCACGGCACCTCCGGCTCGACGCCCTACCAATTCACCTGCCCGCGCAACACGTTCAAGGAAATCAACGGCGCCTACTCGCCGTTGAACGATGCGCATTACTTCGGCATCGGTGTATTTAACATGTATCGCGACTACTTCGGTTTGCGCCCGCTCACACAATCCCTCATGTTGCGGGTGCATTACTCGACCAACTACGAGAACGCGTTCTGGAACGGCAGCTCGATGACCTTTGGCGACGGCGCCTCGCGATTCTATCCGCTGGTATCGCGCGACGTGGTCGGCCATGAAGTCAGCCATGGATTCACCGAGCAGAACTCGGGCCTCATCTACAGCGGAATGTCGGGCGGCATGAACGAGGCGTTCTCCGATATGGCCGGCGAGGCGGTCGAGTACTACCAGAAGGGCAGCAACGACTTCCTGGTCGGCGCGGAGATCTTCAAGGCCAGCGGCGCCTTGCGCTACATGCACAATCCGCCGCTCGACGGCCGCTCGATCGATCATGCGAGCAAGTTCACCAGCAGCATGGATGTGCACTACAGCAGCGGCGTCTACAACAAGGCGTTCTACCTGCTGGCCACCAAGCCCGGCTGGAACACGCGCAAGGCGTTCGAAGTCATGGTCGATGCCAACCGCCTGTACTGGGTCGAGAACAGCACCTTCAACCAAGGCGCGTGCGGCGTCGAGAAGGCTGCCCAGGACCGCGGCTATAGCGTGGCCGATGTCACCGCGGCATTCAACGCGGTCGGCGTCAGCTGCACGTCCACGCCGACCTACACGCCCTTGACGAAAGGCGTGCCGGTGAGCGGCATCGCGCTCTCCACCGGTGCGAGCAAGATCTACACCTTGGTCGTACCGGCCGGCACCACCAGCGTGACCTTCAAGACGACGGGCGGTTCCGACACCGATGCGGATCTCTATGTCAGGCTCGGTTCGGCACCGACGACGTCTACGTACCTGCGTCGTTCGATCAGCTCGACCAACAACGAGACGATCACGATTTCGGCTCCGACCGCCGGCACGTACTACGTGATGGTCTACGCGTACTCGACGTTCAGCGGCGTGACGCTGGTAGGGGATTACCAGTAAGCGAAACCAGGCAGTGACTCGGCCCCGCTCCGGAAGGAGCGGGGTTTCCCATTTGTTTCATCGGCCGCGGCGTCCGCGCGGCGCCGGCCTTTCATAGGACCATTTCCATGTTCAAAAAAGCCGTTCCCATTCTGCTGGCGGGCCTGTGCGCCGCCGGCGCAACCCATGCTCATCACAGCGCCGCTCATAGCGTCGAACAAAGCGCCGCCAAGGGCGCTTCCGGCAAGACCTGGATCACCCTGGGCGATGCCGCCTACCGCCAACTGCAGAAGCTGGCGCCGCAGGTGATTTCCCAGGCAAGCCGCGCCAAGGTGGCCGGCGCAAACGAAGCCGCCACGACGCATCAGGAACGCGTACACCTGGTGCAGGTCGACGAGCAGCAGATGTTGAACCTGTCGCACGCCGTGCATCATGAATTGCGCCGCTGCGGCGGTTTCATGTTCCACGAGAGCGAGGCCGCCGGCCTGGCCGCCCTGGACAAGGTGGCCGATCCCGGCCTGGCCACCGGCCTATTGGCCCCGAGCCGGCCCTCCTACGTGATCAATAACCAGGATATCGTCACACCGATGCTGCCGCAAATGCAGGACAGCAACATCGCGCAGACCATCGTCGATCTCTCCTCATTCACCAATCGCTACTACACCACCACCAGCGGCGTCTCGGCCTCCAACTGGCTGGCGCAGCGCTGGCAGCAGATGGCCGCGGGCCGCAGCGACATCACGGTACAGCAATTCACCCACAGCTGGGCGCAAAAGTCGGTCATCCTCACCATCCAGGGTACCGACAATGCCTCCGAAGTCGTGGTGCTGGGCGGTCATCTCGATTCCATCCATCGATCGGGCACCAGCGAATCGACGCGCGCGCCGGGCGCGGACGACGACGCCTCCGGCATCGCCAGCATGACCGAAGTGATTCGGGTCATGATCGCCAATAACTACAAGCCGCGGCGCACGATCAAGTTCATCGGCTATGCGGCGGAGGAAGTCGGCCTGCGCGGCTCCCAGGCGATCGCCTCCAACTTCAAGGCGAACAACGTCAACGTGGTCGGCGTCATGCAGCTCGACATGACCAACTACCAGGGTTCGGCCAACGACATCTACATCTTCACCGACTACACCGACAGCGCGCAGAACCAGTTCGTCGCCAATCTGCTGTCCACCTACCTGCCCACGCTCAAGGTCGGCTACGACAGGTGCGGCTACGCGTGCTCCGACCATGCGTCGTGGCACCAGCAAGGCTTTTTCGCCTCGATGCCGTTCGAGTCATCCATGTCGCAGTCGAATCCGAACATCCATACGAGCACCGATACGTATGCCAACATGGGCAACCAGGCGCTGCATGCGCTGAAGTTCGCGCGCATGGCCCTGGCCTATGCGGTCGAACTGGGCAGCGACGGCGCGGCGCCGCCTCCGCCGCCGGACAAGGTCGAGACTTTCTCGGGCACCTTGGCCAGGACGCAGAAGGTCACCTATGGACCGTTCAAGGTTGCGGCGGGCGGCAGCCTTACCGCGTCGACCACCGGCAGCGGCGATGCCGATTTGTATGTGCGCAGGAACAGCGTGCCGACCACGACTTCCTACGATTGCAGATCCATCGGCTCGACCAGCACCGAGAATTGCACGGTCAGCATGACCGCCAATGGAGACGTCTACGTCATGGTCTATGGCTATACGGCATCCAGCTACAACTTGACGGTCACTTACCGGCCGCAGCAATAAAGAAAAAAAGCCGCGGAAACGCGGCTTTTTTTCAGTACCCGTCGATGCCTCAGGCAGCCTTCAACGCCACCAGCACCTCGTCCAGCATCTTCTTCGCATCGCCGAACAACATGCGATTGTTGTCCTTGTAGAACAAGGGATTGTCGACGCCGGCGTAGCCGGAAGCCATCGAACGCTTCATCACGATCGAGGTCTTGGCTTTCCAGACTTCGAGCACCGGCATGCCGGCGATCGGGCTGGCCGGGTCCTCGGCGGCCGACGGATTGACGATGTCGTTCGCGCCGATCACCATCGCCACGTCGGTTTCCGGGAAGTCGCCGTTGAGCTCGTCCATTTCCAGCACGATGTCGTACGGCACCTTGGCTTCGGCCAGCAGCACGTTCATGTGGCCCGGCATGCGTCCCGCGACCGGGTGGATGCCGAAACGGACGTTGACGCCTTTCTCGCGCAAGTGCTGGGTGATCTCGTACACCGTGTGCTGCGCCTGCGCCACCGCCATGCCGTAACCCGGCACGATGACGACATTCCTGGCCTCGCGCAGCATCTCGGCGGTCTCGGCGGCGGATACCGGCACCACCTCGCCGGCCGGTTGCGCGCCGCCCGCCGGAGCGGACGGCTTGCTGCTGTCGGTGCCGAAACCGCCGGCGATCACGCTGAGGAAGTTGCGGTTCATCGCGCGGCACATGATGTAGGACAGGATCGCGCCGGACGACCCCACCAGCGCGCCGGTCACGATCAGCAAGTCGTTGGAAAGCATGAAGCCCGTCGCCGCCGCCGCCCAGCCCGAATAACTGTTGAGCATCGACACCACGACCGGCATGTCGGCGCCGCCGATCGCCATCACCATGTGGATGCCGAACAGAAGCGAGATCACGGTCATCACGATCAGCGGCGTCATGCCGTCGGCGATGGTTTCGGCGCGCAGGAATTCGCGGCCGAACCAGATCACGACCAGGAGGCCGACGAGATTGATCAAGTGGCGGCCCGGCAGCAGCAGCGGCTTGCCGCCGATGCGGCCGGACAGCTTGCCGAACGCGATCAGCGAGCCGGAGAAGGTCACCGCGCCGATCAGGATGCCGATGTAGATCTCCATCTCGTGGATCGCCTTTTCCGCGCCGCTGAAATGCGCGGACGCGGCCGGGTCGATGTAGTTGGCGTAGCCGACCAGGGCGGCGGCCAGACCGACGAAGCTGTGCATCAAGGCCACCAGCTCCGGCATCTGCGTCATTTGCACGACGCGCGCCGCATACAGGCCGACGGCGCCGCCGACCACCATGGCGCCGACGATCCACGGCACCCCCAGGCCCAGCACATGCGGACCGAGCACGGTCGCCAGCACGGCGAGCGCCATGCCGATCATGCCGTAGAGGTTGCCGCGCCGCGCGGTTTCCGGATGCGACAGGCCGCCCAGGCTGAGGATGAACAGGATGGCTGCGCCGAGGTAAGCAACGGTTGTGAGACTTTCAGACATTGATATCGCCCCCTCTGTTATTTACGGAACATCGCCAGCATGCGGCGGGTCACGGCGAAGCCGCCGAACATGTTGATCGTGGTGAGCACGATGCCGATCACGGCGAGCCAACGGATCCAGTCCTCCGGCCGCTCGACGCCGGCCGACACCGGCGGCGCGATCTGCACCAGCGCGCCGATCGCGATGATGCTCGAGATCGCGTTGGTCACGCTCATCAGCGGCGTATGCAGCGACGGCGTCACGTTCCACACCACCATGTAGCCGACGAAGCAAGCCAGGACGAACACGGTGAAGTGCCCGAGGAAGGCGGCCGGCGCATAGGCGCCGATCAGCCAGAACAGCAGCGCGGCGATGCCGAAGGTCACGGCGATGCGGCCGCCGGAGGCCGGCGCGCTTGGCGCCCCGTGGCCGTGCGCCTTGGCCGGCGCGGCCGCCGGCTTGGCGCTGCCCGCCTGGGCCGGCGCCGCGGACAGCTTGGGCGGCGGCGGCGGCCAGGTGACTTCGCCCTGCTTGACGACGGTGGTGCCGCGAATCACTTCATCGTCGAAGTTGACGTTGATGATGCCGTTCTTGTCCTTGCACAGCTCTTCGGTCAAGCGCAGCAGGTTGGTGGCATACAGCGTGCTCGATTGCTTGGACAGGCGGCTCGGCAGGTCGGTGTAGCCGATGATGGTGACGCCGTGGCGCACCACGACTTCGCCCGGCACCGTCAATTCGCAATTGCCGCCCTGCTCGGCGGCCAGGTCGACGATCACGCTGCCCGGCCTCATGCTTTCCACCATGCCGGCGGTGATGAGTTTCGGCGCCGGCTTGCCCGGGATCAGCGCGGTCGTGATGATGATGTCGACATCCATCGCCTGGCGCGCGAAGACATCGCGCTGCGCCTTTTGATAACCCTCGCTCATCACCTTGGCATAGCCGCCGGTGCCGGAGCCTTCTTCCTGGTAATTGACCGGAACGAACTCGCCGCCCATCGACTTGACCTGGTCGGCGACTTCCGGGCGCGTGTCGTTAGCGCGCACGATGGCGCCCAGGCCGGAGGCTGCGCCGATCGCCGCCAAGCCGGCGACGCCGGCGCCGATGACGAACACCTTGGCCGGCGGCACCTTGCCCGCGGCGGTGATCTGACCGGTGAAGAAGCGGCCGAAGTGATGCGCGGCTTCGATGACCGCGCGATAGCCGGCGATATTGGCCATCGACGACAGCGCATCCATTTTCTGCGCGCGCGACATGCGCGGCACGCTGTCCATCGCCAGCACGGTGGCTTTCTTGGCCGCGAGCTGTTGCATCAGTTCGGGATTCTGCGCCGGCCAGAGGAAGGACACCAGCGTCGTGCCTTCGCGCATCAAGGCGACTTCTTCCGCGTTCGGCGCGCGCACCTTGAACACGATGTCGGCCGTGCTCCACAGCTTGGACGCGTCGTCGGCGATCTGCGCACCGGCCTCCCGGTAGGCTTCGTCGCTGAAATTGGCGGCGTCTCCGGCACCGGTTTCGACCGTGACGGCGAAACCCAGCTTGATCAGTTTTTCGACAACATCGGGAACGGTCGCCACGCGCTTCTCGCCTGGATAGACTTCCCGTGGTACTCCAATCATCAGAGCCATGCTCTCCCCTTGGTTGGTTACGGTTTGGATATTGGATATCGACTTGCTGATTCGCTGCCTCGGGCCGCGGCCGGGACGGATGGTGCCTGGGTTGCGCTTCCAGCCGTCCCGAATCCAGGCTATTTCTTGAGCCCGGTGATCTGGTTCTTGTCGTCGACGAATACGATCTTCGGCTTGTAGGTCTCGACCTGCTCCTCCGTCATCGGCGCATAGGTGCAGATGATGAGCAGATCGCCGAGATGGGCTTTGCGCGCCGCGGCGCCGTTCAGGGAAATCTCGCCGCTGCCGCGCTTGCCCTTGATGGCATAGGTCGAGAAGCGTTCGCCGTTGTTAATGTTGTACAACTCGATCTTCTCGAATTCCTTGATGTCTGCCGCCTCCAGCAGGTTTTCGTCGATACCGCACGACCCCTCGTAATGCAGATCGGCCTGCGTCACGGCCACACGATGGATCTTGGAACGAAGCATTACACGTTGCATTTGAATCTCCTGCTGCTTTGCGGAATAAATGGGAAATCTACCACGGAAAACATAGCCGGCAAGCCAAAATAAGAACAATCGTTCGTTTTTGTTGCATCAGCAAAATGACATCGATTGTGCCCAGCTTTTGCCGTTTCGCCAAATACTTCCTCGGCATAAATTTATGCTGGATCAACTCCCTCAAACAATCGGCATAACCGCGACAACCGGGGTCAGAGTGGAATTCCAGGAACGCTCGTCGAAGGCACATTGCTACGCCGCACAAGGTAAAATGTGCGGCCCCTTCTGAGAGCCCCCTATGACCGACGTTTGGAAACCCGCTGTCACCGTCGCCGCGATCGTCGAGCGCGACGGCCGTTTTTTGCTGGTCGAGGAAGAAACCAGCGACGGCATCCGCTTCAACCAGCCGGCCGGCCATCTCGACCCGAAGGAATCCTTGATCCAGGCCGTCGTGCGCGAGACGCTCGAGGAAGCGGCCTACGATTTCACGCCGACCGCGCTGGTCGGCATGTACATGTCGAGCTATCGCTCTTCGCGCACCGGACAATTCGTCACCTACCTGCGCTTCGCGTTCTGCGGCACGCCGGGCGCGGTACACGACCGGCCGCTCGACACCGGCATCCTGCGCGCCGTCTGGATGAGCTACGAAGAATTGCTCGCCTGCCGCGACAAGCACCGCAGCCCGCTCGTGCTGCGATGCATCGACGACTACCTGGCCGGCAAACGCTCGCCGCTGTCACTGATCTACACGCATCCGAGCGTGTTCGGAGACCTGGATGGCTAAGAAGACCGTCGTCATCGGCATGTCGGGCGGCGTCGATTCGTCGGTCTCCGCCTGGCTGCTCAAGGAACAAGGCTACAACGTCGTCGGCCTGTTCATGAAGAACTGGGAAGACGACGACGATTCCGAATACTGCTCGACGCGCCAGGACTGGATCGACGCGGCCAGCGTGGCCGACGTGGTCGGGGTCGACATCGAAGCCGTCAACTTCGCCGCCGAATACAAGGATCGCGTGTTCGCCGAATTCCTGCGCGAGTACCAGGCCGGCCGCACGCCGAACCCGGACGTGCTGTGCAATGCCGAGATCAAGTTCAAGGCTTTCCTCGATCACGCGATGAAGCTCGGCGCCGACCTGATCGCGACCGGCCATTACGCGCGCGTGCGCGAGGTCGACGGCCGCTTCGAGCTGCTCAAGGCGCTCGACCACACGAAAGACCAGAGCTATTTCCTGCACCGCCTGAACCAGGCGCAGTTGTCGAAGACGCTGTTCCCGCTCGGCGAGATTCCCAAGACCGAGGTGCGCCGGATCGCCGAGCGCTTGCAGTTGCCGAACGCGAAGAAGAAGGATTCGACCGGCATCTGCTTCATCGGCGAACGGCCGTTCCGCGAATTCCTGAACCGCTACCTGTCCTACCGGCCGGGTCCGATGAAGACGCCCGACGGCGCCGTCGTCGGCGAACATGTCGGCCTGTCGTTCTACACGCTCGGCCAGCGCAAGGGCATCGGCCTGGGCGGCATGAAAGCGCACAAGAACGAGAACGGCGACAGCGATCCGTGGTACGTGGCGAAGAAGGACGTGGAAGCCAACACGCTCTATGTCGCGCAAGGCCATGATCATCCGTGGCTGTTGTCGTCCGCATTGAGCGCCGACCAGGCGAGCTGGATCGCCGGCACGCCGCCCGTGGATGGAACGCTGTCGGCCAAGACGCGCTACCGGCAGGCCGACGTCCCCTGCGGTTTGCGGGTTGACGGCGCCGCCACGTTCGCGCTCGCGTTCGACACGCCGCAATGGGCAGTCACGCCCGGACAATCGGCTGTGCTATATCAAGGCGAGGTGTGCCTCGGCGGCGGCATCATATCCGCCGCGCAAAACGCCTGAGAGCGATCGGCCACCGACAGCTGCCTCGGCGGCGGCGGCCCGCCTACCGAATTCATGGGATTGCGAATGCGCCATCGTTCGGCTCTAATCCGTGACTGCGTTTTATCCTCCCAGTCATTCATCCAGGAATCCAACTCATGAAATTCGCACAGCACTCGGCTTCGCACTCCTTGATCATCGGAATGGCTGCCGTATTGGCGGCATGCGGCGGCGGCGGTGGCGGCGCCTCGGGCACGACCGGCAATTCGTTCGCGGCGTCGTCGATCACCTCGGCCAACATGCAAGACGTCGGCGCCCAGGGCTATTCCGCGACCTCGAACCTGAATGCGCAAGTCGGCGGCAGCACCTCGGGATTCATTACCGACGTTTCCGTCGAGGCCGCGGCGGCCGGCATTCCCGGCGCGGCGCTGCAAGGACTCTATCGCGCGCTCCAGGCGCAAGCTGGCGCCAGCCAGGTGGTCGGTATCACCGTGACGGAAACGATTCCGTGCGCCGCCGGCGGCAGCATGGCCGTGACCGCGACTATCGCGTCGGCCGGCGCCATTTCCGCCGGCGACAATTTCGCCATCAACGCCAGCGCCTGCAAGGAGCCCCGGTTCACGCTCAACGGCAAGTTCAACGTCACCTTCAAGAGCCTCTCCGGCGAGCCCGGACAAAGCGCCTGGAGCGGAGCGCTGGCGATCGCTTATACCGATTTCTCGGTCTCCGGCGGCGGCGCCGCGACCGCCAGCGCGACCGGCGACATGAGCATCAACGTCAACCAGACCGCATTCGGCGCGGCCTCCTTCGCGGTCACCGGCAAATCGCTGAAGCTCGATGCCGCGCACAACGGCGCAACCGATACGGTGACGCTGTCCAACTTCAGCTATGGCGGATCGCTGAAGTCCGGCACCTACACCTATAACGCCAACTTCGGCTTGACCGGCAATCTTTCCAAGCTCGGCGATGTCAACCTCGCCGTGAAGACGCTTACCGACTTCAAACAGACCGGCTTGAGCTTCCCGTATCAAGGCGTGCTCAAGGTCACGGCAACCGATAACTCGTCCGTCACGCTGACGGTAGTCAACAACAGCAGCGTCACCCTCGATCTCGACAAGAACGGCGACGGCGCGATCGACGAGACCGTCAATACGACCTGGACCGCGCTGGCGTCGCGCCTGTAAGCGCCGCCATGCTCGTCGCGGGGCGCCGGCGAAACCAGCGGCGCCCCGTTTCATTGTCGCTTCCGGAAACTCCCATGCATTCCCTTCGCCTCGCGTGCGTTCTCGCCCTGACCTTCCTCCCGCTGACGCCCGCCTGCGCGCAATGGGAAATCGCCGGCGGCGCCGGCCTGCAACACACGAACCTGACGGAGTACGCTCCGGACGGCCGCGAACTGGTGCGCGAACACGGCTGGATGCCGGGCATCCTGCTGCACGCGGGCCACACGCGCGGCGCCTGGCGCTTCGGCCTCGGCGCGTCAAGCTTCCGCCGCGCCATCGCCTATGACGGCAGCCTGCAGAACGGCGTGCCGTTCGCGACGGATACCGATGCGGTGCAAGAACGGCTCGGCGCCGATGTCGTCTATCGCCTGAGCGAGACGGCGCTCTTGATCGGCGGCCTCGAGCGGGAGTACCGGCTGCGCAAAATCCAGGGACGCGGCGCAGTCTCGGGCCTCGACGAGCGGTCGGTCTCGTGGCGCCTCCTGGCCGGCGGACAGATGCGGCTGGTACGTTCGGCCACGGCGACGGTCGATGCGCAAGCCTCGCTGGTGCTTGCCCAGGCCGAGCGGCTGCGCGTGCGTTTCGAGCGCCGGCTGTTCGACGATACGGCATTGTCGACCAAGCCGGCCGTCGGCTTGCGCGCGGCCGTCACGCTGGTCCCGACCGCCGCGCCGCGTCTTTCCGCGGTCTTCGAATTTGATTGGATGAAGGTGCGCCGCAGCGACGACGCGGCCTTGCGCAAGAACGGCCTGGTCGAGGGCAGCGTGGCCCAGCCCGAGCATCGGCGCCGCAGCCTGGCGGCCTATCTCGCGTATCGCTTCGATTAAAAACAACACTCCTCCGCGCTACCCCTCCCGCTCGCCGCTCCGTGCTGGCGAGCCCGCCATCCGCGTACTACACTGCAAGCCAGGCAGCCAAAAGAGCTGCGGGGCGCTCCGTCCCCACTGCAGGGAGGACACGATGCGGGAATTCCCACTGCGTTACCTGACGTTCGCCATCGTGGCGGCCGTGTTCGCCGTCTCGCTGCCGCTGGCGCTGCTGCTCGGCACGGGCTGGTGGCTGGTGCTGCTGTCCGGCGTCCTGACAGCGGTCGGCGTCTCCGATCTCAGGCAGACCAAGCGCTCCATCCTGCGCAACTACCCGATCCTCGCGCACTTCCGTTTCTTCTTCGAGACCATCCGCCCGGAGATCCGCCAATACTTCCTGGAAGAAGACACCGCCCCCAATCCGTTTTCACGCAACCAGCGTTCGATCGTCTATCAGCGCGCCAAGCAGCAATTGGACAAGCGCCCGTTCGGCACGCAGCTCGATGTGTACGGCGAGGGTTATGAATGGATCAACCATTCGATCGCGCCCGCGCCCATCGGCTCGCACGACTTCCGCATCACGATCGGCGCCGGCCGGCCGCAACCCTATTCGGCCAGCGTGTTCAACATCTCGGCGATGAGTTTCGGCGCGCTTTCCGCCAACGCGATCCGCGCGCTGAACAAGGGCGCGCAGATCGGGAAATTCATGCACGACACCGGCGAGGGCAGCATCAGCCGCCACCATCGCCCCGAGAATCCGGACGAGCCGGGCGGCGATCTCGTGTGGGAGATCGGTTCCGGCTACTTCGGCTGCCGCAATCCGGACGGCAGCTTCTCGGAACAGAGGTTCGTCGAGAACGCGACGCTGACGCAGGTCAAGATGATCGAGGTGAAGCTGTCGCAGGGCGCCAAGCCGGGTCACGGCGGCGTGCTGCCGGCAGCCAAGGTATCGGCGGAAATCGCCGAAGCGCGCGGCGTGCCGATGGGTGTCGATTGCGTATCGCCGGCCATGCATTCCGCCTTCGATTCGCCGCTCGGCCTGATGCATTTCATCGAGCGGCTGCGCACGCTGTCCGGCGGCAAGCCGACCGGCTTCAAGCTCGCCATCGGCCATCCCTGGGAATGGTTCGGCATCGTCAAGGCCATGCTGCAGACCGGCATCACGCCCGACTTCATCGTGGTCGACGGCGGCGAAGGCGGCACCGGCGCGGCGCCGGTCGAGTTCACCGACCACGTGGGGGCGCCGCTGCAGGAAGCGCTGGTGCTGGTGCACAACACGCTGGTCGGCACCAACCTGCGCGACAAGATCAAGATCGGCGCCTCCGGTAAGATCGTCACCGCGTTCGATATCACGCGCACGCTGGCGCTGGGTGCGGACTGGTGCAATTCTGCGCGCGGCTTCATGTTCGCGCTCGGCTGCATCCAATCGCAAACCTGCCATACCGGAAAATGCCCGACCGGCGTGACCACGCAAGACCCATTGCGCCAGCGCGCGCTGGTGGTGCCGGACAAGGCCGAACGGGTCGCCAATTTCCATCGCAACACACTGAAGGCGCTGGCCGAGCTGATCGCGGCGGCCGGCCTGACTCACCCGTCGCAACTGCGCCCGCACCACCTGGTGCGCCGCGTATCGGCCAACCAGGTCAGGCTGGTATCGAACCTGCTGCCCTTTCTCGATGCCGGGGAATTGCTCGACAGCGCGCAGCTGCAGCGCCTGCCGCCGGTGTTCGGGGTTTACTGGCCGATGGCGCAAGCCGAGTCGTTCCACCCGATCGCCTGACGCCGCCGTTCGCAGGCTTCATGGCGGACGGCGCGCATAGCTGTGCGTCAGCATTTCCCACTGGTGGCCGTCCGGCTCGTTCCAATAGACGATGCTGCCGCCGTGCTGCGTGTCGATCTGGAAATCGACCGGCCCGTGCACGTTGCTGCGATAGGGGATCCCGGCCGCCTTGATCCGTCCCAGGATGGCATCGAACTCGGCCTGCTCCACGCGGAAGCAGTAATGGATCCTGGGAATGGGCTCCGGCCATTCGTCGAAGTCGATGGTCAGGCCATCGTTCACGTAGACCGGCGCGAACGGCCCGATTCCGGTTTCCGACCACGGCACCCCGAGCAGTCCGGCCAGCAGCTTCGCCGCGGCGATCTTGTCGCGGGACGGCACCATGACGTGATCGAGATGAATTGCCATCATGCGCTCCCGTGATCGTTGCCGCGTCCAACCAGCCGCCTGATGCCCAGCACCAAGAGCGCGAATACGGCGCCGCCGAAACAAAACCAGTGCAAGCCTTCCAAGGAAATCGCGCCCAGCAATGGATTCACATCGCTGAACGGCGCCAGGGGCGACATGTCCGCATGCATGATGCTATCGAGCACGACATGCGAATAAGCGCCGGCGGCGGCGCCGGCGAGAACCTGCGGCGGTCTCAACGCTTTCCACTCGAAGAGATTCGGCAATGCCACCCTTGCGGCCGTTCCGCGCGCAGCAAAAAACAAAAGCATCGTGACGACGACGATCAGCGTCGCGCCGACGTACGTATGGAAGAACGCATGCACCGGATACCGCTGCGCGACCAAGTTGGACAACGACTCCAGGTCGATGAGAACATTGGCGGCGCAAAAGGCGAGAAAGCTGACTTGCCTGGGCGCGATGGCATGCAGGGCCGCACCCGGACCGAAATGAAATGGCGTGATCGGCATGAGACGGTCCTAGAGGCTGTTATGAACTCAAACAGGGGGCAATCGCGGGTCCCGCCCAGCCATACGAGGACGGCGACGCCCAGCAAGCCGGCCCAGCCCGGATGGCGCGGCAAGAGCTGCAGCGGCGGCGAAATACCAATTCATACGCGGAAGTTGCCTCTGGAGAGAAGGTCGGACCACCAGGGTATTGCGGCCGATGATATCAGCATCTCGCCGCCGGCGCAGTCGTTCCGCTCATCGCGGCATGACGGGGAACGAACGGCCGGACGGCGCGAGGGTCAGGAAACCAGGCTGCGGCCGCGCAAGCCCTGCCGCAACTCCAGCGCCATGCGGCAGCGCTGCGGCTCGGTGGCGAAGCGGCCGATCTCCACCCGGACGCCGCGCGCCTCGAGAGTGATCATGTCGCTTCCGTGCCGCGGCGGAATGACGCGGATCCAGCACGGATCCAGGCGCGTTTGCCGGACGGTGCCGGCGCTGAACTGTTCGACCAGCAGGCAACCGTCCGCCAGCGCGATATGTTCGCAATCGACCGCATGCCTCGCATAGTGCAAAAAGGCCGCGCCGACGCCGGCCATCTCCACTATCGCAAAAACGACCACGATCCAGGTGCCGAGCAACAGCAGGAATGCCAGCGCGACTCCGAACGACAGCGCGCACAATACGGCGAACGCCCACATCGTCTGACGCGGCGTCAGCGAGCAGTTGCGCTTGAGCAGCCATTCGCGGCGCGTCGTCATGTCGTCCTTGGGCAGCTGGAGTTCCATCACTTGATGAGCGGCGGCGTGTCGAACGTGTGGTAAGGCGCCGGACTGGCGACGGTCCATTCGAGGCCTTCGGCCCCTTCCCATACCCTGGCCTCGGCCTTCCGGCCGCCACGGATCGATGGAATGACGACGCGGAAGACGAAATACACTTGCGTCAACCCGAACAGGAAGGCGCCGATCGAGGTCACGATGTTGAAATCGGTGAACTGCGCCGGATAGTCGGCATAGCGGCGCGGCATGCCGGCCAAGCCGAGGAAATGCATCGGGAAGAACGTCACGTTCACCCAGATCAGCGAATTCCAGAAATGGAAGCGGCCGCGTGCTTCGTCGTACATATAGCCGGTCCATTTCGGCCCCCAGTAGTAGAAGCCGGCGAACAACGCGAACAGCGAGCCGGCCACCAGCACGTAATGAAAATGGGCAACCACATAGTAAGTGTCGTGGGCATGGATGTCGAACGGAGCCACTGCCAGGATCAAGCCGGAGAATCCGCCGATCGTGAATACCCAGATGAAGCCGACCGCGAACAGCATCGGCGTCTCGAGCGTGATCGCGCCCTTCCACATCGTCGCGATCCAGTTGAAGATCTTCACGCCGGTCGGCACCGCGATCAGCATGGTCGCGTACATGAAGAACAGCTGGCCGGTCACCGGCATGCCGGTGGTGAACATGTGATGCGCCCAGACGATGAACGACAGGATCGCGATCGACGCCGTCGCGTACACCATGGATGCATAGCCGAACAGCGGCTTGCGGGAGAAGGTCGGAATGATCTGCGAAATGATGCCGAAGGCCGGCAGGATCATGATGTAGACCTCGGGATGACCGAAGAACCAGAAGATGTGCTGGTACATCACCGGATCGCCGCCGCCGGCTGCATTGAAGAAGGTCGTCCCGAAGTGGCGGTCGGTCAGGATCATCGTCACCGCGCCTGCCAGCACGGGCATGACGGCGATCAGCAGGTAGGCGGTGATCAGCCAGGTCCAGCAGAACATCGGCATCTTCATCAGCGTCATGCCCGGCGCGCGCATGTTGAGGATCGTGGTGATGATGTTGATCGCTCCCATGATCGAGGACGCGCCCATGATATGGATCGCGAAGATCGCCATGTCCATGCCCACGCCCATTTGCGTCGATAGCGGCGGATACAGCGTCCAGCCGGCGGCGACCGCGCCGCCCGCCGTGAAGAACGAAGCCGTCAGCAACAGCGCGGCAGGCGGCAGCAGCCAGAACGAGAAATTGTTCATGCGCGCGAACGCCATGTCTGAAGCGCCGATCTGCAGCGGCACCATCCAGTTCGCGAAGCCGACGAAGGCCGGCATGATCGCGCCGAACACCATCACGAGGCCGTGCATCGTCACGAGCTGGTTATAGACTTCCGGATGGAAGTATTGCAGGCCCGGCAGGAACAGCTCGGCGCGGATGAGCAAGGCAAGAATGCCGCCCTCCATGAACATCGCCAAGGAAAACCAGAGGTAGAGCGTCCCGATATCCTTGTGGTTAGTGGCGAACAACCAGCGCCGCCAGCCGTGCGGATGATCGTGCGCATGTGGAGGATGGTGTTCGTGGGTATGGTCGGCGGTCGTGGTACTCATGTCGCGTCCTGTCTCTTGGCAATCTCCGTTGGGCGGGACCGAGCGGCATGCTCATCTGCGGCGCGCCCGCCAGATCGCCGTCAATGCAAGTCCTGCGCCCAGGACCGCGATCTTGGTCGCCCGCGGATGCAGCGCCGCCATCGTGTAGTAGCTGGTCTCGCGCGTGCGTCCGCCGACGCCGACGCGCTCTTGCAGATCCTGCTTGTGCCCGTAAAGATTGTTGTCGGTGCGATCGCGCGCCGGACGATCGGTCCTGATGTAGCGGTACAGGAAACGCTTCATGCCCTTGTCGACCGCCTGCGGCAGGTAATAGCCGCCCGCTCCCATCAGCTTCGCGCGGCTGCCGACATAGATGTCCCGCTTCGGATGCTCGGCGGCGTACAGCAAGGCGTCCGCGACGATCTCCGGCGCGTAGATCGGCGGCGGCAGGCGCGGCTCGACATCGAGATAGTTCTTTGCGTGCGCCAGAAACATCGTGTCGATCGAGGCCGGCTTGACGAGGGTGACCGAGATCGGCGCATTCTCTTCCTCGAGTTCGACGCGCAAGGCATCGGTGAAGCCCTTGATGGCGTGCTTGGAGGCCGAATAGATGCCTTGGAGCGGAACCGCCCGGTCCGACGTCTCGCTGCCGACGTTGATGAGCGCGCCGCCACGCGGCTTCAGATGCCTGACTGCGGTCAACGAGCCGTAGACGACGCCCCAGAAATTGATGTCGAACAGCCGGCGCATGTCTTCGACGGACACCTGCTCGCTCTTGCCGAAAATGCCCACCCCGGCAATATTCATCCACGTATCGAAACCGCCGAAGCGCTGGATCGCGACCTCCGCGATACGGCGGACATCCTCTTCATTGGCAACGTCGGCGACCACGTACGCCGTTTCCGTGCCCAGTTCATCCAATTCCTCGCCGAGGTGCTGCAATGCCTCTTGGTTTCGCGCCACGAGCACGAGTCTCGCCCCGCGTGCCGCCGCCTTGCGCGCCGTTACCAATCCGATGCCGCTGGTGGCGCCTGTCATCACGATGACCTGGTCGGCAAGTTTCTTCAATCGAATTTTCATGATCTGACGACTCCATGAGGAGTCCGCGTCGTCGCGAAAAGCATGCCAGCGGGCCGCGAGGAAAAGCGCCGGTGCGCCGGCGGATGGCGCGCAGAGAATGATCGGCAGGTTGGCGACATGGAAGGAAGGACGACATGGCATGCAATTTTTACCGATGCGAGTGCCGCTTGCCGAGCCGTCCATTCTCCATTACCTATCGGTAAATGCCGTGGCGCGTTCCGATTGCGCGAGACGCCCCCGGCGGGCCGCGACGTCAGCGCCATGGGATCAGCTGCGCCACGGCAGCTCCAGGCGCTGGCCGTCCGGCAGGTAAACCTCGACCGGCGTCATGCCGAATATCGCGATGACTTGCAGCGGCTCGTCTCCGACGCTAAAGATCTGGTGGTCGGCATTACGCGGAATGAAGAGCGTCGTGTCCGGACCGAAGCGCTCGACATGGCCATCGATGTGCAGCTCGCCGTTGCCAGCGGTGCACAATACGACTTCTTCGCAGTCGTGCCGATGCGGTGGCGTGGCTGCGCCCGGCGCCATCGATTGATGCCAGACCGAAATGTCGCGCAAGCCGTCGCTGCTGCCGGCGAGCGTGGCGTGGACAATTCCAGGGATGCCGGACTCGGCCGGCGGCGGGTTCGGGACGACATTCATGGCGATTTCTCCTGTGTGTTGACGCCGTGGTGCGACGGCATGGCAGGAAGTATGGAACGTCTCGAACCAAAGCAGAATATCCTTCAATGTCATAATATTGAGGAAATATTTTCCTTAATCGATGCATGAGCGGATTCAGCCATTTCATTGCCTTCGCCAGCGCCGCACGTCATCGCAGCTTCGCAGGAGCCGGCCGCGAACTGGGCGTCACCGCCTCGACGATCGCCAAGCGCATCCTCAAGCTGGAAGAGCAGCTAGGCGTGAAAGTCTTTCATCGCACGACGCGCCAGGTCACCCTGACGTCCGATGGCGAAGCCTTGTTTGCGCGCTGCGAAAAGATCCTCGCCGATATCGACGAGCTCGAATCGCTGGCGGCCGGCGCAAGCGGCGAGCCGAGCGGCGAATTGCGGATCAACGTGCCGATCACGTTCGGCAAGCGCGTCGTCGTACCGGTTGTGACGAAGCTGCTGCTGCGACATCCGCATCTGCGCGCGGACGTGCGGCTGTCGGACCAGGTATGTGATGTGGTGAGGGAAGGCATGGATGCCGCGATACGCATCATGCCGCTGGACGACTCGCGGCTCGCGAGCAGACAGATCGGCTGGCAGCAGATAGCGACCTACGCCAGCCCCGGGTATGTTGCCCGCCACGGGAAACCGAAGCATCCGTCGCGCCTGGAAGGACACGCCTTCGTAGCGCATCGCATGCCGACGTCCGGTCGTCCGCGGCCGCTACGGTTTGTCGTGCACGGCGAAATCGTCGAGATACAGCCCGACTGCCGCATGCTGGCCGACGACGGCGAGGCCATGGTGCAGGCAGCCTGCTTCGGCGCCGGTATCGTACAAGTGCCCGATTACATGGCGGCCGACGAACTCGCGCATGGCCGCCTGGTAGAAGTGCTGACGGCCTTCCGCCAGCCTCCGATACCGATTCATGTCGTCTGGCCCGGCAATCGCCTCATGCCGCCTCGGCTGCGCGCCTTCATTGATGAGCTGGCGATCGCCATGCCGGGCGACGACAAGATGCGGCGCTCGGACTGACCGCTGCCGCAGCCTTGCAGACATAAAGCGATTTCCTGTCCACATTCATTTATCGTGGAATTGGACTTGGAGGGAATACAAGAACTTACAGAGGGCCGATCCACGCAATTCTGAGCGGCAAGAGCGAGGCCCCTCTTTCCGGAACCGGACGCGCTGAACTAGTTCGCAGCCTTGATTTCGAACCGGTAGCCTATGCCGTACACAGACTTAATAGCATCCCCCGGAATGCCGACGTCGCCCAATTTCTTGCGCAGGTTCTTGATGTGGCTGTCGATTGCCCTTGGGTGAGAATCCCGAAAGTCATACGAGATCGCGTCCAGCAGGACGTCGCGTTCGAATACCCGCCTCGGGTGCAGGACCAACAGCTTCAGCAAACGGTACTCCGCGGGAGTCAAAGGGAGGGGCTTTTTGTTCCACCTGATCCTCTGCGCCCCTTCTTCGATCTCGAATCCATCCGTCCCCTGCACCATGGCCCAACAGCCTTCGGCACGCCGCAAAACCGAACGCAGCCTTGCTCCTATTTCCCTGGGACTGAACGGCTTGCAAACATAGTCGTCCGCTCCGATCTCCAACCCCAGGACACGATCAATCTCATCCATCCTGGCGGTCAGCATGATTATCGGGATGGAGGAGAACCCCCGGATGCTGCGGCACACGTCGAAACCGGAGATGGTCGGCAGGTTGACATCCAGTATCAAGGCGTCGACATACTTCGCCCGCACCGTGCGTACCGCTTCTTGCCCGTCCGTGACGTGCATGCACGTGAAACCGTTTTGAGAGAGATAGACATTGAGCACCCTCGCGATCTTGTGCTCGTCTTCGACAATCAGGATATGGTGTTTAGATTTTCCCATTCGCTTTTCTCCCGTCGGAAGCCGGATGCAAACCGCGTCCATCATCGGCGCCATCCGGACGAAGAGCCATTTCAATTGTGATGGAAACGCCGCCGATCGACGCTTCACTCGTGCTTATTCGTCCCCCGTGCGCCCTGACGATCGCCGCGCAAACAGCAAGACCGAGGCCGCTACCGTCTCTTCTCGAAGACCGTGCGGTACGGCTGCGGAAAAACGGCTCGAATAGTCGATCCATGTCTTCGGAGTCTATTCCCGGAGCCGAATCTTGGACCAACAGCCTTGCATTACAGCCGGCGGATTCGACATGGATTTCAATGCAACCTGGGGCATCGGTATAGTGAAGACTGTTGAGCAAGAGATTCTCCAAGAGCTGCCGAATCCGCCCTTTATCCCATCTGACGCGCATATCGCCATCCGGAATAAAAGTTTTTAGCGCGATTCCCTTCTTATTTGCCTGTTTCCGATATCGCTTTCCTATTTTCCGCAACAGGGAGCAGAAGTCCCATTCCGTGAAATGACAGGAAAGATTTCGAGAGCAACTGACGGCCAGGTCGTGAAGATCGTTGATCAGCCGCGAAAGATGAACCGTCTCTTCATACAAGGATTCAATGGCGCAGCGATCCAGCTTTTGAAATCCGCCTCGCAACAGTTCGATCTCGCCGCGCAAAATGCTAAGCGGAGTGCGCAACTCGTGGCTGACTTCAGCAATCCAGAGGCGGCGCGCGTTGTCCAGTTTCGCGAGAGACTTCGTCATCGTGTTGACGCTGCATGCCAATTCATTCATTTCCACATCGTTTGAGCTGGTCATGCGTACACTGAAATCCCCGGACGCGACAAGTTTCGTGACCGCCCTGGCTTCGTCCAGGAATTGACTCCGTAGGCGCGCTTGATTCAAGCTCCTCGAGCGCTCTTCGACTTGCATGTCCAAGAGCTGAATGCGTCTCTGCAGTTCTTTCTGGTAACGTCTTTCCGCCGAGTGCCGCTCATGCTGAAGCAAACGAACCCGGTCATGCTGAGCGACCGCCAGAAACAGCAGTTCGCCGAGAAAGGCAACTTGCGCGTAAATGATAGTGCTATACGAAAACCAGCCCAGCCTTGTTCCGATCAGGCCTGTGGCAATAGTCATGACATAAAGAATCTGAGCGAACAAATACCAGCGCGCATAAAGCACGCCTTGGCGATAGACCAGCCACGCGACAATCGGCGTCAGTACGCTTGAAAACATGAGGGCGATGGACAGCAAGGTCACCGGACTGAATACACCCAGCATCCGCAGCAGTATTCCGCAGGACGCTATCCAGATGATCACTGTAAAAGATGCGTCGATTCTGGGAAGCAGCCGGCGTACATGCAAAAACGTACGTGCGAACTTGAGCGAGAAGATGATGGAAAGAAAGACGAATATATGCAGCAGATCATTGGCGAGCTTGGGTGAATCGAACGGCAAAAATTCCGACAATTGGCCGTTGACCCCCGCCCATGTCCCCACGATCGCAAGCGTATATAACCCGTATAGCGCAAATCTCCTGTCGAGCGATACGAACCATCCGGTCAGCGCATAGAAGGAAAGTGCGAAAGGTATGCCATACAGTATCCCAAGCCGGAGCTGATCGAGATTGACCTGTCTGACAAAGTCCTGCCCCGTCTCGAGTTCGAACCGCAAATGCACATCTGCCGCGTTGATATTCCAGAGGCGGATATACACCTCGGCGTCCTTGTTCGGAGGAGAAGTGAACTTGATCGCCGGATATCTGAATTGAACCTGCCTGTCGGACATGAGGGTCCGATCCCCTCCAATCGCATGTTCCGCGACCTTTCCATCCACGAACACCCAGAACTCCGCGAAATCGGTTGTCGCCACCCGGTGCTGGAGAACCCATTCGACCGGCAGCGAGTCTGTATTGCGCAAGGTCGTGCGCAACCAGAATGCCGACGCACTGAATCCTCGCACGAAGTTGGAGCCGGCCATCCGGGAAAAGCTATCTTTGCGCAAAGTGCGGGCCTGCTCCAGGGTGACGGCCTGGGATCGGTCTTCGAGGAATTCGAGTTGTTCGAAAATCGGCGACCGGGGAAAGCCGGGAGCGATTTCCGCTATCGGCATGGCGAGGCACGGCGACTGCAGCAGAAGCGCCGAAAACAGCAGTGCCGCTTGCTCGACGTGACGCCGTATTTCCATAGATGCCTCCGCTGCGAATCCAGCCCGAACGTGAATGCAAGCAAGTACATGCATACCCGCCTGCCTCCTTCTTGCTGACGGCGCGTGCGACGAGCATCGCCGCGCCCCCTTTGGAGCAGAATGCGGGGCCCGGACGAAGGGGCAGCGCATGGCAGGATGTTTTTGAATTATGCAGACGAAATGTGAATGAAATATGAGAGACGGGTACGATTCGCGTACCTTCCCGGCACGCGAATCGTGAAGTCACTCGCCGGTCCGACTTGTCAGTTCAATTTGTCGGCGGGGAGATGACGTGCGGCCAAATCGTCCACCATCTTGCGGTAGATATCGTAGGCACGCTGATACTTTCCCGCCACGACCGCGGCGACGGCCTTGCGCAGGAATCGCGTCCACAGCTTCTGATACAGCGCTGTGTCGTGCCGGGTCGCCTCGACGATCTTCGGTGCGATCCGATAGTAAGTCTCGATATCCGCTTTCCAGTCGGGACGTTCGGCCATCACGTTGTCGCGGAACCAGCGCAGCACGGTCAGCACGCCGCAATTGTCGGCCCAGCCGAATTGTTCCGCCGTTGCGGTGGTAATGAAACAGTTGGACTGGCCGACAATGACCACATGCCCGCTGCTATCCGTCGAGGTCGACCATGTCGTGACATCGTTGTTCACACTGTCCAGCAAGACCGAGTTGGAATTGTTGGCGAAACTGATCAAGGTATCGACTGATCCGTCCGAATCATTTACCGTGCTAAAGGAGATGTCCGAGGCGCGGACAGATGTGTCGACGATATAGATCTTGTCGATGCCTCTCGTAGTGTTCAGAGCGGCATTGCCGTTCGCATTGGTCAGCCCGAAATCGCTGATGACGTCCCGGGTCCCGCTTTCGGTGCCGGAATTCTTGACGTAGAAAACGTCGTTCCCCGCTCCGCCGCTCAAGGTATCGGTGTTCCAGCCGCCGTAAACCGTATCGTTGCCGTTGCCGCCGTACACCAAGTCCGATCCTTCGCCGCCGTCCAGCCAGTCGTCGCCGGAACCGCCATAGACGGTATCGTTTTCCTGATAGGCAAAGATGCCGTCGTTTCCATCGCCGCCGTCGATGTATTCCGCCGCCTGGCCGCCGGTCATGTAGTCGACACCGTCTTCCCCATACAACTGGTTGCCGGAACTGGTGGCGGAACTGGTGATGTTGTCGTTGCCCTCGCCTCCGTATATTGTCGTATTGCCGTAAGCCGTGGTGACGGTGTCATTGCCATAGCCGCCGTAGATCGTGGAAGAGGCGCTGCCGGCGGCAAGCGTGTCGTTTCCATATCCGCCCGATGATCCTGTGGCGGAAATGCCGCTCGTGCTCGTAATGTAGACGTTGCCGGTATCGCTGTCCGTTCTGACGGCGAAGCTGGAGGCCGTCAACGTGACATTCGTTCCAGGTGTCACCGTATAGTCGATGCCGTACTTGGCGATGCTCACCGTGACGTTGCTGCCGCTCTGAGTGATCGAAACATCGCTTGCCGCCACATCGGCGTTATCGATCCAGATCGCGTCGAGATTGCCGAAGTCGGCTATTAGGCCATCCGACTCGTTGGCGCTGTCGACGGTGCTGTTGCTCTGATCGTCGCTCAGGCACTCCGTCGCGATATGAAACGCGTCGGCGCCATTGCCACCCGCCATCGTATCGATCCCGCCCAGGCCGAACAGGTGGTCGTCTCCATCGCCTCCATTCAGATAATCCCGTGCCGCGCCGCCGATCAGGACGTCGGCCCCGCCGCCGCCGTGCAGGCTGACCTGCGTATTGGCGTGGACGGAGGCCAGGGCGTCGGCATCGTACTCGGTCATGCTGGTCGCGGTCAGCACGTCCGAAAAGGCCGTTCCCGCCACCTTCGTCGTCGCGCTGGAAGCGGAAAGGGTCTGCCCCGCGAAAGATCCCCAGACGAACTTGTAGGTATTGCTGTCGTCCACGCCGAAATCGGAAACGGTCAGTGCGCCGCCATCCGAATCGGTATAGCCGGCGCTGGCGAACGCGGCATCGGTGTAGGTATACCCGTTCGTGACCACGCCGTCCTTGGTGATCGACAATCCGGCGCCAAGATAGGTATTCACGGCATTCTGCAGCAATACGTTGTCGACCGTTCCATTGCTGTTTTTGAACAGATCGACGAAGTCCGTCGACAGGTAGATCAAAGCGCGCCGGTCGCTATTCCCGTCCGTCACTTCGACGGCGACCCCGCTACCGGACGCGGTATTGGCTACGACGGTAAACGCGGAATTGGTGCTGGATGTGAAATTGATGGCGTCCGTCATCGGATCGAAGTCTTCGACCAGCGTATAAGTGCCGTCCACAAGCGTGGATGTGGAACCTGTCTTGTCTTTTGCCAGCGCAGTGACCAGGGTGCCGATCATCGTGGAACCCAAGGATATGCCTATGCTGACGAACGGATTCCATGACGATGTGGCTGATACTACGCCCGTCGTCAGATAGGTCAGGAATTTGTTGGTACCGTTATTGGCGACAGATCCCGCGACAACGCTGCCCCAATCCACATCGCTCACCGGATTCGAACCGTCCGATGTGACATACAAATCCGTATCGAGGCTGAACAGATCCGAGCCGTCTCCGCCTGTGACCGTTGAGATATTCCCGTTCGTCAAGCCGACGTAGAAGATATCGTCGCCCGCTCCGCCATCCGCGTTGTCATCCTGACCGACGAAGATAATGTCGTCACCGTCTCCTCCGTCAAGCGTATCGGTACCCGAACCACCGTCGATGGTATCGTCCCCGCTCCCGCCGCTCAGGTAGTCGTTGGCTTCGCCCGCATACGCATAATCGTCTCCGTTGCCGAGCGAGATCGTATCTTTGCCGTAATTGCTCTTTCCGCTGGTTTCCGCCATGTAGACATGGTCGTCGCCGTCTCCCATGCTGATGTTTCCGGTCCAGTCCGACGGAGAACCTTCGTCGGCCAGGTAATACAGGTTAAATGTATCGTTCCCGGCGCCCCCGGTCACGTTGATCGTTTCAAACCAAGCCTCGTATGAACCAAAGCCGTTCTCGATCGAGTAATCGACATTGGCAGTCGCCGAACCGCCTGAAACGGAATTCAGATTGAAGTTATAGGTAACGTGGAAATTCTCATAGTAAGTATTCAGAGGATTGTAGTCCTTGGAACCTTCGTGGTTGTAAGTCGAATTGTTATCTACGTTATACGTATGTGTCCGTGATGCCATATCAATCTCCATTTTTCAAAGAAAGGCTAGACGTCGAGCAGCAGATATCGATTAGGAACAGGTAAATAGTCTTGCTTCCAGCCATCCCGGCCCGGAAGACCATTCTTCAGACTTGCGCCATGCCTGCCTGGAGCGGTTCCGCTGCGTCAACCGGCAACGACTCCACTGCTTGGCTGATCGACGCTAAGGCACATGGTGGCCTGCCAATGTGAACAAATCATGGAAGAATTGCGGATGAATTGTGGTGACGTCCTGCCACCCCGGACACTTCGCCGACTCCCGCAGGCCGTTCAATCCGAGCTCGGCCTCGACCAGGCTCCGGACCTGTTGCGACGGCAGGATCGGCAGCCACGCGGCTCGTTCCGAAAGCCGCCGGTGCCCAACTATCCGTGTAACGTACGCCGCCCCAAGCCTGCGGCCCGCGCGATCACCGAGGTCGCCATACCTTCCTGCCGCAATTGCGCCGCTTCCTCGTAGGCATGGCAGTTGATCCACGAGCCCTCTTCCGGTCGATCCTCGTAAGGACGAAACACTTTGCATCTGATGCTTGGCGACTCAAGGCGCTCACCGTGCACACCGGCAAGTTCTGCTCCATTCACATTCCCAGCCACAGTGAAAATCGGAAATTCATAGTCGACAAACTATGGCCGGACCAATAAATGAATGCTGACATCACCTGCAAAAAGATCTTGCGTTCCGGATCGAAATCAAGAATAATCTAAATACGAATTGTTCTCATTTGCAAAAACATTAAGATCATGACAACCGAAACTTCCGGCAAGAGCACGAAACGCGAGCAGAGCGTCCGCGTTGCCGAAGCCTCGGCCGGCGAAACCACGGCTCGCATCATGAGCCGCGAGCTGTTCCGGCAAGGGCGCGAAGTCGAGATCGATCATGAAGGCCGGATCTACCGGCTGCGTTTGACGCAATTGAACAAGCTGATCCTGACGGCGTAATACGCGCCGGGATCGCACGAAACCGAACAACTTTATCCGTCTCAAGGTGCATCGATGATCGTTTGTGTCTGCAACAACGTGTCCGACCGCAAGATCCGCAAGGCCGTCGATGCCGGCATGACTTCGATGGTGGAATTGCGCACGCATCTCGACGTCGGTACCTGCTGCGGCAAATGCCACGCCTGCGCCAAGCAAGTCTTGCGCGAGTGCCTGGACGAAGCGGCCAAACCCGGCATGTTCGAATTCGCGGCGCTGGCCGCGTAACAGGCCGGACGATGAGCGCTGTCCTGCCCTATCAGAAAGAGGTAGACCTCGGCGGCGCCCGGCCGAAGGCCGAATGGCTGCGCACCAGCCGCTTCGGTACGCTGGCGCCGATCGTCCTGCTCCATGTCGGCTTCTTCTATGCGCTCGAAAACGGCATGGCGCAACAGGCCGCCAAGATTCCCGAAGCCGTGTTCGCGACGCTGATCCGCGGCGAACCGGCGCGTCCCGCACGGCTGCCCGAGCCGGCGAAATCCGTGCAGTTGCCCAAGTTGACGGTGCCGACGATCGTGCCCGCCGCCGCGCCGGATATCACCGTGCCGGTCATGACGACGACCGCGACTCCCCAGGAACCGCCCCCCATAGCGCCCTCGGCGACCTCGGCCGCGCCCGCGCCGGCGGTTCCGAAACCGGTTTCCGGCGTCCAGTACCTGCAGCCGCCACAAGCCGACTATCCTCCGTTGTCGCGCCGCCTCGGCGAACAAGGCAAGGTCTTGCTGCGCGTGCTGGTGAACGAAAAAGGCCGCGCGGAACGCGTCGAGCTGCAACGCAGCTCCGGCCATCCACGCCTCGACGATGCGGCGCGCGCCGCCGTCATGCGTGCGTTGTTCAATCCCTACATCGAGGATGGCCGCGCGATTCCCGTCTATGTCGTCGTGCCGGTCGACTTCGCGCTCGACTGATCGCGGGAAGGAACGCGCGACTCCGCGTATAATGCGCGCCGCGTCGGAACCGTCGCACGGCCGATCGGTCCGACCTCTACGAATCATCGCCCGGGCATCCGCCCGGTAATCATCTTAAGAAAGGAAGAATCATGTTGACCGTAGGACAAACTCTGCCCGAGTTCAAAGGCCAGGCCCTGATGCCGAACGGCGAATTCGCCGATCTCAAGCTGTCGGATTTCCGCGGCAAGTGGGTCGTGCTGTTCTTCTACCCCCTCGACTTCACCTTCGTCTGCCCGACCGAAATCCAGGGCTTCAACAAGCTGGCATCGGAATTCGAAAAGGCCAACACCGTCGTGCTCGGCGCCTCCGTCGACTCCGTGTACTCGCACAAGGCCTGGACCGAGAACGGCCTCGGCAAGCTGGCATTCCCGCTGATCGGCGATCTGAACCGCGAACTGTCGCAAGCCTGCGGCATCCTGTCGCCGGAAGGCTTCTCCAACCGCGCGACCTTCATCGTCAATCCGGAAGGCGTGATCGAGTCCATCACGATCAACAGCGCCAACGTCGGCCGCTCGACCGAAGAAACGCTGCGCACTCTCAAGGCCCTGCAAGCCGGCGGCCTGACCGCCTGCGGCTGGCAGCCGGGCGAGAAGCTGCTCAACGCGTAATTCCGGTTCGCCGTCCGCCGCCGCGGACGGCGCATCCGTTCTGCACCACGGCGGCCATTCGTGCCGCCGCTCTTCATCACAGTCTCAGCCAGCCAAGCGTCGTTCCGACCTAGCCAGCCGACGGGCTACCGGATCGCGGGACCGGATCTGCGACAGCGCATCGACGACCAGCTCGATCGCCAGCGGATCGCCGCCGCCATCACTTCTAAGGAGAACCGCATGAGAATGACAACCCTGGCGGCCGCCGGCGCCTTGCTGTTTTCGGCAAACGCCCACGCCCACTATCTCTGGCTGGAATCGGCCGGCGGCAACGGCAAGCTCTATTTCGGCGAAGCCGATGCGCAGGTCAAGGAAAAGAGCCCCGGCAAGCTCGACAGTTTCAAGGCGCCGAAAGCCTATGCGATCGATGCCGGCGGCAAGCGCAGCGAAGCGGCGCTGACGCGCGCCGGCGATCATTTCGCGATCGCGACGGGAGGCGCGCATGCGATCGCCGTCGTCGACGAATCGTTCGACGTGCGCGACATGAGCAAGAGCGGACTCGGATTCGCCAAATCGAACTATTACGCGCGCCATGGCCAACCGTCTTCCAATTCCTCGGCGGCGCTGCCGCTCGACGTCGTGAGCCGCGGCGGCAACGGTTACACGCTGCTGTATCGCGGCCAGCCGCTGGCGCGTACCAAGATCGAAGTGATCGCCCCGAACACCTGGCGCCAGGAACACCAGACCAACGCGCAAGGCCAGGTCGAGATCAATACGCCATGGCGCGGGCAATACGTCATGCATGTACTGCATGTCGACAAGAGCGCCGGCGAATTCGGCGGCAAGAAGTACGATCTGCTGCGCAATCACTTCACCTATAGCTTCGTGCGCGCCGACGGCGCCGATCCCGGGCCGGCCGTGCCGCCCAAGCATGCGGCGGACTGACCATGAGCAGCGGACTGACTTCCCGTCTCGATACGATCGCCGCCGCGGCGGATGCCGCGCCGGTATCCGTGGAACGCCGCCGCAGCCGCCGCGCGGTGTTGCTGACCTGGCTGCGCAAAACCCATCTCTACCTCGGCTTGTGGGGCGCGGCGCTGGGATTGCTGTTCGGCGCGACCGGCATCCTGATGAACCACCGCGCGATCATGAAGATCCCGGTCGAGAAGGTCGTGCAAAAGACGGCACAGCTGCCCGTGCCGGAACAAGGCTTCGCCTCGGCCGAGCAGATGTCGGCATGGCTGCAGTCGGAACTGCAGTTCGTTCCCGTGCAGCCGCCCAACGTGAAATCGCAACCGGCGAAAAAAGTCCAGTGGGGCGAGCGCGAAGTGATGCAACCGGAGCGCTGGACCGTAGCCCTGCAACGGCCGGACAGAGGCGTCAATGCCGAGTACATCGTCGGCAACCGTTACGTCAAGCTCGATCATGCGGATGCGACGCCGATCGGCACGCTGATGCGCCTTCACATGGCGGTCGGCGTCAGCGCGTTCTGGGTGCTGCTGTCGGATACGATCGCCGGCGGCCTGATCCTGCTGTCGATCACAGGCCTGTTGTTGTGGACGCAATTGCACACGGTGCGTACGATCGCCGTCATGACCAGCCTCGGCGCGCTGAGCGCCGCGTTGTGGTTCATGTGGTCAATCTAGGGCGCCCAGTACAAAGAAAGCAAATCATTCTCATTGACGAAATGCAGCGCCGCCGCTGGCAAACGAGCCATCTTGAACTATCATGACATCTCTATCAGCTGTGGCGCGCGCAAGCCTTGCCGCGACGTATCGGCCGACCTTCCAACAATAACTTCAGAGGCTGCCCATGAAAGGCGACGCAAATATCATCAAACTCCTGAATGCCCAATTGACCAATGAGCTGACGGCGATCAACCAATACTTCCTGCATGCGCGCATGTACAAGCATTGGGGCCTGGGCAAGCTGGGCAAGAAGGAATACGAGGAATCGATCGGCGAGATGAAGCATGCCGACAAGCTGATCGACCGCATCCTGATGCTGGAAGGCTTGCCGAACCTGCAGGCGCTGCACAAGCTGATGATCGGCGAGAACACGCCGGAGATGCTGCAATGCGATCTCAAGCTCGAGACCATGGCTCATCAGACCGTCAAGGACGGCATCGCCGCGTGCGAGGCGGCGCGCGATTATGTCTCGCGCGACCTGTTCCAGGCGATTCTCGACGACACCGAGGAACACATCGAATGGCTGGAGACCCAGCTCGAGCTGATCGACAAGGTCGGGCTGCAGAATTACCTGCAGTCGCAGATGGAAGAGTAGTTTTCGAGCCGACGACGGGCCGCAAATGAAAACGGAGCGCGATGCGCTCCGTTTTTGCTTTCGGGATGACTAACTTACCGCCCCTGGCTTACCGCCCCTGACTTACTGCGGCACCGTATCCTTGAACGACGAGCGGTCCGACAGCTTGTCGAACAGCTTCGCCAGATTCGGATGATCGTCGCGCCAGGCGATTTCGGGGAAGCGGTGCGAGAGCCAGCCGAGCGTGCAGCCGACGGCGACGTCGGCCAACGTGTAGTGGTTGCCCGCGCAATATGCCGTGTCCTTCAGGCCGGCCGCCATCGCCTTCAAGCCTGCCTGCACCTTGGCCATCTGGCGGTCGATCCATTCTGCGCTCTGCTTCTCCGGCGCGCGCAAGGTGCGCTCCAGGCGGATCAGGACGGCGGCATCGAGCACGCCGTCGGCGAGCGCTTCCCAACACTTGACTTCCGCGCGCTCGCGGCCGTTCGGCGGAATCAGCTTGCCGACCGGGGTCAGGGTATCGAGATATTCGACGATGACGCGCGAATCGAACATGGCGCCGCCGTCTTCCATGATCAGGCAGGGCACCTTGCCGAGAGGATTGGATTCCATGATGGTCGTGCCCGGCTTCCAGACATCTTCGAGAATCAGCTCGTAATCGAGTTTCTTCTCGGCCATCACAATGCGGACCTTGCGTACGTACGCGCTTGCGAGCGAACCGATGAGTTTCATAGATGCGTGTCAAGATTTGGTCGGGCGATTATAACATCGGCCCCGGAGCCTCCAAAACCGGGCATGGCCGCATGGATACATTACATGCCTGGGAGAAATACGAGTTGCCCGGCGACGATGCAATTCAGACAGCAAATGCGATACGGCCTCCGGATTCCTCCTCGACAACGCGCGCCGGATGCGCTCGGCGGCGCCGCGAACAGGTCATTTTGCAGGCAGGGCGGATGGTAAAATTGCGGTTTATCAGTTTTTGCAATGGTTTTGCCGTTTCGGCACTCCCTTCCGTTCTCTCTTCGCCCGACTATCATGCCGCTCACCACGCTTTTTGCCCTCTCTCCGCTCGACGGCCGCTATGCGGCCAAGACCGATAAACTGCGTCCGATCCTGTCCGAGGCGGGTTTCATGCATCATCGCGTCAAGGTCGAAATCGCGTGGCTGCAAGCGCTGTCGCAAGCCGGCTTCGAGGAGATCAAGCCGTTCTCGACCTTCGCCAACCTGTTGCTCAGCAAGCTGGCCTCCGACTTCACCGAAAAGGACGCCGAACGCATCAAGGCGATCGAAGCCGTGACCAATCATGACGTGAAGGCGGTCGAATACTGGCTCAAGGAACAGGTCAAGGATGTGCCGGAACTGGTGGCGGCTTCCGAATTCATTCACTTCGCCTGCACCTCGGAAGACATCAACAATACCTCGCACGGCATGATGCTCAAGGCCGCGCGCGACACGGTGCTGCTGCCCGCGCTGCAGGCGGTCGTCGCCAAGCTGACCGAACTCGCGCACGCGCACGCCGAAGTGCCGATGATGTCGCGCACGCACGGCCAGCCGGCCAGCCCGACCACGCTCGGCAAGGAAATCGCCAACGTCGTGGCGCGCCTCAAGCGCGCCGCCGACCGCATTGCCGCCGTGCAGATCCTCGGCAAGATGAACGGCGCGGTCGGCAACTACAACGCGCATCTTTCGGCCTATCCCGAGTTCGATTGGGAAGCCTTCTCCAAGAGCGTGATCGAAGACCGGCTCGGCCTGACCTTCAATCCGTACACGATCCAGATCGAACCGCACGACTACATGGCCGAGCTGTTCGATGCGATCGCGCGCGCCAACACCATCCTGATCGACCTGAACCGCGACATCTGGGGCTACATCTCGCTCGGCTACTTCAAGCAGCGCACCAAGGCCGGCGAAATCGGTTCCTCGACCATGCCGCACAAGGTCAACCCGATCGATTTCGAAAATTCCGAAGGCAATCTCGGCATGGCCAACGCGGTGCTCAAGCACATGGCCGAGAAACTGCCGGTCTCGCGCTGGCAGCGCGACCTGACCGACTCGACCGTGCTGCGCAATATCGGCGTCGGCTTCGGCTACGCGGTGCTGGCCTACGACAGCTGCCTGCGCGGCCTCGACAAGCTCGAAGTCAATCCGCAGCGCATGTCGGAAGACCTCGACAATACCTGGGAAGTGCTGGCCGAACCGGTGCAGACCGTGATGCGCCGCTACGGCATCGAGAACCCGTACGAGCAGCTCAAGGAGCTCACGCGCGGCAAGGGCATCTCGAAGGAGGCGCTGCGCGAATTCATCGATGGCCTTGCCATTCCGCAGGAAGCCAAGCAGCACCTGCTGGCGATGACGCCGGCCAACTACATCGGCCGCGCGGTCGAACTCGCCAAGAAGATCTGACAGGCCGTTGAAAAACGGTAGCGAGCGGGTCGAGATCGAGCCGCGCAGTGGTTTTCAGCGGCCTGCTAAGCCCGGCCTGCTAAGCCACTACCACCACCTCGGCGCGTCCATCCTTGCGCACCACGTTGACGCCGACGTTGTTCGGATAACGCTGTAACTGCAGGTCGATGGTCGCGCCGCCGACCACGAGATCGCGGATCTTCACCGTGTCGAGGAACGGCGGCAGCTGCGGATTGCGGAACCGGATCTCCGGCTTTTCCGGATCGAAGGACAGGCCGAGGCAAGCCTGCAACAGGTAGAACACCGTCGCCGCCGCCCACGCCTGCGGCGAGCAGGCGACCGGGTACAGTGTCGGCCCTTCGTCGGGGCGCTGCTCGAAGCCGCAGAACAGTTCCGGCATGCGGTGCTGATCCATGAACAGGCTGGCTTCCATCAAGCCGGTGAAGATCTTCATCGCCATGCCGGTGAAACCGTAACGCGCCATGCCGCCGGCGATGATCGCATTGTCGTGCGGCCAGACCGAGCCGTTGTGGTAAGCCATCGGGTTGTAGCGCGCCTCGCGGCAACCGATCGTGCGGATGCCCCAGCCGCAGAAGAAATCGTCGCACAGCAAGCGTTTGGCCACGCGCGCCGCCAGCGTCGGTTCGGCGATGCGGCTCCACAAGGCGTGCCCGGCATTCGATGACACCACCTTGCATTGGCGTTTGGCGCCGTCGAGTGCGAGCGCGTAGCAGCCGATCTCTTCGCACCAGAACGCCGCATTGAAATTCTTCCGCAGGCGACTCGCGGCCTCGCGCAGGTCGCGCGCCAACTCCGGCTCGCCCAGCAGGTCCGCGAGCCGGGCCGCCTGCAGCCGGGCGTCGTAGACGTAGCCCTGCACCTCGCACAAGGCGATCGGCGCCTCGGCCAGCCGGCCGTCGTCGTGGAACACCGAATCGTGCGAATCCTTCCAGCCCTGCTGCGCCAGGCCTTTTTCGGTATGGCGCGCGTATTCGACGAAGCCGTCGCCGTCGCGGTCGCCGTCGGTATCCATCCAGTGCAGGGCACGCTTGATGTTGTCCCAGATGGAACGGATGAAATCGAGATCGCCGGTGCGCTGGTAATAGGCGCCGGCCAGGCCGACGAACAGCGGCGTCGCGTCCACCGTCCCGTAATAGCGCCGGAACGGAACTTCGTCGAGCTCGGCCAGTTCGCCGTTGCGCGCCTCGTGCAGGATCTTGCCCGGTTCGGCATCGCGCGACGGATCGTACTCCGTCGCCTGGTTGGCCGCCAGGAACGCCAGCACGCCCTTCGCCATGCCGGGATCGAGCCACAGGCATTCGTGCGCCGTCAGGATTCCGTCGCGCCCGAACGTCGTCGCATACCAAGGCAGCCCGGCATAGGGATAGAGTCCGTGCGGCAGCTGCGTATTGAGCATGTCGAGATCGGCCGACGACCGGTGCAGCCAGTTGTTGAACAGCGGATTCGAGGTATCGACCTTGCAGCGGTTGCATTCGCGCACATCGAAGGCCTGTTCGGTCTTGCGGAAGGCCGAGAAGTAATCCACGATCTGCGGCGCGGGCCGGTCATCGCGCTCGCAGGCGACGGTCAGGTAAATATGCGACTCGCCCTTGGGGGGCAGCGTCATCCGAAAGTCGGCGCGTTCCGCCAGCAGCACCTGCGGCTGCGGATCGCACAGGATGCGCGTCCTGCGCACCGTCCCGTCGAGGCCGCGATAGCCGAGCAGCACCTGCCGTTCCCCGAGTTCCGGCGGCAGATATTCGCCGCGCCGTTCGCGATGAAAGCCGCGCACTTCGAAGATGTCGGAATAGTCGGCGGCGAACTCCGTCGAGATCGTGACCGTGACCGCCTCCTGCCCGAAATTGACAACCCGCACATGCTCGTAACAGACGCCGTCCCACAACAGCTTGGCGCGAAAGATGTGCAGCGTGCCCTTGAGAATGTGGCCGCTGGCATCGGGATAGAGGTCGGGATTCATCAATTCGATGATGAACAACCCGCTGTCGTCCTTCACCGAGGAATTGAGGAACATCGGGCGGCTGCCGTCGATCAGCAGCTCCAGCTTGGACAGGAAGCAGGTGTCGCCCTGATAGATGCCGGCCTCGCGCACGCCGAGCGCATGCGCATCGCCGAACAGGTCGAACACGGCGAAGGTGTCGTTGTGCTTCAGCACTCGGCGCCGCTCGTCCGAAGGCGAATCGGTGGCAAGGATGTACCATTGCTCGCCGAGCCGGATCTTGTCAACCATTGCCGCCCTCCGCTCGCCTTTCGATCACGTTCCGGTAAACCCGCAGGTAGGCCTGCGCCATATGCGCCGACGTGAAGCGGCGCTCGAAGGCTTCGCGGCAGCGTCTGCGGTCGAACGTCATGACGGCCTGCGCCGCGCGCACCGCCTGCTCCTGGTCGTCCACCACGAAACCGGTGACGCCGTCTTCCATGACTTCCGGCACCGAACCGCAGCGATAGGCGACCACCGGCGTGCCGCAACAAAACGCTTCGATCATCACCAGTCCGAACGGTTCCGGCCAGTCGATCGGGAACAGCAACGCGCTCGCTCCCTCGAGCAATTCGCGCTTTTCGCGCTCGCCCACCTCGCCGATGAACTCCACCATCGGCAGGCCAAGCAGCGGCTTGATGCACTCGTTGAAAAACGGCTCATCGGCCTTGTCGACCTTGGCGGCGATGTACAGGCGGGTGCCGCAGCGCTCGGCGATATCGATCGCGCGATCGAGGCGCTTTTCACGCGAAACGCGGCCGATGAACACGAAGTAGCCGCCGGCCTTGGCACGGCAGGAATACAGATCGGGCGGCAGTCCGTGATGGACGGTGGCATACCAGTTTGCGTTCGGCAAGGGCTGGCGCTGATTGTCGGAAATCGAAACCAGCGGGCAGTTCGTGAAGCGCCGGAACACCGGCACCTGCTCGGGCAGGTCCAGCCGGCCGTGCATCGTCGTGACATGCGGGATACGCAGCGACTCGGCGAGCGGGAAGTGCAGATAGTCGGTGTGAAAATGGATCACGTCGAACTCGGCCGCCATGCGCGCCACCAGGTCCATCTGGATCGTGTGGTAGGCCAGCCACGACTGATCGCCGATCTGGGGCCGGATGCTATGCTCCACCGCCGGGATCAAACGTGCGCGCGTCACCGAATCGCCGCTCGCGAACAGCGTCACCTCATGCCCTTGCCGAACCAATTCCTCGGTCAAGTACGAGACCACGCGCTCGGTGCCGCCATATCCCTTCGGCGGCACGCTCTCGAACAAGGGGGCGACCTGGGCGATCTTCATGGCTGGTCAATGCCGACAGATCCGCTGGACAGGATCGAAGAAATGAAAGCACGCGCGACCGGAATCACGGATATCGCCATTGATCGTTCTCGTTGTCTGGGCAGATGAGCGGCCGCGCCCGGGCTTCGTGCAGTTTCGAGCATGCAGCCGAACCGTACTTTCCGACCGCGCCGGCGCGGCCGTGGTTCCCGGGTTGGCGTTAGCTCATGCTCGGCGCGGTTTCCGGATGGAATGGGGAACCTTGTGGGTTACCTCATAAGCTGCAACTCATTGTTCGACAGAATCAACGAGTTGCGATCTCACACCCCGCCATAAGTTGCAATCCTCTACCCGCATAAGTTGATTTTTTCGCCGCCTTTTTACGCATAAAGTGCTTTTTTCCTTTATGCAAAGCTCAAACAACCCATATACCATCAGCAACTCTTTGATTTAATTTGGAAAATACCTATCATTGCAATTGCCTTCGGCCCCTTTATTGATGCGGCACCGTTTTAACCAATCTGAATTTCCGTTTCGCATTGTTGCATGAGGGCGATAACAGGGAGGGGAATTCAACATGACGCCTCGGTCTCCAAAGAACTGGATGTTGGAGATGGAGGAATCGATCATGGAA
>DASPLX010000079.1:0-10287 GCA_035627375.1 Paucimonas sp. | reverse complement strand
ACGAGGTGGTGCCGTCGTATTACAGCGTCAAGGAAGCTGTGTTCCCGTTCAACAAGTTCCCGGGCGTCGATACCATCCTCGGGCCGGAAATGAAATCGACCGGCGAAGTGATGGGCGTGGGCAAGACCTTCGGCGAAGCCTTCGTCAAGTCGCAACTCGGTGCCGGCGTCAAACTGCCGAAAGCGGGCAAGGTGTTCCTCTCCATCAAGGACAGCGACAAGTCGCGCGCGGCCCAGATCGCGAAAGATTTGGTCGAGCTGGGTTTTTCCGTGGTCGCTACCAAGGGTACGGCCGCCGCGATCGCCGCCGCCGGCGTCCCGATCGGCACAGTGAACAAGGTTGCCGAAGGGCGCCCGCATATCGTCGACATGATTAAGAACAACGAGATCGCCCTGGTCATCAATACCGTCACGGAAAAGCGCAACGCGATCAACGACTCGCGCACGATCCGTACGTCAGCGCTCGCTGCGCGCGTACCGACCTACACGACGATCTTCGGCGCGGAAGCGGCCGTGGAAGGCTTGCGCCATCTTGACGAATTGCATGTCTACGATTTACAAGGTTTGCATAAAACCTTACACTAAGCCGTAGTTCCCTTACCACAGAGGTCACAGACGGCGTCGGAGGCTCCGGCGCCATTTGTGGCCTCTGTGGTTTTCATTTGATCGTTTGACATCATGAATACAACAGTACCCATTACCAAGCGCGGCGCGGAATTGCTAAAGGAAGAGCTGCATCGCCTGAAGACCAAGGATCGTCCTGCCGTCATCAATGCGATCGCGGAAGCGCGCGCCCAGGGCGACCTGTCGGAGAACGCGGAATACGATGCCGCCAAGGAGCGCCAGGCTTTCATCGAAGGCCGCATCGCCGATCTCGAAGGCAAGCTCGGCGCGGCGCAAATCATCGATCCGGCATTGCTCGATGCCGACGGCCGTATCGTGTTCGGCTCGACCGTCGACCTGGAAGACCTGGAGACCGGCGAGAAGGTGAGTTATCAGATCGTCGGCGTCGACGAAGCCGACATCAAGCACAACAAGGTATCCGTGACGTCGCCGATCGCCCGTGCGCTGATCGGCAAGTTCGGCGGCGACGTCGTCGAGGTGCAGGCGCCGTCCGGCATTCGCGAATACGAAGTCCTGGAAGTCCGTTATATCTGATCGAGGACGCCTAGTCCGCAATCCCCGTCCATGCTGATCCCGTCCGCGCGCCTGCTGATCGCCACCCTATGGTGCGGCAGCTTGTGGACGATCGGCTACCTGGCCGCTCCGGCCCTGTTCGCCAGCTTGTCCGATCGCGTTCTCGCCGGAACGATCGCCGGCACTCTGTTCCGGATCGAGGCGTGGCTGTCGCTGGTTGCCGGAATCCTCCTCATCGCATTGAACAAGGCGCCGCCGCGCGACGCGGCGCGGGAGCGCAGGCGTCTTCTGCTGATCGTCGCCATGCTGGCATGCACGCTGATCGGCTATTTCGGCTTGCAACCCTTCATGGCGGCATTGCGCGAAAGCGCGGGAGCCGATGGCGTGATGGCGTCCGACATGCGCATGCGATTCGGCATCCTGCATGGCATATCGAGCGTTTTCTATCTGGCGGAAAGTTTGCTTGCGGCAGGATTGATGCTGAACTTGCAAGCGCGGGCTCCCTCCGTGGATCAGGAGAGGGCATGAACATCATCGGAGCGTGCTTTTCTTGGAGGTGCCCTTGCGCGCCTTGGCGCGCTTGACCAGGCCGCCGGCCGTCACGCGCTCGTTGCCCTTCAGGAGAACCTTCGTCACCGATGGCCGCTTGGTGCCGGAAGCGCTCGGCTTGACGATGGTGACTTCGCGCATGCCGCGGCCGCGCTTGTCGCTGCGTTCCTTCGATTCTTCCTTCTTCGGGCGGTAGATCACGAGCAGTTTGCCGATGTGCTGGACCGGCGCGGCGTCGAGCTCGGCGCAAATGGTGTCGAGCATTTCGAGCCGCAGTTCGCGTTCGTCGCCGAAGACGCGGATCTTGATCAGGCCGTGGGCCTTCAGGCTGGCGTCGATTTCCTTCATGACCGAGGGGGTCAGGCCGGCCTCGCCGATGATGACGACGGGATTGAGGCCGTGTGCCTCGGCGCGCAGTTTGCTGCGTTCTGCTGGAGTAAGTTTCATAAAGACAAATTTGATGGACAAAATGCCGCTTTGCGCGCGGCTTTTGTCCAGTTAAAACCGGTATTCTACGCGAATGGCAAAGAACAAATTCAATAAAAGCTGGGTCCACGACCACATCAACGACCCGTATGTGAAACTGGCCCAGAAGGAAGGCTATCGCGCCCGCGCCGTCTACAAGCTCAAGGAAATCGACGAGGACGAGAAGCTGATCCGGCCTGGCCAGATCATCGTCGACCTCGGCGCCACGCCGGGCAGCTGGTCGCAATACGCGCGCAACAAGCTGGCCGGGGCGGCGGGCGGCGGCATCAACGGCACCATCATCGCTCTCGATATCCTGCCGATGGAGCCGATCGCCGACGTGCATTTCATACAAGGCGATTTTCGCGAGGACGAGGTGCTGAACCAGCTCGAAGAGGTGGTCGGCGGCCGCAAGGTCGACCTCGTACTGTCCGACATGGCGCCGAATCTTTCCGGCATCGCCATCACCGATGCCGCCAGGGTCGAGCATATTATCGATCTGGCAATCGATTTCGCCCGTGCGCATTTGAAACCTTCGGGGGCGCTGCTCGTCAAATGTTTCAACGGAACGGGCTACAACGAAATCCTGCAGAAATTCCGTGACGAGTTCAAGACGGTCACGCTCAAGAAGCCGAAGGCCAGCCGGGACAAGTCTTCGGAGGTTTTTTTGCTCGGCAAGGTGCTCAAGAATCCTTCCTGACGCACCTTCTTGCCGACGGGCTTGCAGGCCCGTTCGGCCACGGTAGTGCAGAATATGCTCCTCGAAATCCCGCCGGCGCCCCGAAAACCAAAAGAATTCGTTGAAATGCCTTGATTTATCAGGAGATTAGCCTGATATCGAGCTTGGTAAGCCTGCGTTAATGCGAGTAAAATCGCGATGAATGTATCTTTGTAAATAGGCGTCGACCACGTCTAAGGAGTTCTAGTGAACAACATGTTTTCCAAGGCCGCCATCTGGGTGGTCATCGCACTGGTGCTGTTTGCCGTCTTCAAGCAGTTCGATAATCGCGGACTGGCCGGCGGCGCGACGCCGATTCCGTATTCGGATTTCTTGGACGAGGTGAAGGCCAAGCACATCAAGGAGGCGGTGATCGAGGATCGCAGCATCGTCGCCACCACGCAGGACGGCAAGAAGATCCGCAGTGCGATCACCTATCTCGACCGCGGCCTGATCGGCGACTTGGTCAACAACGGCGTCAAGTTCGACGTCAAGCAGCCGGAAGAGCAATCCTTCCTTTCGCAAGTCTTCATTTCCTGGTTCCCGATGCTGCTGCTGATCGGCGTCTGGATCTTCTTCATGCGACAGATGCAGGGCGGCGGCAAGGGCGGGGCATTCTCGTTCGGCCGCTCGAAGGCACGCATGCTCGACGAGGCCAACAATACCGTCACCTTCGCCGACGTCGCCGGCTGCGACGAAGCCAAGGAAGAGGTGCAGGAACTGGTCGATTTCCTGCGCGACCCGACCAAATTCCAGAAGCTCGGCGGCCGCATTCCGCGCGGCGTGCTGATGGTCGGCCCGCCGGGTACCGGTAAAACCCTGCTGGCGCGCGCCATCGCCGGCGAGGCGAAAGTCCCGTTCTTCACGATCTCCGGTTCCGACTTCGTCGAGATGTTCGTCGGCGTGGGCGCTTCCCGCGTGCGCGACATGTTCGAGAACGCCAAGAAGCATTCGCCGTGCATCGTCTTCATCGACGAGATCGACGCGGTCGGCCGCCATCGCGGCGGCGGCATCGGCGGTGGCAACGACGAGCGCGAACAGACGCTGAACCAGTTGCTGGTCGAGATGGACGGCTTCGAGGCTAATTCCGGCGTCATCGTCATCGCCGCGACCAACCGCGCCGACGTGCTCGACAAGGCGCTGCTGCGTCCGGGCCGTTTCGATCGCCAGGTGATGGTCGGCCTGCCCGATATCCGCGGCCGCGAGCAGATTCTCTATGTGCATATGCGCAAGGTGCCGATCGCGCCGGACGTGAAGGCGGAAGTGTTGGCGCGCGGCACGCCTGGGTTCTCGGGCGCCGATCTGGCCAACCTCGTCAACGAAGCGGCATTGTTCGCCGCGCGCCGCAACAAGCGCCTGGTCGAGATGCAGGATTTCGAGGATGCCAAGGATAAGATCGTCATGGGCCCGGAGCGCAAGTCCGCGGTCATGCGCGAGGAAGAGCGCCGCAACACGGCGTACCATGAATCCGGCCATGCCGTCGTCGCCAAACTGCTGCCGAAGGCCGATCCGGTCCACAAGGTCACGATCATGCCGCGCGGCTGGGCGCTGGGCGTCACCTGGCAATTGCCGGAGCATGACCGCGTGAACATGTACAAGGACAAGATGCTCGAGGAAATCGCGATCCTGTTCGGCGGCCGCATCGCGGAAGAGGTGTTCATGCACCAGATGTCGTCCGGTGCGTCGAACGACTTCGAGCGGGCTACCAAGCTGGCGCGCGCGATGGTGACCCGTTACGGCATGTCCGAGACGCTCGGCACCATGGTCTACGAAGACGCCGAGCAAGACAGCTATTTCGGCCGCATGTCCGCCAAGACCGTGTCGGAAGCGACCCAGCAAAAGGTCGACACCGAAATCCGCCAGATCCTCGACCAGCAATACGCCCTGGCGCGCAAGCTGATCGAGGAGAATCGCGACAAGGTCGAAATCATGGCCAACACGCTGCTCGAGTGGGAAACCATCGACGCGGATCAAGTCAACGACATCATGGAAGGACGCGATCCGCGGCCGCCGAAGGCCGGCATACCGCCCAAGCGTTCGCCTTCCGACGGCGGTTCCGGCGGCGTGACGCCGACGACGGTGCCGGCGTAATTTTCCAGGCACCAACGGTATGATCAAGGGTGAGGAGAAATCCTCGCCCTTTTTGTTTCGGCTGCGGCTGAAGCCGTGCGACCTGCCGGGCAGCTTGGGCTCCATCGAAACTTTGTTCTCTTCTTACAGAAACATGCATTCCGCCAATTTGCAGTTCGGCCGCTATCGATTCCGTTTCGACCGCTCTTCGCGCCCGCTCGTGATGGGCATTCTCAATGTCACGCCCGATTCGTTTTCCGACGGCGGGCAATTCTTTTCGCTCGAGCACGCGCTTGCCCATGCGGAGCAGATGATCGCCGACGGGGTAGACATCATCGACATCGGCGGCGAATCGAGCCGCCCCGGCGCGGAACGATTGAGCGTCGAGGAGGAATTGCGGCGCGTGATGCCCGTCCTCTATGCATTGCGCGATTGCGGCAAGCCGATCTCGGTGGATACCTGCAAGCCGGAAGTCATGCGCGAAGCGATCGTCGCCGGCGCCGACATGATCAACGACATCAACGGCTTTCGCGCGCCGGGGGCGTTGAGTGCAGTCAAGGAGGGCGATTGCGCGCTCTGTATCATGCACATGCTGAACGATCCGCGGACGATGCAGATCGATCCCGCGTATGGCGACGCGGTCGATGACATCACCGCATTCCTGCGCGAGCGCGCGGCGGCGATGGAGGAGGCCGGCATCGAGCGCCAACGCTTGTGCATCGATCCCGGCTTTGGGTTCGGCAAGACGCTCGAGCACAATCTCGCCTTGCTGCGCAGCCTCGGCCGCATCGGAAACACGATCGGCCTGCCCGTGCTCGCCGGGCTGTCGCGCAAGTCGATGCTGGGTGCCATCACCGGCAAGCCGGTCGAGCGGCGCCTGGCCGCCAGCATCGCGGCGGCGCTCGCGGCCGCCGCGCAGGGAGCGGCCATCGTGCGCGTGCACGACGTGGCCGAGACGGTGGATGCCTTGAAGGTGTGGCAGGCCGCCACGCAAGAAAAATAAGAGAGAAATGGGAAAATCATGACACGCAAATATTTTGGAACCGATGGCGTGCGCGGCGAAGTCGGCAGCCTGCCGATCACGCCCGACTTCGTCATGAAGCTCGGCTACGCGGCCGGCAAGGTGCTGGCCCGCGCCGAGACCTCGTCCGGCAGGCCGACCGTCTTGATCGGCAAGGACACCCGCATTTCCGGCTACATGCTGGAAGCCGCGCTCGAGGCGGGCTTCGCCGCGGCCGGCGTCGATGTGATGCTGGCCGGTCCGATGCCGACACCGGCGATCGCCTACCTGACCCGCGCCCTGCGGCTGTCGGCCGGCGTCGTCATCTCGGCCTCGCACAATCCGTATCACGACAACGGCATCAAGTTCTTTTCCGCGTCCGGCAACAAGCTGCCGGATGCCGTCGAAGCGGAGATCGAGGCGGCGCTCGACGCGCCCATCCAGTGCGTGTCGTCGGAAAAGCTCGGCAAGGCCAAGCGCCTGGACGATGCCCGCGGCCGCTACATCGAATTCTGCAAGAGCACCTTCCCGAGCGAGCTCGATCTGCGCGGCATGCGCATCGTGGTCGATTGCGCGCACGGCGCCGCTTATCACATCGCGCCCGACGTCTTCCATGAGCTCGGCGCGGAAGTGCGCGCCATCGGCAACCAGCCCAACGGCCTGAACATCAACGACGGCGTCGGCGCGACCTCGCCGCAGGCGCTGGCCAAGGCGGTGCAGGAACAGCAGGCCGACCTCGGCATCGCGCTCGACGGCGACGCCGACCGGCTGCTGATGGTCGATGCGGCCGGCCGCATCTACAACGGCGACGAGCTGCTCTACGTGATGGCGCAGGACCGCATGGCGGCGGCGCAGGTCAAGGGCGTGGTCGGCACGCTGATGACCAACATGGCGCTCGAAGTGGCTTTCAAGCGGATGGGCGTGGAGTTCGCCCGCGCCAAGGTCGGCGACCGCTATGTGCTCGAACTCTTGCAGGAACGCGGCTGGCTGCTCGGCGGTGAAGGCTCGGGCCATCTGCTCTGCCTAGACAAACACACGACCGGCGACGGCATCATTTCGGCGTTGCAGGTGCTGTCGGCGCTCAAGCGCAGCGGCAAGACGCTGGCGCAATCGACGGCCGATATCGCGCTCTATCCGCAGACCTTGATCAACGTCAAAGTGCCGGCCGGTTTCGATTGGCAGCGGAACGCCGCGGTCGTCGCCGAAAAGGAGCTCGTCGAGAAGGAGCTCGGCGATCGCGGCCGGGTGCTGATTCGTCCTTCGGGTACCGAGCCGCTGATTCGCGTGATGGTCGAGGCGACCAATGGCGAGCTGGCGCGGGCCATGGCGCGCCGGATCGCCGACAAGCTGACTGCCTAGCAAGGCCGAGGCGGCGCAAAGCCGTCTCGTCCAGGAAGCAGTTATAAATTGACCCGGACACTTCGAACCGGTATGATGCGTCTCTCTCGGGGCGTAGCGCAGCCTGGTAGCGCACCTGATTTGGGATCAGGTGGTCGGACGTTCGAATCGTCTCGCCCCGACCAATCTCCTCCAGAATCCACGCGGCTTCCCAGCCGATTTCGCAGATTCTTGGGTATTCCAGTCGCAGACCTTGCCACAAACTTGCCACACTTGATGTGGTATTGGGGCAAGAATGCCAACGATTCGGAAGCGTGGAAGCGGTCAGTATCAAGCAGTTGTACGACGCCGCGGCTATCCCGACACTTATAAAACGTTTAACACTCGCCGTGAGGCAGAGATGTGGGCGGCCATCGTCGAAAGCGAGATGGCGCGCGGGGTGTTCTTCTCACGAACCGAAGCGGAGAGCACGACGCTTGGTGACGCCCTTGAACGCTATTGGCGTGAAATTCGTTCCAAGATGCGCAATGCGGAGCGCGACAAGTACCAGCATCAACGCTGGTTAGCACACCCCCTCTCGAAGCGTTTTCTCGCCAGTATTCACGGATCAAATCTTGCGCAATATCGCGATGAACGGCGCGCGGCCGGCAAGGCCGAGAATACGATCCGGATCGAGCTCGCATATCTTTCCCAGCTTTTCGAAGTCTGCCGGAAGGAATGGGGCATGGACGGCTTGGCGAATCCTGTCCGAAACATTCGTATGCCTTCCGGTTCCAGAGAGCGTGATCGACGCCTGAAGCCAGGTGAGTATGAGCTTCTCACGGCAGAACTGGCGAAGTCAGACAATCCGTGGCTTCTCCCGGCGTTTAACCTCGCAATCGAGACAAGTTTGCGGCAAGGGATGCTGTTTAAGCTTCGTTGGGAGTGGGTCAATCTTCACGCCAGAGTAATTGATGTTCCGCCGGGATTTCGCGGTACAGGAAACAAGGCGGTCCCTGCGGCCATTCCACTATCAACCAAGGCTGTCCAGGTCCTTGCAGCCCTTCCTCGTTCCCTCAATGGTGCAATTCTTGGCTGCAGCCAGAACGCACTGATGTGTGCATGGAAGCGGGCACTCAAACGTATCGGCTACAAGGCTGGCGACTTGCATTGGCACGATTTGCGCCATGAAGCGGCTTCTCGCTTGTTCGAGAAAGGGCTTCATCCTATGGAGGTCGCCAGCATTACTGGACATCGAAGCCTCAACATGCTACGCCGCTACACGCACCTTCAAGCATCAGACCTCGCAAGAAAGCTCGGTTGAATGGATGTATGTGGGCACGCCCGAAGGAGATTGCGATGACATGATTGGTTATCAAATGCTGTGATAGCAAACGCTATCAAATGCTATCAAAACATAGCATGACATTCGAGTCGATATCACTAGGAGCGCGGAATGATCTTACTTATCGGTGGTGAAAAAGGCGGCACGGGCAAGAGCACGATCGCAACAAATCTAGCTGTTCAATTGGCGCTGGAAGGCAAAGACGTTATGCTACTCGACGCAGATCCGCAGGGCACAGCATCTAAATGGATAGAGCGGCGAAACGAGGCTGGCTATCCTTTGATTCATTGTGCACAAAAGACGGGAGACGTCTACAAGGCCGCTGTTGATCTGGGTCAGCGCTATGAGCACGTTATTATCGATGCCGGCGGTCGCGACAGCCGCGAGCTGCGGTCGGGAATGGTTGCTGCGGATAAGATGTATGTGCCGATACGCGCGAGCCAGGCTGATCTCGAGACGTTGCCGCATGTCGACGAGCTCATTGGTCTTGCTAGAGGGTTGAACGAAGATCTGCAAGTATTCGCCGTCTTGTCGCAGGCTCCGAGTAATCCCTTGATCAATGAAGTCCAGGATGCGCAGGAGCTGTTGATTCAGTTTCCCGAGCTGAAGCTTTCAGATTCGATCATCCGGGATCGCAAAGTCTACCGAGATGCCCTATTGGCGGGAAAGGGCGTCGTAGAGCTCAGCAATGGACAAGCCAAGGCGGAAATTCAACTCTTGTGCGGCGAGGTGTTTCAATGAGCGGCTTCAAAGTGCCAATGTCGAGAAAGCATGTTGATCAGGGCGCACTCGCGGCATTTAGTGCAGGCGCTGATGATCACAGTGCGGAAGCGTCGCTTCCGCCTGTGGCCCCCAAAGACCAAGCTGGAATTGGTCGTGCTACGGAGAGCTTGTTGTTTCGGTTGACAAAAGTTGATCTCGAAGAATTCAACTTTGTATTCGAAAACACAAACGTAAAGAGTAAGCAGAAACTTTTGGAGGCAATTATTCTTCCAGAGATTCGACGTCGGGCGGCAAAGATTCGTGGGGTGTCGGTTCCAGCTAAAAACGCGACTGCGTAGCCAGTTGAAGGTTAGCCGAACAGGAAAAGAAGCGACTCACTAGCCGTAGAAACACAATTGGCTGAGAAATTGTTTTAAACTGGCGACTGGGGTTTTTCCAGATGCGTCTGGTCAGCTCGATGTCTTCGAGCTATCGCTATGCCCGAGTGGTCGTTGCGGTAGCTACGCTTGATCTCGTGAACCAAGCTTGGCGCATCGATAGGGGGGCTCCGCGCCAGATTTCACGCATCGTTAGCTCATCTCAAGTAATTCGACACAAGCGAGCGGATTGGAGGCGTCTACTAGCGCAAGAGCTACATTGGCCTTGGCAACCAGGTCGAGCGGCTTTAGATTCTGGACATAATGTCCGTGCGTGACACGATCCATGCCGGCTCCAGCGAGTTTTGCGACAGTGCGTAATCCTGGGGTTAGCGCCACGCTGTCGAGTTTGCCGGCGTGCAAAATGAGATTCCTCTGGCGGTACAGCCGGTGAAAAGAATCGGAAATGGGACTGTCAGAATTTCCGTGTTCAAGGCGGGTTGATATTTACACGGATGGTCGAACGAATCGATCCGCGTACAGGATAGCAAATTGATTCATGGCCGTCTTCCAGTCATGGGCGGCGCGTCCCCATTCGGCGGTGATAT
>DASPLX010000078.1:0-30520 GCA_035627375.1 Paucimonas sp. | reverse complement strand
ACCTCGGCTACCTGTTCGACGCCGGCGTGCCCGAGCGGGTGCATGCCGATTCGCTGCGGTTGCGCCAGGTATTGACCAACCTGATCGGCAACGCCGTCAAGTTCACCGAACGCGGGGAAGTGGCGCTGAAGGTGTCGCTGGCGCCGAGCGGCGACAGCCGCGCCGACGTGTTCAAGCTGCGCTTCGACGTCACCGATACCGGCATCGGCATGAGCGAGGAGGCGGCCGCGCACATCTTCGAATCGTTCGCGCAAGCGGAGGCGTCGACCACGCGCAAATACGGCGGAACCGGCCTCGGGCTGGCGATCTCTCGCCACCTGGTCGATCTGATGGGCGGCGAACTGAACGTCGTCAGCAAGGAAGGCGAGGGCAGCACGTTCTGGTTCACGGTCATCTGCCATGCCAGCGAACAGCAGCCGGAAACCGCGATCGAGCACCCTTGGCGCGACACGCACGTGCTGGTGGCCGAAGAAAGCGAGATCGTGCGCAGCTTCCTGATGCAAAGCCTGAGCAATCTCGGCATGAATTGCCGCGCCGTCGCCAGCGGCGCGCAGGCGTTGAGCGAATTGACGCGCATGCGCGCCGAGGGTCCGGGCTACCAGCTGGTGGTCTCCGACCTGGGAATGACCAACGACGAAGGCGAGGACCTGGTGCGCTGCATCCGCTCCGATCCCGCGCTGTCGGCGGTGCGCCTGCTGCTGCTCGATCGCTACGGCACGCCGGCGGCGCCGTCCGGAGTCACCGCCGGCAATGCCTATCTCGGCAAGCCCTTGCGGCTGGACCGCTTGCTGGAGGCGGTCCAGCGCGCTCTTTCGATCGGCCCCGTGGCGGCCGCCGCCCTGCCGCCGATGCCGACCGACAACGTGTTGTCGGGCGAACGCGAGTATCGCGTGCTGGTGGTGGAAGACAACCGGACCAACCAAATGGTGGCGGCCGGCATGTTGAACATCCACGGCTGCCAGTGCGAGTTCGCCGGCAACGGCCGCGAAGCGGTCGAGGCCGCGCGCAACCGGCGATACGACTTGATCCTGATGGATTGCAACATGCCGGAGATGGACGGCTACGAGGCGACGGCGCATATCCGCAATTTCGAAGAACCGCTCGCCCGCCGCACGCCGATCGTGGCGATGACGGCAAACACCCAGCACGGCGACGCCGAAAAATGCCTGGCCGCCGGCATGGACGACTATCTCGCCAAGCCGATCACGCTGGTGGAGCTGCGCCATAAGCTCGAACGCTGGCTCGCGCGCATTCCGGCGAACGTGGCCGAGCGCGCGCTGGCGGAATCCGAGGACGGTCCGCTCGATCGCGCCGTGTTCGAGAAGCTGCGCGAAATCCTCGGGCCGGCCTTGCAGCAGGCCGTCGCGCCTTTCCTCGAGGACACGCCGACCTACCTGGCCCAACTCGAACATGCGATCGACCAGCCGGACGCCGAGATCGCGCGCACGATGGCGCATTCGATCAAGGGCAGCAGCGGCAACCTGGGCGCCATGCATTTGTCGCGCCTGGCCAAGGACGCCGAGGAACTGGCGCGCGAACAGCGGCTGTCCGAGATCCGGCCGTTGCTGCCGCAATTGCGCAGCGCGTTCGATGCGGTCGCGGCGGAGCTCGGCAACGAGATGTACCTCGAGGACCGACTTTCCGTCACGCAGGAAGATGAAATGGCGCAGGTGCTGGTGGTCGACGATGACCGCAGCACGCGCGGCGCCCTGCGTTACACCTTGCAGCGCGACGGCTTCCATGTCGAGGAGGCGGCCGACGGCGAACAGGCGCTGAAGATGCTCAAGCGCATGCGGCCCGACGTGATCCTGATGGATGCCATGATGCCGGTCATGGACGGCTTCACCGCCTGCGCCAAGGTGCAGAACCTGCCTAACGGCCGCTCGATCCCGGTGCTGATGATCACGGCGCTCGAAGACAAATCGTCCGTCGAGCGCGCGTTCGCCGCCGGCGCCAGCGATTTCATTCCGAAGCCCATCCATTTCGCCGTGCTGTCGCAGCGCGTGCGCCGCATCATCGAGGCGAACCGCGCCGAGAAGCGCGTCCGCCACCTGGCCTACAACGATCCGCTGACCGGCCTGCCGAACCGCGCCCTGTTCTTCGACCAGCTCGGCCGGCGCATCGAGCAGGCGCGCCAGTCGGGCGAAGCGGTGGCCGTGCTGTTCCTCGATCTCGACCGCTTCAAGAACGTCAACGACACGCTCGGCCACGACGTCGGCGATCGCTTGCTGGTGGCCGTCGCGCAGCGCATCCGCAACAGCGTGCGCAACGCGGATTGCGTGGCCCGCCTCGGCGGCGACGAATTCACGGTGGTGCTGGCCGACGTCGCCAACGCCGCGGCGGCGGCCACGGCGGCGCAGAACATCTGCCGCGCGCTGGCGAACTCGTTCCAGATCGACGGCCACGACATCTTCGTCACCACCAGCGTCGGCATTTCGATGTATCCGCACGACGGCGTCGATGCCGGCACGCTTCTGAAGCACGCCGATACCGCGATGTACCGCGCCAAGAAGACCAAGGCCGGCTTCCAGTTCTTCGAGGCATCGATGGAACAATCGATTTCCGAGCGCGTGCGCCTCGAGAACGATTTGCGCCGCGCCTTGCAGCGTGACGAGCTCGAAGTGTATTACCAGCCGCAGGCGCGCTTCGAAAGCAACCGCATCGTCGGCATGGAAGCGCTGGTGCGCTGGCATCACCCGACACGCGGCCTGGTGTCGCCGCTGGAATTCATTCCTCTGGCCGAGGAAGCCGGCTTGATCGAGGCGATCGGCGAATGGGTGTTGCGCACGTCATGCGCGCAATTGCAGCGCTGGATCAAGTCGGGCTTGCCGGTCATTCGCGTCTCGGTCAACCTGTCGGTCAAGCAAGTGCTGCAGTCGGACTTCGCGCTGACGGTCGAGCGCGCGCTCGAAGACACCGGCCTGCCGCCGCATCTGCTCGAACTCGAAATCACCGAGAGCACCCTGATGGAACACGCGGAAGACACGCTGGAGGCGCTCGAGCGCCTGCGCAGCCTCGGCGTGCGCCTGACGATCGACGACTTCGGCACCGGCTATTCCTCGCTTGCCTATCTGAAACGCTTCCCGGTCGACGTGATCAAGATCGACCGCTCCTTCGTGCGCGACGTGCCGCACGATGCCGACGATGCGGCGATCGTCAAAGGCATCATCGCCTTGGCGCACAGCCTGCGCCTCGAAGTCGTCGCCGAAGGCGTGGAGAGCGAGGCGCAGCTCGAGTTCCTGCGCGCGCAATCCTGCGACATGCTGCAAGGCTACTACCTCAGCATGCCGGTGCCGGCCGACCAGTTCGGCCGCTATCTCGCGGTGGCGGCGAAGAACGAAGCGGAAAAGTCGCAGCGCGCCAGCGTCGCCAGCGAGGTTTCGAAGCGCTGACCTCGCGCACGGCGCCGAGGGCGCCGTGCGGGCGACAACGATGCGCCTTTGTGCTGTCTCAGAGCGATGCCCGTATTTCCCCCTATGGTGTAAGCATGTCCCGGCGAAGTTTCGCTTCGCGCGGTGAAGCCGGTTGGCTTCTTTCCACGCTTTGCCGGAGAGGGAGATATTTCCGCCATGCATGACGATTCCGCATCTTCGCATCGGGTCGACTGGGTCGACTATGCCAAGGGCATGTGCATCATCTGGGTGGTCATGATGTATGCGACCGACTTCGTGATGGAAGCGACGCATTCGATCGGCTGGATGCAATATGTCGTGAACTTCGGGCAACCGTTCCGCATGCCGGATTTCTTTCTGTTGTCGGGGCTGTTCGTCGCCCGCGTGCTCGATCGTCCCTGGCGTTCATATCTCGATTCCAAGGTCGTGCATTTTCTGTATTTCTACGTCTTGTGGGCGACACTGAAATTCGCGAACATGCACGGCACGGCATTGTTCGGCCCCGAGGCGCCGGCTTTGGCGCCCGAATACCTGCGGATGCTCGTCGAGCCGCCTTCCGGACCGCTCTGGTTCATTTATGTACTGGCGCTCTACTTCCTGGCGGTAAGGCTGTTGCGCCGGGTGCCGCCGGCGATCGTCCTGCCGCTCGCCGTGTGCCTGCAGATCGCCGTCACCTGGCATGCGGACATGCAATGGAGCGTGAAAGTCGCTGACAAGTTCGCGCGTTATTTCGTGTTCTTCTATATCGGCTATCTGTTGGCGCGGCCGATATTCTCGGCGGCGGCGAAAGCCCAGGAGCACCGGCGCATCGCGCTCGCGGCGCTGCTGGCCTGGGCGCTCGCGAATCAATGGATGGTGTCGCTGGGAGCGAGCTTCCTGCCAGGCATGCAACTCGTGCTCGGTTTTGCCGGCGCCGGCGGTGTCATGCTGGCGGCCTCCCTGCTGGCCCGCATCGAGCATGCCGGATGGCTGCGCTACCTCGGCCAGCATTCGATCGTGGTGTACCTGGGTTTCGTCATTCCGCTCGGCATGATGCGCAAGCTGGTCAGCCAGCCGCCCGTGGAAATCGATCTCGGCACTCTATCGTTCATCGTCATGGCGTTATCGATCGTCGGCGCGCTGTTGCTGTACTGGGCCGTGCGGCGGACGCCGCTGCGCTTCCTGTTCGAGCGTCCGGCATGGGCCAGGCTCGGCTCCCTGCCGGCCGCCGAGCACGGCGCCGCGCGCTCGCCGATACCGTAACCTGCCGCTGCCCGCCGGATGGCGGCATTGCCGGTCGTGCCGCGACACTTGCCCTGCATGGTCTTCACGCAATGCAGCGTCGTGGAGCGCAATACTTTCTTCGTGAAAGCCTTCCATTTCGCGGCCGGGCCGAGGGGAGGCCGCCGTCAACGTTCTTTTCGTGCCGAGCGGCTTTCTCGTCGACGGCCGATCGGTTTCGAAATTCATGCATGGTCGCAACGACATCTCAGCGGGACTGTCTATTTTCTCGTTCCGCGCGGCTTGATCCATCTCTATTGCCATTGGTTCGCGCAATGGACGGAGCAACGGGCGGAGCGGATTCGCGACGGCTTGCGCCGCTGGAATTCCATGCGGCTGGAGCCGGAATGAAATCGGCAGCGCGGCCTGTGCTAGACTAAAAAAATGCATCGTGCTCTCAAGTCCTTCCTGATCTGGCTCTTGCTGGCGGCGCTTCCCATCCAGGGAATCGCCGCGGCGGCGATGCTGTCTTGCCGTGCGATGCAATCCGTGGCGGCAACGCCGGAAGCGGCGCATGCCGAACATGCCCATCACGGAAACGCCGCGCACGCGCAACATGAAGCGTTCGACGAGACGGCGCTTGCCGACCGGACCGACGATGCCGACGGCGCGCATTCCGGCCATCACTCGTCCGGCAAGCACGATGCATCGACTTCCTGCAGCGCCTGCGCCGCATGCTGCATCGGCGCCGCGCCGCTGCCTGCCGCTTCGAACTGGGCTGCCGTTCCCAACGGCTCGGAAGCAGTCGTCGTCGCGCCCGTTCCCCTCATGACCGGCTTCATTCCGGCCGGTCTCGAACGACCTCCCCGTTTCCTCGCTTAATCGAATAGCGAAAGATCGCGCGACGGCCCCGTCCAGCCGCGATCCATTCGCATCCGCCGGCCAAGGCATTCGCACTGGCCCGTTACGTTTCGATCACGAGGAACCCATGTCTTTCTTGCATTGGATAACCGCAACCGCGTTGGCGGCGGCTGCGCCGGCAATCGCCGCCCGGGGCGACGACCGTCCCGATCCGGCAGACCCGCGGGCCGTCGTTCCGGCGCCGCATCACGAATCCGTTCTCGAACGCTATCGGCGCGGAGAGGACGATGCCGCAACGCCCGACCAACGGTGGCATGCCGCGAACGACGAAGTGCAGGGAGGCGGCCACGCAGGCCATGGCCGTGCCTCCGCACCGCAGCCGGCCGCCGAGGCTGCGCCGGAGCCGTCGCCCGCGGCCGGCCATCACCCGCATCATCATCAGCATCATCATCACGGAACGGACAAATGATCATGCGCAATTTCCGCATTCCCTCCTTCGGCGCCGCCGTGAAGCCGCTTCCCGGTGCGTTGGCCTTGCTGCTGGCCGGTTGTGCGACATTCTCGGCCGATGGCGGCATGGATGCCGTCTCCGGCCTCACGCAAGAACGCATCGGCCAGGGCGTATCGCGCCAGCGTTCGCCCGATGATGCGGCGGCAATCCGGCCCACCATCGACCAATTGCTTGCCCAGCCGTTGACGGCCGATGCGGCCGTCCGCATCGCCCTGCTCAACAATCGCGGCTTGCAGGCCGCGCTCGCCGATCTCGGCGCGGCCGAGGCGGATTTCGTGCAGGCCGGCCGCCTGCGCAACCCCGGCTTTTCGTTCGGACGCCTGCGCGGAGGCGACGGCGTCGAGATCGAGCGCGAGCTCAGCTTCGATTTCGCCGGGCTGCTGACGCTGCCGCTGCGCAGCGGCATCGAACGGCGACGCTTCGAGCAAGCCAAGCTGCAGGCGGCGTCGCAGGCGGTCCGCTTGGCCGGCGAGACGCGCAAGGCGTATTTCCGGGCGGTCGCCGCGCACCAGACGGCGCGCTACATGGAACAAGTCGCCGACGCCGCCGAGGCCAGCGCGGAGCTGGCGCGGCGCATGGCCAGGGTCGGCAACTGGAGCAAGCTGAACCAGGTGCGCGAAGAAGCCTTCCATGCCGAAACGATGGCTCAGGTCGCGCACGCGCGCCACGCCGCCGTCGCCGCGCGCGAGCAGTTGACGCGCCTGCTTGGCTTATGGGGCGCGGATACGGCATTCGCGCTGCCCGAGCGCCTGCCCGATCTGCCGGCGACGCCCGGCGCGGCGACCGATATCGAGGCGCAAGCCATTGCGCAACGCCTGGATATCCGGATGGCGCAGCGCGATGCCGAGGCGACCGCCGGCGCTCTCGGATTGACCAAGGCGACCGGTTTCATCAACGTGCTCGACGCCGGTTATATGAACAAAAGCGAAACCGGCGAGGCGCGCGCCAACGGTTACGAAATCTCGCTCGAGCTGCCGTTGTTCGACTGGAGCGGCGCGCGGGTCGCCAAGGCCGAAGCGCTCTATATGCGGTCGGTGCATCATGCCGCCGACGTCGCCGTGCGCGCCCGTTCGGAGGTGCGGGAAGCCTGGTCCGCGTATCGCACCGCCTACGATCTGGCGAAGCATTATCGCGACGAGATCGTGCCCTTGCGCAAGAAGATTTCCGACGAGGTTCTGCTGCGCTACAACGGCATGCTGATCAGCGTGTTCGAACTGCTGGCCGATGCGCGCGAGCAGATCGGCAGCGTCAACGCGGCGATCGAAGCGCAGCGCGATTTCTGGCTGGCGGAAACGGAGTTGCAGGCCGCCATCAAAGGCGGCGGGACGACGCTGGAAACGCGCGTGGGATCGGTTGCGGCCCCGACCGCAAGCACGGCGGCAGGCGGACATTGATTGAAAGGATGATTCATGGTTTCTCGTAGAGGATTTTTGTCGGGCGCGGCCACCATGCTCGGCGCCGGACTGGTTTCCAAGGCCGGCGCGGCGACGCTGCCGGAAGCGCCGGTCATGGCGACCGCCGCCACCCAGCCGCCGCTGGCGCCGCCCAACGGGCGGCCCTATCGCCCCGTCGTCACGCTCAACGGCTGGACGCTGCCGTGGCGCATGAAGGACGGCGTCAAGGAATTCCACCTGGTCGCCGAACCGGTGGTGCGCGAAATCGCTCCCGGCATGAAAGCCAACCTGTGGGGCTACAACGGCCAGTCGCCGGGCCCGACGATCGAAGTGGTCGAGGGCGACCGCGTGCGGATCTTCGTGACGAACAAACTGCCGGAGCATACGTCTATCCATTGGCATGGCCAACGCCTGCCGAACGGCATGGACGGCGTGACGGGGCTGACCCAGCCCGGCATTCAACCCGGCAAGACCTTCGTCTATGAATTCGTCGCGCGCCGGCCCGGAACCTTCATGTACCACCCGCATGCCGACGAGATGGTGCAGATGGCCATGGGCATGATGGGCTTTTGGATCACCCATCCGAAAGATCCGGCTCAACATCGCGTGGATCGCGATTTCGTGTTCCTGCTCAATGCCTACGATATCGATCCCGGCAGCTTCACGCCGCGCGTCAACACCATGCTCGATTTCAACCTGTGGACTTTCAACAGCCGCGCCTTCCCGGGCATCGATCCGATGGTTTGCCGCCTCGGCGACCGGGTACGCATCCGCTGCGGCAACCTGACGATGACGAATCATCCGATTCACCTGCACGGCCATGAGTTCGAAGTCGCGGGCACCGACGGCGGCTGGGTGCCGAAATCGGCGCGCTGGCCCGAGGTCACGACCGATGTCGCGGTGGGCCAGATGCGCGCGATCGAGTTCGATGCCACCGAGGAGGGCGATTGGGCTTTCCATTGCCACAAATCGCACCACACGATGAACGCCATGGGCCATGGCGTGCCGACGCTCATCGGCGTCGACCATCGCGGCGTGGCGGAGAAGATCAACCGGCTGGTGCCGGACTACATGGTCATGGGCGAGAAGGGCGGTTCGATGGGCGACATGGAAATGCCGCTGCCCGACAACACGCTGCCGATGATGACCGGCCACGGCCCCTTCGGCGGCATCGAGATGGGAGGCATGTTCACGACGGTCAAGGTGCGCAAGGGGGTGGCGCGCAACGACTACAAGGACCCGGGCTGGTACCGGCATCCGGCCGGCACCGTCGCCCGCGAATGGCGCGGCGAGACGCCGCCCGCGACGCGCGCGCCCGGGCACGCGCATGCACAGGGTGCGAGCGAAACGGCGCTGACGGTCAGGAAAGGAGGCGCGCATCATGGGCATTGAGCATGCGCATCGAACCTCGTCCGCGAAGAGGCGGCTCCTGGATGAAGGAAAGGAAATCGTCATGGCAGGAAATATCTTGAGAGCGATAGCCATCGCGCTGTCCCTGGGCATGGCTGCGGCGCCGCCGTTCGCGCTGGCCCACGACAACCGGCATCGCGCGAAGCAGGCTGTCGAGGAAGCGGCGGAACAGCGGGAATTCGGCATCGCCGGGAATCCGAAACAGGCGACGCGCACGATCAGGATCGTCATGTCGGACCGGATGCGTTTTGCGCCGGCCTCGATCGCGGTCAAGCAAGGAGACACCGTGCGCTTCGTGATCGTCAACGACGGCAAGCTGATGCACGAGATGGTCATCGGCACGATGAGAGAGCTCGAGGAACATGCCGCGTTGATGAGGAAATTTCCCGATATGGAGCATGACGAACCGCACATGGCGCATGTCCGGCCGGGAACGACGGAGGAACTCGTCTGGCGCTTCAATCGGCCGGGACAGTTCAATTTTGCCTGCCTGATCGCCGGCCATTTCGAAGCGGGAATGGTCGGCGCGATCAAGGTCCTCGACTAATGGAAAGGAATGTATCATGAAATCGATCGTCAAAATCATCGTCGCGGCCGCGCTCGGCTGGCCGGCTGTCCCGTACGTGTTCGCCAACGATGCTCATCGTCCGCCCGCCGCGGAAGCCGCTGCGGCCACGAACGACGGCGAAGTGAAGAAGATCGACAAGGCGGCCGGCAAGATCACGATCAAGCACGGGCCGCTCGCCAGCCTCGATATGCCGCCGATGACGATGGTGTTCCGCGTCCAGGAACCCGGCATGCTGGATAAGGTCAAGGCCGGCGACAAGATCAAGTTCGTCGCGCAAAGAGTCGATGGCGTCATCATGGTGACTCGGCTCGAGGCCGCGCAATAGGGTCTTGGTCGGCGCAACCGAGGTCGTGCGCGGAACGGAAAGCGCGAAACTGTGTAACATGTCGCTCCACATCGGCCGCCAGCCGGCGGCCGCGCTTGCCATCGTTTCGTGGAGCTCTGTTCGTGATACGCCATGCCTCGTTGTGTGCAGTTCTCGCGCTTGCCCTGGTCTCCCCCGCCCGCGCCGCCGGCGACGCCTTGACGACCTATTCCGAGCGCTCCGGCTTCCTGAAAACCGGCCGCTATGACGAAGTCGTCGCCTTGTGTGCGGCGTTCCAGAAAGCGTACCCGAAGCAGGTGCGCTGCCTGGAATTCGGCCGCACGCCGGAAGGCCGGCCGATGCTGGCGCTGGCCGCGTCCCGCAGCGGCGCCCTGAGCGCGGCGCAAGCCAGGCGGCGCGGCCTGCCGGTCGTGCTGATCCAGGGCGGCATCCATGCCGGGGAGATCGACGGCAAGGACGCCGGCTTCCTGGCGCTGCGCGAAGCGCTCGAAGGACGCGCCGCGCCGGGCGCGCTCGACAAGCAAGTGCTGCTGTTCGTGCCGGTCTTCAATGTCGACGGCCACGAGCGCTTCGGCCGCTGGAACCGTCCGAACCAGCGCGGGCCGGAAGAGATGGGCTGGCGCACCACGGCGCAGAACTTCAATCTCAACCGCGAGTATGTGAAGGCCGACGCGCCGGAAATGCGGGCCATGCTGCGCCTCGTGAACGAGTGGGATCCGCTCGCGATGATCGACCTGCACGTGACCGACGGCGCCAAGTTCGAACACGACGTCGGCATCATCGTCCAGCCGGTGCATGCGGGCGACGCCGCCTTGCGCGATGCCGGCCGCGCCTTCCGCGACGGCGTGATCGCCGATCTGGCCCAGGCCGGTTCGCTGCCGGTGCCGTTCTATCCGGCGTTCAAGGTCATGGACGACCCGGCTTCCGGCTTCGTCGACGGCGTGCCGCCGCCGCGCTTCTCGCACGGCTATTTTTACCTGCGCAACCGCTTCGGCATGCTGGTCGAGACGCATTCCTGGAAGGACTATCCGGCGCGCGTGCGCATCACCCGCAATGTCGTCGTCTCGGTCCTCGAACGGATCGCCGCGCACGGCGCCGCCTGGCGCAGGACCGCCGCCGATGCCGATGCGCGCGCGGCGGAACTCGGCGGGCAGGCCGTGCCGCTGGCCTACGAGGCAAGCGACCGGGTGCGCACCATCGACTTCCGCGGCTACGAGTACACGCGCACGCCGTCGGAGATTTCCGGCGCGCTGATGACGCGTTACGACGAGAGCAAGCCGCAAGTCTGGAAGCTACCGCTGCGCGACGACGTGCGGCCGACGACGACGGTGACGGCGCCGCGCGCGGGTTATCTGGTGCCGGCGGCCCATGCCGGCCTGGTCGCCGAAAAGCTGGCGTTGCACGGCATCGCGTTCCGCAGGCTGGAGGCGGCGCTCGAGAAGGCGCCGGTCGAGGCCTTCCGCGCCGACAAGGTCGCGCTCGATGCGAAGTCGACCGAGAGCCGGCAGCGCGCGTCGTTGAGCGGCGCCTGGAAGCGGGAGACCCGCGATCTCGGCGCCGGCGCCTTGTTCGTGCCGATCGCCCAGCCCAAGGCGCGCCTCGTGGTGGCGATGCTCGAGCCGCAGGCCACCGATTCGCTGGCGGCCTGGGGCATGTTCGCCACCGCCTTCGAACGGAAGGAATACATGGAAGATTACGTGGCCGAGGAAGTGGCGCGCGAGCAATTGGCGGCCGATCCGGCGCTCGCGGCCGCGTTCCGCAAGCGCCTGGAAGAGGATGCCGAATTCGCCGGAAGCCCGTCGGCGCGGCTGGAATTCTTCGCGCGCCGCCATTCGTCGTGGGACGAGCGCTTCAATCTTTACCCGGTGCTGCGGACAGCCGTCGTGCCGCGCTGACATCGCCTCATTTCCATCCGCAAGGGAGTGTTCATGCGTTTCTTCCCATCTCTGTGCGCGGCCGCGCTGGCGGCCGCGAGTACGGCCGCCCATGCCGCGACGATCATCGACAATGCCAACGGCTATACGTTCACCAAGACCGGCAAGCTGCTGCGTTTCAGCTCGCTCGCGATCGGCGATGACGGCAAGGTGATCGCTGTCGGCTCCGCCAAGGTGGTGGCGGCCAAGGCGCCGCGCGCCGAACATGTCGATGCCGGCGGCAAGACGCTGTTGCCGGGCTTGATCGATGCCCACGGCCATGTGTTCGGCCTCGGCAGCGGCGAAACGGAACTGAGCCTGCGCGCGGCGCGATCGCTGGAGGAGGCGCAGCGCGCCATCGCGGACTATGCGCAGGCGCATCCGCGGAACGCCTGGATCCGCGGCGGCGAATGGAACCAGGCCGTCTGGAAACTCGGCCGCTTCCCGACCGCTCTGGAAATCGACGCGGTCGTCGCCGATCGGCCCGTGTGGCTGTATCGCGTCGATGGCCATGCCGCCTGGGCCAATACCAAGGCGATGCAGCTGGCCGGCGTGACCAAGGATACGCCCGATCCCGAAGGCGGCCGGATCGAGCGCGATGCGGCCGGCAATCCGACCGGCGTGTTCATCGATCGCGCCATGCAGCTCGTCGCGCGCATCGTGCCGCCGTACAGCGAAGCGGAAAACCGCGCCGCGCTCGACGCCGCGCTGGCCCGGCTGGCCGAAGCCGGACTCACCAGCGTCCACGACGCCGGCGTTTCGGCCGAGCAGGATACGCTGTTCCGCGAATACGCCAGCCGGGGAAAACTGACATCGCGCGTCTACGGCATGGTGCGCGGCGTCGATGCTTTCTTCGACCGCGCGGCGGAAAGCGGCCCGCTGCAATCCATGGCGAACGACATGTATGCGCTGCGCGCCGTCAAGCTGTTCGCCGACGGCGCGCTCGGCAGCCGCGGCGCCGCCTTGCTCGCTCCCTACAGCGACGCGCCGCAAACGCGCGGCCTGTTGTTCAAGGATGACGAAGCGATGCTCGACATGATGGAAAAGGCGATGCGGAAGGGGTACCAGGTCAACGCGCATGCGATCGGCGACGCCGGCAACCGGCAGATCCTCGACGGCTTCGAGAAGCTGGCGCGGCGCGGGCTGGGCCGCGGCCTGCGCCATCGGATCGAGCATGCGCAGGTGGTGGCGCTCGCGGACATTCCGCGTTTCGCCCGCGCCGGCGTGCTGCCGTCGATGCAACCGATCCACGCGACTTCCGACATGAACATGGCGGAAGACCGCGTCGGCGATGAGCGCATCAAAGGCGCCTATGCCTGGCGTACCTTCCTGAAGCAGGGTTCGCGCATCGCCTGCGGTTCGGATTTCCCAGTCGAGTCGCCGAATCCGTTCTGGGGCATCCACGCCGCGGTGACGCGGCAGGACGCGCACGACCGGCCGGCGACGGGCTGGTATCCGGAGCAGGCGATGATGCGCGCCGAGGCGCTGCGCTGCTTCACGCTCGACGCGGCCTACGCGGCGCACCAGGAAGACGTGCTCGGCACGCTCGAACCGCGCAAATGGGCCGACTTCATTGTGATCGACCGCGATCTGTTCACCATTCCGGCGCGGGACATCCACAAGATCCGGGTATTGCAAACCTGGGTCGCCGGGCGAAAGGTGTTCGAGAGGTAAGTCCTGTTGCATGCAACATGAATTCTTGTCGCATCATCATCGATCCATATCAAGTCCAGGCGAATCGGGAAGCGGTTTCTAGTATTCGACGGACGCATCGCCTACAATGAATTTGTGCGCCGCACAAAGCGCGAAGCAAAAGGGGTGCGTCATGAATTCGAGCGAAATCGTCACTACGCTTTTTGCAGGAATGAGCCAGGCAGGCCGGGAAGAGGAGCAACTTCCGCCCAAGCCGACGATCCGCGTCAAGGAGATGTCGGAGCGCGACCGCCGGCGCCTGCTTATGCATTTCCTGGCGCTCGGCGACGAGGATCGCAGATTACGCTTCGGAAGCGTGCTGCCGGATGCATTGGTGACGAAATATGTGCAGCGCATCGATTTCCGGCGCGACACGATATTCGGCGTTTACGATAGCCGGTTCCGCTTGGTCGGTGTCGGTCACCTGGCCTTCGTGCCGCGCGATATGCTGCCGGCGATCAACGGCGCGACGGAGAAAGAACGTATCGCCGAGCTGGGCATTTCGGTGCTCGAATCGGCGCGCGGTCTCGGCATCGGCTCCCGGCTGTTCGAGCGCGCCGCGATTCATTGCCGCAATGCCGATGTCGATACGCTCTACATGCATTGCCTGGCCAGCAATCAGACGATGATTCATATCGCGCGCAAGGCCGGCATGGAAATCCAGCACGATTACGGCGAGGCCGACGCCTATTTGAAGCTGTTGCCGCCGAGCCCGGTTTCCGTCCTGCAGGAAGCGGTCGAGGAGCAGGTCGCCATGTTCGACTATGCCCTGAAGGCGAATGCGCGCGCCGCCCGCAAATGGATCAACAGCATCAAGAAATGAATCTCATACCAGCGGCAGCGCGGTCGTATCCTTGATGCGCTTCAAGGCGAAGCTCGATTTCACATCGAGCACCGCCGGATGGCGCAGCAGGGTTTCCATCATGAAATGGGAAAAGTGCTCCATGTCTTCCACGTGCACGCGCAACAGGTAATCCATTTCGCCCGTCATCGCATAGCAGGCGACCACTTCCGGCCAGTTTTCGACCGAGGCGGCGAAATCGGCGCGCGGCGAACGCGATCCTCCCGCCCCGGGCGCATCGCTGTGCTTTTCCAGCCGCACGTTCACGTAGGCCAGCAAGCCGAGGCCGATCCGCTCGGGTGTCAGCAGCGCCACGTATTGGCGGATCACGCCGGTCTCCTCGAGCCGCTTGATGCGGCGCAGGCAGGGCGAGGGCGACAGGTTGACGCGCTCGGCGATCTCCTGGTTGGTGAGCCGCCCGTCGGACTGCAAGATCGCCAGGATCTTGCGGTCGGTTTTATCGAGATCAATCCTTATCATAAACCACCAATAAATAAAAATTTATAGCAATATTATTGCTCAAATTTCTCATTTCCGGGAATAATTTGCAATTTTATGCCCGTTTCTCAAGCCTATACTGTGCGCATCGACACTCTGGAGGCAGACATGCAATTCACACCCTGGGACAACCCGATGGGCACCGACGGCTTCGAATTCATCGAGTACGCCGCACCCGATCCGAAAGCGCTGGGCGCACTGTTCGAGCAAATGGGTTTCGTCGCGATCGCCAAGCATCGCCACAAGGATGTGACGCTCTATCGCCAGGGCGATGTCAACTTCATCATCAATGCCGAACAGGATTCCTTCGCGCAGCGTTTCGCCCGCAAGCACGGCCCTTCGGTGTGCGCCTTCGCGTTGCGCGTGAACGACGCTGCCTATGCGTATCAAAAGCTGCTAGAGATGGGCGCCTGGGGCTTCGATAACAAGACCGGTCCGATGGAATTGAACATCCCGGCGATCAAGGGCATCGGCGATTCCCTGGTGTACCTGGTCGACCGCTGGCGCGGCAAGGAAGGCACGAGCGGTGCCATCGGCGACATCAGCATCTACGACGTCGATTTCGTCGCGATTCCCGGCGCCGAAGCGAACCCCAAGGGTTGCGGCCTGACCTACATCGATCATCTGACGCACAACGTCTTCCGCGGCCGCATGAAGGAATGGGCCGAGTTCTACGAAACCTATTTCAACTTCCGCGAAATCCGCTACTTCGACATCCACGGCAAGCAGACCGGTCTGAAGTCGAAGGCGATGACCTCGCCCTGCGGCAAGATCCGCATCCCGATCAACGAATCGGCCGACGACAAGTCGCAGATCGCCGAATACCTCGACCTGTACAACGGCGAGGGCGTGCAGCACATCGCGCTCGGCACCGACGACATCTATACGACGGTCGAGCAACTCAAGGCGCGCGGCGTGATCTTCCAGGACACGATCGACACCTATTACGACCTGGTCGACCGCCGCTTGCCGGGCCACGGCGAACGGCTCGACGATCTGCGCCGCCTGAAGATCCTGATCGACGGCAAGAGCGACGGCACCAACCGCGAATTGCTGCTGCAGATCTTCACGCAGACGGTGATCGGTCCGATCTTCTTCGAGATCATCCAGCGCAAGGGCGATCAAGGCTTCGGCGAAGGCAATTTCCGTGCGCTGTTCGAGTCGATCGAACTCGACCAGATCCGGCGCGGCGTGCTGAAGGACGAGAAAGCGGAGGCGTAGCATGGACGCGTCTGTCGAACTCACGGTCGACCAAGCGGACTTTTTCAAGACGCTCACGGAAAAGTCCGACGGCGGCAAGCTGCGCGGCGACTATTCGAAGGCCGATGCGCATTACGTCATCAAGCAGGATTGCTCGCTCTACACGCCGGAGCAGCATGCGCTGTGGCGCCGCCTGTACGAGCGCCAGGCCAGGCTGTTGCCGGGACGCGCCTGCGACGTCTTCATCGAGAGCCTGCGAAAACTGGAAGCCAGCGACGGCATTCCCAGTTTCGCCAAGACCAACGAGGCGCTCTACAAGGCCACCAAGTGGCAGCTGGTCGCGGTGCCGGGATTGATTCCCGACCTGACCTTCTTCGAGCATCTGGCGGCGCGCCGTTTCCCGGTCACGGTGTGGCTGCGCGAGCCCGAGGAATTCGATTACATCGTCGAACCGGACGTGTTCCACGACTTCTTCGGCCACGTGCCGCTGCTGTTCAATCCGATCTTCGCCGAGCATCTGCAGGAATACGGCAAGGGCGGCTTGAAAGCCTTGAAGCTCGATGCGTTGAAATATCTGGCGCGGCTCTATTGGTACACGGTCGAATTCGGCCTGATCAAGACCGACCAGGGCTTGCGCGTCTACGGCGCCGGCATCCTGTCGTCGGGCGGCGAGATCGATTACTGCCTGAAGAGCCCGAATCCGCGCCGCGTCATGCTCGACGTCGAGCGCTGCATGCGCACGCTGTACAAGATCGATTCTTACCAGGAGACCTACTTCGTCATCGATAGCTTCCAGAAGCTGTTCGACGATACGGCGCCGGATTTCACGCCGATATACGACCGGATCAAGCTGCTCGATGCCTTGCCGGCCGACAGCTTGCTGCCGGGCGAGACGAACCTGGCGCCGAATCCATAAGACAGGACTGCACCGGCCGATAAAAAAAGCGGGTTCCACGAATCGCGGAACCCGCAAGCGGTGATATACACCCAGGGGAAAATCGGTCCGGTTGCAGCCTCCTGGCGGCGCGTCACGTCATCGGCGACGACAGGGGGCGGTATTTCATACGGTCTCTCGCATCGCCTTCGATGCCGTCGTTGGCGCGATCCTCCGGGGAGGCGAGACGGTCGCGCAGGATTGCATGTTCGGCCCGCGCTTTCACGTCTTCCTGGAACGGCCGGACCTGCATGGCCGCCCGGTGGGTGCGCGCGGCCGACGTCGCGGTCGCGGACGAGGGCACCAGTGTTGCAATGCCGCCGCAGACGAACAAAGCGGCGAGGTAGACCGTGATGACTCTGGCAAGCATGTTGTTCAGAATGTAGGGACGCTTGCAGTCATTTAAAGATACGGAGACAAGTTTCTCTATCGCATTTACGAGTTGTTACACGTTTTACGAATGCTTGTGACACATTTCGCGCGCGCAGCACGAGAAGCGAATGAAGTCGTTGTGCTGCACTGTGCATTGAGGGCCGGGAAGCGCTGTGCTACCGTGTAAAATGTCAATGGAAAACAGCCCCGGGCCCGCCCACAAGGCGGGCCTTTTGACTGGCTGCTACAAATGAGCGCCCCAAAGACACGATTTTTGGTTTGGAGACTGAATGAACGCACCTCTACCGTCCGGGCAGCAGCGGCTGTTGGACAACATTTCCCTTGACGACAAGTACACGCTCGAGCGCGGCCGCGCTTTCATGACGGGTACCCAGGCGTTGATCCGTCTGCCGATGTTGCAACGTCAACGCGATCTCAAGGCAGGACTCAATACCGCCGGCTACATCACCGGCTACCGCGGCTCGCCGCTCGGCGCGGTCGACATGACGGCGATGAAGGCGCGCAAGTATCTCGAGGCCCACCACGTCAAGTTCCATCCCGGCATGAACGAAGACCTGGCGGCCACCGCGGTCTGGGGCACGCAGCAGGTCAACCTGTTCCCCGGCGCGCAATACGACGGCGTGTTCGGCATGTGGTACGGCAAGGGCCCGGGCGTGGACCGCTGCGGCGACGTCTTCAAGCATGCCAACATGGCGGGCACGTCGAAGCACGGCGGCGTGCTGGTGATCGCGGGCGATGACCACGCCGCCAAATCCTCGACCACGGCGCACCAGAGCGAGCACATCCTGAAAGCGTGCGGCATTCCGGTGCTCTATCCGTCGTCGGTGCAGGAATATCTCGACTACGGCTTGCACGGCTGGGCGCTGTCGCGCTACACCGGCTTGTGGGTCGCCATGAAATGCGTGACCGACATCGTCGAATCGGGCGCTGCGGTCGAGATCGATCCGGACCGCGTCGACATCGTCATCCCGACCGAATTCGAATTGCCGCCGGGCGGCCTCAACATCCGCTATCCGGATTCCGTGCTCGAGCAGGAAGTCCGGATGAACCAGTACAAGTGGTATGCCGCGCTCGCCTACGTGCGCGCCAACAACCTGAACCGGATCGTCTGGGACAGCCCGCATGCGCGCATCGGCATCATCACCGCCGGCAAGTCCTATCTCGACACGCGCCAGGCGCTGGCCGATCTCGGCATCGACGAGCAGGTCGCGAAGGACATCGGCATCCGCCTGTTCAAGGTCGGCATGAACTGGCCGCTCGAGGCAGAAGGCGTGCGCGCCTTCGCGCAAGGCCTCGACGAGATCATCGTCGTCGAAGAGAAGCGCCAGATCCTCGAATACCAGCTCAAGGAAGAGCTGTACAACTGGCGCGACGACGTGCGTCCGCGCGTGGTCGGCAAGTTCGACGACACCAGCGAATGGAGCGGCAGCCACCGCGAAGGCCACGGCAACTGGCTGCTGCCGGCGACCTACGAGCTGAGCACGGCCCAGATCGCGCGCGCGATCGCGACCCGCATCTCGAAATACTTCGCCGGCCATCCGGTCGAGCAGCGCGTCAAGGAACGCGTCGCCTTCCTCGAGGCGAAGGAGAACGTGCTCAAGGCCTATCCGACCAAGGCCGATCCGAACAAGGATCGCGTGCCGCATTTCTGCTCGGGCTGCCCGCACAACACCTCGACCAAGGTGCCGGAAGGTTCGCGCGCGCTGGCCGGCATCGGCTGCCATTACATGGTCCTGTGGATGGACCGCGAGACCTCGACCTTCACCCACATGGGCGCGGAAGGCGTGACCTGGGTCGGCCAGGCGCCGTTCACCAACGAAAAGCACGTCTTCACCAATCTCGGCGACGGCACTTATTTCCACTCGGGCTTGCTGGCGATCCGCGCGGCGGTCGCGGCCAAGGTCAACATCACCTACAAGATCCTCTACAACGACGCGGTCGCGATGACCGGCGGCCAGAACGTCGACGGTCCGCTCGATCCGGCCATGATCTCGCGCCAGATCGCGGCCGAAGGCGTCAATCCGATCATCGTCGTCACCGACGAACCGGACAAATATCCGGTCGGCACCAACTGGGCGCCGGGCGTGACGATCCGCCATCGCAGCGAACTCGACCAGGTGCAGCGCGAGCTGCGCGAAGTCAAGGGCGTGTCGGCCATGATCTACGACCAGACCTGCGCCTCCGAGAAGCGCCGCCGCCGGAAGAAAGGCGAGTTCCCCGACCCGGCCAAGCGCGCCGTCATCAACGAAGCCGTGTGCGAAGGGTGCGGCGACTGCGGCGTGCAATCGAACTGCCTGTCGGTCGAACCGCTCGAAACCGAATTCGGCCGCAAGCGCCAGATCAACCAATCGTCGTGCAACAAGGACTTCTCCTGCGTGACCGGTTTCTGCCCGAGCTTCGTGACGGTGGAAGGCGGCAAGCTGAAGAAGCCGAAGAAGGCCGAGACCGCCAAGCCGGAAGCGACGCCGTTCAAGTTGCCGCAGCCGACGCTGCCCTCCACGGCCGAACCATACGGCATCCTGGTCACCGGCGTCGGCGGCACCGGCGTCGTGACGATCGGCCAGATCCTGGCGGTGGCCGCGCATATCGAAGGCAAGGGCTGCTCGGTGCTCGACATGACCGGCCTCGCGCAAAAGGGCGGCGCCGTGATGTCGCACGTGCGCCTGGCCGACAACCCGGCCGACATCCACTCGACGCGCGTCGGCACCGGCATGGCCGATCTCGTGATCGGTTGCGATTCGATTGTCACCGCGAGCCGCGACGCGCTGTCGCGCATGGGCGAGGGACGCACGCATGCGGCGGTCAACTCGACCGTGTCGCCGACCGCCGCCTTCGTCCGCAATCCGAACTGGACCTTCCCCGAAACGGCGGCCGAGAACGATATCCGTACCGCCTGCGGCAAGGACCGCGCCGACTTCATCGACGCCGCCAGCATCGCCACCGCCTTGATGGGCGATTCGATCGCGACCAACATGTTCATGCTCGGCTATTCATGGCAGAAGGGCTGGGTGCCGTTGTCGGAAGCCGCGATCATGAAGGCGATCGAATTGAACGGCGTATCGATCGATTTCAACAAGCAGGCATTCAACTGGGGCCGGCAGGCGGCGCACGACCCGATCGCGGTCGAGAAGGCGGCCAAGGCCAACAACACGGTCGCGCAGGTGATCGAATTCAAGCGCACGCCGACGCTCAACGATATCGTGGCCCGCCGCGTCGCGTTCCTGACCGATTACCAGAACGCCGCCTACGCCAAGCAGTACAGCGATTTCGTCGAAACGGTGCGCGCGGCCGAAGCCGGTCTGGTCGACGCCGCCAAGCCGCTGCGCCTGACGGAAGCCGTCGCCAAGTACCTGTTCAAGCTGATGGCCTACAAGGACGAGTACGAGGTCGCGCGCCTGCATTCGAACGGCGCGTTCCGCGCCAAGATCGAGAACATGTTCGAAGGCGACTACAAGATCAAGTTCCACCTGGCGCCGCCGCTGCTTGCCAAGCGCGACGCCAAGGGCCACCTGGTCAAGCAGGAATACGGCCCGTGGATGATGAAGGCCTTCGGCTTGCTCGCCAAGTTCAAGGGCTTGCGCGGCACGGCGCTCGACATCTTCGGTTACACCGAGGAACGCAGGATGGAGCGCGCCTTGATCGATCGGTACAAGGCCACGATCTCCGGTCTGCTGCCGAAACTCACGACTGAAAACCTCGCGAAGGCGACCGCGATCGCGAGCATTCCGGAAGATATCCGCGGCTTCGGCCACGTGAAGGAGCGGCATCTGAAGAATGCGCAGGAGAAGGAAGCGACGCTGTTGCGCGCTTTCGACGCTCCGGCGTCCGCGTCGACGCAGCACGCGGCGTAGCGTCTGCATGGCGCGCGGCCCGATTCCGGTGCCCGCGCCGGCACGAGAAAGGGCGGACGGCAGCAATGCCGCCCGCCTTTTCATTTGCCCGGCGGATTTTAGAGGCTGTTATGAACTCAAACAGCCTCTAGAAACCGATCTCGCGCCAGAGCACGGAAAGGAAATGGCGAACGAAACGCGCGCCCGGCGCTTCCCATGCGCCGGCGATCACGACCGTGCCGCGCCGGGATTGGCCGGATGCCGCCGGCGCCAGGTCGCGCGCATCTTGCTCGTCCCACAGCGCGAAGCCGACACGATAGACGGCATGCTCGGGATACCAGGCGCCCTGTTTTTCGCGTGCCGCGATCGCGCCGCCGTGGGCCGCCGCCCATAAACCGCTCGGCAGGATACGGCTGGCATCCTGATCGATCGAGGTAACGACCAGCCGCACCGCCGGACCGTCGAGGCCGTCCGGGTAGAAGCGCGCGGTATCGCCGACGGCGATGCGATGCACCAGATCTTCTTCGAGGTAACTCTCGGCTTCCAGGCCGTCGTCGCCGACCAGGATGGCGAGGCGTTCGTTCGCCGCGACCCAGACTCCGGGCGCGAGTTCCGGCAGGACGTCGCGCAGGCGGCCGGAGAACGGCGCGACCGGCCGATAACGGACGGCCTCTTGCTCCAACTCCTGCAGCGCCGCCTCCGCCGTCGCCAACTCCTCGCGCAACACCGCGCCGCGGCCGCGCTGCTCGGCATCGAAAGCGGCGCCGGACGACGCTTGCCAGCGCAGGCGTTCGATCAGCGCCTCGAGCGCGCGCCGGCGGCTGTCGGTTTCCGGGCTGGAGAGCTGCATCACCGCTTGCCCGGCCGCGACCGCGCCGCCTTCCGCGATCGGAAGGGCCAACAGCTGCGCCTCCCTGGGCGCATGGATCGGGAACACTTGCCTGGCGTGCAGCATCGCGCTCGACTGGATGCGCGCCGGCCACGGCAGGACGAACAGCAGCAGGAGCGCGGCGAACAGCAAGGCGCTGCGGCGCGCCCGCCGGCTGCTCTTGAGTTGCGGCAGCAGCGCGCGCCATGCCGCGATTTCCTGCGCGATCGGGCGCAGCACGAACCAGGCGATCTCCACCGCGAACAGGAAGATGCCCACGATCTTGATGAAGAAGTGATAGACGAGCACGGCGATGCCGATGAAGAGCGTCAAGCGATACAACCAGGTGGCCCAGGCGAACAGGATCAGGCCGATGTTGCGGCGGCGCGGCAGGTATTCGGGCGGCGGCGCGCCGAGGCCGAACAGGCGTTCGCGCAAGTCCCAGCGCGCCAGCGCGAAGGCGCGCGCGTGCAGGTTCGGCATGTCGAGCCAGTCGGAGAGCAGGAAATAACCGTCGAAGCGCATGAACGGACTCGTGTTGACGGCGAGCGTCGCGATCCAGGTCGTGGTCGCGAGCGGAAAGACCATCGCGCGCAGCAGCCCATCCGGCAGCAGCGCCCAGGCCAGCGTCGACCAGGCGGCGACGATCAGTTCGGCGGCGACGCCGGCGGCGGCGATCCGCTGCCGCTGCCGGTTGCTGCCGAGCCGCCAGGCATCGTTGGTGTCGGTATAGGGTACCGGCCACAGCACCAGGAAGGCGATGCCCATGGTCGGTACGCGGCAACCGTAGCGCTTGGCGGTGAGCGCGTGGCCGAGTTCGTGGATGCATTTCACGCCGATCAAGGCCAGCGCATAGGCGAGCAGGCCGCCGGGCGTGAAGGCATCCGCCAGCGTCGCGCTGAAGCGCTGCCAGTCGCGCGCGACCTGCGCGCCGCCGACCAGCAGCGCCAGCAGCGTCAGGCGCGCGAACGCCGCGGAGTACGCCCATTCGAAGGCCGGCGCGACGCGCGTCAGCCAGCGGTCGGGCTTGAGCAGGGGAATCCGAAAGAACAGATAGTGGTGCAGCAAGCGCTGGTGCCACTTGCCGCGCGCGGCCAGATAGCGTTGCGCCATCGGCTTGATCGCGGCGAGCGGATCGGGCCGCAGCAGCTGGTTGTCGTTCAGGAACCTGGCGACGGCGGCGACGTCGTCGGCGGACGGATCGAGCGCGGTCGCCGCGCGGATCGACAGCAGGATGTCGTCCGCATTGCCGAACGACCAGCGGCGCAGGATCTCGAAGGTCATCCAGTCGATGCGAAAGAACTGGTTGCGCACCGGATCTTCGAGCACGTGGTTCGGTTCGCCGGTCGCCAGCGCCGGTCCCGGATGAAGCGACAATTCCTCGCGCAGCGGCGGCAGTGCGATGCTCTCCATCACCACCCCAGGGTCTCGCGTATCGCCGCCAGCGGGCGGCGCAGCATCCAATAGATTAGGGGCACCCGCCGGCCGGACAGCTTGGCCGTGCCTTTCAAGCCGATCCGGTGTTCGCTCGCCGCGCCGAGCCGCGCGCGCACCCGGTAGGCATAACCGCCGTCGGGGCGCTGCACCGCCTCATAGGAGACGTGGCGGACCCGGGCCGCGACAGGCGCCAGAGGCGCGGCGCTCAGATAGAGTTGGACTTCGGCGCCGGCGTCGAGCGCGATCGCATCGCCGAGCGCCAGCCAGGCCTCGACCTCGACCTCGCGCGGCGCCGCGATGCGCATGATCCGTTCGCCGGTGGCGACGGGGCGGCCGATCCATTCGTCCGGATCGTCGAACAGGACGATGCCGTCCTGCGGGGCCGTCACGTGGGCGCGCTCCACCTGGCCGGCCAGGAATTCGGTCTCGGCGCGGCGCTCCTCGATCTTGCCTTGCAAAGTCGTCAGCAATGCTTTCGACTTGCCGTCGTTGAGCGCCTGTTGCGCCGACTGGCGGTACTCGGCCTCGGCCGTGGCCAGCGCCTGGCTGGCCACGGCATGGCGGCTGGCGAGTTGCGCTTCATCGAAATCGAACAGCGGTTGTCCTTTCCTGACGAGCTGGTTGGGCGCGACGTGGAAGCGCTCGATCACGCCGTCGAGCGGCGAGCGGATCGCGACCGGATGCGCCGGCACCAGTTCGCCCGGCGCCAGCACGGTGAGGCGAACTGGAGCGAGCAGCAGCGCGGCGACCAGCACCGCGGCGAGGGTCGAGCGGCGCCGCCACCACGGTGCGGCGGCGCTGCGTTCGCGCTGCCACGCCGCGCCGACGCGCGCCTTGAGCGCAGCGAGGCTCCAGGGCATGGCGGGGCGGTGCGCGAGATAGGCGTGGCGCAGGATATCGGCCCATTCGGTCAAGGCGGCGATCTCGCTGGCGAGCCAGGGAATGTCGCGCGCCAGCAGGATGCCGCCCGCCGGCGCCGCGCGCGGCAGGTCGCCGCTCGCCGCCAGCGGCAGCCACAAGCCGTAGGCCGGCAGCCATTCCGCCCACTCCGCGGCGACGGCCGGCGGCAACTCTTCGGGCGCGACCGGTCCGGCATCCTTCAATTCGCGGCACAGGCGGCCGAGCCATTCCGCATAGGGCGCGTTGGCTTCGATCTGCACCACGCCGGACAGCGCGCAGACGCCGCGCTCGGCGAACCAGAGCGCGGCTTGCCGATAGGGCGCCAAGGCGTGCGTCGCGTTGACGGCCATGAAGTCGAGTTCGACGCTGCGTTCGACGTGCCGCGCGCGGCGCGCCAGTTCGAGCAGCGCGACCGCGGCGTCCGTGCCGGTGTGTTCCATGGCTGCCATCTACCGCCTTCGTCAGCTGCCGCGCGCGGCGCGCGGCAGCGCCGCGATATGGGCATCGCGTTGCGCGGACATCATGCCAGGCCGGCGCAATTGCTCCGACAAGCCGAGCTTGCCGGAAGCCTTGGTCCCGTTCTTGTCCGTCGCGCCCGGTTCGCCGGTCGTTCCGATATTGACGCGGAACAGCGCCGTCGCTTCGCGGCCTTGGGCATCGCGGGCGATCAGCTTGATGCGCAATTCGCCCTTCACACCCGGCGGCACTTCGCCGGTGAACTGGCCGGTCTGGGTATTGAACTGCACCCATGCCGGCAGCGGCTTGCCGTCCTGCAGCGTGGCGGCGAGGCGCACGACCGCTTTCGGTTGGGTATGCGCGAAGGCGTCCGCTGGCACTGTCAGCGACAGGCGGTTGCCGCTCTCGGTGTACTGGTCCGGCACGCCGCGGAACAGCACGAGCGCCGGTTCGTCGGCCTTCGCGACCACGGTGCGGAAGCCTTCCGAACGGGTATAGACATCGCTCAATTCGGCCGCGCGCTGGACCTGGACCTCGAGCGGCGCATCCGTTCTGAGCGTGCCCTGGCCGGTACCCACCTTGGCAGCGTCGCTGCTGACGATGCTGCCCGGCACGGCGGGTTGGGTAGTCTCGGTCGCTTTCGGCTCGATGACCGGCGGCGGAACGAAGACGGTCGGTGCGACTTCGACCGGGGCGACCGGCGCGACGACGATCGGGGCCGGAGCGGGGACTGGCGTCGGTGTCGGAGTTGGTACGGGCGTCGGCGTGGGGACCGGCACCGGCGTTGGCGTCGGCACCGGCGTTGGTGTCGGAGTCGGCGTCGGAGTCGGAACCGGAGTAGGAGTCGGAACTGGAGTCGGAACTGGCGTCGGTGTCGGCTCAGGCGTCGGCGTGGGCACCGGCGTTGGTACTGGAGTCGGCTCAGGCGTCGGTGTCGGCGTGGGAGTCGGTTCCGGCGTCGGCGTTGGTGTGGGCACGGGCGTCGGCTCCGGAGTGGGCGTGGGGACCGGCGTCGGAGTAGGTACCGGCGTCGGAATGGGGCGCGCCGGAATGGTAATCGTCAGCTCGTTCACCGTGCCGTCGGACGTGGCCTGGCCGGCGGCATCCGTGATCGTCGCCGTCACCTCATAGGTCTGTCCCGGCAGCAGCGGCGTCAATGCGCCGGCGGAGGGCAGGGTCGTCGCCAGGTCGAGCGTCCAGGCGCCGCCCGCGGCGGCTACGGCGTAGGTGGCGCCGTTGATGCTCACGGTCAGCGTCTCGCCGGCGCCGATCGTGGCGCCGCCGCTCAGCGTCGGTGTCGTGCTTGTCGTCACCAGGCCGTCGACGGTGGGCGCGTTCGGCGCCGCCAGATCCAGGACCGCCTGTTGCGCCGCGCCGACGCCGACCAGGTTCGCGGCCGTATTCACCACGCGGGCCCGGATCGTCCAGTCGCCGCCGTGAGCATTGCCGTCGTTGACCGTCCAAGCTGTGCCGCTGGTCGTCGCCGTACTCCAGGTCGCGCCGTCGTCGAACGACACTTGCACGGCTTCGTTGGCCCCGAGCGGCGCGCTGATGGTGCCGCTGACGGTGCGATTCGCGCTGCCGTCCATCGTCACGAAGTCGGACGCGGAACCGCCGGTGTCTTTCGTCATCGAAACGATCGTCACGGTTTGCGACGGCGCTCCCGGATTGGCGACCGCGAGGCTGAAGGTCTGCGCGTCGCTCGAGGCGCCGTCGCTGCCCGTGACCTTGATGCTGTACGTACCGTTCGCGCCGGCGACCGGCGTGCCGCTGAAGGTGCGCGTCGCCGCATCGAAGTTCAACCAAGGAGGCAAGGCGCTGCCGTCGGCCAGCGTGGCGCTGTAGCTCAGGCTGGCGTTGTCGGGATCGGCGAACGCGGCGACCGTGAACGGCGTCATGGCGGAGCCGACGGTGGCGCTCTTGCCGGCCAGTGCCGATGCCGTCGGCGCGTCGTTGGCGCCGTTGATCGTCACGACCAGCGTGCTGTCGGCGGTCTGGGCGACGATGTCCTCGACCTGGTAGCTGAAGGTGTCGGTCAGCGTGCCGCCGGCGTTGAGCGCCTGCACGCTCGCGTTGCCGTTGTCGACGGTGTAGACATAGCTGCCGTCGGCGCCGATGACGAGCGTGCCGTAGTTGCCGGCAAGCGTCGTGCCGCCGGCGGCCGAGGTGCTGGCGGCCGCGACCGCCGAAGCGCCGCCGTCGATTGCCGCACCGCTCTGCGCCTTGACCACCGTGATGGTGCTGCCGGTGTCGTTGCCGAGCACGCCGCCGCTCGGATTGCTGCCCGCCGTGGCGTTGGCGATACCGCCGGCTTCGTTCGCGCTCGCCGTATCGGCGTTCGCGGCCGGCGCCTGCACGCGATCGTCGTCGAGGCCGGTCGACGACGTGTCGGGCGCGCCGCCGGTGAAGCTGCCCGGATACTTCACGCCGCTCGCGTCGTCCTTGATCGTCACCGTGCCGCTCGCGCTGCCGCCGTTGCCGGTCGCATAGGTGGCCTTGAGCTGGAAGGTTTCGGCGCCTTCGTGCACATTGTCCTGCTCTTGCGCGATATCGATGCGGACGTACAGCGTGCCGCCGTTCGGGATCGTGGCTGTGCCGCCGTAATCGACCCATGCCGCGCCGTCCCACACCTTCAGGGTCTGGCCTTCCGCGATATCGGCGGAACCGTTGCCGTTGCCTTCGAGCAGTTGCAGCGACACGGCATGGCCGGCGACGCCGGTCACGGCCGCGATCGCGTAATCGGAGCCTTCGTTGACGGTCGGGCTGCTCACCGCGATCGCGCGGTCGTCGTCCAGCGCGGAGGAGGAAGTGTCGGGCGCGCCGCCGGTGATCGTGCCCGGATATTTCACGCCGCTGCCGTCGTCCTTGACGGTCGCCGTGCCGGTGACCGCCGTGCCGCCGGCGGGCGTCGCTTCCAGCTGGAAGGTCTCCGCGCCTTCGTAGGCGGTATCCTGCTCTTGCGCGATATCGACGCGCACCAGCAGCGTGCCGCCGTTCGGGATCGTCGCGCTGCCGTTGTAATCGATCCAGTTCGCGCCGTCCCAGAGCTTCAAGGTTTGCGCCGCGTCGATGTCGGCGAAGCCGCCGCCGGCACTCTCGAGCAGGCGCAGCGTCAGCGTCTGGCCGGCGTTGCCGCTGACGGTGAACACGACATGGTCGGAGGCTTCGTTCACGGTCGGACTGTCGACCGCGAACGAGCGGTCGTCGTCGAGGCCGGCCGACGACGTGTCGGGCGTTCCGCCGGTGAAGCTGCCCGGATACTTCACGCCGCTCGCGTCGTCCTTGATCGTCACTGTGCCGCTCGCGTTGCCGCCGTTGCCGGTCGCATAGGTGGCCTTGAGCTGGAAGGTCTCGGCACCCTCGTGCACATTGTCCTGCTCTTGCGCGATATCGATGCGGACGTACAGCGTGCCGCCGTTCGGGATCGTGGCTGTGCCGCCATAGTCGGCCCATGCCGCGCCGTCCCACACCTTCAGGGTCTGGCCTTCCGCGATATCGGCGGAACCGTTGCCGTTGCCTTCGAGCAGTTGCAGCGACACGGCATGGCCGGCGGCGCCGGTCACGGCCGCGATCGCGTAATCGGAGCCTTCGTTGACGGTCGGGCTGCTCACCGCGATCGCGCGATCGTCGTCGAGCGTGGAGGCGGACGTGTCCGGCGCGCCGCCGGTGACCGTGCCCGGATATTTCACGCCGCTGCCGTCGTCCTTGACGGTCGCCGTGCCGCTGGCGGTGCGCGTGGTGTCGCCGGAGGAGTAGGTCGCCTTGAGCTGGAAGGTCTCGGCGCCTTCGAAGCCCGTGTCCTGCTCTTGCGCGATATCGACGCGCACCAGCACCGTGCCGTCGCCGGGGAAAGTGATGCTGCCGCCGTAGTCGCTCCAGGCCGCGCCATCCCACACCTTCAGGGTCTGGCCCTCGGCGATGTCGGCGAAGCCATTGCCGTTGCCTTCGACCAGTTGCAGCGTCGCGCTCAGGCCGGCGGTTCCCGTGACGGTGAAGATGCCGTAGTCCGAGGCTTCGTTGACCGTGGGGCTGGTCACCGCCAGCGCCCGGTCATCGTCGAGCCCGGCGGCCGACGTGTCGGCGGTGCTGCTGACGACGGTGGTGACGTTGTTCGCCGTCGCGGTCACGGTCGTCACCGTGCCCGGGTATTTCGTCCCGCTGCCGTCGTCCCGGATGGTGGCCGTGCCGGTCGCGCTGCGGGTGGTGTCGCCGCTGGCGAAGGTGGCGCTCAGGCCGAAGGTTTCCGCGCCTTCATACGGCGCGTCCTGTTCTTGCGCGATGCTGACGCGCACCAGCAGCGTGCCGCCGGACTGGATCGCCGGCAGGTAGCTGGCGTCGTAGTTTTCCCATTGCGTGCCGGTCCAGAACTGGATCGTCTGGGCGGTATCCACGTTGGCCTTGCCGGCGACGGTGCCGTTGACGCTGTCGTTGATCAGGCTGAGCGACACTTGTTCGCCGGTATTGCCGGTGACGGTGAAGATCGCGTAATCGGAGCCTTCGTTGACGGTCGGGCTGCCGACCGCCAAGGCACGGTCGTCGTCCAAGCCCGCGCTCGACGTATCGGGCGCGCCGCCGGTGACTCCGCCCGTATGGAGCGTGCCGGTGCCGTCGTCGACGATAGTGGCGATGCCGAGACCGGGGCTGCCGCCGCCGAGATTGGTGGCGATCAGGCCGAAGGTTTCGGCGCCTTCATAGCCGGCGTCCTGGGCGAGCGTGGTCCGCACCAGCAGGCTCGCGCCGGTCATCGTGACCGAGTTGCCGTTGTAACCCTGCCATTGCGCGCCGTCGAAGTACTCGAGGCTCGCGCCGGTATCGGCGCCGAGCGTGGCCGTGCCGCCGGCGAGCGCCAGGCCGACGACCTGCCCGCTGTAACCGGAGACGGTGAACACGGCATACGGCGAGGCTTCGTTGAGCGTGAAGCTGTTGACCGACAGCGCGCGGTCGTCGTCGAGATAAGAGGGATAGCCGGCGTCCGACGAGGCATTCGGCGTGCCGCTCGTGTTCGCGGCGAGGAACACGTCGCCGCTGGCCTCGTCGGTGATGGTCGAGTTGCTGGAATAGGCAGTGCCGTACTTGTTGCTGGCCGTCAGCTTGAACGTCTCGGCGCCTTCGGCCGCCGCATCGTTGAGGACAGCCACGCGCACCAGCATCGTGCCGCCGGCGGGAATCGTCACCAGGCCGCCGGTATAGGTGGCCCAGGCGGCGCCGTCGTAATACTCCATGCCGGACGAGAAATCGGTGCCGTTGCCGGCGTGGCCCGTCCCCGAGCCGGTCGTGCCCAGCGCCAGCGAAATCTTCTGTCCCGCCGCGCCGGTCACGCCGAAGACGGCATAGGGCGAGGCTTCGTTGACCGTGCTGCCGGTGACCGTCAGTGCGCGATTGTCCGGCGTGACCGTGATGCCGAGCGCATCGATGTCGGCCAGCCCGGCGCTGTCGGTGGTCTTGACGGTGAGCGTGTCGGTGCCGCTGAAGTCGCTCGCGCCCTGGTAGCTGAGCGTGCCCAGCGCGTCGTTGAGCTGGGTCTTGGTGCCGCTCAGCGTCACCGTGGCCGAGCCGCTGGCCCCGGCGCTGACGCTGGCGCCGTTCAGTGCGCCGATCGTCAGCGTACCGTTTTGCACGGTCAATTCGACGCTCAGGTTCGTGTCGTCGGCATCGTCCAGCGCGATGCCGGCGACGGCGCCGCTCGCGCCTTCCGCGATCGTCGGCTCAGCTCCGGGCATGGTGTTGACGGGCGCGTCGTCGGCGCCGTTGATCGTGACCGTGAGCGTGGCGGCCGCCGTGCCGCCGTTGCCGTCGCTGACGGTATAGGTGAAGCTGTCGGTCAGGGTCTGTCCGGCGTTGAGCGCCTGCACGCCGGCGTTGGCGTTGTCGACCGTGTAGCTGTAGCTGCCGTCGGC
>DASPLX010000077.1:0-28955 GCA_035627375.1 Paucimonas sp. | reverse complement strand
ATATCACCGCCGAATGGGGACGCGCCGCCCATGACTGGAAGACGGCCATGAATCAATTTGCTATCCTGTACGCGGATCGATTCGTTCGACCATCCGTGTAAATATCAACCCGCCTTGAACACGGAAATTCTGACAGTCCCGCCGCCTCCACTGTTTACCACACTAATTCAAAGATTTTAATAATCTCTCTGCTGTTACAAAAGCGTCGCTACCCACTGCTGAGTTACGCATACATTTGGTCAAAAGATCAACGGATATTTTCCGATCATTATCTTTGCCTTGACCTTCCAAAACTAAGTTTGCGTACTTCCGCGCGACTGGACAGAGCATCAATCCACTATCAAAATCTTCCCTATAAAATCTACGAGCGTGATCAATATTGATGCCGTGACATGAACCGCCCAGATAGAAATACATTGCGTGAAGCAATTCGCTCTTACCTTTCGACTTAGCGTGCTCGGAGAGCATCCTTTCAGCTTCAGAGACCGAAAAAAGCTTCCCAGAACCACATTCGTCCAGAATTCGGGCTTGGGCAAGTTGGCTACCTGCATGTATTGCCTTCACCAACCATTGTTTTGATAACGTTAAATTGGTTCGCTCGTAATAGAGAGCTAAGTTATACATAGCATTTGCGTCGTTCTTTTCAGCGTTGGCAACATTCACAGCCAAGCATTTTCCAGAGAAGTGGTATGGCGATTCGTTCTCACATAAATTCTCATCAATGCTCCAAAATAACAGTACGGCCATTAATGCAATGATCACAAATCCAATAGCGACTAGACGTTTCATGTTCAATGTCCTGGAGCTGCTGCAGTTTCACTAAGAACATTTCCTGTGCGGTCAAATGTTCGCCATGGCGCCTGCTGGTTAATGTTGGGGAAAGCACTATTCCAACAACAGCATGCTCAGACTTCCAACCACTCCTTGCGGATCACCGCATTCGATTTCAGGTCGGCGGGCGTGCCTTCGAACACGATCGCGCCGTGTCCCATCACGTAGACCCGCTGCGAAATCTCGAGGGCGATCGCCAGTTTCTGTTCGACCAGCAGCACCGAGATCCCGCGGTTCTTCAATTCCTTGAGATAGTCCGCGACCAGGTCGACGATCTTCGGCGCCAGGCCTTCGGTCGGCTCGTCGATCATGATCAGTTCCGGATCGCCCATCAGCGTGCGGCATAGGGTCAGCATCTGCTGCTCGCCGCCGGACAGCACGCCGGCCGCCGTGCCGCGCCGCTCTTTCAGGCGCGGGAACATGCCGTACATGTCGTCGAGCGACCAGCGCGAGCGTTTTCCCCTCTTCTCGCCGAGCAGCAGGTTCTGCTCGACCGTCAGCGTCGGAAAGATGTCGCGGTTTTCCGGCACGTAGCCGATGCCCTTGTGCGCGATCTGGAACGCTTTCAATCCCAGCATCTCCTCGCCGCGAAAGCGGATCGAACCGGTCGCTTCGACCTGTCCCATGACGGACTTGACCGTGGTCGAACGGCCGACGCCGTTGCGTCCGAGCAGGCAGACGATTTCGCCCTGCCCGACCGTCAGATCGACGCCGTGCAAGACATGGCTCTTGCCGTAGAAAGCCTGCAGGTTGCGAATGTCGAGCAACGAATCCATTCAAGCCTCCGTGGGCGCGTGGCCGCCGAGATATGCCTCCTGCACGCGGGCATTGGCGCGAATCGCGGCCGGCGCATCGCACGCCGCGATCTCGCCGTAGACGAGGACGGCGATGCGATCGGCCAGCCCGAACACGACGCTCATGTCGTGCTCGACCATGACCAGCGTCTTGCCCGCCGTCACCTTGCGAATCAGCTCCACCGCCGCATCCGATTCCGAACGGCTCATGCCGGCTGTCGGCTCGTCGAGCAGGATCACGTCGGCGCCGCCGGCGATCGTGATGCCGATCTCGAGCGCGCGCTGTTCCGCATACGTCAGGAGACCGGCGGCGACGTCGCGGCGGCGTTTCATGCCGATCTGCTCGAGCACCGCTTCGGCGCGCTCATGCACGTCCTTCAGGCCGCTCAGGCGGTGCCAGAACGAGTACTTGTAGCCGAGCGACCACAGCACCGCGCAACGCAGGTTTTCGTACACCGACAAGCGATGGAAGATGTTGGTGATCTGGAAGCTGCGCGACAGGCCGCGGCGATTGATCTCGAACGGCCGCAGGCCGGCGATGCTTTCGCCGTTCAGCAGGATATCGCCCGAACTGACCGGAAAACGTCCGGAAATCAGGTTGAACAGGGTCGACTTGCCGGCGCCGTTCGGGCCGATCAAGGCCATGCGCTCTCCCTTCCGGATGTCGAGACTGCAGCCGCGAATGATCTCGCTCTTGCCGAAGCTCTTGCGCACGTCCTTGAGCGCGATCGCGATATTCATGTCCGCCCTTTCAGCATGTCCCGTCATGCCTGCCTCCGCATGGCGTCTTCGATGTCGGCATTGACCCGGTTCCACGCCGCCGCGAACGCCGGACGGGCTTGCCGGAACCAGGCGGCGCCGATCGCGAACAGCAGCGCCGCCGCCATCCAGCCCGGCGCCCGCGCGGTGTCGACCTGCATGCCGAACAGGCGCATTTCCGTGCCGTTGGCCGATTCGAGCGTCAGGTGATAGAGCATCTCGATCGCGATCACGGCGCCGGCCAGCGCAAGCGCGGTCGCCGCGACCACGCGCCACAAGGCCGGCCAGATGCGCCGGTACATCGCATGCTTCGCCACCCGCAAGTGCAGCAGGATCAGGCTGGCGAGGCCGCCCGGCGCATACATGACGATCACGATGAAGAACACGCCGACGTAGAGCTGCCACGCCTTGGTGTAATCGGACAGCATGACGGTCAGGAAGATGCCGGCGATCGCGCCGAGCATCGGCCCGAAGAAGAAGCCGACGCCGCCGATGAAGGTGAACAGCAGGAAGGCGCCCGAGCGCACGGCGCTGACGTTCTCGGCCGTCACGATCTCGAAATTGATCGCCCCCAGGCCGCCGGCGATGCCGGCGAAGAAGGCGGAAAGAATCAACGTCAGGTAACGCACTTTGTGGGTATCGTAGCCGACGAACTCGGCGCGTTCCGGGTTGTCGCGCACGGCGTTGATGATGCGTCCGAGCGGCGTCTGCGTGAAAGCGTACATGGCCACGGTGCTGACGAACAGCCAGAAGGCGATCAGGTAATAGACCTGGATCTGCGGTCCGTAACTGATCCCGAAGACCGGCTTGCCGATCACGCGGTTGGTCGAGATGCCGCCTTCGCCGCCGAAGAATTCCGGAAACATCAGCGAGCAGGCGAACACCAGCTCGACGATGCCGAGCGTGATCATGGCGAAGGTCGTCCCGGATTTCTTGGTCGTCACATAGCCGAACACGATGCCGAAGAATATCCCGGCCAGGCCGCCGACCAGCGGCACCAGCGTCACCGGCAGCCAGACCGTTCCCTGCGCCGCCAGGTTCATCGCATGGATGGCGATGAAGGCGCCGAGCCCGGTGTACACGGCATGCCCGAACGACAGCATGCCGCCCTGCCCGAGCAGCATGTTGTACGACAGGCAGACGATCATGATGGTGCCGATCTGCGACAGCAGCGACAGCGAGGCTCCCTTGTTGAACACCAGCGGCGCGACGATCAGCAGCACGGCATAGCCGCCCCAGACGATCCAGCGGCCGAGATCGAGCGGTTTATAGGTAAGGCGGTTCATGTTGCTTCAACCTTCTCTCGTGCCCAGCAGCCCGCGCGGCCGGAAGATCAGCATCAGCACGAGCAGCAGGTACGGCAGGATGGGCGCGGTCTGCGCGATCGTCAGTTTCAACACGGCGTATCCCGGCGTATCGGGGCCGGACGCCATGCCGAGCCTGCCCAGCAGATCGAGGAGCGAATAATCGAGCGCGACCGCGAACGTCTGGACGATGCCGATCAGCAGCGACGCCAGCAAGGCGCCCAGCAAGGAGCCCATGCCGCCGACCACGACGACGACGAAGATGATGCTGCCGACCGTCGCCGCCATGCCGGGCTCGGTCACGAAGGCGTTGCCGCCGATGACGCCGGCCAGCCCGGCCAGCGCGCAGCCGCCGCCGAACACCAGCATGAACACGCGCGGCACGTTGTGGCCGAGCGCCTCGACCGCGTCCGGATGCGTGAGCGCCGCCTGGATCACGAGGCCGATGCGGGTCCGGGTCAACACGAGATACATGGCCGCCAGCATCAGCAACGCGATCAGCATCATGAAGCCGCGATAGATCGGGAAGGTCGTGGTGTAGAGCGTGAACAGCGGCCCTTCGAGTTCCCGCGGAATCGCATAGGGAACGGCGGCGCGGCCCCAGATCAGTTGCACGAGTTCGACCATCACATAGGAAAGGCCGAAGGTGAACAGCAGCTCGGGGATATGCCCGTACTTGTGGACCGCCCGCAGCCCGTAGCGCTCGACCAGCGCGCCGACCGCGCCGACCAGCAGCGGTGCGATGAACAATGCCGGCCAGAAGCCGAGCTTGGCGCTGATCGCATAGGCGAAATAAGCGCCGAGCATGTAGAAGCTGGCGTGGGCGAAATTGAGCACGCCCATCATGCTGAAGATCAGCGTCAGGCCGGACGACAGCATGAACAGCAGCAAGCCGTAGCTCAAGCCGTTGAGCAAGGTGATAAGGGTGAATTCCATGAACGCCTACCTGTCGTTCCCGTCGTGCGGGCGCGACACGCATGTTGTGCTCCGCGCCCCGGAGGCGCCAGGCCTCCGGAAGCGGAATCATCGAACCGGAGCCGGACTTATTGTCCCGGCCGCTTCATCTGGCAAGACGTCGGCTGCGACGCGATGAAGGTGTCGAATTTCTGGTGGGTCTTCCAGCCGAAACCGGTGTTTTCCTGGTCGTATTTCACGATCTTGCCGTCGGCCTTGGTCCAGGTCACCAGATACAGTGGCTGCAAGGCCTGGTGGTCGGCCTTGCGCATCTCGACGTCGCCGTTCAGGCTCTTGATCTTCATGCCTTCCATCGCGAACGCCACTTTCACCGGGTCGGTCGATTTCGCCTCGGTGACGGCCTTGGCCAGCATGGTGATGATGGAATGGGTGGACATGCCGTAGTAGTCGTCGTTGTACTTCTTCTTGAACGCCTCGACGATTTCCTTGCCCGCGAAGGTTTCGTTGTTCGGATGCCAGTAGGCGATCATCTTCACGCGATCGGCTCCGGCCGCTCCCATCGCCGTCGGCACGCCGGTGGTGCCGGCATAGTAGGTATAGAAATTCGCCTTCAAGTCGGCATCCTTGGCCGCCTTGACCAGCAAGGCGAGGTCCGCGCCCCAGTTGCCGGTGATGACGCTATCGGCGCCCGAGGCCTTGATCTTGGCGACGTACGGCGAGAAATCCTTGACCTGGCCGATCGGATGCAGATCGTCGCCGACGACCTGGATGTCCGGACGCTTGCGCTTGAGATAATCCTTGGCGGCGCGCGTGACCTGGTGGCCGAAGGCATAGTTCTGGCCGATGATGTAGACCTTCTTGACGTTCGGATCGCGCGCCATGTAGGAAGTCAGCGCCTCCATCTTCATGTCGGAGTTGGCGTCGAAGCGGAAATGCCAGAAGCTGCACTTGCTGTTGGTCAGGTCGGGATCGACCGCGGCATAGTTCAGGAACACCACTTCCTTGCCGGGATTGCGTTCATTGTGCTTGTTGATCGCGTCGATCAGCGCCAGCGCCACGCCCGAGCCGTTGCCCTGCAGGATGTAGCGATAGCCCTGATCGATCGCGGCCTTCAATTGCGTCAGCGATTCCTGCGGACTCGCCTTGTTGTCGAAACCGACGATCTCGAAAGTATGGCCGCCCGCCCATTTGCCCTTGTTCGCCATGTCGGCGATCATCTGCCAGCTCTTCAGCTGATTCTGGCCGACCGGCGCGAACGGGCCGGACAGCGGATCGATGAACGCCAGCTTGATGTTTTCCGCCATGGCGGCGGACGAAGCGAAAACGGACAAGCAAATCGCCGCGACGAGCGGCCGTACCTGGAACGTCATGGTCTCTCCTTCTGGTTTACTTCCTGGGTGACATATAAAGTCCGCAGCGAAATCGAATTCAGGCTGTCGGAAGTCGATAATCCTTGAATTGCTCCCGGATCCTGTTTTTCAGGACCTTTCCGGTGGCGCCGATCGGCAAGGCGTCGGTGAAGACGACGTCGTCCGGCGTCCACCATTTCGCGATCTTGCCTTCATAGAACTGCAGCAGCTCGTCCTTGCCGACTTCCGCGCCCGGCTTCTTCACGACCACCAGCAGCGGCCGCTCGTCCCACTTCGGATGCCGCACGCCGATGCAGGCCGCCTGCTGGACGGCCGGATGGGCCATCGCGATGTTCTCGAGATCGATCGAGCCGATCCACTCGCCGCCGGATTTGATCACATCCTTGCTGCGGTCGGTGATCTGCATGTAGCCGTCGGGATCGATGGTGGCCACGTCGCCGGTCGGGAACCAGCCGTCCTGCAAGGCCGCGCCGCCTTCGTTCTTGAAATAGCCGCTGATGACCCACGGCCCCCTGACCAGCAGATTGCCGAAGGTCTTGCCGTCCCAGGGCAGTTCGCGGCCATCGTCGTCGACGATCTTCATGTCGACGCCGTAGATCGCATGTCCCTGCTTTTCGAGGAGCGCCTGCTGCTGCTCTTCCGGCAATTGCAGGTGCCGGACCTGCAGCGTGCAGGCCGAGCCGAGCGGCGACATTTCCGTCATGCCCCAGGCATGCACGACCTCGACGCCGTACTTGTGGCGCAACGTCTTCATCATCGCCGGCGGACAAGCGGAACCGCCGATCACGGTGCGCTTGAAGCTCGAGAATTTTAGATCGTTCTGCCCGACATGATTCAGCAAGCCGAGCCAGACGGTGGGCACGCCGGCGGAGAACGTCACCTGCTCCTGCTCGAACAATTCGTAGAGCGACTTGCCGTCGAGCGCCGGGCCGGGAAACACCATCTTGGCGCCGGTCAGCGGCACCGAGTACGGCAGGCCCCAGGCGTTGACATGAAACATCGGCACCACCGGCAGGACGACATCGCGCGCCGATACGTTGAGCGCATCGGGCATGGCCGAGGCATAGGAATGCAGCACGGTCGAACGGTGGGAATACAGCGCGCCCTTCGGATTGCCGGTCGTGCCCGAGGTGTAGCACAGACTCGACGCCGAATTCTCGTCGAACAGCGGCCATTCATACTGATCGGAATTGGCCTCGATCAAATCCTCGTAGCACAGCAGGTTGGCGATCTTGCTTTCCTTCGGCATGCGATCGCGGTCGCACATGAGGATGGAGCCCTTGAGCGCGGCGCAATGCGGCGCGAACGCCTCCACCAGCGGCAGGAAAGTCAGGTCGAAGAATAGATAGTGATCTTCGGCGTGGTTGACGATATACGCGATCTGCTCGGGATGCAGGCGCGGATTGATCGTATGGAGCACGGCGCCGGAACCGGACACCGCGTAATACGCCTCCAGGTGCCGGTAACCGTTCCAGGCCAGGGTGGCGACGCGGTCGCCCATTTCCACGCCGAGCGATTTCAGGGCATTGGCCAGCCGGCGCGAACGCTTGTGGCAATCGCGATAGGTGTAGCGGTGAAGGTCTCCTTCGACCCGCCGCGATACGATTTCATTGTTCCCAAAATACCGGTCCGCATGCTGGATGATGCTGGAAATCAGCAGGGGCTGATCCATCATCTGGCCCATGAGCGGGCTCTTCGGATAGGCAGGCATCGAGTCTCCTTGATTTTTAGAGTGTTTATTCGAACGGCCGATTTTCGTACGACCGTACTAAAAGCGTCAACGAATTTCCATTTCGCAATGCGATATTTCATTTCGTCAACACTCCATTTTGAAACCGCGGGTCGTTCCATGCTTTGCGGCAACGCAAGCCAATCACGATTCCGATCGATGCTCATCCCCGCGACATCTCTGTCACAATAACGTAACTCACTCTTTTTTCTTACTGATGACGTACAGCACCGACGGCTTGCCGCTGACTCACTCGTTCGCTCGACTGCCCCCAGCGTTTTACACCAAACTGAAACCGACGCCGCTGCGCGATCCTTATCTGGTCTGCGCCAGCGAAGCGGCGGCGCGCTTGATCGATCTCGATCCGGCGGAATTCGGCACCGCGAACTTCGTCCAGGTATTTACCGGCAACCGCCCGACCGATGCGATGCAACCCTTGGCCGCCGTTTATTCCGGCCACCAGTTCGGCATCTGGGCCGGCCAGCTCGGCGACGGCCGCGCGATCCTGCTCGGCGAGGCGCAGGCCCCAACTCTGCCGCCGCCGTCCGTCATGGAACTCCAATTGAAGGGCTCGGGCCTGACGCCGTACTCGCGCATGGGCGACGGCCGCGCGGTGCTGCGCTCGTCGATTCGCGAATTCCTGTGTTCGGAAGCAATGGCGGCGCTCGGCATTCCGACCTCGCGCGCGTTGTGCGTGACGGGCTCGGACGAACGCGTGATGCGCGAGGTGCCCGAGACCTCGGCGGTCGCGACCCGCATGGCGCCGACTTTCATCCGCTTCGGCTCCTTCGAGCACTGGTTCTACAACGACCGCAAGGCCGAGTTGAAAACGCTGGCCGACTACGTCATCGACCGCTTCTATCCCGCCTTGCGCGACGCCGCCAATCCTTACCAGGCGCTGCTGACAGAAGTCACGCGCCGCACCGCCGAGACGATCGCGCACTGGCAAGCGGTCGGGTTCATGCATGGCGTGATGAACACCGACAACATGTCGATCCTCGGCCTCACCATCGACTACGGCCCGTTCGGCTTCATGGAGGCATTCGATGCCGGCCATATCTGCAACCATTCGGACCACACCGGCCGCTATGCCTACGACAAGCAGCCGCAGATCGGCAACTGGAATTGCCACGCGTTGGGCCAGGCCCTGTGGCCGCTGATCGGCGACATCGACGACACCCATGCCGCGCTGCAGACCTACATTCCGGCGTTTTCCGAAAAACTCGACGCGCTCCTGCATGCCAAGCTCGGCCTGCGCACGACACTGGCGGGAGACGACGGCCTGCTCGAATCGATGTTCAAGATCATGCAGGACAACCATGTCGACTTCACCTTGTTCTTCCGCCGCCTCGGCGACCTGCAGCTCGACGATCCGGCCGCGGACGAACCCTTGCGCGACCTGTTCATCGACCGCCCCGCCTTCGATGCCTGGGCCGGGCTGTACCGCCAGCGGCTGCGTCAGGAAGGCAGCGGCGACGCCGAGCGCCGCGCCGCCATGCATGGCGTGAATCCGAAGTACGTACTGCGCAATTACCTGGCCCAAGTCGCTATCGAAAAGGCGCAAGACAAGGATTTTTCGGAGATCGCGAAACTGCTGGCCGTGCTCGAAAAACCGTTTGACGAACAGCCCGAAAACGAACACTATGCAGCCCTGCCGCCGGACTGGGCGAGCGAACTGGAAGTGAGTTGCTCATCATGACCGAGAAAGTAGTCAAGACGGACGCCGAATGGCGCGCCATGCTCGAACCCCTCGAATACGAAGTGACGCGCCATGCCGCGACCGAGCGCGCCTTCACCGGCCGCTATTGGGATCATCACGAGCCCGGCATCTATGCCTGCGTATGCTGCGATACGCCGCTGTTCGCTTCCGACGCGAAGTTCGATTCCGGCTGCGGCTGGCCCAGCTATTTCGAACCGCTCGATCCGGCCCACGTGCGCGAGCGGCTCGACCGCAGCCACGGCATGGTCCGCCTGGAAATCCTCTGCAACGTCTGCGACGCGCATCTGGGGCACGTCTTCCCGGACGGCCCGCCGCCGACCGGCCGGCGCTACTGCATCAACTCGGCGTCGCTGCGCTTTACGCCGCAATCTGAACTGAAGGACAAAACATCCAAATGAAGCTGCTGTTCGATTTCTTTCCAGTCATCCTGTTTTTCTCGGTGTTCAAATGGGGAGAGACCCATGCCGACAGCGCCCATGCGCTGGCCACGGATTACCTGAGCGCCTTCGTGTCCGGCGGCGCGGTCGCCCCGACCACCGCGCCCATCCTGCTGGCGACCGTGATCGCATTCGCGGCGACCGTCCTGCAGATTCTCTACCTGCTGGCACGCCGCGAGAAAATCCACGGCACCCTATGGATGTCGCTCGGCATCATCGCGATCCTCGGCGGCGCCACGGTGTATTTCCAGAACGAGACCTTCATCAAGTGGAAGCCGACCATCCTGTACTGGGGCTTCGCCTCGGTCTTCCTCATCAGCAGCGCCTTCTTCCATCGCAACCTGATGCGGATGTCGATGCAGGAGCAGGTCAAGCTGCCGGACCCGGTATGGGAACGTCTCAACGTGGCCTGGATCATGTTCTTCGTCCTGCAGGGCGCGCTCAATCTCTATGTCGCCTACACGTTTTCGACCTCGACCTGGGCCAGCTTCAAGCTGTTCGGCGGGATCGGGTTGACCTTCGCCTTCATCATCGCCCAGACCTTCTTCCTGGCGAAGTATCTCGAAGAAGAGCCGAAATGACCGCCGCCGGCACACGCGAACAGAAGATCCTGGCGCGCCTCGCCGAAACTTTCGCGCCCAGTGAATGTCGATTGGTCGATGAATCCGCGCTTCATGCTGGACACGCCGGCGCGGCATCGGGCGCCGGACATTTCCGCCTGCATATCGTTTCCGAGCGGTTCGAAGGACAAAATCGGCTTGCCCGGCATCGGCTGGTGTATGATTGCCTGTCTGACATGATGCACACCGAAATACACGCCCTCGCCATCACGGCCCAGGCGCCGTCGGAAGTATCAGGCAGCGGGGAAGGCTGAAACAAATCATTTCACCCTGCTGTCGTCAACTGATTTACAATTCAGCCGTTTTTTTGTTTGTTACTCCTGTTCGTTACCCTTTTTAGGAACCGATAATGACTTTCAAACCCGCTCGTTTGCTGGTGGTATTGCTTGCGGCCGCTGCATTCCCCGTCTTCGCACAGAATCTCGCCGTGGTGAACGGCAAGGCAATTCCGTCGTCGCGCGCCGACATGATGGTCAAGCAAATGGCCTCGCAAGGCCAGCAAGACTCGCCGCAGCTGCGCGAGATGATCAAGCAAGAACTGATCAACCGCGAAATCCTGATCCAGGAAGCCGACAAGCTCGGCCTCGGCACCAGCGCCGACGTCAAGAACCAGGTCGAAATGGCGCGTCAGTCGATCGTGATCCGTGCCCTCGTCGCCGATTACCTGAAGAAGCATCCGGTGTCCGACGCCGAGATCAAATCGGAATACGACAAGTTCAAGGCCTCGGCCGGCGACAAGGAATACCGCGCCCGCCACATCCTGGTCGAGAAGGAAGACGAAGCGAAGGCCATCGTCGCCAAGCTGAAGTCCGGCGCCAAATTCGAAGACCTGGCCAAGGACTCCAAGGATCCGGGTTCCGCGAGCAACGGCGGCGACCTCGACTGGGCCTCGCCGGCGGCCTTCGTGAAGCCGTTCTCCGATGCGATGATCGCCCTGGAAAAAGGCAAGTTCACCGAAACCCCGGTCAAGACCCAGTTCGGCTATCACGTGATCAAGCTGGAAGACGTTCGGCCGGCCAAGATCCCGAGCATGGATGAACTGAAGCCGCAGATCGCCGAATCCGTCCAGCAGAAGAAACTGCAGGCTTACCAGGAAGAACTGCGCAAGAAAGCGAAGATCCAGTAATTCGCCGCGAGGCAAGAAAGAAAGGCGCTCGATTGATCGGGCGCCTTTTTATTTTCCCGGCATCCTCGTGCCGCCGGCGCGACTTCACCTCGTTCGAACTGCCTGTTCCGCGGGTCGCGGCACGCTCAGGAATTCAGCTTCTTCGATCGGAACCACGGATTCGCCATCCGCACCCAATTCTTCCGGACGGGATGACGGACGATCTTGCCGCGCAAGGTCAGATACCGAACGGCGGTCTTGATCACCCTCGCGACATCCTTGTCCGCTTGGGTGATGTCGTACCAAGCAGTCCGGATTTCCTCGTAGGTCTCGGGCTCCTTCCCGTCGTTGGTGAAACTCGGACACTCGATTTCAATATCCATGCGAGCCGCCTCGTCGGCGATCTGGATGGCTAATTGATTGACATGGTGTTCCGTTTCATCAAACATCGTTGATCCTCCATCTCAGAACGCATCCAGTACACGAAGTTGGAGAATAAATTTTATCCTATCCGGCTTATTTGTAAACTAAGCAAGATAATTTTAGCTCTTTTGGTTGGAATGCCGCATTGTTGCCTATCGCAGAATGTGCGGATGCCGACCAACGAAGAAAAAGCGGCGTTCTCGAAACGTCTCAAGCTGGCACTGCGCCGGAGCCCCGATCCGGTGAGTGGCGCCACCGAGCTCGCGCTGCGCTTCAACCTGCGGCACCACGGAAACGCCGTCACCACCCAGACCGCCCACAAATGGCTGACCGGGCGCTCCATTCCCACCCACGACAAGCTGGCGACGCTGGCCGCCTGGCTGAGCGTCAGCGAACATTGGCTTCACTATGGACCGCCGCCGAAGCAGCCGCTGGCGGCCAACCAGCAGCATGCGTCGTACAAGACCCCGCACGCGGCGAAAACGACGGCGAAATCCCCGGCCAAGCTGTCGCCCGATGTTCTCGCGCTGGCGGAAAAAATCATGGCGCTCTCGTCCCATCGGCGCTATCTTGTGGAAGAGCTCGTGAGCCAGTTGCAGTCGGAAATCGATTGATGCAGCCGGACGTTCGGCGCTCGGCGGTTTCGCGGCGAGCCGCTTGACATCGCCCCCCGCCAGCGCCGAGGAAGGCGGCCGTCGAGCCGGCCTCGACAGCGCCGGGCGCGCGGAGGAAATACATGAAACAGCAACGCAATATCAGGCGCATCGACTACGACGCGAAGAATACGCACGGCTGGCTGGTGCAGGTGCAGCGTGAAGGACGGCGATATGCAAAGTTCTTTTCCGATTCCGTCCACGGCGGCAAACGCAAGGCCCTGGCGGGCGCGGTTGCCTATCGCGATGCGATCAGGCAGGAGAAGGAGCCGGCCCATCGGAAATGGCTGAGGAGGATCGTGCGCACCAACAATACCTCGGGCACGCCCGGCGTCGGACGGTATGCGCGTTCGGACACAGGGCAGGAATATTGGTGCGCGTACTGGAATGATCTGGAAGGAAAACGGCGCGAGCGCAAGTTTTCCGTGGCCAAGTACGGAGAGCGGCGCGCGCGCCAGCTGGCGCTGGAGACGCGCGCGAAACAATTGCGGCAACTCGGCTGCTAGAGCGGATTCAACCCGTACATCCGCTCTGGATCCGCGCTAGGGAATCTCTCTAACGGCGCCTGCCGTCATCCCACCCACTTGCGCGCATTGCGGAACATCCGCATCCACGGCGAATGCTCGCCCCAGCCGTCCGGATGCCACGAATGCAGCACGGTGCGGAACACGCGCTCGGCGTGCGGCATCATGACCGTGAAGCGGCCGTCCGGCGTCGTCACCGAGGTGATGCCGCGCGGCGAGCCGTTCGGGTTGTAGGGATAGGTTTCGGTCGCGGCGCCCTTGTTGTCGACGTAGCGCATGGCGACGATCGCCTCGTCGATATTGCCGGTCTGCGAGAAATCGGCGAAACCCTCGCCATGGGCGACGGCGATCGGCGTCTGCGTGCCGGCCATGCCGGCGAAGAAGATCGACGGCGAGTCGGCCACTTCCACCATCGAGAAGCGGCCCTCGAATTGCTCCGACTTGTTGCGCGTGAACTTCGGCCAGGCTTGCGCGCCGGGGATGATGGACTTCAGATTGCTCATCATCTGGCAGCCGTTGCAGATGCCGAGCGCGAAGGTGTCGCCGCGCTGGAAGAAGCCCGCGAACTGGTCCGCCAGCTTGGCATTGAACAGGATGGTCTTGGCCCAGCCTTCGCCCGCGCCGAGCACGTCGCCGTAGGAGAAACCGCCGACGGCGATGAAGCCCTTGAAGTCGTCGAGCCTGGCGCGGCCGGCGATCAGGTCGCTCATGTGCACGTCGACCGCCGTGAAGCCGGACTGGTGCATCACGTAGGCGGTCTCGATATGCGAGTTGACGCCCTGCTCGCGCAGGATCGCGACCTTCGGTTTCGCATTCAACGACAGGAACGGTGCGGCGATGTCCTCCTGCGGATCGAAGGTGATCTTCGGCGTCATGCCGGGATCGCCGGCATCGAGGATGCGCTCGTATTCGGCATCGGCGCAGGCCGGGTTGTCGCGCAGGCGCGCGATGCGCCAGCTGGTTTCGCTCCAGGCGCGCTGCAGTTCGGCGCGCGGCTGGCTGTAGATCACCTTGGCGTCGCGCGTGAATTCGATCGTGTCGCGCTCGTTGGTCTTGCCGATGATGTGGCTGCAGGCGCCCAGGTTGAAGCCGCGCAGCACATTCATCACGTCGGATTTCTGTTCCGCGCGCACCTGGATGACGGCGCCGAGCTCTTCGTTGAAGAGCGCGCGCAAGGTCATTTCGTTGCGGCGCTCGCCGACCTGGGTGGTCCAGTTCTTGGCTTCGCCCGAATCGGAGGCGTGCTCGCCTTCCATCGCCAGGATATCGACGTTGACCGTCACGCCGGTGCGGCCGGCGAAGGCCATTTCGCACAGCGTCGCGTACAGGCCGCCGTCGGAGCGGTCGTGATAGGCGAGCAGCTTGCCGTCCCGGTTCAATTGCTGGATCGCGGCGAAGAACGCCTTGAGGTCGTCGGCGCTCTCCACATCCGGGGTCTCGTTGCCGAGCTGCTGCATCACTTGCGCCAGCGCCGAGGCGCCCATGCGGTTCTTGCCGCGGCCGAGGTCGATCGCGATCAGCGCGGTCTCGCCGAGATCGGTGCGCAGCTGCGGCGTCAGGCAGCGGCGCACGTCGGGCACCGGCGCGAATGCCGAGACGATCAGCGACACGGGCGCCGTGACCGACTTGTCGCCCCCGTTATCCTTCCAGGTCGTGCGCATCGACAGGGAATCCTTGCCGACCGGGATGCTGATGCCGAGCGCCGGGCACAATTCCATGCCCACTGCCTTCACGGTGTCGAACAGCGCGGCATCCTGGCCCGGTTGGCCGCAAGCGGCCATCCAGTTGGCGGACAGCTTGATGTCGGAGATGTCCGCGATCGGCGCGGCCGCGATATTGGTGATCGCCTCGCCGACCGCCATGCGGCCCGAGGCCGGCGCGTCGATCACGGCCAGCGGCGTGCGCTCTCCCATCGCCATCGCTTCGCCGAAATAGCCCTCGAAGCTCATCGCCGTGACGGCGCAATCGGCCACCGGGACTTGCCACGGGCCGACCATCTGGTCGCGCACCGAAGTGGCGCCGACGGTGCGGTCGCCGATGGTGATGAGGAAGGATTTGTCGGCCACGGTCGGCAGGCGCAAGACGCGCTGGCCGACTTCGGCCAGATCCATCCCGGTCAGGTCGAGCGGCGGGAATGCGTTCTTCACGCGTGTCACGTCGCGTTGCATCTTCGGCGGCTTGCCGAGCAGGACGTCCATGGGCATGTCGACCGGATTGTTGCCGTGTTCCGGATCGATGACCTTGAGCTGACGCTCTTCGGTCGCCGTGCCGACCACCGCGAACGGACAACGCTCGCGCTCGCAGAAGGACTGGAACAGCGGCAGGCTTTCCGGCGCGATCGCGAGGACGTAACGTTCCTGCGATTCGTTGCTCCAGATTTCCTTCGGCGCCATGCCGGATTCCTCGAGCGGCACCTTGCGCAGATCGAACACCGCGCCGCGCTTGGCGTCGTTGGTCAGCTCCGGGAACGCATTCGACAAGCCGCCCGCGCCGACGTCGTGGATCGAGAGAATCGGATTGCCGTCGCCGAGTTGCCAGCAGGAGTTGATGACTTCCTGCGCGCGCCGTTCCATTTCCGGATTACCGCGCTGGACCGAATCGAAATCGAGGTCGGCGGTATTGGTCCCGGTCGCCATCGAGGACGCGGCGCCGCCGCCCATGCCGATCCGCATGCCCGGTCCGCCGAGCTGGATCAGGAGGCTGCCGACCGGCAGGTCGTGCTTCTTCGTATGCTTGGCCGAGATATTGCCCATGCCGCCGGCGATCATGATCGGCTTGTGATAGCCGAACACGCGGCCGGCCACGTTCTGTTCGTAAGTGCGGAAATAACCGCCCAGGTTCGGGCGTCCGAATTCATTGTTGAATGCCGCGCCGCCGATCGGACCGTCGATCATGATCTGCAAGGGCGAGGCGATGCGGTCCGGCTTGCCATAGATGCCGGCCTGGGCATGCGGTGCGCGTTGGGAGGCCGGCTCGGCGACGTCGCGCGCATTCTCCCACGGCTGCACCGCGTGCGTGAGCATCAGGTTGGAGACGGTGAAGCCGGTCAGCCCCGCTTTCGGCTTCGCGCCGCGGCCGGTCGCGCCCTCGTCGCGGATCTCGCCGCCGGCGCCGGTCGAGGCGCCCGGGAAGGGCGAGATCGCGGTCGGATGGTTATGCGTCTCGACCTTCATGAGGATGTGCGTCAGTTCTTCCGACGCTTCGTAGGCGTTGCCACCCTCCTTGCCGCCGCGCGGATAGAAACGCTTGACGGTCGCGCCTTCGATGATCGAGGAGTTGTCGCTGTAGGCGACGATGGTGCCCTTCGGTTGCAGTTGATGCGTGTTCTTGATCATCTGGAACAGCGACTTGTCCTGCTTGACGCCGTCGATGATCCAGTCGGCATTGAAGATCTTGTGGCGGCAATGCTCGCTGTTGGCTTGCGCGAACATCATCAGTTCGACATCGGTCGGGTTGCGGCCGGCCTTGACGAAGGCATCGACGAGGTAATCGATCTCGTCGTCCGACAGCGCCAGGCCGAGTTCGCCGTTGGCGCGCACCAGCGCATCCTTGCCGCCGCCGATGACATCGACCGTGTCGAGGGGTTTGGCTTCCAGCTCGCGGAACAGCGCGGCGGCGTCGTTCGCGTCGCGCAGCACGGTCTCCGTCATGCGGTCGTGCAGCAGTGCCGCGATTTCCTGGAGCTTGCCGTCGGCGATCTTCTTGGCGCCGCCGAGCAGACCGGATTTCATCCGGATGCGATACGACACGCCGCGCTCCAGACGCTTGATATGCGCCATGCCGCAGTTGTGGACGATGTCGGTCGCCTTGCTGGCCCACGGGGAGATCGTGCCGAAGCGCGGGATCACGACGAATTCCTCGCCGTCCGCGCCGCCAACGAAAGGCTCGCCGTAGGTCAGCAGCGCCTGCAAGCGCTTGACGTCGTCTTCGCCCGGCGCATCGGCGGCTTCGATGAAGTGCAGGAAACGGCCGGTGACGCCGGCGATCGCCTCATCGATTTGTTGCAATTGCGTCAATAAGCGTTGTGTACGGAAGGCGGACAGAGCGTTGGAGCCTGGCAGGATCAGCATGGCGGGATGGAGATGGAAGATGCAGCGGCGCTGCGGTTAAATCGGAAACCGCGATTATACCGTGACGGACTTGCCGGCCGATCAATCGCGGCTCGCGCGTGAACGCCAATTCGCTTGCGGCCGTCATGCGAGAGACGGCATTTCAGCCGTTGGCTCGTCTCCTCCGCAGGGGACTCTATCCGTAGCTATTTTTCTATCCAGAGTATCACTCCTGTTGCTGAGCGGCCACGTATCGTCTCAAAGCACCTGTCCTGCTATCGAAAGCTGGCTAGAATCGATCACGGGTTCCGACGACCTTCTCCAGCCCGATCCGTGCCGGCAGCGGACAGCGCGGACGGCGCAAACGGATCGCACTCCATTGCATTCGAAATACCAGCGAATGTTTTCTTTGCCATCAGCCACTAGGGAACGATCATGACCGATGCCAGACCCAACTCCACTTGGCTTTTCACCGGATGCGCGCTGGCCGGCATGTGCATCGCATTTTCGGCGCCCGGCTTTGCGCAAACCGCCGCCGCGAATGCCAATCTCAAGTTCAGCGGCTTCATGACCGTTACCGGCGGAAAAATCATCGGCGGCCGCCTGCAAGACAGCTATGAAGGTCCCGCCGTGATAGATGGAACGGCCTGTCCCTGCTACACGGCCGATTGGGGCAATGCAGGCGTGTATAGCAAGAGCTTTTCGCTCAAGCCTGAGTCGCGCGTCGGCGTGCAAGTCAATTACGCGCCAAGTCCAAACCTCAACTTTGGCGCGCAGATAGTCAGCCGCGGCAGCGATGCGAAGCCGAACTTGCAATGGGGATATGCCGGGTACAGCTTCAACGATAACTGGGAGGCGCAAGTCGGCCGCAAGCGCATTCCGCTGTACTACTACTCGGATTTCCAGGACATCGGCCTTGCGTATCCGTGGGTGAACGCGCCGCCCGAACTCTACGGTTGGGAGGCGACCAATTACAACGGCGGCAGCGTGCGTCACCGCGGCGACATGGGCAATGCGAACTATACCGCGAGCGCGTTCGCAGGCAAGGAGACGGTCAAGGATTCGCTCTATCAGCAACTGTACTACCCGGGCACGACCAAAGTCACATGGAGCCGACTCGCCGGCGCCGATTTCGAACTATCGAACGGCCCTTTCACGACACGCCTGGTCTACATGCAAGCCCGCGTGAGAACGCAAAACCCCGGCATCGATCTCGACACCAGCGCGGACCTGAACGCGTACGGCATCGCTGCGAATGCCGACTTCGACGACTGGTTCGTTCTTTCCGAGCTTACGCAACTGACGCGCAAATTCATTGCCGAGCGCTACAAGGTATCCGCTCCGGCATTGACGCTCGGCGCCGGCATACGTCTCGGCAAGTGGACGCCTTTCTTCAACTACGCGCGCTACATCGAACGCACCGACGATAGAAGCCAATACGCACCCCAATCGTTCCGGCGCACGTCGGTTACGCTTCGCTACGACATCGATCTGAGCAGCGCATTGAAGGCGCAGTTCGATCGCCATATCGACATCACGAACAATTTCGGCGGCAACGTCACGCTGTTCCGCGTGAGCTACGACCGCAAGTTCTGATGATTTGAGGAGAGCAACATGAGTCAACCGATCATCGCCCTGGCCGCACTCGCCGGCCTCCTGGCGGCCGGTTCCGCTCGCGCAGAAATCGCCGTGATCACGAATGTCAACAATCCGGCCACGCGCATGTTTACCGAACAAGCGGCGCAGTTTTTTCTGGGGCAGTCAAATGCGTTCACGCCGATCGACCAAACGCCCGACACCGCGATCCGTACCGAGTTCTACAAGAAAGCCGCCAACAAGACGCTCGTGCAGGTAAGCGCGATCTGGTCCCGGATCGCGTTTTCCGGCAAGGGTATGCCGCCGAAGGAATTCCGCTCCAACGCCGAAGTCAAGAAAGCGGTCGCCGAAGATCCAAAGGCGATCGCTTACATCGACAAGAGCGCCGTCGACGATACGGTAAAGGTATTGCTGGTCATCCCTTGACGGCGGCGTCGAAGAGAAAAAGCGCCGCGGTGTTTAGGGCACGTCCACGCTGCCGGGCACTCCGGTCGCTCCGGCAAGAACGCTGACCGTTCCGCCTTGGATCTTCAATATCGTGTGGCCGCCCCGGTCGCTGGCATACAGGATATCGTCCCGTCCGTTCGCGAGATGGCTGAGCGCGCCGAATTTGCTTTGGTCCAGCGGCAACGCGGATACGGTTCCGTTCGACGCCACCGACATGACGCGATTGCCGGCGTCGAAATGATCGGTGGCGTAGATCGTTCCGCAACTCTTGACGACGACGCCGTGCGAGCGCGACAGCAAGGCCAAGGGGCCGCCGGCCGGCAGCGACGTGAAGCCGACGTTGCCGGCGATCGTCTTCACGACTGCGCCCGGCGTGACCCGGCGCACGAACGCCGTGCCGTCGAACAGGTTGCCGACGGTGATGCCGCCCAGGCCGATATCGGTGACGTACAGGTGATCGTGCCGGTCGATCGCCAGACCGGTCGGTCCGATGAAGGCAGCCATCGCGCCCGCGCCATCCTGCGGTATCCGGGTCGCGCCTTCGAAGCCGCCGGCGAAGGTGCTGACCGCGCCGTCGGGGGCGATCTTGCGCAGCCGGCGTTGGAAGTCGAAGGGATCGACCACGAACACGTTGCCCTTCGAATCGACGGCGATCCCGGTCGGAGCGCGGAAGCGCGCGGCGGCGCCGATGCCGTCCGCCTCGCCAAAGGCGCCCTGGATGCCGGCGATCGTCGTCACCATGCCGTCGGCGGAGATCTTGCGAATCGCGCTGCCGTCGGCGACATAGGCCGTGCCGGCGGCGTCGACGGCGATCGCTCTCGGCTCGGTGAACCGCGCGTTGCTCCCACTGCCGTCGGCGCTGCCGGGCACGCCGGCCAGGCCGGCGATCGTCGTGACGTTGCCATGCTTCGTGATCTTGCGGATCGTGTAGTTGCGCGTGTCGGCGACGAACAAGGCGCCGTCGGGACCGGACGCCAGGCCTTGCGGTCCGTTGAAACGCGCCTGCGTCGGATCGGCGCGCGACGACGAGGGGCCGGCGGAGGCTTGCGCGCCGCCGGCAACGGCGGCCGGAGCGACGACCGCTACGCGCTCAGCCAGCAGGCTGGCCGGCGCATGGGATTGCGCGACCGGCGCGCCGCTTTCCGCGCCGCCGCCGCAGGCGGTCGACAAGAGACAGGCAAGGCCGATGAGGAAGACATTCGCAAGTGAACGTGGCATGGGATCGCCTCATGAAAATGGACTCCCTGGATCGGCTTTCGCTTATTGGTCGCTACATCGTTGCCGAACGCCGGAAGTTCATCCTTGAGGAGGCTCAACGCTCATCGCGGGCGCTATTGATCGGGTCTTCCGTATCCGCCGCCGCCGGGCGTTTCGACGACGAATACGTCGCCCGGCCCCATCAATGTCTTATCGACGTGCGTCAAGGCGTCGATGCGGCCGTCGCGGCGCACGACATAATTGCGCCCTTCTTTCCCGGGCGCGCCGCCCGCCATCCCGAACGGCGGATGGAGACGATTGTTGGAAAGGATCGATGCCGTCATCGCCTGCAGGAAGCGGATCCTGCGCACGCCGCCGTTACCGCCGCGCCATCTCCCCTCGCCGCCCGACAAAGGACGGATCGTATAACTGTCGAGCCGTACCGGGAACCGGAATTCGAGCACTTCGGGATCGGTCAGCCGGGAGTTCGTCATGTTGGTCTGCACCACATCCGTGCCGTCGAAACCGTCGCCCGCGCCCGAGCCGCCGGAAATGGTTTCGTAGTACTGGTAGGTTTCGTTGCCGAAGGTGAAGTTGTTCATCGTGCCTTGGGACGCTGCCATCACGCCGAGCGCACCGTAGAGCGCATTGGTGATGCAGCTCGAGGTTTCGACGTTGCCGGATACGACCGCCGCCGGATGACGCGGATTGAGCATCGAGCCTTCCGGGATGACGACCTTGAGCGGCTTCAGGCAGCCGGCGTTCAGCGGAATGTCGTCGTCGACCAGCGTGCGGAACACGTAGAGAACGGCCGCCATGCATACCGCGGCCGGCGCGTTGAAATTGTTGTCCTGCTGCGCGGAGGTGCCGCTGAAGTCGATCTCGGCGCTGCGCTCGGTCCGGTCGACGCGGATCGCGACCTTGATGACGGCGCCGTTGTCGAGCGGCAGTTCGAAGCTGCCGTCCTTGAGCGCCGTGATCACGCGGCGCACCGCCTCTTCGGCATTGTCCTGCACATGCCGCATGTAGGCCTGGACCACGTCGAGGCCGAAGTGGTCGGCCATCTTGCGCAATTCCTCGACGCCCTTCTGATTGGCTGCGATCTGCGCGCGAAGATCGGCGATGTTCTGGTCGGGATTGCGCGCCGGATAGCGGGCGCCGGCCAGCAGCGCGCGCGTCTCCGCTTCGCGGAAGCGGCCGCCTTCGACCAGCTTGAAGTTATCGATCAGCACGCCCTCTTCTTCGACGACGCGCGAATCGGGCGGCATCGAACCCGGCGTCGTGCCGCCGATGTCGGCATGATGTCCGCGCGAGCCGACGTAGAACAGGATGTCGCTCCCCTTTTCGTCGAATACCGGCGTGATCACCGTCACGTCGGGCAGATGCGTGCCGCCGCGATACGGGTCGTTGAGCATGTAGACGTCGCCCGGCCGCATCTTGCCGGCATTTCCGCGTATGACCGTCTTGATGCTCTCGCCCATCGAGCCGAGATGCACCGGCATGTGGGGCGCGTTGGCGATCAGGTTGCCTTCCGCGTCGAACAAGGCGCAGCTGAAGTCGAGGCGTTCCTTGATGTTGACCGAATAGGCGGTGTTCTGCAGACGCAAGCCCATCTGCTCGGCGATCGACATGAAAAGATTGTTGAAGATCTCCAGCATCACCGGATCGACCGGCGTTCCGGCAGCGCCGTGCTCGCCCCGTTGCCGCGGCCTGGCCGCCACGCGCGCAAGCACCAGGTGGCCGAGCGGCGTCGCCTGCGCCTGCCATCCCGGCTCCACCACGGTCGTCGCGTTCGCTTCGGCGATGATCGCCGGGCCGTCGATGCGATCCCCCGGCCGCAGGTCGTCGCGCCGGTACAAGTGCGTATCGCGCCACTCGCCGCCGCTGTACATGGCCACTACCTGCGCCGCGCGCAGCGGCTCCGTGCGAGGCGCCGCCGCTGCCTGCTCTACCGGCGCGTCCGATCTGCCGATCGCTTCGACCGATACCGCCTCGACAATCAAGTCCTTGCCCGGCATCAAGAAGGAAAAACGTTTCCGGTATTCGCTTTCGAACTGCGCCAGCATCTGTTCGCGGGTACCGAACTGCACCAGCAAGGCGGAATCGGTGCCGGCATAGCGCAGGTGCGCGCGCCGGACGATGTGAATGCGTTGCCGGGCCACGCCTTGCGCGAGCAATTCCTGCTCGGCCTCGCTCGCCAATGCGTCCAGCCGGGCGCGCATGGCGTCCGTCGCCTCGTCGCGCAGCACGATTTCCAGCGCCGCCTCGCGCATCGCGGCTTGATCGGCCAAGCCCATGCCATAGGCCGACAGCACGCCGGCCAACGGATGCGCGAACACGCGCGTCATGCCGAGCGCGTCGGCGACCAGGCAGGCATGCTGTCCACCGGCGCCGCCGAAGGTGGTCAGAACGTATTCGGTGATGTCGTGGCCGCGCTGCACCGATATTTTCTTGATCGCGTTGGCCATGTTGCCGACGGCGATATCGACGAAGCCTTGGGCCACTTGTTCGGGCGTCGGCCGGGTTCCGGTCGCCCGCCCGATTTCCTCCGCCATCTCCTCGAATTTGCGCCGCACGACGGCACTGTCCAGCGGCTGATCGGCGTGCGGTCCGAAGACGCGCGGAAAATGCGCGGGCTGGATCTTGCCGAGCATGACGTTGCAGTCGGTGACCGTCAGCGGTCCGCCGCGGCGGTAGCTGGCCGGTCCGGGATTGGCGCCGGCGCTGTCCGGCCCCACGCGATAACGGGAACCGTCGAAATGCAAGATCGATCCGCCGCCGGCGGCGACCGTGTGAATGCTCATCATCGGCGCGCGCATGCGCACGCCGGCCACCCGGGTCTCGAATTCGCGCTCGAATTCGCCGGCGAAATGCGACACGTCGGTCGAGGTGCCGCCCATGTCGAAGCCGATGATCTTGTCGAAGCCGGCGAGCCGGCTGGCGCGCGCCATGCCGACGATGCCGCCGGCCGGACCGCTCAAGATGCTGTCCTTGCCGTGGAACAGGCGGGCGCCGGTCAGGCCGCCGTTGGACTGCATGAATTGCAGGTTGACGCCGGGCAGCTCCGCCGCCACTTGCTCCACGTAGCGCCGCAGGATGGGCGAGAGATAAGCATCGACGACGGTGGTGTCGCCGCGCGACACGAGCTTCATCAGCGGGCTGATCCGGTGCGACAGGGAAATCTGCGTGAAGCCGATTTCGCGGGCGATCCGGCCGACGGTTTCCTCGTGCTGCGTATAGCGATAGCCGTGCATGAAGACGACCGCGATCGAGCGGAAGCCCTGCGCGTAGGCGGCTTCCAACGCGGTGCGTGCGCCGTCGGCGTCGAGCGGCATGACGACATCCCCGTGCGCGCCGATGCGCTCGTCGATTTCGACGACCTTGCGATACAGCAGCTCCGGCAAGACGATATGGCGGTCGAACAATCGCGGCCGGTTCTGGTAGGCGATGCGCAGGGCATCGCGGAAACCGCGCGTGATCGCGAGCACGGTGGGCTCGCCCTTGCGCTCCAGCAGCGCGTTGGTCGCCACGGTCGTTCCCATCTTCACCGCCTCGATCATGCCGACCGGGATGGCCTCGTCGGCGCCGACGCCGAGCAAGCGGCGAATGCCGGCGATCGCGGCGTCGCGATATTGTTCCGGGTTCTCGGACAAGAGCTTTTGCGTCGTCAAGCCGCCATCGGGGCGCCGCGCCACGATGTCGGTAAACGTGCCGCCACGATCGATCCAGAATTGCCAGCGCTGCATACAGGTCACCCGATATAATTTGTTTTTCTTGGCACGCCACACGACTAACTCACTCAGGGCGTCTCCGTGCGGGACGCATTGTCGCATGAACGATCCCATTACCAAACCGATCGGCGCTCTTGCGCCGGGTTCGCGCCGCGCGCTGGTCGACGACTGTCTCGCGGCGGCGCGGGAAACCGCTTTCGTCTTCACCAGGCTGTATCCGGAAGCCGCGCGCGCCGCCGCCGCATGCGCCGATGCGCTGCAAGCGGCCGGCGCCGAGCTGCCGCCGCTGGCGGGCTTGCCGGTATCGGTCAAGGATCTGGTCGACGTGGCCGGCGAGCCGACGCTGGCCGGCTCGGTGGTCCTGAAGGATGCGCCGCCCGCGGCCGCCGACGCGCCGGTCGTGCGCCGCTTGCGCGAGGCAGGCGCGGCGATCATCGGCAAGACCAACATGACCGAGTTCGCCTATTCCGGGCTCGGCCTCAATCCCCATTACGGTACGCCGCGCAATCCGCTGGACCCGCATGTCGCGCGCATCCCGGGCGGCTCGTCGTCGGGCGCGGCCGTGTCGGTCGCCGCCGGCCTGTGCGTCGCGGGGCTCGGCTCCGATACCGGCGGCTCGATCCGCATTCCCGCGGCATTCTGCGGCCTGGTCGGCTTCAAGCCCACGGCACGCCGGGTGCCGACCGCCGGCACCGTACCCTTGTCGACGACGCTCGATTCGCTGTGCGCGCTGACCCGATCCGTCGACGATTGCCTCCTGGTCGACGGCGTCATCGCCGATGCGCCGCTCGCGCTTCCGCCGCTGCCGCCGGGAGTGCGCGGCTTGCGCCTCGGCTTGCCGCAAACCATGGTGCTGGACGATCTCGATGTTCATGTGGCGGCGTCGTTCGCGTCGGCCTTGTCCCGGCTGTCGGCCGCCGGAGCGCAAATCATCGAGACGCCGCTCGCGCTGTATGACGATTTCAATCCGCTGCGCAAGTTCTCGGCGGTCGAGTCCTATGCCTGGCATCGCAAGCTCCTGGCGGAACGCGAGGCCGAATACGATCCGCGCGTCGCCTCGCGCATCAAGGCCGGCGCCGCCCTGGATGCCGCCGACTACATCGACCTGTGCGCCGCGCGCCGCCGATGGATCGCCGGCATGGAGCGCGAACTCGCGCCGTTCGACGCGCTGATCATGCCGACCGTACCCGTCGTGGCGCCGGCGCTGGCGGAACTGGAAGCGTCGGATGACGCGTACGTGAAGGCGAATTCGTTGGTGCTGCGCAATCCGGCGTCGGTGAACATGATGGACGGTTGCGCGATTTCGGTGCCGTGCCATGAGCCGGGCACTCTGCCGGTCGGCCTGTCGCTGGTGGGGAGCGCGATGTCGGACGCCAGGATCCTGGCGATCGCGCGGGCGGTGGAAGCGATCCTTTCCGGCGGCCGCGTATGAGCGCGCCCACCGGAAAGGCAGGACAGCGAACGATCAGCGCTTGTAGATGCCGCAGCCGACGATCATGCCGTCGACCTTCTCGATATAGCTCGACTTCGACTCGACCGCTTTCGTGACCGGATTCGGCCATTTGTAGTCGACCCAGCCCTTGCCCTTGCTGTTGGCGACTTCGATGAAGCCTTTGATGATATAGACCCCGTCGTTGTCCTTCATGTCGAGCAAGTTCTTGCCGACCATCTTCGGATTGTTGCCGTGCGCGAGGTTGATGCCGTTCAGGTCGTACACGAAGATGTAGAGATCGCGATCGTGGAATTCCTTGTTGTCGAGATTGCCGAACTCCGCGAATGCCTTGTCCTTGCCGTTGGCCTTCAGATAGGCGACGGCCTTCTTCACCATCGCGACCGCCTCTTCGGGACTACCCCTCTCGGCCGCCATGCTGATCGAGCCGGCTAGCGCAAAGCAAAGCCCTAACAGGAATCCTTTGATTATTTTTTTCATGCCAAGTCTCCTTGTGACGTAGTTGATTACGGCATTGTTGCCAGGAAAGAGTATCGAGAGGGAATGCTGGATTTTCAATGCGTAGTAGCACGCAAGTGTTTCTCCGCAGCATCAGCATATAACCGACCGCAAGCTTGCGGAACAAAACTGCCCGCCGGTGTTGCGGATTCGTCTCAACCGGCGATGTCGAATTGATTGAAGGAACTTTGATCTATTCGTTTCTTGTCGGATTGTCTTGCCATCGAATTAACGCTACTCTATGCGGCTTGTTTGTACGACAACCTCATTCATATGTACAAGGAGCAGGCAATGCGTTTCACACGATTGGCACGGTTGACGATGCTGTTCTCCGCGCTGGGAGCGATGTTTTCCGCGCAGGCGCAAACCAAATGGGACATGCCGACCGCCTATCCGGCCAATAACTTCCATACCGAAGTCATCCAGCAATTCGCCAACGAGGTCGACAAGTCGACCGGCGGCAAGCTCAAGATCACCGTCCATCCGAATGCCTCGCTGTTCAAGGCACCCGAGATCAAGCGCGCCGTGCAAGGCGGCCAGGCGCAGATCGGCGAAATCCTGATGGTCAACTTCGAAAACGAGAATCCGCTGTACGGCGTCGACGGCATCCCCTTCCTCGCGACTTCGTATTCCGACGCGATGCGCCTGTACAAGGCCTCCAAGAAGGCGCAGAACGACCTGCTCGCCAAGCACGGCATGATGCTGCTCTATGCCGTGCCCTGGCCGCCGCAAGGCATCTATGCCAAGAAGCCGCTCAATTCGGTGGCCGACATGCGCGGGCTGAAATGGCGCGCCTATAGTCCCTCGACCAGCAAGATCGCCGAGCTGGTCGGCGCCCAGCCGGTGACCGTGCAGGCATCGGAACTGTCGCAGGCGCTGGCCACCGGCGTGGTCGATTCCTTCATGTCCTCCGGCACGACCGGCTACGATTCCAAGGTCTATGAGCATCTGAAATACTGGTACGACACGCAGGCCTGGCTGCCCAAGAATGCCGTCATCGTCAACAAGAAGGCGTTCGACGCCCTCGACAAACCGACCCAGGACGCGGTGCTGAAAGCCGCGGCCGACGCGGAAACGCGCGGCTGGACCTTATCGCAAAGCAAGAACGACTGGTATGTCGACGCGCTCAAGAAGAAGGGCATGACGATCCAGAAGCCGTCCGCCAAGCTTCAGGCCGACGTCAAACAGATCGGCTCCCTCATGTTGTCCGATTGGCTGAAAAAGGCAGGCCCGGAAGGTCTGGCCGTGATCGATACCTATACCAGGCCGTAGGCGAACCGTCCGATGAGGAGAACGCTCGACTGGCTCTACGACGCCGCCGGCTTTGCCGCGGCGTTTTTCATGATCGGCACGTTTGTGATGGTGATGGCCGGCATCGCCGATCGCGTGTTCGCGCTCAGCTTGCGCGGCACCGACATGTATGCCGGCTATTGCATGGCCGCCGCCGGATTCCTCGCATTGGCGCATACCCTCAAGCGCGGCGAGCACATCCGCGTCATGCTGGTCTTGCAGACGCTGCCGCCGCGCCAGCGTCACCTGCTGGAACTAGGGTCGCTGTTCGCCGCTTCCGCGCTGGCCGGCGCGCTGGCCTGGTATTCGGTCCGCCTCGCCTACCAATCCTGGGACTTCAACGACGTCTCCACCGGCAGCGACGCCATGCCGCTCTGGATTCCGCAGTTGGCGATGGCGGCCGGCAGCATCGTGTTCTTCATCGCCTTCGTCGATGAATTGGTATTGGAATTGCAAGGCAAGCGCGCGCAGAAAGCCGCGGAAGAAGCCTTGCACAATGAATAGGTAGGCGATGGAAATCCTGGTTACCGTGCTATTGATCGTTGCCCTGTTCGCCCTGCTCGGCGCGGGCGTCTGGATCGGCCTGGCCTTGTGCGGCGTGGCATGGATCGGGATGGAGTTGTTCGCATCGCGGCCCGCTGGCGATGCCATGGCCGTCACGATATGGGGCGCGGCTTCCTCGTGGACGCTGACCGCCCTGCCGCTCTTCATCTGGATGGGCGAAATCCTGTTCCGCACCAAGCTCTCCGAAGACATGTTCAAGGGCCTGGCGCCGTGGCTGGAGCGTGTGCCGGGCCGCCTGCTGCACACCAACGTGATCGGCTGCGCCATCTTCGCGGCGGTATCGGGCTCGTCGGCCGCCACCTGCGCCACGATCGGCAAGATGACGATTCCGGAATTGTCGATCCGCGGCTACCCGGAAGACAAGATCATCGGCACGCTGGCCGGCGCCGGCACGCTCGGCCTGCTGATCCCGCCGTCGATCATCATGATCGTCTACGGCGTCGTCGCCAATGTCTCCATTCCCGAACTGTTCATCGCCGGCGTCATTCCGGGCATCCTGCTCGCCACGCTGTTTTCCGGCTACATCGTGGTGTGGGCCCTGCGCCATCCGGACGCGATCCCGCCGGCTTCCCGCTCGTACAGCCTGATGGAAAAGCTGATCGCGGCGCGCCACCTAATCCCGGTCGTGCTGCTTGTCATACTCGTGCTCGGCGCCGTGTATTCGCCCTGGGTCACGGCGACCGAAGCCGCGGCCATCGGCGTCACGGGAGCCTTGATCCTCTCGGCGGCGCAAGGTTCGCTCAACCGGCGCACGTTCAAGGATAGCCTGATGGGCGCGACGCGCCTGTATTGCATGATCGCCCTCATCCTCGCCGGCGCGCAATTCCTGACGCTGGCGATGGGCTACATCGGCCTGCCGCGCCATCTCGCGGAATGGATCGCCTCGCTCGGCCTGCCGAACTTCATGCTGATCCTGGCGCTCGTGCTGTTCTATGTCGTGCTCGGCTGC